>JBGSIJ010000081.1:0-163115 GCA_041742595.1 Fimbriimonadaceae bacterium | reverse complement strand
GAGGGCGCGGCGGCCAGCGGCGAAACCGCGCCTCCTCCCCCGCCGCCCGGGGCAACTCCTCCGCCTCCGCCTGGCGGACCCAAGGATCCGTTCCGCTCCATCCTGGACGCCATCGAGAAGGCCGGGAAGGAAGTCGAGTCGATTAACTGGCAGGAGGTCGCCCGACAGACGCGCGAGAGCGCCCACAAGGGGTTCGAAGCGCTCGCTGAGGGGCTTGAGAAGGTCAGCAAAGGCAACCTGGACTTCGGAATCTTCGGTAGCCAGCAGAGCCGTGAGGTCACGCTTCCGATCTCGGTAGCGGAGGGCAAGAAGGTTCGGATTGAGAACCCGCTCGGAGACATTCGGGTCTCAAGCGGCTACGATCACGGGACCGTTCGCGCGGAGGCCAGGTTCCGAGGGGGCACCCAGGAAGAGCTCAAGGCGCGAGCCGACGCTTACACCCTCATCATCGAGGAGAGCGAGCATGAAGTCCTGATTCGCCAGCCCGATGTGCCCGGACTCCACGTGAACCTGGACGTCCAACTCTCGTCAGGCGCCGAAGTGGACATCCGGTCCGAGTCGGGTGACATCCTCGTGATCGATACCAAGTCCCCGGCTAGGGTCAACGCCCGCAGCGGCGACGTCCGCCTCAAAGGTCTCTCCGGGCCGATCGAGGTCCAGAGCGCAAGCGGCGACCTGGCGATCGAGGATTGCTTCTCGGCCTCGGTCCTCATCGAGAGCAAATCGGGCGACCTCAAGATCGCCCGGGTTCAGGGGAACATCACGGCCAGAACCGCCAGTGGGGATGCCCACCTCAGCGGAGTATCGGGTAAGGCGATCGCCGTCGAGTCGGTGTCGGGAGACGTCTACTTGGAACTCGACGAGCCGATCACCGGAACGGTGAGCGTCCGAACGGTCAACGGAGATTCCAAGATCCTGACCCCGGACGGGAGCGATTGCCGGGTGACCCTCTCCACGCTGCGAGGCGACGTGAGTTGCGGTCTAGAGCTTCAGGACGAGGCCAAGCAGGAGCAGCGGATCACGGGTCGCCTGGGCGGTGGCACGGGCTCGCTCGACGTCAGCGCGGTAACGGGCGACGTTCGGATGGAGCTTAAGCCGGTTCCGGTCAGCTCCTAGACCTGGTCAAACAGAACGAAGCCCGGCCGCCGCAAGGCGCCGGGGCTTCTTGTTTGCGGATGAGGCTAATCGCTGTAGTTCAGTTCGTGAAGGAGGCGCGGGTTCATTCGCCAGTCCTCTTCCACCGTTACGTGAAGCTCTAGGAACACCGGCTTGCCGAGCAGTTCTTCGATGTCCGCCCGCGCCTGAGTCCCGACTTTCTTGAGCATCGAGCCGCCCTTGCCGATCACGATCGCGCGCTGACTCGCTCGCTCCACCAGGATGGTGGCGCGGATGTGGGTGCGCTCGGGGGTTTCCTCCCAATCCTCCACCATGACGGCAGTGGCGTGGGGGACTTCTTGGCGGGTTGCCTGGAGGATCTTCTCACGTACAAACTCGGCGGTCATGAAACGGCTGGATTGATCGGTGAACTCGTCTTCGGCGAAAATTGGCGGAGCCTCGGGTAGCCGATCCACGATCATCTGGGTAAAGAGCGCGACGTTGTCGCCGCGGGTAGCGGTGGTCATCATGTAGTCGTCCGTTCCCAGCATCTTGGTGTAGCCGGTGACGTTGCGCTCCACGCTTTCCGCCTTCAGCAGGTCCATCTTGTTCATGCAAACCAGGATGGGGATGTCTGGAGCGGACACTTTGAGCATCTTGGCGATTTGCTCGTCTTGCTCGCCGGGGTGGTGAGATCCGTCCGCGACGTAGATGATGAGGTCCACTCCGCTTAGCGCGGCCTTGGCCGCGTCGATCATCGACTTGCCAAGCCGGGTATGTGGCTCGTGGATTCCCGGAGTGTCCGTGAACACGATCTGGAAATCTGGGCCGTGGGCGATGCCAGTAACTTTGCGCCGCGTGGTTTGCGGCTTGTTGCTCACGATGGAGACCTTCTGCCCAACGATTCGGTTGAGCAGGGTGCTCTTCCCAACGTTGGGCTTCCCAATCAGTGCCACGTATCCTGCGCGAAATGCCACGTTAGTCTCGCTTCCGGAACATGACGCTCATGTCCGTATCGGCGTCGCGAACGACGGTGCCGGAAGGCTCCCTTCGGAAGGTTGCTCCTTCCTCGGTTCCACCTCGGCCTGATCGGCGACGTCGGCGTCCACGGCCACGTCCTCGGCTGGAATCGTCGGAATCCGAAACCTCAGTCTGCTCCTCGACTTCCTGGATCGGGCGGAGGAACCACTCGTCCACGTTGTCCTCGGAGTCGGAGTTCTCGCCCATCCACTCGCCCAGCTTCATGATCGGGACGTCGAAGCTGGCGAGGTCCTCACGGACGTTGGTATCCCGGGGAGGAAGCGCCGCCATGGTGAGAAGGTCGTCCTTCGGGCGCTCGAGAAGGTGCTCGATCTCCGCGTGGTTCCCGACCAGGAAGACGAGCGTGGTGCCGTCGTTCCCGTGGAACTTGAGGTGGAAGCCTTCGGTCGCCATCCACTGGTCGGTGAGGAGACTGTAGGCGCTCCAGTTGCTCGGCAGGGCGATCGTTCGGGTGCCCGCCCCGCTGCAGTGCACGGTGAGGAACGGAGGGCGAACGTGGACCACGTCGTCCTGGAAGCTCCATACGTGGGCGCCCGCCATGTTGGCCAGAGCCCGCATCAGTTGGGGATTCACATGGGGTTCGCCTAGGAACACCGAGGTCCAGACGCCGCCGGCATCGGTCTCGCCGTTGTACTGCTTAACCACGAAGCTGGGCAGACCGGTCTGCGAGTACTCGCCGAGGACAACCGCGTCCTCGGGGATCGCGAAGTAGCTGGGCTCCAGTTGCCGGATCGCGCTTAGCTGGCGCTCGGGGAACGCCTCGCAGAGGGGATGGCGTCGGTTCAAGATCGTCGAGCCGGACCGGGAGTGGAACGGCTGAGGCTTGAGGGCGATGCCGGTCACCTCGCGTACCCGCTCAAGGGAATCCCGTCCGCCGTCGAAGAGACCGGCCGAGTAGAGCCAGAAGAGGACCTTGTCGTCCTTCTGAAGGCGGTTCTTGATCGCAGTGCGCAGCTCGGGGCGAACGTCCCAGGCGTTGAGGAAGAGGTAGAGCTTGGCTTCGGGGAAGTGCTCCCGGTGGGCAAGGTCGCTCAGGAGGTAGAAGCCTGCGCTGAGGCCGGCCCGGAGGATGGACTCGCGCACGTTTTGGACGAGCAGCCGGAAGGCGTTGCCGTCTACGAGGTAGGCGAGGGCACGCTCGTCGATGAAGACGATGACGTCTGGGTCCTGGGCGGGAGCGCCCATTCGGAGCGTTAGGGCTTCGCGCACCTTGGCCCCTCGGTCCCAAATGCTGGACGTGTTCAGCCAGCCGTTGCCCCAAAGGTCCATCCAGCAGACGCCCGCACCGTGGGCGAGGGCGGCTCCGACGCCGCGCCAGTGGACGCTGTCCAGAGCCTGCGGAGTCTTGAGGGCCGGGTTGAAGTCGTCTGGCTCCACCCCGGTGCTGAGGCTGGTCTTGAAGTCTTCTTCGCTCAGGTACAGCTTGCCGTTGAGGGCAAGGCTGTCGATCGGGCAAGGGAAGGCGGCGGTTCCGCCGGGCTCGCGGTTGCGGTAACTGGGCGGACCCGCGATGAAATCGATCTCCGGGGCGCGCAGCAGTTTGCCGAGCGAAAGGTGTCCGCTCGCCGGGTGCGACCACTCGAAGGTGTAACCGTAGCTGGCACCCACGAGGAATTCGCCCTCGCTGGCCTCCTTGACGGAGTGCGCGAGGTCGGCAATCCTGGCAACCGTCTCGTCGCTGAGGAAGAGATGGTAGTCCACATAGCGCCGCTGCTTACGGCTGGCACGTACGAATTGCTCTCCGTCTGGGGTGTTTGCCTGCCAGACCGGAACTTCGATGGTATCGAACCGGACGCGGCCATCGAACCAGTTGGCGCGCAGAGCGACCTCGTCGTTTCCGTAGCGAACGCGCGCCCATTGGCGGAACTTCTGCCGGGCGGCCGTGGAGGTGTCGTAACCCCAACCCTCGCCAAGGAACCACTCGCCCCGGTCTAGGTGGACGCCCAGGATGTTGCCGGCCTGGGGGAGAAGACGGAGCTTCTTGGTGAACAGCCCGAGGCACTCGCGGGCTACGGTCCAGAACTCGTCGTCGCATACGCTGGGCTCGGCAAGGGTGCCGTCGTTCATCAGGTAGCGGGCGTCGCGGTATCGGTCCGACCAGTTGCGGGGCGGCTTGAAGGTAACCCGGAAGATCACCTGGGCCTCCGTATCCTGGAGGGAAAGCTTGTTGAGCATGAAGGCCGCGAGGGCCACGTTGTCGTCAACCGAGTTGCGATCGACCTCGAAGTCGACGATCACGCTGAAGACGTGAATGCCCGCCTCGGCGGCCATCTTTGCCTCCGAGAGAACGTTCTCGGCGCGCTTCTCATCGTCTGCACTGCCAAAGAAAACGATCGGCGGATACACCTTGCCATTTCGGACCAGGGTCGGGATGCCGTCTCGGATAACAACCTGAGGAGCATGGGGCGGGATGGCCACCACCGGGCGACTGGGCGCCACCACCGGCTCGGGAGCCTTCTTGACGACCGGAGCAGGCTTGGCAACCTGTTCTTGCGGCTCTTCCTCATCGTCTCCCGCTTCCCAATCCTCGGCATTCCCAGCGGCATCGTCGCCTTTGGCCAGGCTTGCTTGAGTCGGCTCTTGGGCTCCGCGACCGCGTCCACGCCGTCTCCCACGTCGCCTTCGGCCACCCGATTCGTCCTCGGATCCTTCGGCGCGCGTTTCCGCAGCTTCGTCGGTTGCGGCAACCGTCACGGCCGTGCTGCTGCGAGGACGCCAGCTTGGGATGGGGAATCCGTCCTCGTCAAACTCAGGGAACACGACGACGGCCTCAACCGCCGAAGCTTCGGCGAGCGGCTCGGCCTTTCGACCGCGTCCTCTGCCCCGAGGGGCAGGCTTCGCTTCCGCAGACGCGGGCGCATCCTCGATGGTCGGATCCGTTGCTTTGGCGGCTTTGGGCTTGACCGCAGTTGCGGTTCGGGGACGGAATGTCGCCACGAACAGTTCGTCGCCGTCGGCATCGACCGCGGCCGCGGGCGCCTCTACCTTCTTAGTGGTCCTACGAGTCTTGGGAGCGGCAACTTCCGCGACCGGCGCAGGCGCAGGCACGGCAGGCTCTGTTACCTTCTTGGCCCGCGATGCACGGGGCTTCGCCGGGGCAACGGGCGCAGGCTCGACCACGGCAACCGGCTCTGGCTCCACGGCGGGAGCGGCTTGCTTGCGCGTACGCGAGGTCTTGGCGGCGACCGCGGGGGCCGTTGGGGGCTCCTCAGTCTTGCGGATGCGCTTCGTCTTCGCGGGGGCGGTCTCGGGAGCCGCTTGCGGCTCGGTGGATTCGACAACGGGGGGGACGCCGGCTTCGGCGTTCAACTTCTTTCTAGGCATGAGCGATTGGTTCGGGAGCTAGTTGATGCTCGATCCACGCAAGGAGGGATTCCGGGGTCTCCAGAAGCACATCCGGCCGCTCTGCTTCCAAGACCGCGCGGGGCGCGGAACCATAGGAAACGGCGATCGAAGTGCATCCAGCGGCGCGGGCGCAGCGCATGTCGTAGGCAGAATCTCCTACGAAGAGCGCTCGTTCCGGAAGGACTCCCAGGCGCTCACAGGCAAGCAGGGCGCTCTCGGGGTCGGGCTTAGGATTGACGATGTCGGAAGCGCACACTGCCGTATCGACGGCGGGCGCTCCCGTGAATTCGGAGAGGAAAAGATCGAGCTCTTGGCGGGTCTTGCTGGTGACGAGCGCGGTCGAAAGGCCGAACAGCTTTGCGCGGCGAAGCGCGTCTACGGACGGACCGTACTCTCGCTCTTGCGCCTTGTTCGCGGCAAACCGACTGATCGCGAACTCTGTCATTTCTAGGACCCTGGCTTCGGAGGGGCTTTCGGCGGAGAACAGCCTAAGCTGCTCCCGAAGCGGCATTCCGATGACGCTTCGCACCTCAAGCGGGGCGACTTCGATGCCGCAGAACCTTCGGTACGTTTCCTGAAGGCCGGCGACGATCACTTCGAGGCTGTCGATCAGCGTGCCGTCGACATCGAACAGCACGGCATCCCAACGCTCGGTAACCCCCCGCACGTTGCACAGTATGGCAGAAAAGGGGGACGGTTAACCCTTGAACAGCGACTTCAGGATGAATCCTGCGTTCGCGGGGCGCTCTGCAAGCCGTCGGGTGAAGTACGGATACCACTTGTCTCCGAACGGAACGTACACCCGAACGTTGTAGCCTTGTTCGTGAAGGGAGTTCTGGAGGTCCCGTCGAATGCCGTAAAGCATCTGGAACTCGAACCGGTCTGGAGATATTGCGCGGCTCTTTGCGAACTGCTTGACGTGGTCGATGATGTGCTCGTCGTGGGTGGCGATCGCGGGATAGTTGGCCGCTTCCAGAAGCCGGTCCGCTTGGCGCATGTAGGCTTCGTCCACCTTGGCTTTCTCCGGATAGGCGACCTCGGCCGGTTCGAGGTAGGCGCCCTTGACCAACCGAATGCGGCCACCCAGCTTGATCACTCGTTCGAGGTCCTCGTCCGTTCGGTAGAGGTAGCTCTGGAGCACGGTTCCGGTGTTTGGATAGTCCGGAAGCACCCGCTCCATCATCGCCACCGTGCGCTCGGTGTACTCCGATGCCTCCATATCCACCCGGACAAAGTTGTTCGTCTCACGCGCCACGTCGAGGACTTCGCGGAAGTTCTCCTCCGCAAAGTCGTCGCCCTGGTCCAGGCCACACTGAGTGAGCTTGATCGAAATGTTGAGCGGCTCGACTGAGTCCTCCGAGGTCTTAGGGGCCACTCGGTGGATGTCGCGGAGCATCGCGATGTAGGTCGCCTTGGCCTGAAGCGCCTCCTCCTTTGACTTGGTGTTCTCGCCCAAGTAGTCGAGGCTCACCTTAAGTCCGTGTTCGAGAAGCCCCTTGCTGACCTCAAGCGACTCTGCCAGCACGTCTCCCGCAATGAACCGGTGAACCAGGGGGCGAAAGACGAAGCTGTTTCGCACCATCTTCTCCACGAACGGGAGAGCAGAAGTGCGAAGAATGAGGGCGCGTCCGAGCATGGCCAAACCAATCGGATTCTACTTGGCCCCGGCCAAACCTGGCTGTCTAGATCAGTCGGAGAGCGAGGCCCCACTCCGGGCTCTCGTCGGGGTCGTCGCAGACGCGGTCGCCTACGACCTCGGCCCCAAACCGGCCGTACAGTCGGTGGGCGTCGCCGAAACGCTTGTCGCTCCACAACTCCATCAAGGATCTTCCCGCCGCCTTGGCCGCCTCGATGGCAGTCGTGGTCAGGGCCGAGCCGATGCCGAGCCGGCGACCCTCAGGGTGGACGTAGAGACGCTCGAGTGAGCAGTCGGCGCCGCCGACCCGGACCGTGCCGTCTATGAGCGCAATCGCGCCGGGCTCACCGTCTAGCTTGGGGAAGAACTCCAGGGCCACGGTGCCTAGGATCTTCCCATCGACCGTGGCGACCCAGAACAGGTCTCCGTGGTCGAAGTAGTGGGCTTGCAGGTCGTAGAGATCCGCGTGGTAGCCCGCCGGATCCCAGCTGAAAGAGTACTCGTCGTATACGGCGCGAATGACCTCGACCACGCCGGGCGAGTCTTCGGGTAGGGCGGCTCGGATCTCCATCAAGGTTTGGGGTCGATCCGGTACTTCTCGATCAGGGCCTTCGCGTCGTCCGCGTCTCGCCAGCCGTGGATTTCCACCGACTTGTCCTCGAGGTCTTTGTAGACCTGGAAGAAGTGGCTGATTTCCTTGGTGGTGTGCTCGTTGAGTTGGCTGATGCTCCGGCGATAGCCATAGCGCGGGTCTTTGGTGGCAACCGCCAGGATCTTCTCGTCCGGACCCTTCTCGTCGGTCATGTACAGCACGCCGATGGGGACGGCCTCGATCACACATCCGGGGAAGGTCGGGTGGGAGAGGAGGACCAAAACGTCCAGCGGGTCGCCGTCCAGGTAGTGGGTCTGGGGGATGAAGCCGTAGTCGAACGGATAGAACAGCGGCGAGAACAGCACGCGGTCCAGCTTCATCACTCCCAACTGGGAGTCCATCTCGTACTTGTTTGTGCTCCCCCGAGGGATCTCGATGATGGTGTTGACGACGTCAGGCGCTTGGGCGCCCATGGGTACGTTGAGGAGCGACATGAGGCTAAAGGGTACCGCCGTCATTCATGCTGCGATCCCTCAGCAGCTTGCTGTTGAGGGTTCAGGACTTTCCTTTTTGCCTCCACAGCAAGCTGCGGAGGCATCTGGCTTCTTGCTAGACCAGCTCCCCGCCAAGCCCCCATAGGAAGGATTTCTCAACCCGTACCTTGGCAAGCCGACCCACGCGGAGGTCGCCCGCACCGGCCGGGAAGTGGACCATCTTGAACTCGCGCGAGTACCCCTGCATCATCCCCGCGTTCTTTCGGGACGGGCCCTCTATCATCACCTCTAGCACGCGCCCAACGTAGCCTTCGTTGATCTCACAGGTGATCTCATTCTGGCGGGCCACTAGGCGGTTCAGGCGCTCCTTCTTGACGGCAACCGGAACCTGTTCCATGTCTGCCGCCGGGGTCCCCGGACGGGGAGAGTAGATGAACATGTAGGCGCCGTCGAACCGGATCTCCTCGATCATGCGCATCGTGCCGGCGAACTCCTCTTCGGTTTCACCGGGGAAGCCAACGATGATGTCGGTGGTCAGGCCAAGCCCGGGTACCGCCGTGCGCAGATCCCGTACGATCTCCAGGAACGAATCGCAGGTGTAGAGCCGCTTCATGCGGGCCAGAAGCTCATCATTCCCCGCCTGGAGTGGCATGTGGCAGTGCTCCATCACCTTGGGGCAGTCGCGGATGGCGGCGATTAGGTCGGCCCGGAAGTCTCGGGGATACGGCGACGTGTACCGAATGCGCTCAATACCCGGGGTCTCCGCCACCTTCCAAAGCAACTCGCTGAAGGGAACCTTGCCTTCCAGCATGTTCTTGCCGTAGCTGTTGACGGTCTGGCCGAGGAGGGTGACCTCTTTCGTGCCGGCCTCGGCAAGCCTCGCAACCTCGACAAGGATGTCCTCGGTGGGGCGAGACCGCTCCCGGCCCCGCGTGGTGGGCACGATGCAGAACGAGCAGAACTTGTCGCAGCCGTATTGGATCGGGACGAAGGCCTTGAGTTTTGCCGCTCGGCCCACGTGCCGCTGAGGGATATCGGTGACCACAGCTCCCTTGCGCTCCGGAAGCTCCACCCTCTTCTGGAACCGTCGCTCCACAAGAGCCTGCTCAACCAGGCCTGGAACCTCGGCGAGGTTGCCGGTGCCGACCACGAAATCGACGTGGGGGTTGCGGCGGCGGATCTCATCCGCCCGCAACTGCGCCATGCAGCCGCAGACTCCGATCACCATCTCGGGTCGCATCGCCTTGGCCATCGCTAGTTCGCCCAGCATCGAGAACGCTTTGTCTTCCGGCTTCTTGCGTACGCTGCAGGTGTTCAGCAGAACGATCTGAGCCTCGGCAAGGCTGGTCGCGGGCTCAAACCCGAGCTGCTCCAGATAGAGGCCCATCTGCTCGCTGTCCTCTTCGTTCATCTGGCATCCCCAGGTCTGGACGAAGTAGGTACCTCGGCGCGCTCGCGGACGCTCGGCGTTCGCGAGGGAGGCGGGGCGGAGGAGGCCGGGTGCGGACATGCTTAGGCAGGGAAGGGTACCCGCGAGATTCCGGGAGTTCAGAACCCTCGCAAAACGTATACTCTGGAAGTGAAAGCGGTCCTATTGAACCGAGTCGCGATCATCCTCTCGTTTCTAGGATTGTTCGTTGCCGGAACGTTGTCCCTCAGCCATGTGCTGAAGGTGTCGGTACCTTGTGGCGTCAACAGCGGTTGCGACCGCGTGACTACGAGCGCGGCGGCCTTCTGGGGGCCGGTTCCCGTCGCCTACTTCGGTTTCGCGGCGTACGCCGTGCTAGCCATCCTCGCGGTGGTGCGGGCCAACAAGCCGGTCGCAGAGGCCCAGGGTCTTGTGAAGCCTGGCCTCGCCATCTCCTTGCTCGGGGTGCTCGCAAGCGGCTACTTCACTTACGTGGCGCTGTTCCAGATCAAGGCGACCTGCCACTGGTGCTTGAGCTCGGCCGCGATCATGGTGCTGCTGGCGCTCGTCCACTACGTTCTGACGCTCACGGTCACAATTTCCCCCCAGGAGCAGAGGACATCCGGCGGAATGGACTTCGGTCTGTCGCTGGGCTCCATGCTGGCGGTGGCGTTCGGCTTGCTGGTCCAGGCGTCGATCATGAAGACCGGCCCCAAGATCGTGGCTGATGCCGATCGCGCGGTTTCCTCGGAAATCCAGGCCCGCATTCTTGCGAAGCCCTTGAACGCTTTTGGCCCTGAAGACGCTCCGGTGACCATCGTGGAGTTCCTTGACTTCTACTGTCCGGCGTGCCGAGGCAGCTATACCAAGGTGATGGACATCGCCCAGAAGACGCCGGCCATGCGCGTGGCCTACCGCCACTACCCGCTCTACATGAAGCAAGGCCATGAGAACTCGCTCCTGGCCTCCGTGCTCTCCGAGCTTGCCGCCGAGAAGGGCAAGTTTTGGGAGTTTATCGACTTGGTCATGACCGCCGATGTGGCCGAACTCGCAGATTCCAACAAGCTCTTCGAGCTCTACAAGAAGCTCGGCCTCGACCCTGAGGAAGCTCGGAAGCGCGCCCCGAACGACAAGGATCCGGCGTTTGAGCGCGTCTATGCGGATATCGAGACCGCCAACAAGGCGGGACTGAACCTGACGCCCACGTTCTACGTGTTCGCGAAGGGCCTGCCTACCAAGGTTGTGAACGGAGAGGAACTGGAGCCGCTGCTTCAGACCAAGGAGTACCAGGTACTGCTTCACCCAGCGCCGCCTACCGGCCCCTTGGCCCCCAAACCGGCCGACTCCGAAGCCCCCAAGACCTCTGATGGGGCGTAAGCCAACCGTCCTGGTCGCCATGTCCGGCGGGGTCGACAGCAGCGTCGCCGCCGGACTGCTCAAAAAGCGTGGCTACGACGTCATCGGTCTGACGATGCAGATCTGGCAGGAGAGCCAGACCGATCCTCGCCACGCTGGGTGCTGTTCGCTGGGAGCGGTCGAGGACGCGCGCCGGGTTGCCCGCACGCTGGGTATCCCGCACTACGTCATGAACTTCCGCGAGGAGTTCCGCGACTCCGTGATCAAGAACTTCGTCGACGAGTACCACGCCGGGCGCACCCCCAACCCGTGCGTCCAGTGCAACCGCTTCGTCAAGTTCGAAATCCTCATGCAGAAGATGAAGGAACTGGGCTGCGACAAGCTGGTGACTGGGCACTATGCGCGCATCCGACGTTCTCCCTCCGGGCGCTACCGGCTAATGAGAGCGCTTGGCCAGGGCAAGGACCAGAGCTACGTGCTCTACATGCTCGGCCAAGAACAGCTTCGCGACACCTGGTTCCCGCTGGGCGAGATCGCCGATAAGGAACAGACCCGCCAGATGGCCCGCGACCTCGGGCTTGGCGTGGCGGACAAGCCCGACTCCCAGGAGATCTGCTTCGTGAGCGAGGCGGGCGGCTATCGGGAGTTCTTGCGGAAGTCCGATTCGGCCCTGTTCGAGAAGGGCGAGATCGTGGACGCGGCGGGGAAGACGGTGGGCGAGCACGAGGGCGTCGCCGACTTCACCGTCGGGCAGCGCCGTGGAGTGGGAGTGGCAACGCGTACGGGCCGTCCACTCTACGTCATTGGAATCCAGCCCGCGACCAACCGCGTGGTGGTCGGCGAGGCCGACGACCTCTTGGCCACCGAGGTCCCGCTAGACGGACTGTTCTGGAGCGGAATTGAACCAACCGACGAACCCCAAAAGGTCGTCGCCAAAATCCGCTACAACATGGATCCGCAGGCGGCAACTCTGTTCGGCGGGGCCAATCCTCGGTTAGTTTTCCGCAAGCCCGTACGTGCGGTTACTCCGGGCCAGATCGCGGTGGCCTACCGTGGCCAGACCGTCTGGGCCGGCGGCACCATCCGTAGCGCGGGCAACCTGCCCGGTCCAGTACCAGACGCCGCGTGATCGTCCGTTGCGAGCTGGGAGTTCGCGCTACTTGCGGCCTGAAAGGCCGCACTACGGTTACCCGAAGTACCCCGCGTCCTCTGGAAACGCGATCCAGGGCTTCGGGATCTGCTGCCCGTTCTTCATCTCCTCCACCGTGAGAGGCGTCCCGTCAACGTACCGGATCTCCGCGCCTAATTCTTGAGCGAAGAGGACCGTGCCCGCCACGTCGTAGAGGCGCTCCTTAAGCCCAACAAGCCCCCGGAATCGCTGGGTGCAGGTGTAGAGGCCGTCGATCACGAACGCCCCGGTGCATCGCATTTTGCCCGGCGGCGGAACCGAGACCACGCGCACTACGTCGTCGCAGAAGCTAACGAGCTCGTACTTCTGGATCGGGCCGGGCTTGATGGGCTTCATCGGCTCGCCGTTCAACGTCGGAAGCTCTCCCTTCTGGCCGAGGGCCATCTCGTCGTGGTCGGGGAGGAAGATTGCGCCCGCCAGGATGTCCGGCCCCTGGATAAACCCGATGCTCACGCCCCAGCCGGGAAGGCCATAGGCGTAGTTGGAAGTCCCGTCCACCGGATCCACCGCCCAGAGTCCGCCCTGACCTTCGGGGTCGTATCCGAACTCCTCGCCCCACACCTCGGAGCCGGGGGCGAGGGCCTTCAGAGCCGGGCGAAGAAAGGTCTCCACCGCGCGGTCGCCGTTGGTCACGATGCTGCCGTCTCCTTTGAGCTCTCGTTTTAGGGCGTCCCTCTCCCGTTGGGCGATGCGGCCCGCTTCGCGCGTTACGCGCTCAAGCTCGTCGAGAGAGAAGGGAAGGGCCATGCCTGAAGGTTACTCGGTGGTGGTGAGACACGACGGTAACCTCGCCTCCATGTTCTTCCCAACCTTGGCAGCGATGCTGGCGAGCCCATCCCTTCCGGTCCAAGTCACGGCGTTCGGCGCGGTACCCAACTCGACCGCCGATGCCACCGCTGCGGTCGCCCAGGCTTTGGAAGCCGTTCCAGAGTCGGGAGGAACCCTAGAGTTTGCGGCGGGCGACTACCACTTCTACCGGGACCACGGCCATGAGAGGACCCTCTTTCTATCCAACTCGGACGTCCAGAACCCGCGTCGAATCGCGATCCTCGTGGAGGGCCGGCGCAATCTTCGGCTTCGCGGAAACGGTGCGCGCCTCGTGTTCCACGACCGAGTCATCCCGCTGGCCATCCTCGGATCGCGATCGATTTCGGTGGACGGCTTCGAGGTGGATTGGCAGCGTTCGCTGATGTCACAAGGCGTGGTGCAATCGGCCGATGAAACGGGCTTCACTTTGGCGGTCGACCGTGCCCAGTACCCCTACGTGGTGGAGAACGGGCTCCGGTTCACCGACAAGACGTGGAGCCGCTCACCCTGGGGATTCATGGAGTTCGACGCGGCCCATCGAGGCATCGCCGCCGGAACCGGCGACAGCGGTTTCACTGATGGCGACTGGGGTTCGGCCAAGGTCACCGAACCCGCGCCGGGGCTCATCAGATTCTCCTTCGCGAATCGCCGCCGCCCGGCGGTGGGCAACGTGCTGGTGGCGCGCCACGGAAGTCGCGACCATGCGGGCGCTTTCATTCAGGACTCGAAGGATGTGATCCTTACCGAGGTCGCCTTCCGGCACACCTCGGGCCTCGGGATTCTGTGCCAGTACTCGGAGAACCTAACCTTTCGTGGGGTCGAAGTAGCCCCGAGCTCCAGGTCTTCCCGGCTCTTTGCCGGCCACGATGATGGACTCCACTTCAGCAACTGCCGGGGACGGATCTTGGTCGACGGCTGTCGGTTTGAGGGGCTGATGGACGACCCGATCAATGTTCACGGAACGGCGGTGCCGGTTGTCGAGCGCCTTGGACCCCAGACCCTCCGGTGCCGCTTTGCCCACGGGCAGAGCGTGGGTCTCAAGTTTGGCGACGCGGGAGACGAGATCTCCTTCCTCGACCCGGAGACGATGCTGAGCCGTGGGAAGGGCAGGATTGCGGCGATCGTGCGCCGTTCGCCGGAGGAGTTCGACGTGACTTTCGCAGACGGCTTGCCCAAGGACCTGAAGGCTGGCGACGCATTGGAGAACCTGACCTGGACGCCCTCGGTAGCCATTCGCAGGACTACGTTCGGACGGGTACGGGCGCGCGGACTCCTTGTCTCGACTCCCCGCAAGGTCGTAATCGAAGACAACATTTTCCAGTCCAGCGGCGCCGCTATCCTGATTGCCGGAGACGCGAACGGATGGTTTGAATCGGGCGCGGTCAAGGACGTTCTGATCCGAAAGAACCGCTTTGAGAACTGCCTGACCAGCCCGTACCAGTTCTCTGATGCGGTCATCAGCATCCATCCGGAAGTGCCCAAGGCGGGCAAAACTCCGTACCACCGCGGCATCCGCATCGAGGACAACGACTTCATCGTTTTTGACGCGCCGGTCCTCTGGGCAAAGTCCGTCAAGGGCCTGACCTTTAGCGGGAACCGGATCGTCGCGTCCCAGGTCTTTCGCCCGTGGCACTCCAATCGGAAGGGGCTGACCTTCCTCGATTGCGAGGATGTCCAGGTCAAGGATAACGAGGTGGACTCGCGCTTTGAGGGCCGCGAGGTACTCGTGCAGGGAGGCAGGCCCGCAACGATCGCGGTTACGGGCTGGTCGTTGGGCCGATAGCGGCCCTACTTCTTCTTCTCTTGGGTGACCGTGATGCTGATCGTGGTGGAGGTGGCGTCTTTGTCTCGCGTGGCAACAACGGATGCCGTCCGATCGTCGTCTAGCTTGCCGCCTACCGTCGAGGTTTCGTTGCCATCGTTGCTGCTCGAGTAGGCGCCCGCGTCCTTAAGCTTCGCTTTGTAGAATTCGGCAACCTTGGCCGGAAGGTCGCTGGTCGTTCGCACGGTGGTGCGGATCGATCCCTCCGTCGTGTCCATCTTCATGCCGGAGTTCTCTTGCACGGTCGAGCCCGGATAGAAGGGAAGCCCAAGCTCGGCTTCGGTGACCTCCGCGCCAGCTTCCATGGATCCGCCTTTCTCGCCGTCGGTCCAAGTGGTCTTGCCGCTTGCCGTGTCGGTAGTGGACTTCTGGCCGTCCTTGGTCTCCACCGAGATCGTGGACCCATCTCCGGAAACGACTGCCTTGTTGCCCTGCCCGTCGGTGTAGGTTTGGTTGGGCCCGGAGCAGCCAACGACAGCGGCTGCGGCGAGCATCGCGAAGAGGTGATGCGCCTTCATACCGGCGGTATACCAGGCAGGCCCCCTTGCATTCAAAGGTTGGCTTGGGTATCTTTTAGTCTCCCGAGCGGGAGTAGCTCAGTGGTAGAGCTCCTCGTTGCCAACGAGGTTGTCGCGAGTTCGAGTCTCGTCTCCCGCTCCAAATCCATCCCCATTTCCAGGGCGTCATGCCGAGCTAGGGATACTTGGGTCCGAAAATTGCTTCCGCCGCAACCACCATGCGGGTCTCTCCGGCAACCTCGCAGATCAGCTGCCCATCGGTGCCGACCCCGATCGCGGTAGATTCCTCCTCTCCAACGCGGTACTTCTTTCCTCGAGTAGCGTCGAACAGCCGCCAGATCGGGTCCAGAACCTGCCACGACGTCGGTTCGGGCATCCCTTCAAGTCGCTTCATGATTCGCTCCAGGGCGGCCCGAGGAGCCGGAGCCTCGCCATGCTCAAGGGCCAAGCTGGTGGCGATCGTGGCAACCGAGGGGTCAAAGCACTTCTGGGACAGGTTGACGCCGATACCCACCACGGGCACCCACTCGCCGTTGGGGTTCGGAATCAGTTCGGCCAGGATCCCGGCGACCTTGCGACCCTCAATGGCGAGGTCGTTAGGCCACCGAATCTGGGTCCTGAGTGCTCCGGCGGCCGCAAGGCCAAAGGCCATCCCGATGAGATGGGGCGGAACGGGCGCCTTGGAAACGTCCTTGAACGCGTAGTCGTGGAAAGCCAAGGACACCGTAAGGGAGACGTCCGGCTCGCTGAGCCAAACGCGGTCGAAGCGACCCCGGCCGGCCGTCTGGTTGTGGGCCAGGACCCCGCCAACGGGCGATCCGTCCTTGACTAACTGGGCCAGGGTCGTTTGGGTGGAGGCCAGCGCGTCGAATTCAAGGAGCTCGCGGCTAGCAAGGGGTGATCTCAAGCGATCTCCATATGAAGCGGCAAGGCGATGGCGGAATGGGTAAGCGCTCCCACCGAAACGAAGTCGACTCCCGTCTCCGCCACCGCGCGTACGGTTTCCAGGTTGACCCCGCCGCTCGCCTCCAAGATGGCCTTACCCGCGAACCTTGCCACGGCTTCGCGGAGCATGGCGGGCGCCATGTTGTCCAGCAAGATCACTTCTGCGCCCGCGTCGATGGCCTCGGCGGCTTGATCCAGGTTGTCGCACTCGACCTCGATCCGCAGCAGGTGGTGGGCGTGAGCCTTCGCGGCGGCGATCGCGGGCCGAACCCCGCCGAGGGCGGCAATATGGTTGTCCTTGAGCATGACGCCGTCGAACAAGCCCATCCGATGGTTCGCGCCGCCTCCGCAGCGTACGGCGTACTTCTGCAGCGATCGCATTCCGGGGATGGTCTTGCGGGTGTCGATGATCCTCGCCTTTGTGCCAGCCGCGGCTTGCACGTAGCGGTGGGTCAGGGAGGCCACTCCGCTCAGGTGCATCAGGAAGTTGAGGGCGGTGCGCTCGGCCAGGAGGGCGCGCTGGGCGTAGGTGCGGCCCTCGAGGACCATGGTCCCCTTGGCCACCGCGTCGCCGTCGTTCAGGGCAACCCGCAGGAAGCACTCGTCGGGATCGTCCACCGTTGGCGCAAGCAGGTGCTCGGCGATGCCGACCCCGCAGACCACGCCTTCGGATTGGGCTTCGATGTACCAGTTGACGAGGAGGTCCGGCGGTAGGCAAGCCCCCGTGACGTCGCCGTGCGCGACGTCTTCGTACATGGCTTCCTCCACGAGGTCGATCCAGCCGGCAGGTTCAGGAGATCGCCATGCACTCACGAGGTCTCAAGGTTTACCCCACACCGCGCGGCAAGCTCTTCGGCCAGAAGTTCGTACGGGACCTCGATCCCGTTTCGGGTCCAGCCCACCGGCGCTTTTACCGTGCCGGCCACGATTTGGGCGTAGGGCTTGATCGTAAGGTGCCCCTTGTCGAGGGTCAGCTGAATCTTGTCGCCCGTGAGCTTCACCGCAGCTACCTGGGCGTACTTGATGCTCTTGATGGACTGAGCGTGGACCACATCGAAATGCGCGTCCTGGAGGATGTACTCGCTGGCCTCCGCCATCTTGGCCTTGAGTTCGCCGTACGCGCCGCGTCCGAACTTGTAGAGGGCGCCCGCCACGGTAAAGACGTTCTGGTAGGCGGGGCGCTGGTCCGTGCCGGTTTGCTCGAACACGCTCTTTCCTTTTTCGGCCGCTTGTTTGCGCTCCGACTCTCCACCGACTTTGAGCCACCGAATGGCTTCCCCTGGCTTGTAACGAACGATCTCCATCGTGCCAGAGCATACGGCGACCAGCCCGCGCGGGTTGTACCTACTTCTTGGGCTCTTCGCGAGTGGGGAGGCTATAGCGGAGCCGAGAGATCTGCTCGACCGGAAACACGTGGGATACGCGGGCGTCGGCGTCGTAGAGGACGGCGAATCGGGAGGTCGTGCCCACCAGCTGGAGAGAAGCGTTCTCAAGGCCGGGTGCGTCCACAACCACCTTGGTGCCGCTCCCCAGCCGGATCTGTTGCGCCACGTACCCGGAGTACACGAGCACAAAGACCGCGAAGTACAGAACTACGCACGCGGTGTTGATGGTGATCGATTGCCAGCTATGGCCGGAATGCTTGGGCTGGTACCTCGGGAAACGGCGCTGGGTAGCCACATCCAGGGCGATCGCAAACCGCAGCAAGACCAACGAAAGGATGGTGAAGAGGAAAGTCTCCGGGTGCCGCAACCCCGCGATTAGGAAGTCGTTGACGTCCGAGAAGTCGAACAGGTTGATTCCAAACTGGCTGAAGAGGGCGAATTTGAAGCAGACCCCGACGGTGGAGAGCAGGATGTACGCAATGGTGAGGGCAAGGCCAGAGTGCTCTCGCAGGAGAGATAGAAGCCCCGCAAATCGGCTCGAGGATTCGGCCGGGTCAGAGGTGGACGACATCACCGGTCTCCGCGCTCTCGATGGCGGCCAGCGAGATCTTGAGAGAGGCGATGGCGTCCGCTGCGTCCACGTCCACTTCGCCGCCCGATTCGACGGCGGCCAGGAAGCGGGCCAACTGCCGCCGGTACGGCTCGACTTCCGGAGAGTAGACGTGCTCGAAGGAGGTCCCAGACGCGTGAACCGATTTGAAAGGGGCGGAAGAGCGACTGTCGAACTCCAGCATCCCGTCGCTGCCGCAGACCTCGAAGGCGGTATGGAATCCCGCGGGCTCCATCCACGAGGACTCAACGTGGGCCACTAGGCCAGACCGGAAGGTTAGGGTGGTTAGGGCATACTCGCCAACCGGGAGCCGGGTGAGCTTGGAGGTCAGGAACTGCACCTCTCCAAAGGTCCAACGGAGCCAGTCGAAGTCGTGGATTGCGAGGTCCATGAGGACCCCTCCGGACCGCTTGGGGTCTCGGAACCAGTTCTGGACTCCGGTAGGGAAGCTGCCGGCCCGCCGAAGGCGGACGGCGGCGGGCCGACCCAACTGCCCGTCGACCACGACCCGATGCGCGGCTTGGTACTCCGGGAAGAGACGAACGACGTGTCCGACCGCAAACGGAACTCCGGCAGTGAGGGCCCTCGAATGGAGGCCCCCGGCCTCCGCCAGAGTGAGCGCGATCGGCTTCTCCAGGAAGGTGGGCTTGCCCGCACCGAGGGCAATCGCAGCGAATTCGGCATGGAGGTCGGTGGGGAGGCAGACATCGGCAATATCGACTTGATCCAGGAGATCGGCGAGGCTGGTTGCTCGCGGCACGCCGACAATCTCGGTTGCATCCAGAGGATCAAAGAAGACCACGCTCTGGCCCAGGCTCCTCCAGCACTCGAAGTGGACCTTCGCCATGCCGCCCGCCCCAACGATTCCTACCCTTGCCACGGGGCCATTTTACAGAAGATCGAGCCCCGGTGACCTTAACGGTATCGTAATGCCGAAAACCGAATTCTGACCTCCCCTGTACCGCTTTTGTGGGACAATTAGGAGTGGTGCAGATCAGGCTCTTCGGTCATTTCGGTGGCGGTGGAGTTCAAGGGCCCCGATAGACGAATTTGGACGGTCGATGGAGATTGTCCCTGCCGGTTGATTCCATCAAGAACCTCATCATGAAAAAGACAACCTTCCTTGTCCTTGCCCTTGGAATCGTAGGCTCCGCGAATGCGGACCTCGTGTTCCACAACCTGTCTTCCAGCAATTTCTCCCAGGACTGGTCCAACGCCGGCCTGATCTCGACCAGCGACGACTGGTCGGGCGTTTCCAGCGTCATGGGCTACCGTGGCGATAACCTGACGGCGACCACCGGAGTCGATCCGCAGACCGTGACCGCCGACGAGACCACCGTCGACGTGAACGCCAACCAGACCAACCCCGACACGTTCACCACCGGTGGCGTGGCCGAGTTCGCGATCACCAACCCGGTCGTTGCCCTCAACGGTTCGGGTACGGCCGACGCCCCGTTCCTTCTCTTCAGCGTTAATGCTGCGAGCCGAACCGGCGTCACCATCAGCTACACCCTTCGCGACCTGGACGCTTCGGTGGACAACTCGATCCAGCAGGTGGCTCTCCAGTATCGCCTCGGTAACAGCGGCGTGTTCACCAACGTGGCTGGCGGCTACGTAGCCGACGCGACGGCCGGCCCGAGCCTCGCCACCCTGACCACCCCGGTCAGCGCCACCCTTGGCGCCTGGGACAATGCGAGCCAGCTCCAGTTCCGCGTGATCACCACCAACGCCCTCGGCAACGACGAGTGGGTAGGCGTGGACGACATCTCCATCACCTCGAGCCCGGTGCCCGAGCCTGCTTCCATGATCGCTTTGGCCCTCGGCGGCCTCGGCGTGCTTCGTCGCAAGAAGAAGTAAGGGAAGCCCTTTGAGCAAGAAGGCCCCTTCGCCGACCGGCGAAGGGGCCTTCTTGCTTTGAGTTGGTTCTAGATTCCGAGGGCTGCGCGCTGGGCGAGGATCAGTTCGTCGATGCCCTTCTTTGCGAGGGCGAGCATCTTGCCGAGGGTCTGGGCGCTGAAGGGTTCGGCTTCGGCCGTACCTTGGATCTCGATGAACTTGCCGCTCTCGGTCATGACGACGTTCATGTCGGTACCTGCCGAGCTGTCCTCTTCGTAGCAAAGGTCCAGAATTTCCTGATTGCGGAAGATGCCCACGCTCACCGCCGCGATCGGTTCCTTGAGCAGGACTTCCTTGATCATTCGTTGCTTGATCATCCAGGACATCGCGTCGAAGGTGGCTACGTAGGCCCCGGTGATCGCGGCGCAGCGGGTGCCGCCGTCGGCCTGGATGGCGTCGCAGTCCAGGGTGATCGTGCGCTCGCCCATTTTCTCCAGGTTGACCGCGGTGCGCATGACGCGGCCGATGAGGCGCTGGATCTCCATGTTGCGGCCGTTGGGCTTCATCAACTCGCGTTGGTTGCGCTGGCGTCCGGAGCGGGGAAGCATCGAGTACTCGGCGGTCAGCCAGCCCTGTCCAGAGTTCTTCTTGAAGGGCGGAACGCGGTCCTCGACGGTAGCGGTGACCAGCATGTGGGTCTCTCCGATCTTGACCATGCAGGAGCCCTCCGCGAACTTGGAAACGTTCCGTTCAATCGAAAATGGGCGCAGTTGGTCAAGGGCTCGGCCGTCGGGTCGCATGGCAAGGAGGGTACCCGTGGGTCGGCGTTGGACGGCTCGCCTCGGTCGAGGCGTGCTGTGCTATGATCTTGCGTAAATGACCCTCGCGACCCCCCTGTTGCTTACCTTTGCTTTGGCGTGCAGCCAGGCAAGCCAATCTGGCAGGGCCAGTCCGCAAGTGCCTCCGCTGAGGACGGTGCCAGCGGGGCAACCCCTGCTGAAGATCGAGGAAGGGGAGACCGTTCAGGTCACAACGAAGGGCGGTTATGAGTTCGGCTGGGTAACCCAGGTGCTCCAGCCCAGCGGCAAGTCGCTCGGCCCGGTGAGGTACCGGATTGCGTTGCCCAAGGGCAAGTCTCTCACCCAGGTCGCTACGGTCTTGCTCACGATTCCGCCGGGCGGCTCTGCGCCGATCTTGGCGCCCCAGACTTGCGCCCAGCTTGGGATCGCGTCAGTTGCCCTTCAGGGGACTACGGGCGGCCGGGACGATGCCCGCCTCGCCTCCCTTGGAATCGCGGTGGCAAACGATTTGTTGCGCGTGAACCCGGAGCTTAAGTTCATCTTTGCCGGCTTCTCCATGGGAGGATTTGCCGCCCAGAATGCTGGACAGCACATGCTGGATCGGTGCATCGGGCTGCTTCTGGTAGGCAACTACTACCTTGCGCCACCGCTCCCAGGCAATCGTCCGATCGTCATGCTGGTCGGCTCCCAAGATATGCATCTTGGCTACGCGGAGAAGTCCCTCAAGGAGCAACTGGACTACGGCACAAACATCCAGTTGCTCACGATGCCTGGTGGCCACGGCTATGGGCGCGCAGAGGATCAGAATCGTGCGCTGAAGGCTCTCCTTTCTCGCCGCCCGGCGTAGAATAGAGCAGAACAAACTTGCCATCCGCAGGGGGAGCCCAAACGGGCTGAGAGTTCGAGCTGAGATGCTCGTCGACCCCAAGAACCTGATCCGGTTAGTACCGGCGTAGGGATTGTGGAAGGGGCCGATCGCACAGGGTGCAGGGCCGTCTTCGCAATCAGCGCAGGCGGCCTTGTTCGTTTTGGAGACACCATGCGAAAAGCCTTCACCCTTATCGAGCTCCTCGTCGTCATCGCGATCATCGCAATCCTTGCCGCCATCCTCTTCCCGGTCTTCGCCCAGGCCAAGGAGGCGGCGAAGAACGCCAGCTGCCTCAGCAACGCCCGCCAAATCGGCCTCGCGAATCGGATGTACCTCAACGACAACGACGACTCGTTCCCAATTTTCTACGCGTACAACAGCGTGCCGCCGGCCGGGCAGCCGGGGCACAAGGGCATCGAGGTTCTGCTTCTTCCGTACTCGAAAGACAAGCAGATCTTCCGTAGCCCGGTCGATGCTGGAGGACCCTACACTGGCCAGGACGTGCCAGGCGCAAGTACCTACTGGGACGCCTACGGAAGCAGCTACCGGTTCACCCGCTGCATGTTCAGCGTGGTCGCGGGCGAGTCCAGCCAGAACAACGTGCCCTACGAGGAGACCAAGCTGGTCTCGGACAGCGGAGTCGAGGACCCGTCCGGAACCCGGATTCTGAGGTTGGAGATGATGCCGTTCTTCGACAAGAAGGTGGACGTGGGGTGCGCCAAGTACGGCTACGACTGCGAAGCCCCGTACAACTATTACCGGCAGTGGAGCTCCACCTCCGGACGGGCGATCTTTGCGGACGGGCACGCCAAGAACGTGTCGTCTGCCGGAGCCTTCGATCAGCAAGCGATCAACCCGGAGGGTCGCAAGTCAGGCGAGGCCAGCGACAGCCCTAGCGCTTGGTCTGGCACCTGGTACTCCCTTTGCGACTGAGTTCGCAGACCCGGCAAGGTGGGCGCCGTCCCACCTCGGGCCGGCGACCAGGCTCCGATTCGACCCGAGGATCGGGTAGAAGCTGGGCATGTTCGCGAACGGAACCTTCTACAACTCCTCCTGGGACCTGACGTTGGGGGGCAACTAGGTGTCGGTTCAACGCGAGAAGCTGGCCCAGGCGGTGGAGTTAGTGCGGGACTCCGGCCATGCCGTTTGGCTGACCTTCGACCGGGAGACCGCCCTGGGAGGCGATCCCGTGTTGCCACTCCTCCTGGAGGGTGGCCTCACTTGGCACAGCGCGCTGTTGGTCGCTGCCACGGGCGAGAAGATCGCGATCGTCGGCAACTACGATGCCGATCCTATCCGAGCGGCCGGCAACTGGGACGAGGTGGTCCCTTACTTACAAGGAATCCAGGAGCCCCTGGTGGCCCAGCTACTGCGTCTCGTTCCGGACGGAGGGACGATCGGAGTCAACTTCTCAACCAGCGACCCGAAGGCGGACGGCATCTCTCAGGGCATGTTTCTCGCCCTCGAGAGCTATCTGCAGGGCACGAGGCTGGAAGGATCGCTGAGGAGCGCCGAGCAGATCCTGGTACGCCTTCGCGGAAGAAAGACCCAATCCGAGATCGATCGCATCCAGCGGGCAATCGACGAGACGATCCGCATCTTTGACGAGGTGCCAGGCTTCGCTAAGCGCGGTGTCAGCGAGCGGGCGGTCTACAACGAGATTCAGCGCCGGGCCAAGGCTCGGGAGCTTGGATTTAGTTGGGACGCTGCCGGGGACCCGATCGTCAACTCGGGACCCGACTCGATGATCGGGCACGGGGTGCCGTCCGACCATATTCAGATTGCCGACGGGCACATCTTCCACATCGACCTCGGCTTGATCGCCGACGGGTACTCGAGCGACTTGCAGCGGATCTGGTACGTGGGCGAGACCATCCCGGATGATGTGGTGCAAGGCTTCGCGGCGGTCCACGGGGCCATCTCGGCGGGAGCCCAAGTGCTTCGTCCGGGCGTGGCGGGCCATCAGGTGGACGCCGCCGCGAGGGCTTTCTTGGTGGGGCAGGGCTATCCGGAGTATCTCCACGCCCTTGGCCATCAAGTGGGCTTGGTTGCCCACGACGGAGGAGCCTTGTTGGGACCCCGATGGGAGCGCTATGGCATGACCCCGGACCTGCCCATCGAACTCGGGCAGGTGTTCACGCTGGAACTCGGGGTGACCCTTCCGGGACGCGGCTACTTGGGGCTGGAGGAGATGGTTGTGGTGGAGTCGGACGGTCCGCGCTGGCTAGCTCCTCGCCAGAACGAGGTCTGGCGTCTGTAGCCGAAACCGACTAAGCTAGCGGGATCATGACCGCACAAGACTGGATCATCGCCGAGAGCGAACGAAAGTTCGTCGATACCTTCAACCTCGCCCGGCGGACGCCCGAAGACAAGCTCGACTGGTCTCCGGTCGAGGGAACTCGATCAATCCTGTCGATCCTCCAAGAGATCACCGGATCGGCGAGTTGGGTCCCGGCCTTGCTGAAAGCCCGAAAGTTTGAGTTCAGCCCGGAGGCCATGGCGGCGATGAAGGCGGAGATGGAGGGTTGGACATCGCTGGAAGCCTGCGAGACCGCGTGCCGCGAAAAGATGGAAGGAATGTTCGCGGAGATTCGGGCTTTTCCAGACGGCGACCTCTTCGAGAAGATGCATCTCCCGTTCTTTGGGGGCCGAGACGTGACCTTTGAGGAGGTGATGGGGATCTTCCTCTGGAACCTCAACTATCACTACGGGCAAATCGCCTACATCCAGACCGCCTACGGCGATCACAAGATGTCCTAGCCCTTCTCCTCAAGCTCGTCCAAGGTTCGCGGCCAGTCGTCTTTCAAGAGGCGACTGAGGCTTCGATCGGCGAGGATACGGCCCTCGTTTTGGCAGCGTGCGCAGTAGTTGGTCTCGTGGTCCCCGTGCACGATGCGCTGGATCGGGCTGCCGCAGACCGGGCAGGGAAGGCCGAACCGACCGTGAACGGCGAAGTCGGGCCGAAACGCGGTGATCTGGCCCGGCTTAGGGAAGCCGGGGATCTCCTCCTGAAGCCGGGCTCGCCACTTCACAAGGGTCTCCTGCATGGCGCCTCGTAGCCGCTCGATCTCGGATCCGTCGAGCGCCTGGGTGAGCCGAAGCGGGCTCAGTCCTGCGTGGAACAGGATCTCGTCCGAGTACGCATTCCCGATCCCGCTCAGGGTTCTGGGGTCGGTGAGGATCCGCTTGAGGGTCCGGTTCTCGCGCTGGAGCACGCGGGCGAACTCCTCCGAACCGACGCTTAGCGGGTCGATTCCGCCCGGGTCCAGAGCGTTCAGGTTTGCCACTCCCTGGATCAGGTGGAGCGAAGCCCGCTTCTTGGTGGCAACCTCCTGCAGGACTAGGGTTCCGGACTCAAAGGCGATCGCCGCCGTCTGCACCTTTCCGGTGGGCCTCCCCTCGAGCGGTTTGGTCTGCCATACGAATCGTCCGGCGATCATCAGGTGGAACACGATGTACAGGTCCGGCTCCACCTCGAACACCACCCGCTTGCCGATCCTCCGCAATCCGGTCACCGTTCGATCGGCGAACTCGGCCGGGGCGGGTGAGTAGGTGCGCAGCACGAAGAGGTTGAACGCACGAACCGAAACGATCCGCTCGCCCATGGTTCGCTCCCGCAGTCGCTCCAAATAGAGTTCGATGTCCGGAAGTTCGGGCACCGTACCAGCATACGTCCTTGCGTAAGGACGCTACAATACGCTCCATGAACGAAGGCCAGCGGGCATTCAGCGAAAAGGATGCCGCCGAGATCCTGCAGCGTGCCGCCAAGCTGCAGGAGCACGAGGAGGCGAAGGGCTATACCCCGGGTATCACCCTCGACGAACTGGCCCGGATCGCCACCGAGGCCGGGATCGACCCCAAGTACCTGGGGCAGGCCCTTTCTAGCCCGGTCCCGATCGAGGGATCTCCGCGACTGCTGGGGATGGGCCTCGAAGTCGACCGCGTTTACGAGGGGGAGCTTGACCCGGACGACTTCGATGCCGTGATTGAATGTCTTGGCGTTGGGAAGAAGCAGATGGTTCGCCAGGTCGGGAGGTCGGTCACCGGTCAGGTTCAGGCGGGCCTCGCCATGGCTACCATGGAGATCACGGCACGAAACGGGCGGACCCGATTGCGGGTCAAGAGCTCGCCCTTTGTCGCTTACTTTGCTACCCTGCATTGGATGGGAATCCTGGGCATCGTCCTGGGAGCCTCGACTGGCGCACGGCTAGGACCGGTGATGGGCGCGCTTGTTGGCTTGCTGATGCTGTCCGTGGGACTCGTTTCGTTTTGGTTTGCGGGCCAAGCGGGGCGCAAGTCAACCGACCAGCTTGTTTCGAAGCTCGATCAAGCGATCCGGGGAGCGATTGCCGATCGCCACGGAATCGCCGCCACGCAGGCGTCGGCCATCGCCGAGGAGGAGGCTGCCCAGCTTCGCCTGGGAGCCGGTTCGTAAATGGGCGGAAGCCTCCACATCGGCCTCTCAGGGTTTGCCTATAAGGGCTGGATGGGCGAGGGCAGATTCTATCCGCCAAAGACCAAGGCGAGCGACTACCTTCGCTACTACGGGACTCGTTTCGCAACGGTCGAGGGAGACGGGACCTGGTACCGGGTGCCTTCCGAAGAAGCCATCGCCAGTTGGATGGAAGCCACCCCCGCCGGGTTCCAGTTCTGCCCCAAGATGCACCGCAAGGTCACACACCTAGCTAGGTTGATGGAAGAGGGAGACGACCTCCTGAAGTTTATCTTGGACCGCTTGGCCCCGCTTGCGCAGCACGGGAAGCTCGGGCCGATTCTGGTCCAACTCCCGCCAAATCTGGCCCTCAAAGACGACCGCCTTGCGGCTTGGCTCGCCCGCACTCCCTTCCAGATCCCGAGCACCGGCGACCCGGTGCGCTACGCCTTCGAGTTCCGCAACGACTCTTGGAAGAACGATGCGGTTCTGCAGACCCTTCATCAGTACGGGGTTGCCTGGGTCGCCTCTGATACCGATGAATCCGAGGCCGAACTCTACGCCACGGCGCCATTCCAGTACGTTCGCCTCCGCAAGTCGGACTATGATGCCGCGGCCTTGGATGCCTGGGCGGATCGATTCCGCCGAGAGCTCGCGGCGGGCCGGGACCTTTTCGTGTTCTGCAAGCACGAGGACGACGGGAGCCCGTGGATTTGGGCCGATGGATTGAAGGAACGCCTCGGATAGCGAAGATCGCTTGGTTTTGGCGTATTAAGCCCGATACAATGGGGAGTCCCGATTCCCTAAGCCCTATGCGACCGAATCACAAGCCTGTCCTTTTTGCGTGCGTCTTTGGCGTGCTGGCCCTGGGATCGATGCCTCCGGTGCAGTCGCAGGCCAAGCCCGCTCCCGCCACCTTCGAGAAGGACGTGCTTCCGGTTACCGCAAAGTACTGCGCTCCCTGCCACACCGGCAAATCCGCGGCGGGCGGGGTCGACTTCTCGGTCCTCAAGACCAAGGAGTCCGCGTCCTCGCAGGCGGCGATCTGGGAGAGGGTGGTGCGCAACCTCAAGAGCGGGGCGATGCCCCCGAAGGGTTCTCCCCAACCAACCGCCCTGCAGCGGACCCAGAGCATTTCCCTGATCGAAAGCGCCCTCTCGGCGGGATGCAACCTGAACGACCCCGGCCGGGTGACGCTTCGACGGCTAAATCGAACCGAGTACAACCGGACGATCCAGGATCTGACCGGCGTGGACTTCCGCCCCGGCGACGATTTCCCTTCGGACGACGTGGGCTACGGGTTCGACAACATCGGCGACGTGCTTTCGATCTCTCCACTCCTGATGGAGAAGTACCTCGATGCCGCCAGCACCGTCGCGGAGCGTGCGGTTCCGGTTCCGCAGAACCGGCGCATTCCGATCGACGTTGCGAAGATGGGACTCAGCGGAGGCGTCCAGGCCGTTGCAGCCGGACTGGTCTATGCCTCGAACGGCGAAGCCCGTACCACCTTCACCCCCAAGGTCGGCGGAGACCACAAGATCACCGTCCTCGCGGGAAGCACCAAGGGCGGCCCCGAGGTTGCGAAGATGGAAGTGGTGCTGGACGAGTTCCGAATCGCCCAGTTCGACGTAGCGAACCCGATGGACAAGCCCATCTCCTACACCGTGCCGCTGCCCCGGTTGGAGAGGAAGGCGTACACCTTACGAATCCGCTTCGTGAACGATTACTACAACGCCGAAACCAAGGAGGACCGAAACCTCGTGGTGACCGGGGTGGTGCTGGACCCGCCCGCACCCATGCAGCAGATCACGGCGGAAAGCCGCCGTCTGATCCTTGGGGCGCCTCCCGTGGAGGGCAAAGAGTGGGAAACCGCAGTTGCACGGTTGAAGGCTTTTGCCACCCGGGCCTATCGGAGGCCCCTCCAGCCCGAAGAGGAAGAGCGGATTCTGCGCGTTGCCAAACTCGTTCGCGACAATCGAGAGCCTTACGAGGCTTGGATCCAGATCGGAGTCACCGCGATCTTGGCAAGCCCGGGATTCCTGTTTCGCACGGAACTCGATCCGGTAGGCGCCAAAGGCGCCCGTGGCCTGAACGACTATGAGATCGCGTCTCGTCTCTCCTACTTCCTGTGGAGCGGCATGCCGGACGAGACTTTGTTCAGTCTCGCCGCTCAGGGAAAGCTGAAGAACCGGGCCGTTCTGGTCGCGCAAACCAAGCGGATGCTGGCCGACAAGCGGGCGTTTGCCCTCGCCGAAAACTTCGCCGGCCAGTGGCTGGAACTTCGGAAGCTCAACACGTCGGCTCCCGATCCCACCCTCTTCCCGGCGTACTCGCCCAAGCTCAGGTCTGCCATGCAGATGGAGACGATGCTCTTCTTCGACGAGATCGTGAAGAGCGACCGGAGCGTGCTGGACTTCCTGAGCGGGAAATTCACCTTCGTGAACGGCGACCTCGCCAAGCTGTACGGAATCCCTGGGGTTACGGGGGAGGAGTTCCGAAAGGTGGCCCTTCCGGACGACCGTCGGGCGGGAGTGCTTACTCAAGCGAGCGTGCTGACCCTAACCTCCAACCCTACAAGGACATCTCCCGTTAAGCGAGGAAAGTGGGTGCTGGAGCAGATTCTGGGTACGCCGCCCCCGCCTCCGCCTCCTGGGGCCAGCCAGCTTTCCGAGGCCCGCGAGAAGATCGTTGGCAAGACGCTCCGCCAGAGAATGGAGATGCACCGCAAAGACCCCGCCTGCGCCACCTGCCATCAACGGATGGACCCCATCGGCTTTGGGCTCGAGAACTTCGACGGCATTGGCGCTTGGCGCAAGCTCGAAGGCGATACCCCGGTCGATGCGAGCGGCGTCCTGCCGGGTGGTCAGAAGTTCGCAGGTCCTGCCCAGCTGCGAGCGATCCTTCTTGGCCGCAAGAAGGAGTTCGTCGCCAGCCTTGCCGAGAAGATGATGGTCTACGCCACCGGCCGGGGCCTCACCGCGAACGACAAATGCTTCGCAGACGACGTAAGAAAGCGCGTCGAAGACAACCAATACCGATTTAGTTCCCTGATCGCCGGAGTGGCGCTCAGCGAGCCTTTCCTCAAGCGAATCCCGGAGCCCAAACGATGAGCCATTCCATTCCACGCCGTACGTTCTTGAAGGGAATCGGGACTGCCATGTCGCTCCCTCTGTTGGAGGCCATGCTCCCGGTTTCCGCCGTCGCCCAGGCGATCGACAAGGCGCGGCCGAACCGGATGGCGTTCCTGTTCGTGCCCAACGGCGTGAACATGCAGCACTGGACTCCGGCCGCGGAAGGGGCGGGGTTCACCTTGCCGCATATCCTGGAGCCGCTCGCCGAGGTCAAGGACTCGATCAACATCCTGACCGGCCTAACCCAGAAGCACGCCTTTGCCAACGGTGACGGCCCGGGCGACCACGCGCGGTCGGCGGCCGCTTGGCTTACCGGCGTCCAGCCCAAGAAGACCAAGGGATCAGACATCAAGCTTGGAATCTCCGCCGACCAACTGGCCGCGCTGAAGGTGGGTGGACGCACCAAGTTCGCGTCCCTAGAGATCGGCTGCGAGCGGGGCGCCCAAGCGGGCGACTGCGACTCTGGCTACTCCTGCGCCTACTCTTCCTCCATCTCGTGGCGTGGCGAGAGCACGCCGGTGGCCAAAGAGGTCAATCCGCGCCTCGTCTTCGAGCGACTCTTCGGTGCCGGGAGCCAGGCCGAGCAGTCCGAGTCTCAGGCCCGCCGAGACCGCTATCGCCTCAGCATTTTGGATCTTGTCCTGGAGGACGCGTCTCGGCTGAAGCAGCGCCTGGGTATCCGAGACCAGAAGAAGATGGACGAGTACCTGGCGGCGGTGCGCGAGATCGAGGTGCGACTCCAGCGCCTCGAGGGAGCGGAGTCTTTGGCGGTGAAGGGCGCAACCCGGCCCACCGGGATCCCGAGCAACTACGGCGAGCACATTCGCCTGATGGGGGACATGATGGTCCTGGCCTTCCAAAGCGACACCACCCGGGTCTGCACGTTCATGTTCGCCAACGAGGGCAGCAACCGCAGCTACCGCGAGATCGGGGTCTCGGAAGGCCACCACGACATTTCCCACCACGGCCGGGACGAAGAGAAGCTGGAGAAGAAGAAGCAGATCGACCGCTTTCACGTGGAGCAACTGGCCTACATCCTGAATAAGATGCAGTCCATCGACGAGGGCAACGGCACCCTGCTGGACAACACCATGCTCGTCTACGGAGGCGGTATCAGCGACGGTGACCGTCACAACCACGACGACTTGCCAATCCTGATGGCAGGGAAGGGCGCTGGCACGATCCGAACCGGGCGGCATGTTCGCTACTCCAACGGCACCCCGATGAACAACCTGTTCCTCTCGCTCCTGGACCGGATCGGCGTTCCCGGCGAGACCCTGGGCGACGCAACCGGCAAGCTGGATCAGCTCTTCTAGGGCTTTTGGCCCGGCTGAGTGCCCGTATAAGTAACGGGCTTTGGCGACCTGGGAACGAGTTTGCGGTGGGGTGCCAACCAGGCGAGAACATGGATTTGGCATGCGCCGTCGTATGCCCATCGCCATGAAAGCCGAACCCATTCGAGACACCATTCGGAACAGCTACCTAGCGGAAGGCCTCGACGAGGAGCAGCTTGATCGGTTAACCCCGCTCGCAACCGTCAAGTGCTTTGAAGCCGGCCAGGTCATCCTCTCCCAGTTCGAAACCACCAAATACCTGCTGATCTTGCGCGAGGGCCGCGCGACGGTTTCGACCGTCCTGGGCGAACCGATCGCCTACGTAAGCGCAGGGATGCCGATCGGAGAGGTTTCGCTCTTCGACGACAAGCCCCGATCCGCCACCGTGACCGCCGACGCGGATTGCGAGGTGCTGGTCATCGAGGCCGAGGCGCTCATGAACCTCCTCCGCGCCCGGTGCGATATCGCCCTGCGCGCCTTGACCAACTTGAGCCGGGTGCTGTGCGGTCGTCTACGCTCGGCCAACCTTCAACTGGCGGCCATGATGGCGGTCGAAGAAGCGTCTCGACCCTAAAGCGGAATCCGGAGCACTTTTTGCGGCCTTGACCGCGTCCAATAGGGAGGAGTGGACCATCGGTCTGCTTACTTGGTTATACTCCCCGCTAACGGGATGGGATTTCCTGTCGCTTTGACAGGGATTCCGAAGGGCGTTTATAGTCGCAATGGATAGAGGTGGACTTCGAGTGTTGGATTCCTTAAATCAGTGGAAGAAACTGTTCTCCCCTGGGTTGGCGTTGGCCATGGCTGGCCTTGCCTCCGCGGGCTCCCCCATGCCTAAAGCACCGCTTGGCCTGCAGGACCAAGTGGCTCCTAAGGCGAAGACGGTCGCGGAAGGCCAGTCGCTTTTGGCTCGGCAGGGCGCCAAGTTCATGGAGAACAAGGGTCAGTGGGATTCCCGCGCCAAGTTCCTTGGACGTGCCCCCGGCCTTGATTTCTGGGTAGCCAAGGACGGTCTCGTTCTTTCCTACTACCAGAGCAAGACCGACTCTGGAGCGACCCGAACGCAGGGCCACGCGGTTGGCATGCGCTTCGTGGGCGCGGAGAAGGACTTCCGGTTCGTCGGCGTAGACCCCAAGGGCGCGAAGACGGATTACCTTGGCAAGAACGGCGAGAAAGCCCATCGCGGCGTTCGGTCGTTCGGCACCGTCTATGCGGACGACGTCTATCGGGGCATCGACTTCAAGCTCTACTACGACCAGAGCAGCGCGCCCCGATACGATTTCATCGTTGCTCCCGGCGCGGATCCCCGCGACATTAAGCTGAAGTTCGACGGCGTCGACAAGGTTGCCGTTGCTAAGGACGGCTCGATCAGCTTCGAGACCTCGCTCGGCAAGCGAGACCAGAGCGGTCTTGAGGCCTACCAGATGGTGGGCGATGCCAAGCGAAAGGTCGAGGCCCGATTCGCCGTCGAGAACGGCAATCAAGTTCGATTCCAGCTGGGCGCGTACGACAAGTCCAAGCCGCTGATCATCGACCCCCTCGTCTACGGTAGTTACTACGGCGGCGCCGATGGTGCGGACCAGGTCCGAGCCGTCAGTACCGACACCCAGGGCGGCACCTACCTAGCGGGCGCGACCAAGTCTGCGTTCTTCCCGGCCATCTTCGGCCCGTTCACTTGGAACGTAGCCGGCGGTTGGGACGCATTCGTCTCCAAGTTCCAGGGCGACTCCTACTACCACGACTACGCGGCCATCATCCCCGGCTCGTTCGACGACGTGGCGGAGCGCATCGCGGTCGACTCGGTTGGCAACGTTTGGGTTGCGGGCACTTCCACCTCTCAGGACTTCCCGAGCAACACCAAGCCCGGCGTTTTCTTCCTCCGTGCCCGATTCCTCAACAACTTCACCCACCCGATCAATGGCGGCCAGTACTACCTGAACGTTCCTGAACTGGCGTTCGACCGCGTGAACCAGACCATCCTGGCCTGGAACGCTTCGGCGACCGAGATTCAGGCGGCGCTGGAAGGCGACTATCCTCCCCTCGCGGGCAAGGTCACGGTCACCGGCGGCGTCCCGGCAAGCAATGCCGATGGCTACCGCATCCAGATCGCGATCGACCAGGTCGTCTCGGTTACGGTGAGCGACGAGTACGAGACCAACTTCATCAACACGGCGATCGTGAGCGAGGGCCTTCAGCCCAAGGTCATCGTCGAGCCTCTTCTCCCGGTCTTCATCGAGGCCGGTTCGGACTTCGACCACGCGCCCAACCAGCGCGTTCGGTTCGTGGGTAGCCGGTTCAACCCGGGCCTCGGCTCCACCTTCACCCTAACCTTTGAGGGTAGCGAAACCGGCGATCTGTCGCCGAACGCTTCTGCGGGAGCCATCCTGCAGGAACTCGACGCGCTTGGCAATACCGGCGACGGCGAGGTAGCCACCGACGGCGGCTCCCTCTACAATGCTCCGGTTGACGTATCGTTCTTGCCCACCACGGGCGACGCACCCTGCAACCGCATGATCGTCACCCAGAACGATTGGCCGTTCCCCCACCGCTACGTCATTGATCGCCCGACGGACATCTGGATCATGCGCTTCAAGCAGGATTCGGGTTCCGTGCTCACCCCGTTCGAGGGCAGCACCGTCCAGGTCTTCCGCCCGTATGGCGAAGGCGTTGAGGACCTCTCTGGTTTCTCGATCATGCCGGTCGAGGGAGCTACCTCGGCGAGCCCGGTCCGGATCACGTTCGCGGGTACGACGGACAAGCCGTTCGACGAGCCGGTCAGCGATACCAAGCCGCTGTTCGGCGAGAGCTTCCCCCCGGGAGTTGCCAAGGCTGGCTACTTCTGCACGATCAGCTACTTGAACGGCGTGTTCAGCGACGTTCCGACGCTCAGCAAGTACATCGGCGCGCGCGGCACCGACAACTTTGCTAACCTGCGTGGTTTGGCGGTGGACGCGGAAGGCAGCATCTACGTGGGTGGAACGCTCTTTGCCCAAGGCAACAGCGACACCTCGCAGGGCGCTTCGCCGGTTTTCGACACCACGGCAGGCGTGTGGACCGAAGGCCGGTTGCATCGCTACGACGACATGTACGCGCGGAAGTACCGAACTGACGGCTCGTTGGCCTACTCCACCCTCGTTGGTGGAAACAGCTATGAACGGGCGGCGGGCGATCTCCCCGTGCGTCGATTCGTTGCCGAGTCGGAAGTCGTCGAGCCCGGCGGAAGCTGCATCGCGGTCGATGGCCTTGGAAACCTGTACATCACGGGCACCTCCGGCTCCTTCAACTACCCAAGAACGCGCGGCGTCTTCGGTGAGGTCTTCTCGAACAACACCGTTCAGGTCGTTGTGACAAAGCTGAACCGCGACGCTTCGGAGCTTGTGTACAGCACGAACCTTCGAACGAGCGGCGGCGTGATTTCCGCCGGCGGCATTGCCGTCGACAGCCGAGGTCAGGCCTATATCACCGGATTTGTTTCCGGTATCGCTAAGTTCCCGAACCCCGCGAATGGCGAGACCCCCGGCGACCCGCTGCAGCCCAACGGAGCACACAGCTACTTTGGAAGCATTCCGACGACGGCAGACGCTCTTCGGGCGACCTACGCGACTCGGACCAATCCGGAGATGCACACCTTCGACGGATGGATTCTCGTTCTGAACCCTCAGGCGACGGACCTCGTGTACGGCAGCTACATTGGCTCTGATCTCGACGACATCACCTTCGCCCCGTACGTCGACCAGTTTGGCGACGTGTGGGTGATGGGCTGGACCGACATGTATCGTGAGTACGTTCGAGTCAGCTCGGACGGAACGCCGACGATCTACCGCTTCGCGACGCAGCTTGCCGAAGGGTTCCTCACTCCCTTGGCTTTCAAGCGCGATCCGGAATGGCAGACTGCCCTCCCGACGAACTTCGAGACGGTCGAGGATTCGCTCTACGGAATCTATAACTACGACGGTCCTTCTTGGCTGCCGTTCTACACCCCGATGTCCTACCGACGAGACGGCTACGTGCTCAAGTTCCGACTTGGGTTGCCGGTCATCTCCTCGCTGACCCTTAGCCAGGGAACCCTGGCGGGCGGCGATCCCACCGGTGGTTCCAACCACCCCAGCACGGTGGGTGCGGTCGTTCTTTCGGCGGCCGCTCCGGCGGGTGGCGTCACCATCAATTTGTCGCTTGACAAGTCTGAGGTCGCCTCCTTCAGCCAGAGCAACTCGGAGAACGCTTCTACGATCACGATCCCCCAGGGCCAGACCACTGGCACCTTCAACGTCTACAGCCGATCGGTACTCGGTAACAGCGACGTGGACATCAAGGCGGACTTCGAGGGCAACTTCAAGATCGTCCGGCTCCGCGTGGTGCCTTGGCTCCAGCAGCTCAGCCTCAGCCCCAACTCGGTGGTAGGCGGCGCGGGTGCGGTTGGACGCGTGAAGATCTTCCAGGTTGCCCCCGCGGGCGGCGTAACGGTCGGTCTTTCGAGCGCCAACGCGACGGTGGTGCAAGCCCCGTCCACTCTCACCATCCCGGCAGGCCAGGATACGGCCACCTTCAACCTCACAACCGGCGGCGTCTCCAAGACGACCGAGGTTCAGGTGAACGCCTCGCTCCTCGGAGTTGGCCTTAGCCAGTCCATGAAGGTTCAGCCGGCCAACCTGGTATCGGTGACATTTGCCCCCGACCGCGTTGCGGCCGAGAGCACGACCACCGGTACGGTGACGCTCAACGGCGTTGCTGGAGAGCCCTTCACCGTGAGCCTCGTTCTCGAGGGAGCACCGGCGGGCTACACGGTTACGCCTTCGACGCTGACCTTCGCCCAAGGCGACCGCACGAAGACCTTCCGCGTAACCACTGGACCCGAAGGTAAGGCTGTGACCCGCAAGGTCACCGCCACCCGAGCGGCCCAGGGGAACTACACGGCCTCGACTGCGTCGGGAACGTTCTTCGTCGATGCCGTCTCGGTAACCGGGCTCACCCTGAACCCGATCGCCGTGGCGGGTGGCGGAAACGTGATCGGAACGGTCACGATCGGAACGCCTGCGCCGACGGGTGGAGTTGCGGTCAAGCTGTCCACCACGAACAGCGCCTACGCTCCGGTCCCGGCCAGGATCACCGTCCCGGCAGGTAGCACCACGACGACCTTCGTGATTCGAACGGTGGCGACGCCGGATCCGATCTCGCTGGTTATCAAGGCATTCCGAGGAACGTTCGGAACGCCCAGCTACTCGCAGAAGGCGGCTTCCTTCCGCATCCTTCCGTTGAAGCTCACGCTTGCGCTGAGCCCGGCGGAGGTCGTGGGCGGCCTTGCCAACTCGCAGGGCACGCTGACCCTCAGCGGCAACGCACCGGCGGGTGGCCTAAAGGTAGCGCTGTCCAGCAGCAACACTGCGGCGGCCACGGTTCCGGCATCGGTGACGATTCCGGCCGGTACGAGAACGGCGCGATTCACCGCCACTTCCAAGACGGTCAACGCGGACACCACCTCGGTGATCCGGGGCTTGATCGGCCTTAGCAACCAGGCCTCCAGCACGCTCTCCGTTCGGACCTTCGGGGTCAGCTCGGTCAGCTTCCTGCCCAGCACGGTCCAGGGCGGCGGCAGCACCACCTTCACGGTGACGCTCCAGGCGGCGGCTCCGGCCGGCGGCTCGCTCATCCAGATCGACGAGGGCGCCAATGCCCAGATCGTCAACCTTCCCACCTCGATCACCATCCCGGCGGGCAAGAAGACGGCATCGATCAAGGTGACGACCAACCCGGTCAGCCGACAGCTGAAGACCCAGGTCACGGTGCTCTACCGAAACAAGACCGCCTCCACGGTCCTTACGGTGAACCCGAAGACCCCGTAGTCCTTCGACTGCGAAACAACAGCCCCGGAGCTTCGGCTCCGGGGCTGCTTTGTGTTTGCGGGGCCTCCAGAGGTAAAACCTAGGAAGTGAAAGGAGTCGGAGCATTCTTGGCAGGAGCCTTCGTTGGCGCAATCGCCATCATCCTCGCGCAGCGGGTCCAGGAGACCTTGCGCGATGAGGACGCAGAGTCCCTCAGCGAGCGGATCTCGAAGCGTCTCACCGAGCTAGAGGACCGCTCGCAGGCCACCGCCTAAGTGGCTTCTGCCCCGGTCGTCGTCGTCGGTGCGGGCATCGGCGGGCTCAGCGCCGCAATCCACGCAAGGCTTGCTGGATGGGACGTCACCGTCCTCGAGCAGGGCGCGGTTGGCGGCAAGGCTGCCCGCATTCAAACCGAGGGATACACCCTCGACCCTGGCCCAAGCATCATCATCCTGCCCAGGATCTACCGCGACTTGTTCTCTCGCGCCGGTAGGCGTATGGAGGACTACCTAACCTTTGAGCGGCTCGACCCCATCTCCCGGGTGTTGTTCGGAGATCGCCCGCCCCTCGACCTCCCCGCAGACCGCAAGGCCTGCGAGGCCGTGGTCGACCAGATCTCCAAGCACGACGGGGCAAACTTCCGCCGCTTGATGAGCAAGCTGGATGGCGTGGTTGGGCACATCGACAAGAGCATCTTCCGCAAGCCGTACCTAGAAGGTTGGGAATTGGCCGATCCGCACTTGATCGCCACGGCGCTCCGGTTCGACGTCCGCAAGAGCTACAAGGAGTTGGTCGATGGCTGGTTTGAGAGCGATCTCCTAAGGGCCTTCTTCTACGGATTCCCCTCGTACGGCGGTCAGACCTACGATTCCAAGGCGGCGGGCGCCCTCCTCATCCCCTACCTGATGGTGCAGGAGGGCGTCTACTACCCGGTCGGTGGGGTAGCCGCGATCCCGGAGGCGCTGGAGAAACTGGCCCGAGAACTTGGCGTAGAGTTCCGCGCCGGGGCCAGAGTCGTCGGCCTTGAGCGGGAGCCCACCAAAGTAGGCGGGGTTAGGCTCGAAGGTGGGGAGGTCGTGCCAAGCAGCGCCATTCTCTGCAACGTAGACCCGCTCACGGCGGGGAAGTGGCTGGGCCGAACCAGCAACCTCGAGCCGAGCTACAGCTACTTCACCCTCCACTGGGGCATCCGCAAGCGGCTCGAGGGTCTGAAGCACCACACCCTGCTCATCCCAGAGGGCTACCTAACCGGGCTGAAGACTCTCTACGGCGAAGAGCGCTTCCCCGAGCCCCCGATCGTCTACCTGAACGCCACCAGCGAACAAGACCCAAGCGTGGCCCCGCCCGGCTGCACCAACTTGTTTGCCGTGGTCACCTCTCCCGCCCGCAACGGGAAGGTGGACTGGGACTCTGGACTGCCGGCCCTGAAGGCCTCGGTGCGGAATGTGATGCGAAGTTACGGCGTGGACTTCGCGGACGACGAGATCGCCTTTGAGCGGGTGCAGTCTCCGCCCTACTTCGAGGCCGCGCACGGCAACTACCTGGGCTCGCTCTACGGCGCGCACGAGCGGCACCGCCACCTCGGCATCCTGCCCAGCCGGAACGACGATCCCGAGGTCAAGAACCTGTTCTACTGCGGAGGCGGGGTCCAACCGGGAGCCGGGCTCCCGATGGCTACCCTCAGTGGAAAGTTCGCCGCCGACCTGCTCAGCCGGCGGCTCAAGCGCTAGCCTAGTGTTCTAGGATCGCCTTCGAAACGACTTTGCCGTCCGTATCCAGCTCGTAGACAAGCGGAACACCCGTGCCAAGGTTCAGCTCAAGAACCTCTTCCTTCGTAAGGCCGTCCAGTTGCATCACGATGCTGCGGTTGCTGTTGCCATGGGCAACCACGAGTACATCTAGGCCCTGCTGGATGTCTCCGAGGATGCAGCGGTCGAAGAAGGGAAGGGTCCTCGCGGCGGTGTCCTTCAGGCTTTCGCCGTTGGGGGGCGGAATGTCGTAGCTGCGACGCCAGATCTTGACTTGGTCGTCGCCGAAGCGCCGCGCCGTCTCTTCTTTGTTGAGGCCCTGCAGATCGCCGTAGTGCCGTTCGTTTAGGGCTTCGTCGCGGATCACTGGGGGCTGAACGCCCATCTCGCCCAAGATGAGGGCCAGGGTGTTCTGGGCGCGGGTAAGGCCGCTGGTGTAGCAAACGTCGACCTTGGTGCCCTTCAGAAGCTGCCCGGCGCGCTTGGCTTCCTCGATGCCCTGGGCCGTCAAGGGTACGTCCACCCAGCCCGTAAATCGATTCTGGAGGTTCCAGAGAGACTGCCCGTGTCGAACCAGGATTAGCTTAGACATCAGGTCTGAGGATACCGATTCTGCCCATTCCGGAACGGGCATACTCTGGTCATGCGCACCCGTCCCCTCCCGCTCTCGCAGCTCAAAATGACCGACCGCTTCTGGAGCCGCTGGCAGCGGGTGGTGCGAGACCGGTCGCTTCCGCACCAGTATCGCCAGATCGTGGAAACCGGCCGCCTCGAGCACTTCCGAAGCGTCGCGCGGGGTGAAACCGGAACCTTCAAAGGCTTCTACTTCAACGATAGCGACGTCTACAAGTGGCTCGAAGCGGCCGCCTACGCGTTGATACTGGGGGAGAACGCCGAGCTGAGGGCGATGATCGAAGAAGCGGTTGCCGCGGTTCAAGGCGCGCAGTTGGAGGACGGCTACCTCAACACCTTCATCACCCTCAACCATCCAGATTTGCGTTGGCGGAACCTTGGCGCTATGCATGAGATGTACTGCGGCGGCCACCTCCTGGAAGCCGGGGTTGCCATGTTCGAATGCCTGGGCGACAGGCGGATGCTGGACGTCTCGATCCGATTCGCCGACTTGATCGCGGCGACGTTCGGGCCAGGCAAGCGCAAAGGATACTGCGGCCACGAAGAGTTGGAACTCGCCTTGGTCAAACTCACGCGAGCGACCGGAAACCCGAAGTACCGGGAGCTGGCCAAGTGGATGGTCGAAGAGCGGGGAAGCCGGCCAAGCCCGTTCGAGGCTGAACTGGAAGACGTCGAAGCTCAGAAGATGAGCCCGTGGCGGTCGGCCCTGCTGGACAAGGACGGCAAGTACAACGGCGAGTACGCCCAGGATCACGCCCCGATCCGGGAGCATGACGCCGTGGTTGGGCATGCGGTGAGAGCCATGTACTTGTACATCGCCGCCGCCGATCTGGTCACCGATCCGGCTGCGATGAAAGCGCAGGAGCGAGCGTGGAAGAGCCTCTCCTCGCGTCGGATGTACATCACCGGCGGCATCGGTCCGAGTCGTCACAACGAAGGCTTCACCGAGGACTTCGACCTTCCCAACCTTTCTGCTTACGCCGAGACGTGCGCTGCCTGCGGTCTGGCTTGGTGGGGACAAAAACTGGTTGAGGCGACCGGAGTCTCCGACTATGCAGATGTGGTGGAGCGAGCGCTCTACAACGGAGTCCTCAGCGGGATCTCCCTGGACGGAGAGTCGTTCTTCTACGACAACCCGCTGGAGAGCCGGGGCCAACATGCTCGCACGCCCTGGTTCGGCTGTGCGTGCTGCCCGCCAAACGTGGCGCGCCTCATCGGCTCGGTAGGGAACCTCGTGGCCAGCCAATCGGACTCCGCGTTCTACCTTCACATTCCCGCCAGCTTCGTCGCCACCACGGAGCTGAACGGAGTGAAGACCCGCATTACCGTAGAGGGCAACTACCCGTGGTCGGGCCAGGTCAAGGTCACCGTAGATCCGGAGCGTCCGGTCGAGTTCGCCTTCGCCGTTCGCATTCCCGGCTGGGCCGACGACCTCCAGATCGAACTCGGCGACGACAACGAGACGGCGGCAGAAGCCGACGGCTCCGAGTACGAAACGGGCTATGCCGTCTACCGTCGAGTCTGGTCTCCCGGCGACGTGATCAAGCTGGACTTCGAGATGGGGCCGAAGTGGATCGAGGCCAATCCGAGGGTGCTGGACGACCTAGGGCGGATCGCGATGACCCGTGGTCCGCTGGTCTACTGCCTGGAGGACAAGGATGTTGAGTTCGTTCCCCAGCGGTTCGCAGCGGATGCCGACTCCGAGCCGATCTCGGAGGAGCGGGCAACTCTAGAGGGCCACGTGGCGGTCGTGGTTCCCGGCGTGGTGGAGGGCCAAGACTTCCCGGACGATCTTTACGCCGACCTCGACACCACGCCGCTCGAAACCACCGAGGCCACCCTCATCCCGTACTACCTTTGGAACAACCGGGGGCCGTCGCACATGCAGGTATGGCTGAGGCGTATGTAAGTCATAGGGCCAAACTCTGCGGCAAGTTCACAAAACCGTCGTACAGTAAGGGTGCAAAGGGACGGTCTCGCCCGTCTGGAATCTTGAAATGGTCGACCAAGGCACCGCCGAAGGGCTGCATATAAGTTGGATTCCCGCTTGGCGGGACGACATCATACGCTGCCGCGACGGCGCGGATGAAGAGGCTCGCATGCGTCTGCATGCGAGCCTCTTTCCTTTAGGGGACGGCCAACCGTAGGAGACGAACAAAGTTGGCGAATCACGAGGTCCTTCTTCTCAACAGCAACTACGAGCCCCTCAACGTGTGCAACATCCGGCGCGCGATCGGACTGCTTCTCCTGGGCAAAGCCGATGTCCTTCAGCACAACGAGATCCCGATCCAGACCGTGAACGGCGGTTACCGGGCTCCCAGCGTTCTGAAGATGCGGTACCAGGTGCGCCGCCCCATGCCGCAGCTGCGGCTCTCCCGCCACTCCATCATGGCGCGGGACAACTACACCTGCCAATACTGCGGGTCGAAGAACAACCTTACGATCGACCACGTGGTGCCGCGCTGGGCGGGTGGGCCGCACACTTGGGACAACCTCGTCGCTTGCTGCCGTCGCTGCAACCTGAAGAAGGGCGACAAGACTCCGGCGCAGGCCAACATGAAGCTGGCCAAGAAGCCCAAGCGGCCCCACTTCGTTCCGTATCTCAGCCTGCCGACGTACCTGAAAGCACAGGGCAAAGACGAGTGGAGGATGTACCTGCCGATCTTTGAGGAGTTCGCCTCTTACATGGAGCCGATGTCGGCATGAAGCATCGCCTTGGCGTTTAGCGCGGCCTGAAGTAGAATGATGAGTGCCAGATGCGCTCTGGCACGCCAAGGATTGGCATTTAAGCGCTATGTCTACTTTGATCATTCGTGGGGGAAACCGGCTGACCGGTACCGTTGACGTCGCCGGAAGCAAGAATACGGCGCTCGCTATCATGTCGGCGGTGGTTCTGGGCAACGGTGTCACAACGCTAACCAACGTTCCGCTGGTGAGCGACACCCGGATCAAAGCCCAGATCCTCGAAGCCTTTGGTGCGGTCACGCGTTGGGAAGGGAACAGTCTGATCGTAGACTGCACCGACATCCGGCCCGGATCACCCGACGTCGAACTCGTGCAGAAGATCCGGACCAGCTTCTATCTGCTGGGCCCGCTCCTGGCCCGCATAGGGCAAGTCACGCTTCCGGCCCCGGGAGGCTGTAATATCGGCGCCCGTCCGGTCGATTTCCACCTCAAGGGTCTGGCACAGCTTGGCGCGGAAGTGGAGCTTCATTCGGGAAGCTATACCGCTAAGGCAAGGAAGCTCCGAGGGGCCGAGATCTATCTCGATTTCCCGAGTGCGGGCGCCACTCAGCATCTGATGACCGCGGCGGTACTCGCCGAAGGCAACACCGTCATCCAGAATGCGGCTATGGAGCCGGAGGTCACCAGCCTTGCCAGCTTCCTCCAGATGATGGGCGCTCGAATCGAAGGCGAGGGCACCAGCACGATCACGATCACCGGAGTGCGCTCCCTGAGCGGATGCTCTTACCGGGTGCCGGCAGACCGGATGCAAGCCTCCACCTACCTGCTCGCTGCCGCCATGACGCGCGGCGACGTGACGGTTAAGGGGATCATCCCAGAAACCCAGACCGCTCTAGCCCAGAAGATGCGCGAAGCAGGAGCCGAGGTCTACGAGGAAACCGACGCCGTCCGCATGGTGGTCGACCAGCGCCTGACCTCGATCAACGTCAAGACGATGCCGTACCCGGGCTTTCCTACGGACATCCAGCAGCCGGTGGCGGCGGTGCTAAGCCTTGCGGAGGGTCAGAGCGTGATCGAGGAAACGATCTACGAGAACCGGATTGGGCACGTACGAGAGCTCAATCGAATGGGCGCGCGAATCGCCCTCAATGGACGCAGCGCATTCATCAATGGCGTCGAGTCTCTGGAAGGTACGACGGTCGAAGCGAGCGACTTGCGCGCCGGGGCGGCGCTCGTCCTGGCCGGCCTTGCGGCCAAGAGCGAGACCCGCGTACGCCAGATCCACTTCATCGACCGAGGCTACGAGCGGTTCGAAGAGACCCTCCGTTCTTTGGGCGCAGACGTGGAACGAGTGGGTACCCTGACGGAGCGCCGCTCGTCCTAACGGACCCCGCGCCCCCCAACTACCTTGAGATTCGTACCTGAGATCGGGATCGACCTGGGCACGGCCAATATCCTCGTGTTTCGGCGGGGGAAAGGCATCGTGCTTAGCGAGCCAACCGTGGTCGCGGTGAACACCCAAAGTGGTCGCGTGCTTGCCGTAGGCAATGAAGCGCGCGAGATGCTGGGCCGAACCCCGGGCAACATCCAGGCCATTCGCCCGCTGAAAGACGGCGTCATCGCGGATTACACGACCACGCTGAAGATGCTCCAGTACATCCTGGACAAGACCTGTGGCACCCGACGCCTCTTCAAGCCCACCGTTCTGGTCTGCGTCCCGAGCGGAGTCACCAACGTCGAGCGCCGTGCGGTCATCCAGGCTGCCGAGGAAGCCGGCGGCGGTAAGGCAATGACGATCGAGGAACCCATGGCGGCGGCGATTGGAGCGGGCCTCCCGATCTCCTCTCCGGGCGGCAACATGGTGGTCGATATCGGCGGTGGCACCACGGATATCGCGGTCATCAGTCTCGGGGGAATCGTGCTCTCGCACAGCCTTCGCATCGGCGGCAATAAGCTAGACGACGCGATCGTCCGGCACATCCGCAACAGCTACAACCTGATGATCGGCGAGCCGACCGCCGAAGAGATCAAGATCAAGATCGGCTCGGCCTACCCGCTGGAGCAGGAACTGAGGATGGAGATTCGCGGCCGCGATCTGGTTGCCGGTCTGCCCAAGTCCGTCGAGATCACCAGCGAGGAAGTCCGCGAAGCCCTCAGCGAGCCGGTCAAACAGATTGCCGAGAAGCTCTGCGCGGTCCTCGAGCAGACGCCTCCCGAGCTTGCCTCGGACGTGATCGAGCGGGGAATCACCCTCACCGGCGGCGGCGCGCTGCTCCGTGGCCTGGATCGGTTGCTTCAATCGGTGACGGATATCCCGGTACGGGTGGCGGACAACGCCCTCAACTGCGTGGCCATCGGCACGGGCCGCGCCCTGGAAGAACTGGAAGCGATTCGCCAGTCGGGCGCAGTTTCCTCGATCTAGGCAACGCGAAGCGGCGTCCAAGCCGTAAGCTAAAGGACCGATGCGGATTCTGCAGATTTCTCTCCTCGCGGCGGCCCTTGCCGTGACCTCGATCGCCCAGGACGTTGCTCCGATCCGCAAGCGCGTGGTGGCACCCGACACATCCCCCGTAACGGTGGCCGAGGCTCACGCCGTGTTCCGCAAAGCCGAGTCCCTGATCCGCCCCCTCCTGAAGCTGCCGGCCGGGGAAGTGATTCCGGTCAGCGCCAGTGCGGAGTTGCTCGACCGAGAGAAACTCGTCGATCTCATCGCCAAGCTGCGTGAGGTTGCCCGCCCGGAGCTCAAGATCACGCCCTACCCGGCGGTCTACGACAAGGCGCGTCTCACGATCAAAGGTCCGGTTGCGGAGTCGTTGGTGAGAGACGGTTTCATCGCCGACGTGTGCCCGCTGGCCACCGGCAAGCAGCCTCTTTCTCCGCGCGTTGTGGGAGACACCGTCGGCTACTTCATGGCCCGTGTCTGCGACCTGGGCCATGTGCCGAGCCACCTGTGGAGCCCGTATCTGCAGAACGAAATGAAGATGCCCTGATTAGGGAACGAGGCGGAGTCCGGAGACTCCTTCTACCTGCTCTTTGAGCTGGCGCTCCACGCCCATCTTTAGGGTGATGTCGCTCATCGGGCATCCGTTGCAGGCCCCGGTCAGCTTCAACGACACGAGTCCGTCCGCGTCCACGTCGATCAGCTTGATCTGTCCACCGTGGGAGCGAGCATAGGCTTGAATGCTCTCCAGCGCCGTTTCCACCTCCAGGTACATGGGGGTGCGCTCCACGGGAGGCCGACGCCGGAAGAGAGAGAACACGCTACTTCTGCTTGACGATTTCGTATTCGCCGATCCAGGGGGCGTCGGCTTCGCCGGGGTACTTCTCGAGAAGCCGCTCCTTGGTGTAGATGAATGCCTCGCGCTTGTAGTCCGCGAGCTCGAAGTTCTTGCGGAGCACGATGGCTCCGGTTGGGCAAGCTTCCTGGCAGTAGCCGCAGAAGATGCACCGGATCATGTTGATTTCGTACCGAACCGCATAGCGCTCGCCGGGCGAGTAGCGCTCCTGGTCCGTGTTCTCGGCCGCCTCGACGTAGATGCAACGGGCTGGGCAGGCGCCTGCGCAGAGCGAGCAACCGATGCATCTCTCGAGGCCGCTGTCGTAGCGGGTGAGGAAGTGTCGCCAGCGCGTGCGGGCGAACTGCTCTCGCTTCTCCTCGGGGTAGAAGACGGTGACCTTGGGGCGGCCCAATCGCTTGCCGGTAATCCCAAAGCCCGCCATGATCGGCTTGGCGACGCTGTTGATGAAGCCGCTCACGCGTCCACCAACGTGTTGACCTGCTCGTTTGTCCGCGCGCCCGTCAGGCTCTCCGCGAGCCGAAGCTCCTTGAAGCTGCCCGAACGGCCTCGCTTGATCTTCTCCTGAAGTTTCAGGATTCCGTAGATGAGGGCGTCCGGAGATGGCGGGCAACCCGGCACGTAGACGTCGACCGGGACCACTTGGTCCGCTCCCTGAACGATTGCGTAGTTGTTGTACACGCCGCCTGAACTGGCGCACGCGCCCATCGAGATCACCCACTTGGGCTCCGGCATCTGGTCGTAGATCTGGCGCAGAACCGGGGCCATCTTCTTGCTCAGCCTTCCGGCGATGATCATCACGTCCGCTTGCCGGGGCGTGGCGCTGAAGCGCTCCATGCCGAACCGGGCGACGTCGAAGCGGGACGCGACCATTCCCATCATCTCGATGGCGCAGCAGGCCAGACCAAAAGTCAGGGGCCACAGGGAATTCGCGCGTGCCTGGTTGACCAGGACGTCCAGAGATGTAAGCACGACGTTTCCGCCCTTTTCAATACCATCGAAAACGGGGGTGGAGCTGTCGTGGAGGACTAGGGTCTCGACTCTCTTCGGCATAACGTTCCAATAGGATTCTACCGGTAGAGGGGCTTGCTTGTCGCACGGGTTTCGCCGAGCGCACCGAACCCGCTGGTACCCTTCATCCATGACCCGTCAGCCCATCTTCACCGAAAAAGCTCCTGCCGCCATCGGACCCTACAGCCAGGCCGTCGTAGCCGAGGGGCGCTTCGTTTTCTGTTCCGGTCAGATTCCCCTCACCCCGGCCGGCGAATTGAAGATGGCCTCCATCGAAGAGCAGACCACCCAGTGCATGGAGAACATTAAGGCCCTTCTCCGATCCCAGGGGGTTGCGCTGGGCCAGATCGTCAAAACCACGATCTACCTGTCCTCGATGGATCACTTCGCTACGGTGAACGAGGTGTACGGCAAGTACTTCCAAACTGGGGCGCCTGCCCGGTCCACCGTTGCGGTCGCTGGGCTCCCGAAGGGCGTCGACGTTGAGATCGAAGCCATCGCGGTGGCTTGAAGCACGTCGTCTCGGTAAGCCTTGGATCTTCCAAACGAGACAAGGCAAGCGTGATCACCCTCCTTGGCCAAGAGATAGAAGTCTCGCGCCGAGGTACGGACGGGGATCTGGTCCGATTCGCCCAGATGTTTCGGGATCTTGACGGCAAGGTAGACGCTCTCGGGGTCGGGGGCGCCGATCTCTATGTGCGAGTAGGGGACCGCCAGTACGCCTTCCGCCAGATCCAGAAGATTGTGGACCAGGTCAAGACGACCCCGGTGGTAGACGGCAGCGGCCTCAAACACACCTTGGAGCGCGCCGCCGTCCATCTGTTACAGAAGGAGGGAATCGTGGATTTCCGAGCCCGCACAACCCTCCTCGTCAGCTCGGTGGACCGTTTTGGAATGGCCCAAGCGCTCCATGAGATTGGCGGCCGGGTCATCTATGGCGATCTCCTCTTTGGCCTCGGGCTCCCGATTCCGATCCGCTCCTATGCCGGAGTCGAGAAGCTTGGGAGGCTCCTGCTTCCCATCATCACCCGCGTGCCGATCCAGTGGATCTACCCAACCGGCTCCAAGCAGGAGACGCGCACCCCGAAGTTCACCAAGTACTTCGACCAGGCCGAGATCATCGCCGGAGACTGGCATTACATCCGCCGATTCGCTCCCGATCGCCTGGCCGGGAAAACGGTGATTACCCAGACGCTTCGGCAAGCCGACCTCGATTGGCTCAAGACCACCGGGCTCAAACGAGCGATCACCACAACGCCCGAGGTTAAAGGCGAATCCTTTGCCACAAACGTCATGGAAGCTGCGCTGGTGGCAATCTCGGGTCAAACCAAGGAGCAACTCGCGAGCGGCGGATACGAGAAACTGCTCGCCGAAGCCAAGTGGCGTCCTAACGTGTTTGTGCTCAACTAGGCAGAATCCGGGCCGTTTGGTACTCTAGCGAGGCGTGATTCGGACGTAGGAACCAACTGATTTGGCGAAATTTGCATTTGTGGTCCACCCCCTCTCTCCCCGCGACGCGGCGGTCAAGTACCCGATCGCCAAGTATCTGCCGGGCCGACTGGTGGAGTGGGGCATCGCGCGAAAGCGCCCGGCCGTGGTCAGCCACGTTACGGGGATCCGTTCGATCACCGGTGCAGAAACGGAGGGTTGGTTCATTGGGTGCCCCCTTACCCCGAGGCAGATGATCGGCGGACTTCCGCTCGAATTCGTATACGACAAGATTGCCGAGTGCGCGCAGGTAGGGGCAGCGCAGGGCGCCCAGATCATCGGACTCGGAGCTTTCACCAGCGTGGCGGGAGATGGCGGCATCACGGTTGCTTCGCGCTCTCCGATCCCGGTAACCACCGGCAACAGCTACACCGTCGCCACCGCCATCGAGGGCACCCTCAAGGCCTGCGACCTGCTGGAACTCGACACCAAGGGTGCGTGCATCGCGATCGTCGGAGCCACCGGCTCGATCGGCAAGACTTGTGCTCGCATCCTCTCCCCGAGATTTGCCGAAACGGTGTTGGTCGGACGGGACCTGGACCGCACGCGGGAGTTCGCGAAGGAAGTTCCCAACGCGCTCGCAAGCAACGAGGTGTTGGATATTCGTCGCGCCGACGTTGTGATCACCGTGACCAGCAGCGACGCGGCGGTCATCACTCCCGAGCATCTGAAGCCGGGCTGCATCGTCTGCGACGTGGCGCGCCCGCGCGACGTGTCAGTGCGGGTTGCCAAGGAGCGAAAGGACGTCCTGGTGATCGAGGGCGGAGTGGTTGAGGTTCCGGGCGACGTGCAGTTCAACCTGGACTTTGGGTTCCCCGAGAAGACCGCCTACGCCTGCATGAGCGAGACGATGATCTTGGCCCTCGAGGATCGGCTGGAGAACTTCACCCTTGGTAAGGACGTCTCGGTGGAGCAGGTCGAGGAGATGTGGCGGCTGGCCGCCAAGCACGGTTTCAAGCTGGCAGGCTTCCGTTCGTTCGAGAGGGCGGTCGACGAAGCCAGTATCGACCGAGCACGCACCGCCCGCAAGCAACTCGGGGCCTCGATTCCCCGCACCGCATTGGTGAGCTAGGGCGACGGAAACCGCCGCCCCAGCCGAGATTAGCGAAGCCCGAGCGCGATCCGCGGCGTGGCCGCGGCCATTTCTACGTAGGCGGTCGCGGGAACGAGCAGGTAGATGTGCTCGCCGAGTTCCTCCCAGGAGCCTTCGAGCGCGAAGCTCACGCCCTTCAGGAACTCCACGATGTCCTGGCGGGTGGTCGGGTCCGTCATCGTGAGGTTGAGAATCTGCTGCTCGCCTCGCTTGAACCCCATGGCGGCCGAAACGGCATCGTCCTTGCAGGCGACCTGCCGACGAACGGTGACGGTATAGCGCGCTGCGGCCTTCGCCGGAGCCTCGCGTACGGGGGCGTGCCGATGGGTGGCGACTTCCTCGGACTCGGGCTCCTCAGCGCCTCCGCCAAACCAGCCGATGAAGCGACGAACGATACCCGGACGATCTTCCAGGACTAACTCTTCCATGATTTTTCCTGCCTATGAGCGCTCTCCAAAGAGCGCGGTTCCGATCCGAACGTGCGTTGATCCCTCCTGGATCGCAAGTTCAAAATCTCCGCTCATCCCCAAGCTGAGGTAGCGGCCGCCGACCTGCTGGTTGAGAATCCTTGCCTGGGCGAAGAGCTCCTGCTTTTCGCTCGGCGAGGCCGCAACCGGTCCGATGGCCATCAGCCCGTAGAATCGCGTGCTTTCCCATTGTAGGAGAAGCTGAACGAATACGTCAAGGTTCTCCGGCAATAGCCCAGACTTTTGCGGCTCCCGTCCAAGGTTCACTTCCACAAAGACGTTCGGGCGGGCGTCGGCCTTGGCGATCTCCGCCAGTTGCCGCTCGTTCCACACGGTGTGGATGGTGCCAAACCGCTCCGCGATTTTGCGGGCTTTGTTGGACTGGAGGTTGCCAATGAAGTGCCAGTGGATGTCGCCGGGAAGCGCCTCCATCTTGGGCAGCGCCTCCTGCAGGCGGCTCTCGCCGAAGTGCCGAATGCCCGCGTCGTAAGCCTCCTGGATCGCGGCCACCGAGTAGGTCTTGGATACGGCAACCAGAGTCACGGAGTCCGGGGCCCGACCAACTTGGTGACATGCGGTGGCGATGCGTGTCTGGATCTGCGCCACTCGGTCTGCGAGCATCGCCTAGAAGGTCCCGTAGAGCCGGTCGCCGAAGTCGCCCAGTCCGGGCAGGATGTACTTATGATCGTTTAATCCCCGGTCCAGGGCCGCGGAGAAGATGGGCACGTCCGGATGGTCGGCGGTTAGGCGGGCAACGCCCTCGGGAGCCGCCACTACGCAGACCATCTTGATCTGGGTCGCGCCAACCTCTTTGAGCAGGGAGATCGCCTGGCTGGCGGAACCACCGGTGGCCAGCATCGGGTCCAGGCAGAGGCTGACGCAATCGTCCACCCGGGGAAGCTTGCGGTAGTAGCTACTGGCGATTGCGGTGCTGTGGTTGCGCTCGAGCCCGATGTAGCCGACTCGCACGTCGGGGAACAGCGTCGTCACCGACTCCAGCATCCCCAGTCCGGCTCGCAGGATCGGGATCGCCGCGATGGGTTTGGCGAGGCGAAAAGCCGGAGTGATCTCAAGCGGAGTCTGAACGGTACCTTCCACCATCGGCAAGTCGCGGGTCGCTTCCCAAACAAGGAGGGAGGTCAGCTTATCGGCGGCGATCCGGAAGGCGCCGGGCTCGGTTTCTACGTCGCGGAGCAAAGCGACGAGGTGCTGAGCAAGGGGGTGATCCAGCACGTTCAGGCTCATGGATTCATTGTGCCCAAGCCCCGACCCTTCTTGTGCGAGAGGCCCCCCAGCGGGCACAATGATGGTGCCCTTAGCGATCGCTTAACGCGGGGCCTTCCGCAAATGACTCAAGGCATCGCTGGCATCGTCCTCGCCGCAGGCAAGGGAACCCGAATGCGTTCGGAATCTCCCAAGTGCCTCTTTCCGGTGTGCGGGGTTCCGATGGCAGATCTGGTTGGCCGAGCCTTGCGGGCAGCCGGCGTGTCCCGGCCCGTGATCGTAGTTGGCCACGAGGGCCAGAGACTGATCGACCGCCTCGGAGACGGTTTCGACTACGCCTGGCAACACGACCAGCTCGGAACGGGGCATGCGACCCGAATGGGGATGGATGCCCTCCCAGACCTCGTCGGCTCGGTGTTCATCTGCCCGGGAGACGTGCCCCTGATCTCACCCGACCTGCTGAGGAACGCCCTCGCGGTTCAGCAAGCGGGCGCCCACGTGGTCCTAGTCACCGCCATCGTCCCAGACGCAAAGGGCTATGGAAGGGTCGTTCGCAACGGCGAGGACGTGGCCAAAGTCGTTGAGGACAAGGACGCCTCCCCCGAGGAGAAGTCGATCCGAGAGGTCAACTCCGGCGTCTTCTGTGTCGATGCGCAGTTCCTCCGCGAGGCGTTGCCCAAGCTGAACACCCTGAACGAGCAAGGCGAGTACCTGCTTCCAGACATCATCGGGCTCGCGCTGGCATCCGGCCTTCGGGTCGCCGCCGTCACGGTGGATCCCGCCGAGGTCCAGGGTGTAAACACCCGTTGGCAGCTGGCCCAGGCTTCGGAAACCATGAAGCTCGCCATCCTGCGGCGACACGCCGAGGCGGGCGTAACGATCCTGGACCTTTCCTCGACCGTGATTGGCCCGGACGTGGAGATCGGGCTGGATTCGGTCATCGAGCCGGCGACGCAGGTCCTCGGCAAGACGACCATCGGCTCGGGCTGCCGAATCGGACCAAGCACCCTGATCGACGATAGCCACATCGGCGACAACTGCATCGTTTTCATGAGCCGCGTGTCGGAAGCCACGATGGAGAGCCGCACCAAAATCGGCCCGTTCTCCAACCTGCGGCCCGGAGCGGTCCTTTGCCAGGGAGCGAAGATCGGCAACTTCGTCGAGATCAAGAACTCCTCGATCGGGCCCGGCACCTCCATCAGTCATCTGACCTACATCGGCGATGCCGAGGTCGGCTCGAATACGAACATCGGGGCAGGCACCATTACCTGCAATTACGATGGCTATCGGAAGAGCCGAACCAAGATCGGCGATGGCGTTTTTGTGGGATCGAATTCAACGTTGGTCGCTCCGGTCGAACTTGGCGATGGCGTCATGACCGCAGCGGGTAGCGTGGTGACGAGCGGAAGCTATCCGGCGGACGCTCTGGTGATCGGCAGGTCTCGCACGGAAGTAAAGGGAGCATGGGCAGCAAAGTGGCGCAAGAGAAACGAATCGAACAACCAATCGAACGACGCAGTTTGACCGGCCTAAAGCTGTTCAGCGGCAACGCCCACCCGACCCTCGCCAAGCGAGTGGCCGACCATCTTGGGGCAACCCTTGGGCGCATGACCTGCACTCGGTTCTCGGACGGAGAAGTGCGGGTGATGGTCGATGAGAGCGCACGTGGCAACGACGTGTTCCTCATTCAGCCCACCTGCGCGCCGACCAACGACAACCTGATGGAACTCTTGATCATGCTGGACGCGTTCCGGCGGGCATCGGCGAGCCGCATCACGGTGGTGATGCCGTACTACGGCTACGCCCGGCAAGACAAGAAGATCAAGCCCCGCGAGCCCATCACGGCACGTCTGGTTGCAGACTTCATCCAGAGCGCCGGCGCCGGCCGCGTGGTGGCGATCGATCTCCACGCCGAGCAGATCCAGGGCTTCTTCAACATCCCGGTGGACCACCTGTACGGCGGTCCGCTCCTCGGCCGCTACATGATCGATCAGGGCCTGAAGGGCCGAGACGACGTGGTCGTGGTCAGCCCGGACGTGGCCGGGGTTGGTCGCGCCAAGTCCCTCGCGGAAATGTTGAACTGCCCGTTCGTCGTGATCGCCAAGCGCCGCCCTCGCCCCAACGAGGTCGAGGTAGTCGAGATCATCGGCGATTTCGTGGGTAAGACCTGCGTGATGATCGACGACATGATCGACACCGGCGGCTCGATCATCAGTGGCGCGGAGGCCCTCCTCAACCGTGGAGCAAAGGATGTAATCGCCTCCTGCACCCACCCTGTGTTCAGCAACAAGGCAATGGAGCGGATGCAGAACAGCGTGCTCTCCAAGATCGTTTGCCTCGATACGATCCCGCAAGACGTGTCGGCTTACAGCAAGGTGACGATGCTGCCTTCCTGCCGCCTCATTGGCGAGGCGATCCGCAGAATCCACCTAAACGAGTCGGTCAGCGAGCTGTTCGACGACTGGCGATAGAATGGCGGGCGACGGTTTGCAGGTACAAGCTCCGAAAGAATCCGATTCTTTTACCTGGCGAATCCGTCCGTTAGATGACGAACCGATGAAGAGCGTAGGCGTAGGGATCGCAGCGGTGGCGGCGGGAGCTTTGGGTTGGCTGGGATTCGGCCAGCCCTTGCTAGGTTTGCTCGGCTCGGCTATGATTCTTGCGTCGACTGCGGAGTACTGGTTGGGAACCACCTACCAAATCTCGGCGCAGGGCGCTTCTTCCCGCACGGGATTCAGTACTACGAGCATGGAATGGTCTGAGGTCAAGCGGGTGGTGGTGAGCGATACCGAGCTCAAGCTGTCTCCCTTGGAGCAAGCAACGACCATGGACGCCTTCCGGGGCGTCTCCCTCAAGTTCGGCAAGACCAACCGGGATTCCGTCCTCGCCTGCATGCGGAGGTTCTACGCCGATGCATGACTTCTGGGCCGAGGACCTCACCTCCGACCAATCGGAGGCCCTGTTGCAGAAGGCAGCGGACCAGATCCGCAGCCGCCGCATGGAAACCGTGGCGATCCTGATGCTGGAGATGCACAAGCCGGTTGCCGGGTTCTTGGCGCAGAGCTCCGTGCTGGTTTCGCCCTTTCTGATCCCGATCCTTGGGTTCAACAACGTCAACGACTACAGCCGTCTCTTCTCCAAGCGAGATAACGTGGAGCGGCTACTCCAACTCATCGAGGCGCCCCGGAGCGCCGCAAAGGAAGCCTAATGGGCGATCAATACCGAGATACTGGCTGGATTGGCATTACGTTGACGCTAACCATCTTAGCGTTCATCTACTACAACATCAGGCGCGCGTCTGGTGGCAAAGACCTGTTCATCCGGAGAATCTCCGGCCTGAACGCGCTCGACGAGGCGGTCGGCCGAGCGGCGGAAATGGGTCGCCCGGTTCTGATGGTGCCCGGTCTCAGCGGCCTCACCGCCCAGACCATGCAGGCGCTCAACATCTTCACCTACGTCACCCGAATCGCGGCTCGCTTTGCCAACCCGATCCTTCTATGCTGCCCAGACGCGGCGGTTTATACGGTCGGCCAGGAGATTATCCGCGACGTATACCAGAGCGAAGGCCTCGCCGATCGTTACGATCCGGACTCGGTGCGATTCATCTCGGATCGCCAGTTCGCGTTCGCGGCCGGCGTCTCCGGTCTGATCCTGCGCGAGCAAGCCGCCGCGACCTTCTTCATGGGCGACTTCTACGCGGAGTCGCTGATCTTCGCAGAGACGGCAAACGGCGTGGGCGCCATCCAGGTGGCAAGTTCCACGGAAGCTACCCAGACCCCGTTCTTCATCGCCGCCTGCGACTACGTTCTCATCGGCGACGAGTTCTACGCTGCCAGCGCCTACCTTACGCGCCAGCCGGTTCTCACCGGAAGCCTGGTTGGGCAGGACTGGTCCAAACTCCTCGTCATCTTCATGCTCATCCTCGGCACGATCCTCACCACGTTCGAGCAACGTGGAATGACGGATACCGAGTGGAAGGAAGGGAAGTGGCAAACCATCGAGGGTGGGCCGCGCTGGAAGACCTTCGAGGACACCACCGTCTCGAGATGGTTCAACCCATCTCCGGAGAAAATTAAGATCGACCGACCTAAGGAAGAAGCGCCGGCGGCCCCGGCGGAGGCTGGCCAATGATCCCATTCGCACAAATCCGCACTGATTTCTGGACCGACCTTCCCGGAAGCTCCAGCGCCAACCTGAAGATCATTGTTGGCCTGCTGGTTGGGATCGGCGTGATCTTTGCTCTGCTCCGCATGAGCACCCAGTTCCGTCGGCCCCTGATCGTGGGCTCCACGTTCATCGCAGGCCTCTACTACATCTTGCTCTGGCTCTGGCCGAAACCAATCGACCGGGACCCGGGCGAGGTTGCCACCAACCCCGTGGAGGGGCTTGGATTTTGGCTCGAGGACGCCAACCCTGCCGTCTCTCAAGTACGCAACATCATCGCCGCCTTCCTCATCGGCCTTGGCGTGTACTCCTTGCTCCGTATCCATGTGGGCAAGATCGCTAAGCAGCAGAAGGACTGGGGCTTCAGCTTGGTACTGCTGGTCAGCATGTTCGGAATGGCCGGCGTAGGGTTTGCCGACTGGGCGAGCCGGCAAGGGCCGGAAGGCGCGAAGCTGGACAACCAGGCCAACTGGGGCGCCATCAACTACGTTCAGGATTTCCTGTTCGATGGCCTGCTCCAGCAGATGGACGCCGCCATGTTCTCGCTGATCGCCTTCTACATCCTGTCCGCCGCTTACCGAGCGTTCCGAGCCAGAAGCGTCGAGGCAACGATCCTGCTGGGAACGGCCATGATCCTGATGCTCAGCCTCCTAGGTGGCATCTCCTACCTTTCCGATCAAGCGATCGAGAAGATGGGCGGCACCGATCCGAACGCCTTTATCAACAACTTCCGGCTAACCGAGCTGGCGGGCTGGATTCAGAACAGCGTCCAGGTGGCATCGATCCGCGGACTTCAGTTCGGTATCGGAATCGGCTTGCTTGCGCTCGCGCTGCGCCTCTGGCTTAGCCTTGAAAAGATGGGGAACGCATGAAAAATCCCGCTACTTTTGCTGAGAAGCTTCAGACGTGCCCCAAGTGGGCTCTGTACCTGCTGCTGATTACGGTGACGTCGCTCCCGCTCTGGGTTCCGCTCAACGTTCCGAACAAGCCAAAGCAGGACGCGATGGACTTCTACGAAGCCATCTGGAAGATCCCCGAGGGCAAGACCGTTCTGATCGCCTCGGACTGGACCAAGTCCACCCGAGGCGAGAGCGAGGGCTCTTTCTCGGCCCTCGTCCGCATCCTGATGCGCCGCAACTTGAAGTTCGCCGTCTACAGCACTGGCGACCCTCAAGCGCCCGAAGTCGCCCGCAACGTCGTTGCCAAGGTGAACCGAGAGCGCCGCGCCGCCGGCGAGCGTGAGTACAAGCGCTTCGAAGACTGGCTGTCGCTTCCGTTCTTCGCCAACTCCGAAGGAACCACCGGCGGTATCGGCAACAACATCCGCGCGATCCTCGGCAACGCCAAGGACGCGGCGGAAGGCCAGGCGCCGGCAAGCGTCCTCAACTCTCCCGTCCTTAAGGACGTCCAGAAGGTTCAGGACCTCGGCTTGCTCGTGAACGTGACGGCGTCTAAGACCGCCGACATCATCGTCGAGCGCCTCTATGGCAAGGTGCCGCTAGCCTTCATGGTCACCGGCGTCATGGTTCCGGAGACCTCCAACTACTACGCGTCGGGCCAAATCAAGGGCCTCGTTGGCGGGCTCAAGGGCGTCTACGATCTTGAGCAACTGATGCAGTACGGCATCAACTGGCAAGGACCAGACGGCAAGACGATGGTGAAGTCGGATCGCAACGGCGAGGTGCCCGGGTTCGCGGTGGACAAGAAGTTCTTGATCGGAAACGGAACGATGTACTACCCGGCCCTGCACGGAGCGGTCACGCTCCTGATTCTCGCGGTCGTCGTCGGAAACATCGGCATGTTCCTTGGCCGCAAGGGAGGCAAATAGATGGATCGCTACACGCTCATCAAGACGGGATTCGGCGTGCTGGCCACCATCGGCCTGTACTCGGTTCTCTACAAGGAGAACAAGTTCTACCGGTTCTGGGAGCACGTCTTCCTTGGCCTTGCCTCGGGCTTCACGCTGCTCGTTCTCTGGACGGACACCCTGAACCCCAACTGGTACAAGCCGATGATGGGAGCGGCCGCCGAGGGCGCCGACCCCGCCAAGCCGGCCTACTGGGCATACATCTTCCTGTTGCCGCTCGGTCTCATGGGCTACTTCGTCTTCAGCAATCGGCACAACTGGATCAGCCGGATTCCGATCGGAATCATGCTGGGCCTGTTCTCGGCAGAGCAGATCTCGGTGTGGTTCAACCGCTACGGTTCGCAGATAGGCGACTCGCTGCGCCCGATTGTGCCGACCACGTGGGACTCCCTGACCAAGCCCGCAACCCAAGGGCTGACCCCGGAGCGGATCGCCGAGGTCAACTCCCAGGTCTATCTCTCCCAGGCGATCACCAACATCGTCTACATCGTCACGCTCCTGAGCGTGGTCAGCTACTTCCTGTTCTCGTTCGAGATCAAGAGCAAGTTCATGGTTCGGTTCACCACGGTGGGCCGATGGCTTCTGATGATCGGCTTCGGCGCGATCTTCGGCTCTACCGTGATGATGCGGTTCAGCCTGCTCATCGACCGCATGTACTTCATCTGGATCGAGTTCCTGAAGCAGGGCGTGCTCGGGCAGTAAAGCGTGCCCGAAGCGGCAACGGTTCAGGGCATCGTACTGAGGCGGCGGGATTCCGGGGAATCGGACCGCCGCCTCACGCTTCTTACCGTCGAGTTGGGTCGCATCGACGTCGTTGCCAAGGGCGCCCGCAAACCGACGTCTCGCTTCGCCGGAGTCTCCGAGCCTCTTTGCATCGGCCGCTACACCTACGCGGTGGGCAAAGCCAACCAGTTCCTGACCCAGGCTAGTCCCTCCGCTAGCTTTCGCGGAATCCGTGCGGACTACGACCGCCTCAACTGCGCGCTCTGCCTCTGCGAACTCTACGCTGGGGTCGTGCCGGCCGGGGACCCGCTTGGTGCGGAGGCCTATCCATTGCTCGTGCAAGCGCTCCAGGCCCTACAGGACCACCCTCGGCCGTTGGTGGCCCTGGTCTGGGCGGAGATGCAACTCCTGGAGTGGAGCGGTTTCTCGCCCAGCCTTGAGGTGGCGGTGGATTCCGACGAGCCCCTCCCTCGAGGAGTTTCGTGGGTTTCCCCGCAAGCTGGGGGATTCGTCAGCCCGCCCGGAGCGATCGAGTATCCCGACCGGTTTCGAGCCCCGTACGAGGTGCTGACCGGCCTCGCACGTGTCGCGGAATGCGAGGAGCCTCCGCCAAACCTCAAGCTCCACGAGGAGTGTTTGGTGGCCCTCTTCCCGTTCTGGAGAAACATCGTGGAAGGCCCCTTGCTAGCCAACGAATCGATGTTGGTGGAGCTAAGGCACCGGCTCAGCCAGTCGCAGGTGTAAACTCCCGGCCTATGAAGGTCTGGACCGCAGCCGTAGGCTTGTTGGCGCTCGTGATGGTGGGCTGCAGCAAGGGCAATTTCTCGGAGCGAGCAAGCGAAGGAAAGGAAGCGATTTTCCGCTACCCCATCCCCGAGCTCACGAAGCTCGATCCTGCCGTGGTGCAGGATGGCGACTCGATCGACGTTCTCCAGCAGATCTATGAAGGTCTCACGCAGTGGGACGAGGAGAGCCGGGTTGTGCCCTGCCTTGCGGAGAAGTGGGAGATCCAGGACGGTGGCACCACCTATGTCTTCTCCATCAAGAAGGGAGTGAAGTTCAGCAACGGCCGAGAGGTCAAAGCCGAGGACTTCAAGTACTCCCTGGAGCGAGCCTGCGACCCCGCGATCAAGTCCACCACCGTTGAGACCTATCTGAACGATATCCTGGGCGCCGTCGACAAGCGGCAGGGCAAGGCCAAGGAGATCAAAGGCGTTCAGGTCGTGGACGACTACACCCTCAAGATCCAGATCGACAAACCGCGCCCCTACTTCCTCGGCAAGCTCACGTACATGGCGTCTTCCGTCGTGTGCAAGGAAGCGGTCGAGGCCGGGAAGGAGATCGACAAGATCGGCCAGATGGTCGGCACCGGACCCTTCATCGCCGACCGCTACGAGCCCAACCAGGTCTTCGCCATGAAGGCCAACCCCAACTACCACGGCGGCAAGGTGGAGCTGGCAGGGATCGAGCGACCGATCCTGAAGGACGCTTCCACCCGCCTCAACAAGTACAAGAGCGGGGAACTGGACCTGGTCCAACTCGAGCGCCAGGACATCACCGGCGTTGAGAAGGACGAGAAGCTCAAGAGCCAGATCAAGTTCTTCGCCCGACCCGTGCTTTGGTACGTGGGCCTGAACGTCAAGACCTACGCTCCCTTCGCCGACCGCCGCGTCCGGCGCGCTTTCGCGATGGCGATCAACAAGAAGCGGATCGTGGATGAGTTGCTGGGCGGAGTCAACCAGTCCGCAAACAGCATTCTGCCTCCGGGAGTTCTCGGATATCGAGAAGACGCCAAGGCAATCTCATACGCCCCGGACGAGGCCAAGAAGCTCTTGGCGGAGGCCGGGTTCGCAAACGGCAAGGGAATGCCCGCGCTCAGAATCACCTTCCGGGAGGACCGCCCCGACATCCGAATCGTGGCCGAAGCCGTGGCCACCGACCTGGACACCAACCTTGGCGTCAAGGTCGAGCTCCGAACCCGCCCATGGACGATCTACCTCGACGAGCACAATCGCAAGGAGCACGACTTCTTCCACATGCGCTGGGGCGCGGACTACCTGGACCCGGAGAACTTCCTGACCGTGCTTCTCGCCGGCTACGGCAATGAGAACAAGATCAACTTCGCAGACCCCAAGTACGACGCCCTCACCAAGGCGGGCGACGTGGAGCAGGACGCCGCCAAGCGGCTTGCCCTTTATGCCGAGGCAGAGGACTACGTGCTGCAAGAAGCGCCGTTCATCCCGATCTACTTCCAGAAAGACGCAGAGCTGATCAGCCCGCGGGTTAGCGGTCTGCGGGAGTCCCTCTTCGGGCACCTCCCGCACACGAAGACCAAGCTGAGCAACTAAACCCCGAGAATGGCGGCTTCAGGAAGGGCGCAACGTGAGCGCTGGCAACGGCTTGATTGGCCGCGGCCAGCGCTCGGTCCCGTCTTGCCGGACCTGCCGGGCCTACCCGAATGGGTGGAAGCAGGCCCTCTGTGGTTCTCAAACGGTGGGGCCTCGCGGGGGCATCCAGACCGCGCCCTGCCGTTCAGCCTCAGCATCGCTATTGGCGAGGGAGTACTCGTCCAGCGGGTCGCCATTGTCGGTGTTTTCGCCCGGCATGCGGGCAAGGACGCAGAAGCAGCGGGGAGCATCGGTGCCACGGTCGGCCTGTCGCTCGCGTCAAAGCCTATCTGGCGAATGGACCTCGTCAACGGACGTCACTACGGCGACGCGGGCTTGGACTCAAGTGTCGAGCGGGCTACCGGCGATGGAGCGGTGCTCCACGCATTGGGCAGGGTCTTGATCGGGGGCCAAGACTACCGGCTCGACCTCCTCACGATCGATCTTCCCACCCCGACCTCGGCAGACCGGCTTGTTTTCAAGGACCTTGGGAGCCCAGCCTCCTTTGGGATTCTGGACCTTGCCGTGCTTCCCTCCGCCGCCAAGGGTTGCCCCTTCCACACCTCTCAAGGCGCCGGCATCGCGCTCAGCGAGCTGCCGGGCATTGTACGGGTGGGCGATCGCGTTCGCTTCGCCAAGTCGGTTCAGGTGCTTGAGCAGTCCCTCCTAGAGTCTCGTGACCTAGACGAGGCCAAAGGGGAAGCATTGACTTTCCTCGCGGTCCTGACCGCGGCGTGTCTGGAGATCGGCGGCGGACGCGAGATGCACCGCATGCAGCTGGATGCGGCCCGGAAGCTGGATCCGCTGGAGTCGCCTGAGGACGTGGCTAAAGAGATCCGATCCTGGGTCGACCGCGCGGCCGCGAGCATCTTCGAGGATCAAGGAAGCCCATCGGCCAAGCTGGTGGACCGAGCCTTGGCGATCCTCGACCGCAACTTCGCGCGTGACCTCTCCGATGAGGAAGTCGCCGATGCTCTTGGGCTAAGCACCTCGCACTTTCGGTTCTTGTTCAAACAAGCCACCGGCCAGCCCTTCCACAAGTACTTGATCGCTCTGCGCCTAGAGAAGGCGCGAAAGCTGTTGATCGAGGAGGACCTATCGGTCTCCGCGGTGGCGGCGGCCGTTGGTTTCGCTAGCCTTTCGCATTTCTCGAGGGCGTTCGCACAGCGGTTTGCGGTGAGCCCGGCAAACCTGCGCCGTGTCGCGGGTTAAGGGATACTGAGATATGGTCGCGGTCCGTGGGCTCACGCATAGGTTTGGCCCGAAGACCGTTCTAGCAGACATCACCTTCGAAGTCGCGCCCGGCGAAATCCTGGCCCTCATGGGCTCCAGCGGCGGCGGAAAGACCACCCTCCTTCGATGCGTTTCCGGGCTCATCCGGCCAACGCAAGGCACCGTGATGGTTGGAGATGTCGATGCCATCGCCGAGCCCGAGAAGGCGCGCCTCCAGATGGGAATGGTGTTCCAGCAGGCAGCCTTGTTCGACTACATGGACGTCCGCGGCAACATCCTCTTCGGAGTCCATCGCAAGTTTGGAAAGCAGAAGGGCGAGGAGTCCTTGGTCCAGGACACCCTCGACCAGGTCGGGCTCAAGGATGTGGAGCACCTGCTCCCAAGCGAGCTCAGTGGAGGCATGCGAAAACGGGTAGGCATCGCCCGGGCCCTGGCCCTCAAGCCTGCGGTCCTACTCTACGACGAGCCCACGACGGGTCTGGACCCGATCACCACGTACACGATCGACGAGCTGATTAGCGGAGTTCGGGAGCGCCTCGGGGTCACGAGCCTGGTGGTGAGCCACGACGTGAACTCCGTGGTGCGGATCGCAGACCGCGTGGGCTTCCTTCACGGAGGGAGCCTGGCGTTCCTTGGGACGCCCGAGGAGTTCTTGGAAGCCGAGCATCCGGCGATCCGCGAACTCGTGGAAAAATCCCAAGCCCAGGCGCTACCTCAGAAGCGGTGAACCATCACCGCCGCAGATGCGTTAATGCGATTGACGATTCCGAATCGGAGACACCACCAATGAAGAAGATTGCATCACTTACCCTTATGGCCCTGATGGGGCTGTCCCTCGTCGCGCCCGCTTTCGCTCAGGCCCCCGGTCCCAAGGGCGGAGCCCAAGCCGGCCCCGGCGGCCGTCAGGGTGGCGGCAACCGAATGGCCCGAATGGGTCAGATGGAGAAGGACATCTTCGCCAAGCTCAATCTGAAAGCGGACCAGAAGAAGAAGCTCGAAGCGATCGACGCCAAGTACAAGGCCAAGTTCGCTGAAGAGATGAAGAAGATGGGCGGACCCGGTGGCGGAATGGGACGACCTGGCCCCGGAGGACCCGGTGGTGGACGTACGGGCGGCCCTGGCGGCCCCGGCGGCGGTCCTGGTGGACCTGGCGGAGCGATGGGCGGCATGCGTGAGATGATGCAGGCCCGCCGAAAGGAACAGATGGGCGTTCTCGACAAGGTTCAGCAGAAGAAGTACACCGAGATGATGGAGGCGGAGCGAGCCAAGTGGCGAGCCAACCGTCCTGGCGGCGGCCCTGGCGGCCCCGGCGGCGTCCCCGGAGGTAAGAAGGGTGGCGGCAAGGGAATCTAGCCCTCCCGGCTAAGTTGCCCAAATCAAGATCGGGGCGGGGACCAATGAGTCCTCGCCCCGATCTTGATTTAACAGACAGGCGTCTGCTAATGTGAATCGTGCTTGGCGCGACTCCCTTGGCTAAAGTCTTCAAAGACAATCCTTCTGTCAAGGTGGTGCTTCCCCAGCCCTTCGAGGGATCGCAGTTTCCCGCGCAGACCGGCGTTGCCGAGGCGAAGGATGCGGAACTCGTCGAGGGCGCACGCTTCGAGACTCGGGACGTGCCTGAACTCGGCTATTCGGGGTTCGACCACTTTCTCGACGGAGCCCAGCGCAGTTGGCTCGTTGCCTACCACGGCCTCTACCCGATCTACTATTCGGTGACCTGCGCCGCAGTCCTTCCTCGTATCGAGCGGCAGGTCCTCCCACCCGACGATCAGAACTACGCCAACGTCCGGGCTTTCTTCGGCTACTTGCTCCCCAGCCTCCCAGAGTTCCAGGAGCTTCGGTCTCTTGCGGACGAGGTGAGGAGCGTAGGCTCGGGGAAAGACCCGTCGCCCGCCGACATCGGGGACAAGATCATGAATGCGATCTCTGACCGCCGAGACGAGTTGGAGCGAAAGCTCGCGCGCGAGTTTCGCGGCGGGGCTCTCCTAGTAGATGGCGGGATTGGTCGGTCGCTTCAGGACGAGGCTGATTCACGCGTCGTGGTCGGGGTGGTTAAGTCCCACCGCAAGCAGTACTTCGCCAGCGAGGAACGCGCGAGCCTGGTGGTCTCCATGAAGCCGGGGATGCGGAGCTCTGTCTTTCTTCGCGAACAGGGCGTCAACGACGACCTTGCACCCTATTCGTTCTATTTGAAGTTGCACGACCGAGAGGGCCAGGGGCCGTTCTTTGGGCTGGTTCGGGTCGAGATGCCGCCGCTCGAGGAGTTCGTCGACCGGGCCGACGAGATCGCGGGCTGGATCCTTGCGGAGCGGGCTCCGCTTAGCCTGCCGGACCCACGGTACGACCGCATGCTCTATCCGATCCGCTTGGTCGAGCAGTATCTGAAGTCGCGCTTGCCGTCGGAGTCTGCCATCCGAGGATTGCTAGGGAAATGAACATGGAAATCGGAAGAGTCATCGGCACCGAGAAGCGGCCCAACACCGCCTACACGTTTTTCTTCTGGACTGCCGTCGCGGCGAAGGTGGGCATTGGCACCTTAGTTAAGGTCCAGACGGAAACTTCCGCGGTCTACGGCGTTGTGGTGGAGGCCGAAGGCTTCAACGACCTGGAAAGCCCCCTCCACGAGTTTCTCTCCGTGGGCGGCAATGCCGACCAGATACCGCCAACTCTTCGTCCCGAGATGCGCGTTTTCGAGGCGGCGGTGCTTCGGCGAGACCCCGAGGAGCCGATCGGGGCGGTCCCGATTGGGCCCGTCTTCCTGGCGGACGAACGCGACGTCCAGGTTGCCTTGCGAACCGACAGTTACGCCGAGCAGTACGGCATCCCGTGTGGCGTCTATGGAGACAAGGACGGCTACGTGCCGGTCCACTTGGACCACCGCTATCTGCTTGGCCCGGAGTCTGGCCACATCAACGTGACGGGCACCAGCGGACTGGCATCCAAGACCAGCTTCATCCTGTTTCTGCTCTCGTCGATCTTCCAGAAGTACCAGGACGTTCCCAACGAGGAGGGGCACAAGGGCGTGGCCGCGCTTCTGTTCAACACGAAGGGCGGGGACTTGCTCTACCTGGACCACTCCCACGAAGAAGGAGTGGAGCAGCTCTCCGAAGGCGACCTGGCGATCTACCAAGCGACCGGAATCCGGCCGGAGCCGTTTCAGAGCGTCCGCTACTTTGCGCCTTACGCAACCGACGGAAAGAGCCTGAACACCCGGAGGCGCAACAAGATCCTGGACGAAAGGAACCCAACCCGCCCAATCACCTTTGGGCTCGCGGAGATCCTGAAGCACGCCGAGGTGCTCCTCAACCGCGACGACTTGGACGCCAAGGCGGACGGCTACCTGCAGTACCTGGCGGAGATGGTGCGCAACGAAGAGTCGGTCACCTTTGGCACCCACAGCGGCCCGATCGAAACGCTGGACGACCTGAACGCTTTCGTGAAGTTCCAGCTACGGCAAGCCGACGAGGGAGGCAAGAACCAGATCGGGAGCCACAGCGCGTTCACCGCGCGCAAGATGTCCAACCGACTCAGCACCCTTACCAACCGCTTCAAGGGCCTGATCGCCTCCAAGGGGCAGGGAACCGGCCCATTCGTGCAAGCCTTCCAGCCCAACACCGTGTATGTGGTCGACGTGGCTGGCCTCAACAGTCAAGAGCAGAACCTCGTCTTCGCCGCCGTGGTCTCCCAACTCCGAGAGCGGATGGAGAACGGCAACCTCGGCGTCGCCCGCATGGTGGCGATGATCGACGAGCTGAACAAGTACGCCCCGAGCGGCGGGGCCGAGACCTACGTGGTCCAGTCGCTCAAGGAGATCTCGTCCCGGGGCCGCTATATGGGACTCACGCTCTTTGGGGCCCAGCAGTTCCGCAGCCGGGTCGACAAGGAGATCGTTGGGAACGCCGCCACCCACGTTTTCGGCCACGTCGAAGCGGAGGAACTCGCGCAGCCCGGCTACAGCTACTTCTCGCCTTCGGTCAAGGAAAAGCTCGGAGCCTTGCCGCAAGGGCAGGTACTGGTCAAGCACCCCCACTTCGCCCAACCCATCTTCCTAAGGTTCCCGCGTCCGGCGTGCCTCAAGGGGCAGGACGGGATGCGCAGGTACCTGCTGACCGAGGTGGAGTCCGTTAAGGCCACCATCCAGCGGCGGTTGCTGGCGTTCCCTGCGGCCTACCTGACGGAGAGCAGAGCCATCCTGACGGGCCTTACCAACGACGAGGAGCTCCTGCAAGACACCCTGCACCGATTGAACGCCTTGAAGGAGGATCAGGATCCGCGCCCTATCCTCAGGAGAGGCAAGAAGGGACTGGAGGAGCCCGAGGGTATCCGCATGCCCAACTCAGCGGACAAAGACGACCCGTTCGCCTAGTTCTGAGTAAGCCGACGCCGGGCGAGGGCTTCAATGCCCGGGTCTTTGCGCAGCCCCTGTAGGCTTCGTTGGCCCGCCGGAGTGCTTGCGAGAGACTCGATGATCCGGTCCGCGAGGGCTCCCTCTGTGGAAGCGTCGATGGCCTGCAGCCGGGCAACCAGCGCAGGAACGAGGCCCGGCCGGTCGGCGGCCGAAGTGGCCGCTTCGAGGGCGATTGCCGGAGACGTTAGGGCGCGAGCCACAACCGCATCTGCTGCGCGGGATACGAGGCCGGCGGCAACCTTGAGCAGGCTGCTAAGGGGGCGATCGCTCTTTAGCACGTCGTCCCCCACCAGTTGCAGACCCGAATAAGCCGCGTCGCTCAGCAGACGGTCCTGCTGCAGTGCAAACTCCCACAGCGTGGCCTGGCAAGCGGCGTTACCGATCCGCCCCAGGCCCAGTAGGGACTGAGCCCGATAGGGACCTGGGGTGGCTTCGTCTTTAGCCGTTGTTCTCAACAACGCTTCCGACTCCGGCGCCGCTACCGTGGCGAGCGCACCGAGGTAGCCCAGGGCTTCTGCCCGCTTGTCCGGAACTTTGGTTGGGTCAGTCTCCGCGAGGGTCTCCTCTCGTGCTTGGGTTAGAAGCTTGGCCAGAGCGGGGGCGGCCGGCAGATAGCGAAGCTTCGCCAGCACGTCGGCGGCGGCAAGCCGAGCGTCCTTTTCCTTGCTGGAGGCCAGCAGGGCCAAGGTCGGCTCGCACACGGGCGCCCCCTTCATGAGGAGGTAGGAGGCGGCGTTGGTCCGGCAGTCCGCCTTCTCGAGACGAGCGACCGCGAGCGGGATGGCCGCCGGACCAAGGGTATCCAGCGCCTTGAACACCCCGATGCGTTGAAAGCTTGCCCCGAGCTTTAGCTGGTCGGCTACCGCCTCGGGCTGTTTAGGAGCCAGCAGAATCAGGCTTCGCTCGAGCTCGGCGCGGGCCTCCGCGTCGAACGAGTTCATCAGCCTCGCCGCGAGTTCCGCAACCTTGGGCGCGTTGTGCGCGCCCAGGTTCTTCCCCATGGCGACCCGCTGCTCGTGCGTGAGGCTCTTGAAGAACACCTCGATGTCCGGGCGGTCGGCGGCCGTCACAAAGAACCCCTGTTGCGCGGGTTGGGGCGACCCGGTCGCCGCCTGCACATCCTGCTTGTAGGTGTAGGCGTTTAGGCCGGCCAAGGCGCCGGCAAGAACGATCAAGCCCACGATCACCCGCACGCTACGGGCTGCGCGGCTGGGCCGCTTCTTGCGAACCGACTTTGGCTCGGCCTCTGCCACTTAGAACTGGACCTTCACGTTTTCGCGCTCGCCGGGGTTCTCGATCTCGAAAAGCTCCTTGGGCTTGAAACCGCCGAAGTTGGCGATGATGCTCGTGGGGAAGGTCTCCAGCTTCGTGTTGTACGCGGTGATGATCTCGTTGTAGTAAGACCGGGCAAAGCTGATCTTGTCCTCGGTCCCTCGGAGCTCCTCCTGCAGGGCCAGCATGTTCGTGTTCGCCTTCAGGTCTGGGTAGCTCTCGGCCAGGGCAAAGAACCCTCCGAGCGCCGCCGTTACCTGGCTGTCGGCTGCCGCTTTGTCATGAACCGACCGGGCGCCCAGCGCCGAGTTGCGCGCCTGGATGACTGCCTCCAGCGTGCTGGATTCGTGCTTCATGTAGCCCTTGACCGTCTCCACGAGGTTCGGAATCAGGTCGTACCGGCGCTTCAGCTGAACGTCGATCTGGCCGAACGCGCTGTTGGTTTGTTGCCGGAGGGCAACAAGCCCGTTGTAGGCGCCGATCACGAGGACGACGAGGACAACCAAGACGATGAGGATGATCCAGAGAGGTGACATCTTTTCTTACCGTACGGCAATCGTTACGGGCGGGTTGGGATCCCCGTTGCGACCCGCGTCAGGGTAGTAACGCTGGACCCACGAAGCTGAATGTGATCTGGGTCGACTATCTGGAGTTCGTACTGCCGTCCCGACTCCGTAGGTTGACCCGCCGTCCTCAGCACCCGAAGGATTGCTTTGCTACCATCGTAGCCTACCGCTCCCTCAAACGGTAGGCCTGAGGCGAAGAGATCGAACTTGTCGCCACGGATCGTTAGTTTCACCGCTTCGAGGGTGCTGCGAACATCCGAGGTTAACTCGGCGCGATTCGGGAGCTCGATCGTGCCTTTCCAAGTGCCGTCCCACTCGTAGCGGGGGCCGCAGGAACCGCACGCGATGGCTAGCCCGGCAAGGAGGAGTGCGCGGGAAGCCCGGGCCTGCCCAGCCCCCACGGATATACTCCGGAGCATGGCCGCGATCACCCCCGAAGTGTACTCAGCGATGGGTTTGAACGATTTTGAGTACGGGCGGATCGTTGAGTTGCTGGGCCGCGACCCCAACTACACCGAGGTCGGCATGTTCGCCGTCATGTGGAGCGAGCACTGCGGATACAAATACTCGCGTCCGGTGCTGGCCTACTTCAAGAAGTACAAGGAAGCACTGGAAGGTGCGGGCCTAGAGAACGCCGGCCTGATCGACCTGGGCGACGGCCTTGCCGTCACCATGAAGGTCGAGTCGCACAACCATCCGAGCGCGGTGGAACCCTACCAGGGGGCGGCCACGGGGGTGGGCGGAATCATTCGGGACATCCTAACGATGGGCGCCCGTCCCATTGCCTCCCTGAACTCCTTGCGCTTCGGCCCGATCCGGGACGGCGAGGAATCGGCGGAGGTCGTCGCTCGCAACCGCTACCTCTTCGAGCATGTGGTTGCTGGCATCGCGGGCTACGGAAACTGCGTGGGCGTGCCTACCGTGGCGGGCGAGGTCAACTTCCACCCTCGCTACAGCGGGAATCCCCTGGTCAACGCCATGTGCGTGGGAACCGTGCCCATCAAAGAGGTCACTACCGCCGCCGCCGCAGGCGTGGGCAATCCCGTGATCTACCTTGGATCCGCTACCGGTCGAGACGGGATTCACGGGGCCACCTTCGCTAGCGACACCCTCGGCGAAGACAACGAGGCCAAGCGCCCCAACGTCCAGATCGGGGATCCGTTCGCGGAGAAACTCCTGATCGAGGCCACGCTTGAGGCGCTCCAAACCGGCGCGGTCGTCGCCATCCAAGACATGGGCGCGGCGGGCCTCACCTGCAGCACGATCGAGATGTCCAGCATGGGAGGAGTCGGCATGGAGATCGACCTCGACCTCGTCCCGATGCGCGAGCACGACATGAGCGCCTACGAGCTCCTTCTCTCCGAGAGCCAAGAGCGCATGCTCGCTGTGGCCGAGTTGGGCCGTGAGAACGAGGTCATCAACGTGTTCCACAAGTGGGGCCTTCAGGCGGTCGTGATTGGCCACGTCACCGAGGATCGAGTGGTCCGGGTGTCGCGAAACGGCGAGGTCGCCGCGGAGATGGATCCAACCCTCCTGACCGACACCTGCCCGACCTACACGACCGTCAAGCAGCCGTCCGGCGCGTTCTACGCCGCCGCGGAGTTCGACCCGCTGAAGCTGGAACCGACCGATTTGGAGCAAGCGCTTCTCACCGTGCTCGCCCACCCCGACTTCGCCAGCAAGCGCTGGGTCTACCAACAGTACGACCAGCACGTTCTCACCCAGACCGTGCTCGCCCCCGGCGAGGCCGAGGCCGCCGTACTCGCGCCAAGGGGCACCAAGAAGGGAATCGCGGTCAAGATCGACGGAAACGCCCGCCAGGCGTTCCAGCACCCCTACCGGGGCGGACTTCTCGCCGTGTGCGAGGCCGCGCGGAACGTTGCCTGCACGGGAGCAAAGCCGGTGGCCGCAACCGACGGACTCAACTTTGGCAACCCCCAACTCGGCCATGTTTACTGGCAGTTCGACGAGTGCGTCCGGGGTATCGCGGAAGCCGCGGAGGCCCTGGAAACACCCGTTGTCAGCGGCAACGTCAGCTTCTACAACCAGAGCGACCTTGGCGAAGTCCCGCCCACCGCCCTGATCGGCATGCTCGGGATCCTCGATGATCCGGCGAAGGCCCTTCCGATGGCTCCCCAAACCCCCGGCGCGAAGCTCGGACTCGTGGAGGTGCCCTTGGATTGGGCTCAGAAGGGCATCGGCGCCAGCCTGTTCCTTGCCGCGGTTCACGGAATCGAGGATGGCTATCCGATTGCCCCGGATCTCGAAGGCGAGAAGCGCTTGCACGGTTTCCTCGTGCATGCGGGAAGTCACGGACTGATCGGGAGCGCGCACGACTCGTCGGAAGGCGGCCTTGCCGCAGCGCTCGCGGAGATCGCGCTGGCTTCGGGTGGGCTCACCGCGAAGCTGCCGGGCTCCAACCCGATGGCCGTCCTGTTCGGGGAAGCCCCTGGGCGCGTGCTGGTCTCCTACCCGCCGGATGGAAAGGCCGCGATCGAGCGGGCTTGCTCGGAAGCCATGCTGGACTTCGCCGAGATCGGCGAAATGCGAGGAGACCGCCTCGCGTTAGAACTGCAGGAGCGATCCTACTCCTGGAGTCTCGATGACCTGGCCTACGCATTCGAGCGCTCCATCCCCGAAGCGATGGCCCAAACGCTAAAATGAACGCTCAGCTGATGAAGACCCTGGTTGCCGCCGTGGCCGCCCTCGCCCTGTCGGGAGCCGCCTATGCCCTGGATTCCGACCCGAAGGAGGTCACGAGGCTCATCGCCGTCTACCGGGCGGGGAACCTGGACGAGTCGCTCAAGGGCTTTGAGGCCCTGTTCGCAAAGGACCCCGAGGACCCGGACGTTCTTGCGTGGCTAGGCTTCCTCTACCTGCGCACCGACAAGTCCGCAAAAGCCGTTCCCCTTCTGGAGAAAGCAGCCGCCAAGCGCCCCAACGATCTCGAGGTTCTCAACAACTTGGGGAACGCTCGTCTGGCGGCGGGCAAGGGCGAGGCCGCCCTCACCGCCTACCAGGAGGTCCTACGCCTTAAGCCGGACCTTGCTGAAGCCCACTACAACGTGGGAACGATCCACCTCGGCGCCAAGCGCTACGCACCCGCGATCGCCTCGTTCACCCGCGCGACCCAACTACGCCCTTCCGATGCCTTTGCGTGGAACAACCTTGGCGTCGCTCAAGAGGGCGCCAAGCAGTACCCTCCCGCAGCCTCCGCGTTTGGTAAGGCTTCCACCTTGAGGCCGGATAGCGCCCTGTTCGCCAAGAACGCCGGGTTCTCTGCCCTAAGGGTGAACGACTCCGCCACCGCCGCCACGTATTTGATGCGGGCCCGAAACCTGGACCCGAAAGATGCTGCCGTCGCGCTCTCGCTTGGCGAAACCCTTGCCCGGTCGGGCCGATGGAAGGAGGCGAGGACCGTCTACGAAGACGCGGCACCGCTCCTGGAATTTCGGGCCGACTACTGGTTCAACCTTGGCGTGGTGAGGGGGAAGCAGGGCGATGCCGCTGGAGCGCAGAAGGCCTACGAGAAGGCCCTCGAAATCAACCCTAACGATCTGGACGTCCTCAACAACCTCGGGCTCATCCAAGTGGCCCGAAAGGAGTGGGAAGGCGCCGCTATCACTTTCGATCGGCTTCGCGGGCTAAGCCCCGATAGCGTTTCTGCGAAGGTGAATCTAGCGACTAGCTACGCGAACTTGGGCAGAGCGGAACAGGCGATCCCCGTTTGGCTAGAGATCCTCCAGGTAGAGCCTGCCCGCAACCCGATCCGCCTGCTGTTGGCGAGCACCCTATACGGCCTCGGCCGAATCGACGAGGCGGAAACCAGCTACCGAGAACTGGCGCGGCGGGACTCCAAGAGCGTCGATGCTCGCATCGGGCTTGGGTTGTGCCGCCTCAAGAAGGCGGACCTAGCCGGTGCGGAAACCGCCCTCCGAGAGGCCGTCACCGTTGGCCCTCGAAGCGCGGTTGCCCTCAACAACCTCGCCGTGGTGCTCGAGCGCCGAGGGAAGCGGGCCGAGGCGGTAGCCACTCTGGACCGCGTTCTCAAGATCGACCCCAACAACGCCGAGGCCAAGCAGAATCTCCAGCGGATCCGGGCGGCGGGCTAAGCCGTGCGAATCCACCTCCTTGCCAACCCCGCGCGGGCCGACGCTCTTCAGCGGGCTCGCGAGGTGGGGGAGTTCCTCCTAGCCGAGGGATGCGAGGTGGCTGCCGACCCCGACTCGGCGCCTTTGTGCCAGCTTGAGACCGTTCCCGCTCAGAAGTTGGCCGAAGCCGATCTTGTGGTGACCCTGGGCGGAGACGGGACCCTGCTTAGGGCCGCCCACCTTTGCTCGGTAAGAGCCACCCCGATCTTGGGGGTCTTCTACGGAAGGTTTGGCTTTGTCACCCAGTTCACGGGCGACGATGCGATTCCCACCCTCCGCGCGTTCCTGAAAGGATCGGTCGAGTTCGAGGACCGCATGATGTTGCAGGCAGACCTGATTCGCGCCGGCAGCACGGTGGCCTCGGTCCACTCGCTTAATGAGACCGTCATCCAGCGCTCGGCCGACGTCCGGATGCTGACCTTCGACGTTGAGGTCGACGGCGAATACCTGACCAGCTACCCGGCCGACGGCGTGATGATCTCTTCTCCCACCGGTTCCACCGCATACAACCTGTCTGCCGGCGGGCCGGTAATGGACCCGAATCTTCGGGCTCTCGTCCTAACCGCCATTGCTCCGCACACCCTTAGCGCCCGTACTCTCGTCCTGCATGAGAACTCGGTAATCCATATCGGGCTTCAGACGGAAGGCGACGCGGTGGTGAGCGCCGACGCCCTCACGCGTTTGCATCTGATCAGCGGGGATGCCGTCGAAGTTCGACGATCGCCGCGAACGACCCGTCTCGTTCGCGGCGCAAAATCCGACTTCCTCTCCAAGCTCCGCGACCGGCTCTTCTGGAGCAAAGGAATGGTAGAAAGACCCCAATGAGCCAGACCCTCCTCTCGATCCGGGACGCCAAAGTAGAGTTTCGTTCGCATGGAACCACGATCCGCGCCCTTGATGGCGTGAGCCTTGAGGTTCATGCCGGCGAAACCGTCGCCGTTGTCGGCGAGTCTGGCTGCGGAAAGACGACGCTGGCCCGGGCCGTGCTCGGTCTCCAACCGCTCAGCGGAGGGGAGATCGTGCTGAATGGCGCCCCGGTTCATGGCGTCTCTCGCAACCAAGCCGAGCGCGTTGGCATGGTCTGGCAGGACCCTTACGCCAGCCTTAACCCTAAGTGGCGAGTGGGGAAGTGCGTGGAGGAACCGCTGAAGATCGCCGGCAAAACGCGCGACTTGAAGGCGCTATTCGAGGAGGTTGGCCTGGAGGATCGCTTCCGCACCCGCTTCCCCCACCAACTCTCTGGAGGCCAGCGTCAGCGCGTGGCAATCGCACGCGCCCTCGCGCTCCAGCCGCCCCTAGTAATCTGCGACGAGCCCACGGCTGCCCTCGACCTGAGCGTGCGGGCCCAAGTCCTCAACCAGCTCAAGGACATACAAGACCGCGAGGGATGCAGCTACCTCTACATCTCCCACGACCTCACGACCGTTCGGTTTCTGGCCGACCGGGTCGCGGTCATGTACCTTGGCCGCATTGTCGAAGAAGGTCCGGCCGATGAGGTCTTCGCCAATCCTCGCCATCCGTACACGGCCGCCCTCCTAGAGTCGGCCCCCTCCCTCGAGAAGTTGATGCACCTTCCTGAGCCGCTCAAGGGCGAGATTCCGGACCCGCGGGAGCGCTTCGAGGGGTGCCGCTTTGCGAGCCGGTGTCCCAAAGTCCGAGAGGATTGCCGAAAGTCCTCGCCTCCAGAGTCGAAGTCAGGCAACTCCCGTTTCTTCTGTTTTCATCCGATGCAGATGGGAACGGACCTGCCGTCGGAAGCTTCTTAACAAAGTAGGGTTCACTAGAGCTCTGCGTATCGACGTCTGATAAGTAACCCATGGAAGGCCAACCCGTACACCGCCAAAACTTCGCCTCGGAAATCCAACAGCTAGAGCACGACCTGCTGGATATGGGGAGTCGCGCGGAGTCCATGATCGCCCAGGCCGTGGAGGCACTCGCCTCCCTCGATACCCAACTGGCGATGCAGGTCATCTTGCGCGACGACGAGATCGACCAGCGAGAACACGCGATCGAGAATCTTTGCCTCCGTCTGCTCGCGCTGCAGCAGCCCGCCGCTTCCGATTTCCGCACGATCGGGACCGCGATCAAGATGATCACGGACATCGAGCGGATCGGCGACCTCGCCGTCGACATCTCCAAGATCACGCTCAAGATTGAGAAGGAGCTCGGCGATACGACGATCATCGACCTCCCGGCCATGGCGGCGGTTGCCCGGGCCATGCTTCGGGAAAGCCTGGAAGCGTTCGTCCGGCGCGACATGTCTCTTGTCGAGCGGGTCATCGAGAAGGACGACGAAGTGGACACGATGTACCGGGAGTTGCGCGGTCAGATCCACGACCACATGCGTGCGTTCCCGGACCACGTGGTTGCGGACAGTTGGCTGCTCCTCGCGATCCACCACGTCGAGCGCATCGCCGATCACGCCGTCAACATCGCGGAGCGAGTCGCCTACGTGATCACCGGACGTCTGGTTAAGCTCGTCTCGGACGACTAGAAACCTGCTTCTTTCTTGCGTTCCGGGCCGTCCTTAGGCTATGTTCCCGGCCGTACTCGCGATCGCTTGGCTCACCTCTCTGAATCTGGGTGCCGTCAAGGATGTATCGGCGACCGTACAACCAGGCGACCGGGCAACCTTCCACTTCTCCGTGGTGGCAGAAGACGGTCGAGAACTGGCCAACACCGAACGCAGGGGCTTGCCCTACGCGGTGGTGGCCGGCTATCCCGCCATTCCCTATCTCCACGATCCCACGTTTGCCGATGCCTTTTTTGCCGAGCAGATCGTCGGCTTGAGCGTGGGTGAGGCCCGCACATTGCGTCTCACCGCCGATCAGGTCGCTGCCGCGGGTCTCTCCACCTTCGTGCCGGGCGGGGCTTCCGTTCGCGTCAGGATCCTAGCCGTCTCCGCCGAGAAATCCGGGTCTAGGTAGACTCGCCCCCATGCGTGAGGAGCTGCGGGAGCTCTGGAAGTTCCGAGAGCTGCTCGTCAGCATGGTGGAGCGCGAACTCCGAATTCGCTACAAGAATTCCGCCCTCGGCTTCCTCTGGTCTCTCCTCAATCCGTTGCTGACCATGTTGGTCCTCACCGTGGTGTTCAAGTACATCGCAGGCCTTGGGGGAGACAACTACAGCGCGTACGTGTTGGCGGCGATGCTGCCGTACCTCTTCTTCCAGCAGGCAATCCTGGACGCCTCCATGAGCGTGCTCGGCAACGTGCAGCTCGTCAAGAAGATCTACTTTCCGCGTGAGATTCTGCCGCTCGCCGCGGTCGCCAGCAACCTCGTCCACTTTCTGCTCGCTCTCTGCGTGTTCTTCGTGTATATCCTGTTTGTCTGGATCACCAAGCCCGGGCAGAGCCCCTTCCAGTGGACGAGTTTCCTCCTGCCGGTGCTCATCCTCGCAAACGTGGCCTTGGCGACCGGGATCGCGTTCTTCGTCTCCGCCCTCAACACCTTCTACGAGGACGTCAAGTACATCACCCAAGTCCTCCTCTCGCTCCTGTTCTATCTGTGCCCGGTCGTCTACTTCAGCGAGCAGGTACAGCACCGTGCCTCGCCGATGGTGAGCTTCCTCTACCACCTCAACCCCATGGCCACCTTCTGCACGGCGTACCGAAAGCTCCTACTGGCGCCTCAGGCAGTTCCCAACGGCCCCACCGAGTCCATACCTGCCGCGCCGCTGGACTGGACCATGCTTGGCATCGCCACCTTCGTTTCCTTCGCTGTGCTTATCCTCGGCTACCGAACGTTCAATCGCCTGAAGTGGCGATTTGTGGAGAGGCCGTGAACCAACCACCGCCACCCATCCGGGTCGAGAACCTGCGTAAGCAGTTCACCCTCAACCACTCTGGCGCCGGCGGACTCAAGACGCTGCTCTTGCGCTGGAAGAAGCGCCGCATCGAGAACCTGGAAGTCCTTCGTGGCCTTACCTTCGAGGTCCCCAAGGGCCAATGCATCGCCGTGATCGGCAAGAACGGGGCGGGGAAGTCCACCCTGCTCTCCCTTCTGGCCCGAATCTACAAGCCCACGTCCGGCACCGTGGAGGTGAACGGACGCCTTGCCCCCCTCTTGGAGCTTGGCGCTGGTTTCCACCCCGACCTCTCCGGCCTTGAGAACATCTTCTTCAACGGCGTGATTCTGGGGCTCACCCGCAAAGAGGTCGCCGAACGGATCGACCGCATCGTCGAGTTCTCTGAGCTCGCCAACCAGATCGACACCCCGGTCCGCACGTTCTCCAGCGGCATGATGGCTCGGCTCGGCTTCAGCGTGGCGGTCAACATTGATGCGGACATCCTGCTCGTGGACGAGGTCCTTGCCGTTGGCGACTTTGATTTCGCCGAGAAGTGCTACCGAAAGATCGATGAGTTTCGCGCGAACGGCGGCACCATCCTGTTCGTGTCCCACCAGTTCGATGCGGTCCGGCGCGTTGCCGACCGGTGCCTTTGGCTCCACGAGGGCCAGATCCGGATGGATGGGTCTCCCGACGAGGTTATCGAGGCTTACCATCAGGGCGGGGCGGTCCACTAATTGGGGCGCCTAACACCCTGGCAAAGAGCCTGACCTGCCCACGACCGCGCGAGCCCAGCGTGGAGATCTGCACAACCAGCCAAGCTAGCATCCGCAGGAGTGCCCCAATCCGGTTTAGTTTGAGGCATATGAGCCACGCGACCCGCGATCGGTGGATGGCAAAGTAAAGCTCCTTTCCCCGGTTGTAGCGGGCTACGGCCAGCCATCGGTTCGCGTGGCTTGAGCTTCCGAGGAGGTGCACGAACTCGGCGTCCGGCACGTACCGGATCCGACCGTGGCACGCCATTCGGTGGCACAGATCGGTGTCCTCGCAGTACAGGAAGTAGCGATCATCGAAGCGTTCGAGCTTGCGCATCATCAGGCACGCCCCCATCACCTGGGGAACGTCCTGCTCCCCGGAGGGTTCCAGCCAGTACGGGCTGAGGACTCTGGACCCTGGGAACGCCTTCTCCAGCCACAGCTGCTCGCAAAAGGCCGCCCAGAGGGTCAGCTCGCGCGCGGTCGAGGCCTGTCGGGTGCCGTCCTCGTTCAGGAGCTTCCCGCCCGCGGCCACGATGGTCGGATCGTCAAACGCCTCGGCAAGGCGCCCGATCGCCCCCGGCTTCGCAAAGGCGTCGCTATTGAGGAGCAGAACCAGTTCTCGACTTGCTACGTCGATGCCCTGGTTGTTGGCCCCGCCAAACCCGCGATTCTGGTCGTTGCGAATCAGCCGGACTCCGGGAAACTCCCTGGCAACCATGTCCGCCGAGCCGTCCGATGATGCGTTGTCCACCACCACAATCTCGTGCTCGGGCTCGATGCACCTAAGGCACCGGCGCAGCAGATCGCACGTGTTGAAGCTGACAATCACCACCGTAACGCGCGAACTAGCGGACATGCGGATACAATCTTGGCCTATGGCCAACGTTATCCTGCTGACCCAGGAAGGATTCGCGAAACTCAAAGCCGAGCTCGAGGAGCTGAAAGGCCCCAAGCGGCTCCTGATCGCGGACGCGATTCGTGAGGCCAAAGCCCACGGAGACCTGAAGGAGAACGCCGCCTACCACGAGGCCAAGCTCAACCAAACCCGGCTTGAGGCCCGTATCGCCGAGTTGGAGCGGGCGGTCCAGAGCGCGAAGATCGTGGAGCGCCCGTCAGATGCCGTTGTGGGCAGCGCCCACCTGGGGAGCCTGCTGACCTTGCTGGACCTGGATTTTGACGACCAGTTCGACGTCACCCTCGTTGGCAGTTTCGAGGCCGATCCCCACCGGGACCTGATCTCGATCACTTCGCCGCTCGGTGAGGCGTTGGTCGGCAAGGTCGCCGGCGACGAAGTTTCTGTAATGGCCCCGCAGGGCCTAACCCGGTACCGGGTCGTTGCCGTCCAAGAGGTATGAGCCGAAGCCGACTAAGCTGGGTTGTCGCCATTGCCGTACTCACGGGCGCGCTCGCCGGATGTTCGGGCGGGGCGCAGCCCATCGCCCAGCAGCCTCCGGCTACGCCTCCAACCGACTTGCCGGCCAACCTAGACCTCACCTACGTATCGCGCCTGAGCCTGGTGCGGCCGGCCGGCCGGCTCCGAGTCGGCGAAACCAAGGAGGCGGCCCTCTTCCTGTACCCTCCTCCCGAAAAAGCTGAGATGTTCGGCAACTTGCCGTTCAACCTGGGCGATGACTACACCGCGTCTGGCTGGGAGAAGGAGGACGAGGGGTTCGGCGTAATCCTTCTCAAGAACCGCGTGGTCCTGGCCCAGCGATCCCTGATCGGTATCGACGAGGAGCGCCTCAAGGAGGTTCTCGCGACTTACGAGCAGGACGCCGGACGGAAGGCGGACCGACAGGTCCAACTGGACGCAGTCCGGTACTGGTTCTGGACGGATGGGGTCCACCGGCTGATGATCTGCGCGGTGAAGCCCAAGACGGACCGGATGACGGTGGCCGTTAGCCTTGGACACGTGTTGGCGATGGATCGCTTTGGCATGAACCCGGCCAAGGCCCAAGAGGACGCCGAGGCCGCGCTGAAGATCCTTGAAAATGCCGGCACGAAAAAATCTTGAGAACCCGAATCATTTGGTCGAACCGGGCCGTATGAAGAGTTATCCTGCACACAAAAGGAGGTGGTGCCAACAAATGAGTTCCAAATCTAAGCACCAGGGAGGTTGTAGGTTTTAGCCAACCTGCAACTCTCTAGACCCGGTGGGTTGGTAATGAACCCCTCCCTGGTCGAAATCGAAACAAGCGCCCCTCCTCGGAGGGGCGTTTCTCTTTTTGCGAGGACCGATTGTCGCTGACGACTCCAACCTCCTTGACCTGAGAGGCAGATCATGCCAACCTAGGCCATGCGCTCATTCCGGCGCGTCCTGGAATTCCTTCACCCCTACCGAGGCCGCGTGGCTCTTGCGGTCTTCCTCACCCTGTTGGTGACGGCATTCCAGATCGCCCCTCCTCGACTGTTCCAGGCCGCGATCGATACCGCGATCACGCCCGCAGTCAAGGCCCAAGCCAAGATCCGCGATATCGACGCCCAGATCGCCAAGCTTTCGGGGGGAGAAGCCGCCCAGGCCACGGCACTGACGAAAGAGCGTGCCGCTCTCGATCGCATCAGCCAAACGGAAGCCCCCAACCGGCTGATGTGGCTCGCCCTGTCGCTCTTCGGGCTCGTGGCATTCCGGAACCTGATGAGCTATCTGCTCTCGTACCACCTCAACTGGATCGGAAACCGTTTCGTCTTCGACCTCCGCTTTGCCCTCTGGAAGCACCTCCAGAAGCTGTCCCTGACCTTTCATAACCAGACCCAGACCGGCAAGATCATGGCCCGCGCCACCGGCGACATCGAGCTCATCCAGGGCCTCATCCAGGGACAGCTCGTTACCTTTATCAGCGACCTCGTGACCCTCGTGGGCGTCACGCTCATGCTGTTCACACTTCAGTGGAAGCTGGCCCTGATCATCGTGCTGCTGATCCCCTTCTACGTGGTCAGCTACCTGCTCTTCCTAAAGCACATCCGCGAAGTCAGCCAGCTCCAGCGCAAGTACTGGGACGAGATGCTCGGCAAACTCGCCGAAAAGATCGCGGGCATCGGAGTCGTCAAGGCCTTCGTGCGCGAAGACCACGAGACCCAGAGCTTCATGTCCACCGTGAAGCAGAAGTTCGGCGTGGACATGCGCCAGGTCCACCTGAACCGGCGCCTTGGCCTCGTCTCTGGCGTCATCAGCGCGCTCGGGACCGGCGTGGTTTACGCGTACGGTGGCACCCTGGTGCAAGGGAATACGATGACCACGGGCGAACTGGTCGCCTTCACCTTCTACATCGGCTTCGTATTCAACCCTGCCGTCCGGGTGGTCGATTTCAACAACGCCCTGCAGTGGGCGGTCTCCGCGATGGAGCGCGTGTTCCAGACCCTGGACACCCGGCCGGAGATCGAGGACAAGCCGGACGCCCTCAACCTACGAGAAGTCCGGGGGGACGTCGTATTCGACAACGTCAGCTTCAGCTATGGCGAGTCCAAACACGCACCGGACGACGACCGCCGATCCTCCGATCCCGACCGAGTTCCTCCGCCCGCCCGAGACGCGATCCACGAAGTCACTTTGCGCGTGAAGAGCGGGGAAGTGGTCGCCCTCGTCGGCCATTCTGGGGCCGGCAAGTCCACCCTCATGAACCTGCTGATGCGGTTCTACGAGCCAACCCATGGGCGGATAACGGTGGACGGCCACGATCTACGCGACGTGCGACTTGAGTCCCTTCGCCGCCGAGTAGCGATGGTTGCTCAAGAGAACGTTCTCTTCAGCGTTTCGCTGGCGGAGAACGTCCGCTACGGAAACCGCGAGGCCACCGACGACGAGGTCGTCTCCGCCTGCATCGCCGCTGATCTGCACGACTTCATCGTCAGTTTGCCCGAGGGGTACGAGACGATGATCGGGGAGCATGGCATCAAACTCAGCGGCGGCCAGAAGCAGCGGCTTGCCCTTGCTCGCGCCCTGGTCACGGACCCGGCGGTCCTGATCCTAGACGACGTGACGAGCGCCCTCGACGGTGAGACCGAGCACCGGGTCCAAGAGGCGCTTCGCAAGGTCATGAAAGGCCGCACCACGTTCATCATCGCCCACCGCCTCTCCAGCGTCGTAGAAGCCGACCGCATCGTGGTGCTTGAAGAGGGCCAGATCGTGGACGTGGGCCCTCACAGCGAGCTCGTGGACAAGCCCGGCGTATACCAGGAGCTCTACCAAGAGCAGTTCAAGAGTGTGCTCGCCCTAACTTAGGGACTGGAATGCCACCAATCTCCACAAAAGCCAAGGAAAGCGGCACCAACAGCGGCTGCCGACCCGATATCGATGGCCTTTCGTACTGCCCAAACCCCCTAAAGCAGTAGACGAACCAGGCTTCATGTATACCCTTGTCTACCTAAAGGCAAAATTGTGAAAATAGGGGTTGCGTTCCCAGTCCAGTACCAGTATCATTCCAGTCACGTGGTGGAACGATCCAAGGATGGATCCAAATCCACGGGAAATGAGGGTCCTTTTGAGGGAAGTCGTGGGCAACAACGCAGGATGCCGAGTTGCCTACAGACCCAGATTCGGTCGGAGTAGCTAGGATGGCGATGGAAGCGAACAGCCAAGGAATTGGCGGCCTGGATGGGTTCGTTACCACTCCGATCGATGACAAGGGTCGTGTGATCTTTCCCAAAACCATGCGCGAGCTCTTGGGGGCAGACTTCGTCATTCGCAAGGCGAAGGGCAACTTCTTGGAGGCCATCAAGGGCGAGCAGTACGCCCGCGACGTGGCCAGCATCCAAGCCGAACCGGACAGCGTTTGGAAGGAGCGATACATCCGTCTGTTGCGGGGAACCGCTTTCGGACAGATCAACGCAGACCCTCAGGGAAGGGTGGTGGTTCCGCAGCGATTGCGGGAGCAACTGAAGCTCAAAGAGAAGGTGATTCTCGTGGGCTCGGGCGAGAAGGTTGAAATCTGGAATGTTGATGATTGGGACCAGTGGCTGGCCGATCCCGCCTTTGGCGGAGAAAAGGAAGAGCTCTGGGACGAAATTGAAATGAAGATGAGGCAAGCGGGGCGAAAGGTTGGCTGATGTCCATTTCGCTTGCCTGTACGTACGTTGGACCAAGGTGGGGTTGGACCCCGGCTCTCCGGCAGGAGCCCTCGAGAAGGGCGATGCCGCAGGAGTTCGAGATGGCGGCTGAGCCTCGTCACGATCCCGTGATGATGGCGGAGGTTCTGGCGGTCCTGCCGCTGACCCCGGGAGCCGTGGTGGCGGATGGCACGCTCGGATTGGGCGGCCACTCCCGAGAGTTCGTTTCGAGAATTGCGCCGGGTGGCGCGCTGGTGGGATTCGACTGGGATTCCTCGATGCTGGAGATCGCGCGTGAGCGCCTCGGCACCCCGGAGGGTGTTCGCATCGAGTACGTCCACGCCGACTACCGGAACCTGTCCGCCGAACTGGAGAAGCTGGCCCTGAAGGCCGATGCGATCCTCCTGGACCTCGGGCTGAACTCCGCGCAGATCGAGGACCCGACCCGAGGTATCAGCTTCCGAGAGTCCGCCCCGCTTGAAATGCGGATGGATCGCTCCACCGGGGAGCCGGCAAGCGCGCTCCTCAACCGATGGACACTGGATCAGATCGAGAACGTTTTGCACGACTACGGCGACGAGCGATGGGCCCGGGCGATCGCCCGCGTGATCGTGGACCGACGCAAGAAGGAGCCGCTGCGCACGACCCAGGATCTGGTGGATTGCGTTTTGGCTGCGATCCCGCCGGGAGCGCGAGACAAGCGGATTCATCCCGCGACTCGCACCTTCCAGGCGGTTCGTATTGCAACAAATAGAGAATTGGACGGGCTCGATGAAGCCCTGCGAGATGCCGCTTCGGCGCTCGCGGTCGGCGGCGTCCTGGCGGTTCTCAGCTACCACTCGGGAGAAGACCGGGCGGTGAAGAACGTCTTCCGCGAATTGGCGGGCAACGGTTACATGGATGTGTACCGAAAGCCCCTGATCCCAACCAGCGAGGAGATCGCGCGCAACCCGCGCAGCCGAAGCGCAAAGCTTCGGGCATTGAAGAGAGTGGACCCCTAGAAGGGGCCAAATGGAGATTGCCAAGGATGGCCGCACTACCCGTAGAACACTTGACCTTTGACGCCGCGATCGATTCGCGCTCCCGTACGCACGCCGGATTGCGTTTACGGGTCGCCTCCTTCGATTCGCTGATCCGCTGCACCGCGGTCTTCTTTGCGGTGTCGATCGGCGCGGCGGTGACGTCTGGGCTGGTGGGGCAGTGCTTGCTCGAGAAGACGCGGCTTGAGGCAGGGAGTGCCAGAGTACGCATGATGGCGGCATCGACGGGCACCGAGAGCGCGCGTGCCCAGCTTCGCGATGCGGCCCAACGGCGTTCGGTTGAGAAATGGGCGCTTGCGCACGGATTCGTCGCTACGGAAGCCCTGGTCCCATCGTCCGTTAAAGGTGAGGAATTCCGTGGCCTCGTTGTCCTCAACCGCTAGCCCCCTCCGTTTGGGCGTTGCCCGCCTCTTGCTCGCTGCGATGTTCGGCGGGGCCGTGCTCACCCAAATCAAGGTGATGGCTTTCGATGCGGCCGCCACCGAGACGCGTGCGCGCGGGTCCAGCAAGTTCTTCCACCGGGAGGTCGATCCTGCTAGGCGGGGGGCGATCGTTACGGCGGACGGCAAGCCGGTTGCCCAGGACGATGAGCGCTACGAACTGAAAGTCGAGTTCGAGAACGTTCCGCAGAGTCCAGCGTTCTTTGGAGCGCTCGCCGATGCCGTTGGGCTGCCGGCTACGGAGATCCAGTCTCGTGCGGACACGGGTGTGCCCAGCGCCATCTGGCGCCTCCAATTGGACTCCGAGCAACGATCCGGCTTCTACCGCGTGAAGGCGCGCTACCGCGCCAACGGCATCGGAATCGCGCAAGCCGGCAAGCGCCAGTACCCCATGGGCGAAGCCACCGCGACCTTGATTGGAATGAATCGTGGGATCCAACGTTTCAAGGACCTCAAGACCGGTGGGGAAAGAAAACTGGAGGTCGCGGTCGGTCTAGAAAAGCAGCTGGCCAAGGACATGAAAGGCATCGACGGCCTCGCTACGGGCATGGTGGATCGGAAGGGCCGCTTGCTCCCAATGCGCAGCGAGCAACTCGTCGAGAAGCAGGACGGTCAGGACGTTGTCCTAACCATCGACTCGGACTTGCAGCGTGAAGCCTACGAAGCCCTCCGCGATCAAGTAACTGCCTATAAGGCGGAGCGAGGCTCGGCGGTCGTCCAAGACACCGCCACCGGCGAGATCCTCGCCATCGCCAACTATCCTAGCTACGATCCCAACCGCCAGCAGGGCAAGCCGGTGGACTTCAACCCGGCCTATCAGGCCCGGCTCGACCCTGGCTCAATCTTCAAAATCCTCACCCTGGCCAAAGCGATCGACGATGGCAAGCTGAGCCTCGATCACCGCATCTTCTGCGATGGCGACAGTGTATTCGGGGGGCAGCCTCTCCGATGCGCGCTCCACAACGGAAGCCGCGCCCATGGATCGGTGAACGCCGTCGAAGCCCTTGCCAAGAGCTGCAACATCGCCGCTGCTACCTGGGCGACCAGCGTGGGTAGGGACACCTTCATCCAGTTCTTGCGCGATGCAGGAGTGCTCAAGCCCACCGGCATCGTCGGACCCGGAGAGGTCGGCGGCTGGCTCAATATCAACGACTACGCGAAGGCCATGCAACTCGCCCGCCTGGGAATGGGGCAGTCCGTAACCGTCACCCCGCTGGGCATGGCGTGCGCAATGTCGGCCCTCGGCAACGGAGGCGTGCGCATGGCCCCCCGCCTGATCAAGTCTCGCCGCGGCGTTGATGAGCCGATTGCCCCCGGCAAACCTCTTGTCCGCCCGGAGACTGCTGAAAAGGTCCTTCAAGCCATGCGCGCCGTCATCGATACCGAGATCGGCACTGGCAAGCGCCTGCGGATTCCGGGTTACTCGCTCGGCGGCAAGACCGGCACCGCGCAACGCTGGAACGGGCCCGCAAAGTCCTACATCGGCGGAGGCAACAACGCCAACTTCGTAGGATTCGTCCCGGGCGACCGACCGAAGGCGGCGATCGTCGTGATGGTGGAAGGCCCGAAGGTCCTCCAATGGGGCGGCACGGTCGCGGGACCCGCATTCCAGAGGCTCGCTAAGCTCGTGATCCGCAAGTACAACATCCCTCCGACGGAGCCGGTCTCCGCACCCACGCCCAGCAACGAGGCCGGTCCGGGGCGGTGACCCTCCAGAAGCTCTTCGAGAACGCCGGGGTTAGCCCAGACCGCATTCACGGCGACGCCGAGATCGCGGCTATGACCCTGGACTCGCGCCAGGCAGGCCCCGGATCGCTCTTCGTCTGCCAAGCCGGTACCGAGCGAGACAGCCACGAGTTTCTCGGACCCGCCCAGGATCGTGGCGCCGTCGCCGCCATCGTTCATTCCGCGTTCGGCTTCGAATGCGCGAGGAGCCTCGGCCTTGCCGTAGCTCAGCTTCCGTCTGCCAAGCTCGACTTCAACCAGGCGATCTGGCGGATCTGCGACGCGTTCTACGACCACCCAACTCGGAGCTTTCAGGTGATCGGGATCACCGGTACCAACGGCAAGACCACCACGGCCTGGGTCTTGCGTGACCTCCTTGAGGCCATGGGAGTGCCAACGGCGTACCTTGGCACCCTCGGGCTTCAGATGCCCGGGCACGCTCAGGAGCTCAGCAACACCACCCCGTTCGCGGTGGAACTCTACGGGCTTCTCGCCAAGGTCCGAGACTCCGGGGCCAAGGCCCTCACAATCGAGATCAGTAGCCACGCCCTCGCGGAGTTCCGGGCTGACGGCGTCGAGTTCGACGTCGCCGTCTTCACGAACCTGACCCAGGATCATCTAGACTTCCACGGAGACATGGCCTCGTATGAGGCAGCGAAACTCCGACTTTTCACAGAGCTTCCGGGCCAAACCCAGAAGCCTGCCGCCGCCGCGATCAACCTCGACGACCCGGCCGGGCAACGATTTGCCAAACAAGCCTCCGCACAGCGGGTCGTGGGTTTTGGCACAGGGGGCGAACTGCGCTGTCTCCGCGCAAACGTATCGGTGTCTGAACTGGACCTCGACCTCGAATACCAAGGCGACCTTCGCTCGGTGCGAGTCCCGCTGGGCGGCTCGTACAACGTGGAGAACACGCTCGCCGCTGTGGCCGCGGCGGTTGCCCTGGGGTACCCCTTCCCCCAGATCGTTGAAGCCTTGCCCAAAGTTCGCCCGGTTCCAGGACGTTTCGAGCCGGTACCCAACGACAAGGGAATTGGCGTATTGGTGGATTACGCGCACACCCCGGACGCCCTGATCAAGCTCCTGGAAGCCGTCCGCCCGCTCACCACGGGCCGCGTCGCCACCGTATTCGGGTGCGGAGGAGATCGCGACCGTAAGAAGCGACCCTTGATGGCCCAGGCCGCGAGCGCCGGAAGCGACCTAACCGTCGTAACCAGCGACAACCCCCGTACGGAGGATCCGCAATCCATCCTCGACGAGGTCGTGGCCGGGATCATGCCGGGCAAGAAGTACGTCGCCATCCTGGATCGTAGCGAAGCCATCGCCTTCGCGATCGGGCAAGCCCAGCCCGGGGACGTCGTGGTGATCGCCGGAAAGGGCCACGAGAACTATCAGATCATCGGCAAAACCAAGACACACATGGACGATCGCGAGTTGGCGCGGGAGGCCCTTCTATGAACCGGTCGCTATCAGAACTGGCCACGCGCCTGGGAGCCGAACTCGCCGTATCTGGCGACCTTGCCGCCACCGGATTCGCCACCGACAACCGCCAAGTTAAGCCGGGCGACCTCTTCCTCGCGATCCGCGGCGCCAACGTTGACGGTCACGACTTTGCCGAGGACGCCATCGAGAGGGGGGCCGTCGCCGTTCTCTCCGAAAGGTTCCTTGACGTGCCCCATCTGAGGGTCCCGAACCTGGTGGAAGCCCTCGCCAAGATGGCCCTCAGCATCCGAAACGAGTTCGCCGGGCCGGTCATCGGAGTGACCGGCAGCGCGGGCAAAACCACCGCCAAGGAGTTCATCGCCAGCGCATTGAGGCCGGTTGGCCCGGTGCTTAAGACCGAGGGGAACCGGAATTCTGAGTACACCGCCCCCTTGCTCTGGGCGGAGCTGCAAGACCATCGCGTAGCGGTCGTCGAGTTAGCTATGCGCGGCTTCGGCCAGATCGCCCATCTAGCCGCCTTCTCTAAGCCCACCGTTGGCGTCGTCACCAACGTCGGCTACTCGCACATGGAGATGGTCGGAGATCGCGCCGGAGTCGCGCAGGCCAAGGGCGAGTTGCTGGAAGCGCTGCCTCCAAGCGGGGTCGGAATCGTGTGGGCGGAAGACGACTACCTGGAGACCCTTCGAGCCAAAGCTCCAAGGATCCGAACCTTTGGAACTTCCGAGGGCGCCGACTGCCGAATCCTGGGCTACCAGGTCCTCAACTTTGCTCAAGCTGCGGTATCCGGAGTCCTCAACGGCCGCGAGTGGAAGACCACCATGCCCGCCATCGGTCGCCACCTCGCGCTCAACGTCGCGGCGGCCGTTCTTGCCGCCAGCGAGGTTGGGATGGACCCTGCCGAGGCGGCCAGCTTTATCTCATACGCCAAGCTCCCTTCCATGCGCATGGAGGTCAAGGAGTGGCGCGGCATCCGCGTAATCCTAGACGCTTACAACGCCGCACCTCCTGCGGTTTTGGCCGCTCTGGAAACTCTGGACGATCTCCCTTGCGACGGCCATCGCCTCGCCATCCTGGGCCAAATGAACGAGTTGGGCGACCAATCCGAGGAAGCCCACCGAGAGGTAGGGCGCGCTCTCGCCGCTTCCCGCGTGGAGCGCGCCGTGCTTTTCGGAGAACTCGCAGGCTGGGTTTTTGAGGGCGCGGTCGAGGCCGGAGCGGCTCCGGGATCCATGCACCTCGCCAAGTCACTGGACGAGGTCCGGGCCTTCTTCTCGGAGGCCAGGCCGAAAGACGTCATTCTCGTAAAGGGCAGCCGGTCCCTTGCCCTCGAAACCGCGCTTCCGGAGGAACTAAGGACATGATGTCGTTTTGGGTTTCGCTCGCGGCCTCGGGGATTGCCGCCTATCCGCTGTACCGCTGGCTTCTCGCAATCAAGAGTCGGCAGACGGTGAGCCAGTACGTCCAGGAGCACGCCCACAAGCAGGGGACTCCTACGATGGGCGGCCTGATAATTCTCGTGGGTTTGCTGGCGGGCATCCTCTGGATGCTCCCTCAAGAGGCCCTTGCGGGTTCGGCAAAGGCGGCCTTGGTGCTCCTTCTCGGATTCGGACTGATCGGGTTCGTGGACGACTACGTGGTCCCGAAGATGATGGTTGGGAAGCGGGGCCTCGGCTGGACCCCCAAGCTGGCCATGCAGATCGGCTTCGCCGTGATAGCCGGACTGGTTCGGGACCGCGCCATGGCGCCGGTAGATTTCGGCATCTTTGTCTTTCTTGTCCTGTTCTTCTCCAATGCCTACAACTTTTCGGACGGGCTGGACGCCCTCGCCGGAAGCCTCCTGATCGGTATGGCGATCGCGCTGATGGGGCTGGGTTTGTTGCCTGGCGCCCCCTTCCGAAGCGACCTCGCGCTCGCCATGATCGGCGCGGTGATCCCGTATCTTGCCCTCAACGCCCCGCCCGCCAAGGTGTTTATGGGAGACGTTGGCGCTCTCCCCATCGGTGCTCTTCTCGGGCTGGTAGCCGCCGCTTCACTGCCTGATGTGGCGTCAGGACGCACCTTCCACCCCTTCTACATCCTGCCGCTCGTCTGCTGGGCCTTCATGATGATCGTCGAGCTGGTTCCCGTCCCGCTCCAGATCTTCTGGGTCAAGGTCTTCAAGAAGCGGTTGTTCCCAATGACCCCCATCCACCACGCCTTCCAACGCGCCGGCTGGCCCGAAACCCGGATCGTATGGATGTTCTTCCTCGCCCAAATCGTGTTCTCGTTTGCCGCCCTAAGCCTCCACGCCACGTTGGTGCCGCCGCGTTGATCGGCAAGCGGATTGCGGTGTTCGGACTAGGCCGATCTGGCCTTGCCGTTGCGAAGGGCGCGCTGGCCCAAGGCGCCCTGCCGACGGTCTACGACCAGAAATCCGCGTCAGAGGTTTCCAAGCAAGACATCCTCGCGGAAGCTCGTGAGCTAGGAATTCCGCTCGAACTAGGCTGGGACGGCAAGCTCCCCGATTGCGATCTGCTCGTCGTGAACCCCGCGGTCGATCACCGCCACCCTGTCCTGCGCGAGGCAGTGTCGCGAGGCATCGAGGTCATCGGCGAAATCGAGTTCGCATACCGAATGGCCAGAGCCCCGATCATCGCGATTACTGGCTCCAACGGCAAAAGCTCCACCACCGTCCTCACCTACGAGTGCCTTCGGGCCTGCGGCGAATCCCCCGTTCTCTGCGGCAACATCTTCGGCTCCGGCTACCCGGAAGCCCCCCTTACGGAAGCCGCCCTCGCCGCAACCGCCGACCAAGTTCTCGTCGCCGAGATCAGCTCCTTCCAGCTCGAGTGGGTCCGCGACTTCCGTCCGGTCTGCGCCGGGATCACCAACATCACCGAGGAGCATCTGGACCGCTACGACAGCTTCGCGGAGTACGCCGCAACCAAGCACCGGATCTTCGCCGCCCAAGGCCCGGGTGAGTACGCCGTGGTTCGCGCCATGGATGCAACCGTGCGCGCCCCCGGCGCGGCGGCGCACGCTTATGTTCCACGGGGTGAGCGCCGCCGGGCGGGTTCATCTGCCCAGGCCACCCCCCAGGTGCTGACCTTCGGCGCAAACGGAGAACATGCCGAGATCAACCCAGACTGGCTCCGCCTGCTCGAGACAAAGGTTAAACGAGCCGAGCTTCCCCTCCTTGGCGTTAACGTCCAGAACGGCGCAATGGCGGCCCTCCTCGCCTACGGCTACCTAAAATGGCGCGACCACGCTGATGAGGAATCCAACGCCGCCGAAATTCTGGCCCAGACCCCGCTAGGGAAGATTCCAGCCCAGATCGTCGAAGGACTCAGGAACTTCAGGGGCCTTGCCCATCGCATGGAACTCGTTGGTCGACGTAACGGTGTCGTCGTGATCAACAACTCCATGTGCACCAACCCGGCGGCTCTAATCGCCAGCATGGATGGAGTCCTCGAGCCCACCCACCTCCTGATCGGGGGCGTGAACAAAGACCTAAGTTTCGTACCGGTCAAGAACTTCCTCACCAGCCGCCGTCATTGCGCCTACCTGTTTGGACGAGACGGGCGATCTCTGAACGAGGCGATGGGAGGGAAGTGGCCGGTGTTCGAGACCATGGCCGAGGCCTTTGCCGCCGCCGCGGCGGCCGTGCAGAGCGACGACATCCTGATGCTGGCGCCCGCCTGCGCTAGCCAAGACCAATTCCAAGACTTTCGGCAACGCGGCGACGTCTTTAGGCAGATCGCCAAGGACTGGCTCAACTCATGACTCGGATCTTCTCTCGCTGGGACCCTCAACTGCTCGTGCTTACGCTCGTGGCAACGGCCCTGGGCTTGTTCTTTATCTTTGATGCCGGCTACCCGCGGGCGATGGCCAAGGGTCTGCTGATCCCGCCCGACTTCCGGCAGCAGGCGATCTATGCGGTGGCGGCGGTGGTCCTGGGTGGTCTCGCCTCCCGCATTTCTGCCCAACGATGGCGAAGGCTGTCAAGGCCGATGTGGGGGTTGGGCTTCGTCGCCCTGCTGGCGGTCGAGTTCTTTGGAACCACCCAGAACGGCGCCAAGCGCTGGCTGGATTTCAAGTTCATCATGCTCCAGCCAGCCGAGTTCGTCAAAGTGGCCGCCATCGTCTACTTGGCCGCCGTGTTCGCTGACCGACCTAAGTGGCCCAGCAAGCTCCCCAAGTTCAGTAGCCGGGCGAAGTGGCTGGACGTGGTTGGAACCGCAAAGCTCCGGAGGCTCCTCCCAGGAATCTGGGTCCTCGTCGCCGTGTTCCTGATCGAGCATGAACCGGACCTCGGCACCGCTGCCGTCGTCTTCGCGACCGCGCTGGCGATGTTCGTGATCGGTGGAGCTAGCCGCCAGACCCTGGTGATCGGCCTGAGCCTTTGCGTGGTTTTCATCGGAGCCCTCGTGTTCAAAGAACCCTACCGCGTCGAGCGGTTCCAAAAGCACTTCCACCGCTGGGACACCAAGGTCATGGACGATATCGGGTACCAGACCGTCCAGTCCGAAGTCGCCATGGCCTCCGGCGGGCTTGCTGGAGTAGGAATCGGGGGGAGCCGCGCCAAGCACGTGATGCCCGCCGCGACCACCGACTTTGTGATGGCGACGGTTGCCGAGGAAACCGGCCTGATCGGCTCTCTACTCGTGCTCGGCATCCTTGCTGCGATCTGCATGAGGCTACTAAAACTGGCCCACGTGGCGAAGACGGACTTTGTTCGGCTTGTGCTCACGGGTACGGCGGTGTGGATCGGAGTCCAGTCCGCTACCAACATTGTCATGTCCAATGGCACCGCGCCCGCTATCGGCATTCCGCTGCCCTTCATCAGTTTCGGCGGTTCAAGTCTGGTAGCGTTGTGGCTCTGCCTGGGCCTTGGCCAGGGCGCCCTTGCCACAGAGAGGGCGAAGGAGGCGAAAGAGGTTGAAACTAGTCCTGACGGGTGGCGGAACCGGCGGCCACATCTATCCGGCGCTTGAAGTAGGTCGCGCCGCCGCCGAGCAAGGTGCTGAGCTCCACTACTTCGGGTCCTTTCGCGGGCAGGAGGCGAGGCTTTGCACGCAGCGGGAGATCCCTTTCCAGGGATTTGCCTCGGAGCCGTTGTATTCGCTGCGAACCCCTCGTGGCTGGAAGGCGCTTGCCATGCTTCTCCAAGCCCGGAATGCTGCAACCAAGGCTCTCTTTGCCCTGCGGCCCGACGTCGTCTTTTCGACCGGGGGCTACTCGGCAGGCCCCGTGGTCGCCGCCGCTCGAAGGCTCTCGATTCCGTACGTGATCCACGAGGGCAACAGCGCTCCCGGGCGAAGCAACCGGCTCTTCGCTCGGCACGCCCACGCCTTTGCCACGGTGTTCCACGCAACCGAAAAGCTGGTCGATTTCCCGGTGATCCGGACCGGTATGCCAATCCGCAAGGCGCTGCGGGAGGCCGCGGCAACCCTCTCGCCGATCGATCGGCGCGTTCTGGTGGTGGGCGGATCCCAAGGGTCCGCCTTCCTAAACGGGATCTGCCCGCAGGCGGCCCGCCGGATGCAACCGCCGGCAAGCTGGCGCCACTCCACCGGACCCGCCAACCTGGAGGCCGTTCAGGGTCAACTCGAGGGCCTCGCTGACTACGAGATCCGGCCCTACTTTGAAGCCGATGCCATGGCCGAAGCGTATCGAACGTCAAGCGTCGCCGTGGGACGGAGCGGCGGTACCCTTGCAGAGTTCGCGCTCTTCCGGCTGCCCAGCGTTGTGGTTCCGCTACCGAGCGCGGCGGACAACCACCAGATGCACAACGCCTCCGAATTCGTTTCCATGGGAGCCGCAACCTGCCTACCCCAAGCCGACGCCACCCCCGGGCTTCTAGCTGAGGCCGTCGAGTCCTGGCTGTCGCCGGAACGGCGCGCCCAGGCAGGGGCCACCCTCGCCACATGGGATGTGCCTGACGCCACCGAGCGCATCGTCGCCCTAGTCCTGAAGGCGGCCGGCCGATGAGAAAGCCCCAGGAGATCGCTACCGCCTTCAGCCCGCGCGGAGAACTAGCCTCCGCCCAGCGCTACTTCCTCGTTGGAATCGGGGGCGCCGGGATGAGCGCGCTTGCCCGGCTCCTTGCCGCCCGGAACCACCGGGTTTCCGGTACCGACACGACGGCCGGCCCCGAGACCGTGCGCCTCCAGGAGGAAGGGTTCGACGTGCACATCGGCCACTCTGGGGAGCACCTTCAAGTCGGTGACGCTGTGATCTTGACCGATGCGATCGATCTGGCAAGCTCGCCGGAAGTCGCTCGGGCCCGCGAACTCGGGCTCGGAGTCTTCCGCCGGTCTCAGGCGCTCGGCTGGCTCCTCAAGGATTACCAGGTTATCGCCGTTACCGGCACCCACGGAAAGACCACCACCACCGGCATGATTGGCGCCGGCATGATCGCCGCCGGGCTCGATCCGCTCGTCGTTGTCGGGGCTACGATTCCCGCCTGGTACGGACCCGTTCACGAGGGCCACGGCAAGTGGGCGGTCGTCGAAGCTTGCGAAGCCTACGACAGCTTTCACGACCTAGACCCGGCGCTCGTGGTTCTCACCAACCTGGAACTGGACCACGTGGACTACCACGAAAACTGGGAGAACCTCCGGGCCAGCGTGGTGCGGTTCGCCGACTCCGTGGCAGACGGAGGCATGCTCATCTACTGCGCCGACGATCGAGGAGCATCCGAGGTTGCCGAGCACTCCACCGCCCGAGCCTTTGGCTACGGTGCAAGTCGCGAGTGGTTGGCCCAGACCCTCAACAAGGTCCAGGGCCTCATGCCTGGCCTGGAGATCGAAGCCGGGACGAACCTGCCGGAGATCGACAGCCTGACCGGCTTGGCCCTCCCCGGCAAGCACAACGTCTTGAACGCAATCGGCGCCCTCGTCGCTTGCACCTTCGCGGACGCAGACCGTGATCTCGCCTACGAGGGGATCCGTGCGTTCACCGGGGCGGAACGGCGTCTCCAAGTCCTCTACGACGAGGACCTAACCGTGGTCGACGACTACGCCCACCATCCTACTGAGGTCCGCGCAACCCTCCAAGCGCTCCGTGCCAAGTACGAGGGGCGTCGGCTGACCGTCGTCTTCCAGCCCCACCTCTACTCGCGAACTGCGGGCCTGATTCCCGAGTTTGCCGACGCGCTCAGCGCCGCCGACCGAGTGGTGGTCACCGACATCTACCCCGCCCGCGAGGCCCCGATGCCCGGCGTCTCCTCTGCCCGCATTGCGGAACTGGTCACCTCCCAGGCCCGCTACATCCCCAGCCGCCATCTTTTGGCAAGGGAAGTGGCCCTCATGTCCCAGCCCGGCGACGTCGTGGTCGGGATGGGAGCCGGGAGCATTCAGGAGTTTGGTCCCGCTCTCGTACGCGAGTGGGCACGGCGGACCGACCCAACTCGGAAGACAAGGGTTGCCGTGGCCCTGGGAGGCGACACCTCCGAGCGCGAAGTCTCGCTGCACTCTGGCCGGGCTGTCCTTAGCGCTCTGCGGGCGAAGGGTTACGACGCGTTCCCGATCGACGTCTCCGACTCGCTCCTTTCCCGCGGCGACCTGAGCGACCTTGTCGGCCCAAATCGTCCGGACGTCGTCTTCCTCGCGATCCACGGCACCCACCAGGAGGGCGGCGGAATGCAGGGTCTCTGCGAGGTTCTCCACCTGCCGTACACCGGGTCCAGCCAGCTTGCCAGCGCGCTTGCCATGGACAAGCAGGCCGCCAAAGACGTCCTCGCTCGAGCCGGTCTTCGCGTGCCGAGAGGGGTTCAGATCGAGCATGGCGAGCCTTACAACCTTGGCGACCTGCAGCCCCCGGTCGTGGTCAAGCCCAACGCCGAGGGCTCGACCGTGGGCCTCAGCTTCGTGGAAACCGAAGGCGACCTGATCCCCGCGATCCAGAAAGCCTTGGCCTACGACCGCCGGATCCTGGTGGAAGAGTGGCTGAAGGGAACCGAGATCTCCGTCCCAGTTCTTGATGGCACCGCCTATCCAGTCGTCGAGATCGTCCCCCGCTCCGGGAGGTACGACTTCGGCATGAAGTACCTGCCGGGCGCCACCGAAGAGATCGTTCCGGCTAGGCTCGAACCCGAGGTCTACGCCCTTGCACAGCGCATGGCCGAGGCGGCCCACGCCGCCCTCGGCTGCGCCGGAGCAACTCGAACCGACATGATCGTGCTGGATTCGGGCGAGCCGGTCATCCTGGAGGTCAACACCCTCCCGGGCCTCACCGCTACGTCGCTGTTGCCCAACAGCGCCAAGTCTGCCGGCATGGACTTCGAGAGCCTCGTCGCTTGGATCGTAGAAGATGCTCTGACGAGGTCGAAGGCGCGATGAAGAAGACGAAGCGTTCCTTCGTAAGTGCGCGGATTGTGCTTGCGCTCGGGCTGGTCGCCAATCTGGCGGCGGCCGTGCTGTACAGCCCCCTGACCCGTTTGCGGGGCATCCGCGTGGTCGGCGCGCCGGCCTACGACCAAGACCGAATCGACCGTCGCCTCCAGCGATTGGGCTCCACTCCGTTCCTCCAGGTCAACTTTGCCCGGGTGGAGAGCGACCTCCAAACCCTGCCCGCCCTGGCCAGAGCGGAACTAAGTGGAAACCTCTTCGGACGTGGCGTCCTGAAACTCGTCTACCGCGAGCCAATCGCCAGGCTGTTGGATTCCAAGAACACCGTCATGGACCGGGAAGGCGTGTTCTTCCGGGCCGACGAAGTTCCGCCGAACCTTTACGAGGTACGCGTCGAGCCCGGTCTGATCGCCCCCGGGGCCACCGTCGCGGGCCAGGTCAGCGTGGGTGGGATCGCCGACCTTTGCGGCCGATTGAGGGACCTCCCGGCATTTGATGGCGCATTGATTACGTTTGATCGCACTCAGGGTCTTTGCATCGCCAAGGAATCACGTAGAATTGTTCTTGGTCCGCCCGATGGCATGGACGAGAAGCTGGAGACGTTAGGAAAGGCGCTGGAAGATCCGCGCTGGGAGGACGTTCTAGAGCTCAACCTCATGGCTCCGTCCAGCCCGGTGTACCGCTCAAGGAATTCGAATCCGTCGTGAACGCAAACCCTTTTCTCAGCGCCCGTCAGTCGCCAAATTCGTGGGTCATCCCGGTGAGTCTGATGTGCGTCCTGCTGGGCAGCATGGCCGCCATGGCCTGGGTGACCGACCAGAACCGTCCCTCCCGCCGCGGACTCCTTGGAGACGATCAACGAACCCGCGTGCTGACCGGCCCCATCGACCTTCAGGAGGAGTACCAGAACCTGAACGGCGAAGTCGCTAAGCTTCGCGCGGAGAACACCAAGCTCCAGAACGCGATCGCCAACCAGACCGGCTCCACCAAGGCCCTCAACGATAGCCTACAGGAAGCCAAGACGGTCGCCGGCCTCACCGAGCTGGAAGGCCCCGGCGTGGTCGTCACCCTCCGCGACATCGACCGCGTCCGTCCCGATGCGCTCGCCCAAGACCAGGGCATCCACGACATCGACGTCCTCAAGGTGGTCAACGAGCTGTTCAACGCCGGAGCCGAGGCCATCGAAGTGAACGGACATCGCGTCGTTGGGACCACGAACTTCCGATGCGTGGGTTCGACGATCTTGGTCGACGGCGTGAAGATCGCGACCCCGATCTACATCCGAGCGATCGGCGACGCCGATACCTTGGTTGGCGGCCTGAACCTGCCCCTCGGAGTACTAGACGAAATCCGATCCATCGACCCCGGAATGGTCTCGATCGAGAAGGTCTCGAAGATGCGCCTTCCTGCGTTCAACGGTTCAACGACTAGGCGGTTTGCGAAGGTGCCGCAGGCCCCCAAGTGATCCTCATCCCGATTTTCGCCCTGATCCTGGGCGCCGCGCTGTCGCTCCTCTTCGTCCGCCCACTGGGCGGCGAGGCGGGCCAGTACCTCGCGGTTGGCGTGCTTGCCGGACTAGACTCGGTCTGCGGAGGTATCCGCAGCGGGCTGGAAGGGAAGTTCCGCAACGATGTCTTCCTCACCGGTTTCGTGAGCAACGTCCTCATCGCCTTCACCTTGGCGTGGCTTGGCGACAAGATCTTCCTGAACCTGTTTCTCGCGGTGGCCCTGGTACTGGGTTCGCGCGTTTTCAACAACCTCAGCCTGATCCGCCGGTATCTTCTGACAAAATGGCAGGACGCCCAGGAGAAGAAGCGCCTCGAGCAGCTCTCCCAACCTTCGGCCGTCTCCTCCCCCGCGGATAGTAGCGTATGACCAGTCCCGTAACCGTTCTCGATGTTGGGCACTCCAAGGTAACCGCCCTCGCGGCCGCCAATGAAGCCGATGGCCGCATGCGCATCCTTGGAATTGGGATCGCCGATTGCAGCGCCATCGCCAAGGGCAAGGTCGTGGACCCGGACGGCCTCGCCGTCGCGATCGAGTCCGCGGTCAAGAAGCTCAACCACGCCGCGAAGATCGAGGCGAAGTCCCTGATCGTTGGCGTCGGAGGCCCCCAAATCGAGGGAACCACCGCCCAGGGTTTCATCCCGATCATCCCGCGCTCGCGCAGCATCACCCGGGAAGACGTCCTCCAGGTGATCAACCACAGCCGCCAGCTGATGGTCCCTCCGGGCAAAGAGCAGATCCAGGTCATCCCCCGCGAGTTCCGCATCGATGGCCAGGGAGAAATCCGGGAGCCGGTCGGACTCTCGGGCTCCCGCCTCGAAGTTCTTTCCTATCTCGTGTTCGGCGACGCCGCCCATGTGCAAGCGCTGGAAAAAGCGGTCGTTGCCGGCGGGCGTAGCGTGGACCAGATGGTGCTTCGCCCTCTCTCCGCTGCCCTCGGCACCATGACCCCCGAGGAGGTTCGTAGCGGAGCCGCCATGATCGACCTTGGCGCGGGTGGCACCGAGATCGCCGTCATGCAAGGCGGGTCCATCTCGCACACCGCCGCTATCCCGGTGGGAAGCAGCCTCATTACTTCGGACATCATGCAGCTCCTGAAGGTGGACTGGGACGAAGCGGAGCGCCTGAAGGTTGAGCACGGCGGCGCGCTCGCCTCCCTCTGCAACGAGCACGAAACCGTCCAGGTTCTCCAAAGTGGGCAAACTCAGCCGAGGCCGATGCAGCGAAAGGTACTCTGTGAGATTATCGAAAGCCGAACGCGGGAGATTGCGTCCCTCGTCCGCCGCGAACTAGAGCGCAGCGGAAGTCTCGCAAGAATCCCCGGAGGCCTCGTGCTTACGGGCGGCGGCGCCAAGTTGCCTGCCATGGATCGAGTGTTCGAGGGAGCGTTCCCCCACGTGAAGGTCAGGTCGGTTGAACCCAATCTGCAAGGAATCGTGGAGTCGCGGCCCGGGCTCGCGGCCGCGGTGGGGATGGCCCGTTATGCTTTACAGGTTGGAGAGGACGAACTCACCCCGGCTTCCGGAATCGGAAACTGGAAGGATCGCATCTCCCGCCTGATTTCAGTTTTGAGTGGCAAGGCATGATCAAGGTTAACGGGAAGGCAGTGGAGAGGAAGATGGCGAATCAGACGGCGATAATCAAGGTGATTGGCGTGGGCGGAGGCGGATCCAACGCCGTCAACCGCATGATCGAAAGCGGTATCCAGGGCGTGGAGTTCATCGCCATGAATACCGACGTTCAGGCACTCGACCTCTCGGCGGCGCCCCGCAAGATCCAGCTGGGCCAGAACCTCACCCGAGGACTCGGCGCCGGCGGCGACCCCGAAGTCGGTAAAGCCTCTGCGGAAGAGAGCAAGAACGAGATTCGCAAGATCATCGAAGGCGCAGACATGGTCTTCATCGCGGCCGGCATGGGCGGCGGAACCGGCACCGGCGCGGCCCCCGTGATCGCCGACCTCGCTCGCGAAGTCGGCGCGCTCTGTGTGGCCGTCGTCACCCGTCCCTTCACGTTCGAGGGAGGCAAGCGCCGACGCCTAGCCGAGCAAGGAGTGAACGCGCTGATGGGCCGAACCGACACCATCATCACGATCCCCAACGACAAGCTTCTCTCCGTGGTCGAGCGCAAGACGACGCTGACCGACGCCTACCGAGTCGCGGACGACGTCCTGCGCCAGGGCGTCCAGGGCATCAGCGACATCATCACGATCCCTGGCCAGATCAACGTGGACTTCGCCGACGTTCGCGCCGTGATGACCAACGCCGGCCCCGCCCTGATGGGCATCGGAAACGGTATCGGCGATCAGCGCGCGGTTCAGGCCGCCCAATCGGCCACCAGCAGCCCGCTCCTGGAGCAGACGATCAACGGCGCCCAGGGTGTTTTGGTCAACCTCACCTCCGGCGAGGACCTGACCCTCACCGAAGCCAACGACGCGATGAACTACATCCGCTCGCTGTGCGACGACGAGGACGCCAACATCATCTTCGGCCACGTCGTGGACCCGGAGATGGAAGGAATGGTTCGCCTCACCATCCTCGCCACCGGCTTCGACCCGAACTCCACGCCGGGCCACGTCGCCACCGCGGCCACCTACGTCAATGCCGGAGCCGAGGCCCCGCAAGGTACCCCGGTCGCCTCGCCTGAGCGACAGCCGGAAGCGAAGGCCCCCGAGGTCGAGCCGTTGCGCCCGGTCTTCGGAAACGTGAAGCCCGCCGATCGGCTGAACCAGACCCTGAATCCGGACGTCTCCGCCGTCTTCGACGACAGCGACCTGGACATCCCGGCCTTCATCCGCGAGCACCGCAAGCGACAGGGCTAGGGCCCCGACACAAAGAGAAAGGCCCTTCTCCGGTTAGGAGAAGGGCCTTTCTGTTTCTGGACTGAAGCCTAGTTCGGTCGGTCCGAGGTCAGCATCAGCACGCGGGTCTCCCCGCTGACCGCGGAGATCTGCGCCCGATCGCTGGCCGGGATGTAGGCGAACGCTCCGGGAGAGAGTCGAGACGGCTGCCCGCTCTGCCATAGGTCCAGATCTCCGCTCATCACGTAGATGGCCACGTAGCCCTCCTTCTGAGACATCAGGGGCACGTACCGGCCCGACTCCACCGAGGCCTCGGATACCGCCAGCAAGCCGCCGGTCAGTTCCTTGGTCATCCTCGGGAAGACCCGGGCGCCCAGCGCGGGGTACTCCATCCCGTGGAGCGAAGGCACCGGCCCCGTTCCAGATTTGGCCCCGCCAAAGCTGGCGATCAGCGCCTGGAACTTCTCCGACTCCACCATTACTTCGCAGCTTAGGCCGGCCGGGATGTAGAGGGAACTTCCTGCCAGCACCCGGTGGTACGTGCCGCCGGCCAGAACCTTGAGCACACCCTCCACGATGTGGAAGAATCGGCCCTCGGAGCTATCGGCGATGAAGGGCACGTCCGTGTCCCAAGCACCGCGAACCTCGACCGCCGTCAGGGGCGCCCCGACGAGGGGAGTGGCCAGGTAGCGAGTTCGGAACTCGACTCCCGCCCCGCCCACCGGCGTGGCGTTGGCGACAAAGGTTTTGAGATTTCGTTCGGTATACATTTGGTTCCATCCTGCGGAACGGCCCCCTTGCCTATCCGCCATACATCTAACGTGGGAACCTTTTGCGAAAGTTTCAGTCTTAGGACCTTTTGCCCTTAGAAACTTGAAGAATGGGCTAGGGAACTTTTAGGATCCTGGTTGCGTAGGGGGGGGCAGTCAACAGCAAGATGCCCCTCCGGAATCGGAGAGGCATCCTATGCTTGGTCGAGCTTGGCCGGCGTTACGCTCGGCGTCTTCGGCTGGCTAGGGCTACGGCGCCGATGCTGATTACTGCGATCGTTCCTGGCTCGGGCACGGCGTCGGTCACCTGCACGTTGTCGAAGATCGCGAAGGTGGCCGCCCCGCCTGGCGACACCGAGGCGAACGGGTCTCCGTACCCGATGAGGGGCTTGTCGAACGCCGCCACCGAGTTCACCGAGTAGATCAGCTTGCCGTTCATCCACCATTCCGTATGGTCTGTGTGCTGAACCATCGCAACCCGCACCCACTGGTTGCCCGCCTCTCCTACCGTCTGTCCGGTGCCCGCTGCCGTGAACACCGTGTTGTAGTACGGGTTCAGCGAGTCCTGGGCCGGAGTGCCGAAGTTCCCACTCGTCAGCACGTGCTTGGCCGTGAAGTTGGTGTCTGCCACGTCCTCTGTGCCGTTGTTGAAGGCCCGATAATCGCGCGCGGCGCCACCGTCTCCCGTCCAACCGAAGGTCAGGCCGCTGTTGGTCGGTGAGACCCCGGGAAGGGCGCCCGCTGGATTGGTGCCGGTTGTGCCACCGGTTGGGCGTTGCACCGTGCCATTGGCGTTGTTCACGCCCATGTAGGCGAACTCCGTGGTGCTGGTAGCGCCGGAGTAGTTCACCCAGACGTCCGCCGTGATCGTATAGACCGATCCCGGGCTAGAGATGCTGTCCGGTCGGGCGAACACTGCCTCGGTCGGATCGGTTCCGGCTGCGTCCACATCGTTCGCCACGAAGCGAGCCCCGAAGCCGGAGCCTCCGCCCGGAGCCAATGCGATGCCGGCGCCGACGTAGTCGAAGGCCATGCTCGCAGAAGCGTCGCCCGTGCTCGCCGTCGTCCACCTGCTGGCCGCCAGTTGGTCGTCGAAGTTCTCGGAGAACGTAACCGCGCCCTGCGTAGTGCCGCAGACCGCCGAGAAAGCCCATAGGGCAATCAAGCCCCTCTTGTATTGCATAGCCACTCCATCTCCCGGCCCCAATCAGGCCGTACAGAAAGGATAGTAACAACGATTGCCCCCAACCGACCCTCGTAGCGGTGCTGGCTTTTGGCCTTGCCGAGCCTAAATGGGCCAGAAACTGGCGCGGGTTGTTTGGCCGGCGAGCAGCCTGGCTCTTGGTCGACGTGGAATTTCGCCAAACTAAGCCATGTTCACCTTGGAGCAGATCGAGACCTTCCAGCGCGACGGCTTCTTCACCGTCCCCCACTTCTTCGATGCCCAAGAGACTCGAGCCCTCCAAGCCGAGATCGAGCGCTTCAAGGCGGAAGGACTCCTCCGGAACGTCTCCGTCGACGGCGACGGCAAGACCACGTCGGCCACCAGGCGCAACCTCCAACTCTGCCCAACCTATCCCGTAAGCCCGCTCTTCAAGGCCCTCCCGTTCTCGCCCAGGGTCGTCGAGGCGATCTCCGAACTCATCGGCGATCCGTGCCGCCTACGGCTAGACCAGGTGTTCCTCAAGCCCGCCGGAGACGGGGCCGGCACCTCTTGGCACCAAGACAACGCCTACTTCCGAGTCACCGACCCCATGAAGGGAGTCGCCATGTGGATCGCCGTCCACGACGCCACGATCGCCAACGGAACCATGCACATGATTCCTGGACAGCAGTACACGGAGCTGGAGCACTCCCGAGACCCGTTCAGCGACCACCACGTTCGCTGCTACCCGGACGAGAGCCAGGAAGTCCCTTGCGAACTGGAGGCGGGGGGCGTCGTGTTCTTCGCCTATGGCACGCCGCACTGTACCAAGGGGAACATGACGGATCGGGACCGAGCCGGGCTCGCCTTTCACTTCTTTCTCGCCGACTTCCCGCCCAACGACCACAACGGCGGCCCCATGCCGTTCCTCACGGGCAAGGACGCCAAGGGAGGGGAGGAAGAGTACGGCGAAGACCAACGCGGCAAGTTCGCCGCCATGGTCGGCAGGGACTCTTGACCGCTTGAATCTGCGACCCCTGCTGGGGTCGGAGACCATGGGGTGGTCCGCTTCCCGGGGTCTTCGACACCCGAGCTACGTCTGTGTAATCTTTCACTGTGACGACCATTGACTTTGGATCTCATTCCGATTCTTGTTACAGCAAGATCTATGATATGATCCGGCTATGAGGGTCCTCAGCGCTTTGCTCGTCGTAGCCTGCACTCTTGCCGCATCACTTTGCAGTGGTCAGATCATCAACGGCAACTTTGAGAGCGGGAACGTTGGCTTCACAAGTGACTATTCCCATCGGGTCTTCTCTGGCTCAAACCTGTCAGAAGGATCCTACGCAATCGTCACAAATCCTCGGGACGTCCATCTGAGTTGGGCCATCTATGGCGATCACACGACGGGCTCCGGAAACTTCCTGGTGGCCAATGGCGCCGTGAACGGAGGCGATACTGTGGTCTGGCGCCAGACGGTCCCGTTTACGAGCGGCGGTCGAAAGTGCTTCGAGTTCTGGGCGAGTTCGACGTTTCCAGTGGCTCCTTCGAGGCTTTTTCTCCGCGTGAATGGCCAGGATGGCCCATCCATGCAGCTTTCGAGCACGGTTGGCAGGTGGTCCAAATATGCGTGCGAGATGCAGGTCCTCCCTGGACCATTGACCCTCGAGATCATCAATGCGAACTCGATTGTCTTCGGCAATGACTTCGCGATCGACGATATCTCGATGCCAACCTGTCCGCCAGATTCCAGGTGCTCGCTACCGTATAACCGCACGTTTGAGAACGGTAACACCGATTTCACTTCGCTTTACGACTATCGAGTGATCATTGGAGGTCAGATGAGGGAGAGTTCCTACTCAGTTGAAACATCCCCTAGGAATGTTCACACCTCCTGGGCAAATTATGGTGATCACACCACTGGGTTCGGAAAGATGCTCGTGGCCAACGGCTCGCCAGATACGACCAAGTACGTCTGGTCTCAGTCGTTGCCCCTCACCTTTGGCTCGCTGTATAGGTTTGAACTCTGGGGATCATCTCCCTTTGGGATGAGCCCCTCCCGACTGGTACTTTCGGTCAATGGTGTAGACGTCCCTACGGTCTTCCAAATGCCTTCTCAAGTTGGTTTCTGGCAGGTCTATCAAGCAGATTTTCGGGTCGCCGCCCGTGGGAACTCTGTTCTTCGGATACGGGATCTGCGCTCGGAGATCTTGGGGAATGATTTCGCCATCGACGACCTCTGCGTGAGGTTGCTTCCCCCTGAGCAAGATCCGGAGGCCGAGATCCCGGAGCCCCCGTCGGCACCCTCCCTCTCTGAGCGACTTCAGGCCTCAATGCTCAGGCTGGGTGCCTCAACCTCGGGCGATTGTCGTTGTCCATAAGGCCCGTCCTTGGCTTCCTGCGGCGCTGGCTCATGTCCAGGAGCCTTGCCCAGGCGCAGGAGGTCCACCAGAGCCTGCATCGGTTGCCCACGGCGATTGGCGCCACTCCGGGGAAGTTCGTCTTTCCCGAGATCGGCCTCACCGTGCCTGCTCAGCACATGGCCAAGTGGTGGCCCTTCCTCCCGTTTGCGGTAACCCTCGCGCGGCACTCGTACGGCGCGGTCCAGTGTGGAGCAGATGGTCGACCGGTCGTATCCATCGCTGGCCTTAGGCTTCCGGTTTCCACGCCCCAGGAACTGCATATCGTCCACGAGGTCTTCGTGGAGGAGATCTACCGGGTCGAGCCTGGATCCGTCCACGTCTGGGAGATCGGCGCGAACACCGGGTTTGCCTCCCTCTACTTCGCGCACGTCCTAGGCGCAACCGTCACCGCCTTCGAGCTCTTTCCAGAGCTAGCCGCCCGGGCAGAGGCCCTCCTCGAGGCCAACTCCACCCCTGGAGTGAAGGTCCACGCCCTGGGCGTCGCCCGAACCGCGGGTGAACTAGAGCTAGAGTTCTTCCCCGAATCCGCCGGCAGCAACGGACTCTTCGGCAACCACGCTCCCGATCGTGCCGGGACCGCACGTCTAGCCAAGGTGCGCCTCATCTCGGTGGAGGAGGCCTTCAAGCTACTCGAAAGCGACGCCAACGCCAAGCCCATCTTCGCCAAGATCGACTGCGAAGGCGCCGAGTACCAAATCGTAGAAGCCCTGGCCGAAACCGGACTCCTCAAACGCCTCGCCGGGTGCGTCATCGAACTCCACGAAACCGGCGGCGACCCCAACCAACTGGTCGCCCACCTCGTGGAGGCCGGTTTCCTGGTCCACCGCCAGCCCAGCTTCCATCAGGGCACGGCCATGCTCTGGGCCGCCCGGCAAGCCTAGTTTTTGGCACTCCCCGCCCCAGAGTGCTATTGACTCTCCGAGCCCCCACATTCCATAATTGGCAGTCCCCCCGTGGGACTGCTAACAAGCACAAGATTCGGAGAAACACGAAAAACATGGCAAACCTCAAGCCTCTCGGAGACAAAGTGGTGGTCCAGGTTGTGGAGCAGGAAGACAAAACGGCTTCCGGCATCTACCTCCCCGACACCGCCAAGAAGAAGCCCCAAGAGGGCAAAGTCATCGCCACCGGCGAAGGCCGAACCCTAGACAACGGCACCCGCAACACCCTCACGGTGAAAGCCGGAGACAAAGTGCTGTTCAGCAAGTACGGCGGCAACGAAGTCACGATCGACGGCCAGGAGTACACGATCCTGGACGAGGATCAGATTTACGCCGTTCTCAACTAGGTTGGCAGTTCGCGGTTAGCGGTTGGCGGGCCGGAGTTGACGGGCCAGTGTTGGCAGATGAGTGAGTCGTTTGGGTTCGAAAAGCTGGATGTCTGGCAAAGGGCCATGGATCTTGTTGATGCCATCTATCGGGTGTCGAGGGATTTCCCAGCCTCCGAACTCTATAGTCTCACTTCCCAACTCAGAAGGTCTGCCGTCTCCATTCCCAGCAACATCGCGGAAGGATATGGCCGAGGTGACAAGGCCTTTGCTAACCACCTCAGAATCGCTCGCGGTTCTGCCTTCGAACTTAGAACACAGATAGAGATTGCTCGGCGGCAGCAGTTTCTGAATGATCAGGCCGCCCAAGACCTCGCGGAGGGTGCTACGCGGATTAGCCGAATGATTGAAGGACTCCTAAAGTCCCTCGACCGCTAACCGCCAACCGCCAACCGCAAACCTAGGAAACACAAAGTATGTCTGCCAAGAACCTCCTCTACGATGAAAACGCACGCCGCGCCCTCGAGCGCGGAGTCAACAAGGTCGCCGATGCCGTTAAGGTCACCCTCGGCCCCAAGGGACGAAACGTCGTCCTCGACAAGAAGTGGGGAAGCCCCACCATCACCAAGGACGGCGTCACCGTCGCCAAGGAGATCGAGCTCGAGGATCCGTACGAGAACATGGGCGCGCAGCTCTGCAAAGAGGTCGCGTCTAAGACCAACGACGTAGCCGGCGACGGAACCACCACCGCCACCGTCCTCGCCCAGGCCATCGTCAACGAGGGCCTCCGCTACGTGGCCGCTGGTGGCAACCCCATCGCCGTCAAGCGCGGAATCGATAAGGCCGTCGACGCCGTGATCGCCGAGATCAAGGCCAACGCTCAGCCCATCAAGGACAAAGAGCAGGTCCAGTTCGTCGCCACCATCGCCGGTAACGACCCCGAGGTCGGCCAGCACGTGGCGGAAGCCATGGACAAGGTTGGCAAGGACGGCGTCATCACAGTCGAAGAGAGCAAGGGCCGCGAGACCACGCTAGAAGTGGTGGAGGGTATGCAGTTCGACCGCGGATACGTCAGCCCCTACTTCGTCACCGACCCCGAGCGCATGGAGACGGTTCTCGAGAACCCGCTGATCCTCATCCACGAGAAGAAGATCGGCAACGCGCAAGAGTTCGTGGCGTTCCTGGAGAAGGCCGTGGCCGCCCGACGCCCGCTGCTGATCATTGCCGAGGATGTGGAAGGCGACGCCCTCGCCACCCTGGTCCTCAACAAGATCCGAGGCGTGCTGCAGGTTGCGGCCGTCAAGGCTCCCGGCTTCGGCGATCGCCGCAAGGCCATGCTGGAGGACGTCGCGATTCTTACCAACGGTAAGTTCGTGAGCGAGGACCTCGGCACCAAGCTGGAGAACGTCGGAATCGAGATGCTGGGCACCGCCAAGAAGGTCGTGATCACCAAGGAAGAGACCACGATCATCGAAGGCGCCGGCACCAAGGAAGACGTCCTCGGCCGCATCAACCTCATCAAGAGCCAGATCGACAAGACCGACAGCAACTACGACAAGGAGAAGCTGCAGGAGCGACTTGCCAAGCTCTCCGGCGGCGTGGCCGTCATCAAGGTCGGCGCTTCCACCGAGACCGAGCTCAAGGAGAAGAAGCACCGCTACGAGGACGCTCTTTCTGCCACCCGAGCCGCGGTTGAGGAAGGCATCGTCGCCGGCGGCGGAACCACCCTGCTCCGCGCTGCGGTCGGGCTGGACAGCCTCGGCCTGGTCGGCGACGAGCTGACCGGTGTGAACATCGTGAAGCGCGCGCTCGAAGAGCCGCTGCGAACGATCGCTTCCAACGCTGGGTTGGAGGGTTCGGTCATCGTGGAGAAGGTCCGCGAGGCTGCGGCCGGCTTCGGCCTGAACGCCGTGACGGGCCAGATCGAAGATCTGGTGAAGGCCGGCATCGTCGACCCCGCCAAGGTAACCCGCTCCACCATCCAGAACGCAGCCTCCATCGCAGGTCTGATCCTGACGACGGAAGCCCTGGTCGTCGACAAGCCCGAGCCCAAGAAGGCCGGCGGCGGCGGCAACCCCGGCATGGGCGGCATGGACGGAATGGACTACTAAGTCCGACAACACCAACTTCGCCCGGCCGCAAGGCCGGGCGAGCCCATTCAAAGATGGACATTCCCGAGAAGTTTCGGCCATTTCTTGAGCAGCTCAAGGAAACTGGGTACGTCGAGTACAAGGGTGCCTTCCCTTGGGACGACGTGCGGGATAGGGTCGAGCGTACCGTTCTCGCAATGGCGAACAGGCGGGACGGTGGTGTCTTGGTTATTGGAGTTGACGACAACCACGACAATAGCTGGACCCTGACAGGCCTGACTTTGGACCAGAAAGACACATACAATCTCCAAACTCTGGAATCTTGTCTGACGAGTCTCGGCGTTCCGTCCGTTCGCTGTAGCGTCGTTGCCCTCCCCCTAGACTCCGGGAACTCCGTCATTTTGATTGAAGTCTCTCCGTCGATAGGACACGTAACGGTTGGGGCTAGCGGTACCCACAGGAACATTGTCTACGTACGTAAAGACCACCCTGCGGAAACCAAGAAGGCTGAGCTATCAGACATGCTGGCGATGCTTGACGATCTTGCAGACATTAAGGTTGAGCGTAGGCTTGAGGAGTACCGTCGCTTGGGATTTCTGCCGAGTAGCAATCAACCTTCAAAGGACATAGAATCTGAATACGACGAGGAGCTTGCGACTGTCTCAAGTTTGAAAACTCCGATTCGGTTGTTTGAAGAGGCAATCCGGTCACGCCCGCACGTGAGAGTCTTAGTAAGGCCGAATCGAGAAAGACAACCTAGATTCAAGAATCCTCGCGCCCGGAAGAGGCTCGTCGAGGAAAACCGCGTCATGCGGAGGGGGTGGGATTTTCCACACTCAAGCCCTCATGAGAAAGAGTGGTGCTTTGACAACTCGTTCACCGGATGCCAATCCGACTACCTCAAGCCTGAGATTTGGAAGCTCTATGCGTCGGGCCAATACGAGTATTTGGAGAATCAGCGCAGCCTTGATGGCACCTCCAAGAGGATCTTGTTCGCCGAGCCCGGAGTCAGTTACCTGGAGGCTGTATCGAGCCTCTATGCGCTCCTTGAGTATGTAGAGTTTGCCAAGAGATTGGCGAACGTGCTGGACGAAGAAGAGGGAGTTAGTCTAGCCATCGAGTTTGTTGGCTTTAGTGGCTGGAAACTTGGAAGCAGTGGGACGCGCAATTTCTACAGAAGCTCGCCCCTTGAGGTCGATCCGCTCTTGCTTCTGCACTCAAGCACTCTGACGGGCTGGAGCGCAGAGTGGCGAGAAGTTGCGGCACAGTTCTGTCGTGAGTTTCTTGGGGCCTTTGAGATTACACTCCGCCCAGATATCCTCCGAGACATCATGAACGAGTTCTGGGCTTTGAGAATCGGCGGGGACCCGCCGTTGGTTCAGGACCACTAGCCTCGGGTTGGGACAGTTCTATCCGCAATTGCGAATCCTCGCACCATGCGTAGGGTAGCCGTAATTCCAGAGGCACTCGCAAGTGTCGAGTAGGCCTTAGATGTGAATCCGCGGGAAGTACTCAACGTTACGGTAAAGAGCCGCAAGTCCAAGCTGAGGCTGGCAAATTCCGTTGCGGCATCTGGCAGGATGCCGCGCACTAAGCAGCAAAGAGGAGCCGCAGTTGCTGCTCGTCCCGCCCCGTGGTCATTCGTGCTGGGAGAGCGACGGAAGATGCCCATCATACACTGGTGTTTGCGCCAGACTGTGCGCTTGGCTTGGCTGTGAAGGAGAACCTCGGGCCTGGCCCCCTCTGTCTCGGATTCTGGAGGAATCCTGGCATGGGCTCTTACGCGAGAGCAGGGCTCCTCCAATCCAAACAGGAAGTTTGAGGATACCCAAGTGACTCTACTTGGCTGCCCAAAACTTCCGGAAATCGTCAACCTTGTACGTGGCTCTCCTTTCGTTCGAGCCGTAGATCACGATTACCGTGAACTCTTTGTCGTCCTTGCCGAGGATTGGGGTTCCGTCAGGGCCAAACAGATTGAACTGGACTAGAAACGTTCCAGAGTAATAAGAGTATCTCTCTTCCCGAACGATCGTGTAGTAGTTAGTGGTCACCGACCTCGATGCTCCGACGGCTACTGCGGTGCTGGTTCCATCGGTAGCCGCGCCCGCAGCTACAGTGGTCGTTGTACTAGAAGTCGAAGCTGGGATAGACACGCGATTTGATGCAGTACCGTCTGAAAACTCCAGGTCACCGGGTTGCACGCGCGGTTGTACGATTCTCTTTCCCACCTGTAGCACAGCTCGAACTCCTTTGAGATCGGCCGGATTGGCAGCCCGATCAATCTGAGCGTAGGCCGCGCCGAAGCTTGGATAGATGTTCAGAGTGCCCTGGAAAGTTAGGGAGTTTCGTCCCTGCGCAAGCAAATCATGCCAATTGTCCAGGTACTTCTTCTGCTCCTCATCATCTTGGTACTGCCGTCGCGCCCCGAATCCTGCCATGTACGCGGATGCCTCGGGACCGACGTACCACAGGTGACTGACGGTTTGCCGGCGAAGGGGGCCGGTACGGATCTCGCCAATCCCACGCCTAAACGTTGACGTATAGGACGATGGTAGGGCCTTCTTGGTCTTTGCGTCTTCGTACCCTCGCTTGAACATACGCTCAACATCCGCAAAGTCGGTTAAGATCGCGGGCGAAAGGTCGACTTTCTGCTGTGGCGCAGAACACGCTAGAAGGCAGAGTGCGAACCGGAACATGAACATAGTGTAACACCCTTGCTTGCAGAGCGCTAGCCGTTGTTGCCAAGTGGCGAGCGTTCTCCAAGGGGTCTGCCTTGCTCAGGCCTATACAGAGCAAGCAGCCGAGGGATAACTGCGCCCCAGTTCCCGTAAGCAATCACCCGCACCCGCTCGTCGTCCAGCAGAGCCCGGTAGTCCTCGTCTGACATCTGCCCTCGGCCGCCCTTGTAGAAGTTGTCTCCAACCTCCAGAGTCTCCGCATTGACCACCAGCGCATCAATCCGGGGGAGGTGATGCCGCTCAAGAATCTCGTCGCGCAACACGTCCAAGGGCGCCCCAAGGAAGAGAGGCGGATGCCCGATCAACTGGCCCAGCTCGCCGTAAGTAATCTTCCGCCGATCTGCCACGCATTTCTGAAGGTGGGGAAGCATGGCGAGCGCATGCTTCCAGTTCGCGGGGATCGCCATGCCTGGATGCTACCGTTACGGGGAGGTGATCCTGAATCCCCCGACACGCCCCGTGTCGGGGGTACAGGTCGTGTGCATTCTGCGGACCCGAGGCTCGTACCCCCAGCACGTGGCGTGCTGGGGGATTTCGCTATCACATCCCCCGTGTCGCGGGGTAGAGGTGGTGTGCATTCTGCGGGCCTGAGGCTTGTACCCCCAGCACGTGGCGTGCTGGGGGATTTCGCCCACACATCCCCCGACACGCCCCGTGTCGCGGGGTACAGGTCCGGCTCCGGGGTACCCCCAACACGTGGCGTGTTGGGGGATTAGGGGAGGTCGGCCACGCGGGTGTTGAGCGACTGGTCGAACCCCTCCAGCACCCGATCCAAATCCAGCCCCAGCTCGGGGGACCACAGCTCCATCTCCCAAAACCGCCGACTCGACCACCGGTACTCCAAGTCCTCCTCCACCAGCCCCGCGCGAACCGGATTGAGGTGCGTGTACCGGACCTTCTGGTCGAACATGTCCGCTCCCACAACCTCCAGCCCCCGAAAGCTCGGCTGCCAAAAGGTGCGCCGGTTCAGCCCAGCCTGGAGCCCAAGTCTGGCCAGGTCCGACTCGGACAATCGAGGCAGAGCGAGTTTGGCTAGATTGGACTTCAGCCGCTGCATTGCCCATGGGATGGCTCTGTCCTCGGGCAGCGTGAGAACGATGTGCAGGTGGTGAGTCATGACGACGAAGGCGTGCAACTGCAACCGGTACATCTGGCAGTCGCGGAGCAGGCACACCGAGGCCAGTTCTCGCATCTCGGGTCGCTGGAAGCAGGGCACAAAGTCGAGGCAGGTGGTGGTGACGAAGTGGGTCGCTCCGTGTGCGGCGGAGTTCGTCCACCGATGGGGGCGGCCGTGCCGCGTCTCGCTCATTGCCCATTTCTACCCCTTGCCATCCCCCGACACGCCCGTGTCGGGGGTATAGGACTCGCCAACGCAAGTACCCCCAGCACGGGGCGTGCTGGGGGATTTCGCTCACACATCCCCTACACGGCTCGTGTCGCGGGGTATGTGGCGTGAAGGGGGATTGACGGTGCCGTTACGGGGCGGTGATCTTGGCCCGGTTCGCCGTGAAGAACGGATCTGTCGCGCCACCGATTGCCTTGATCGCGGACCGTTCCATGTGCGGCGTCTTCGGGCCGCCGCTGAACAGAGTGAAGCCCCAGGTCAACAGCAGGGAACCGGCCGACTGCCACCACTTCTCGGCCGCACCGGTATTCGAGTCGAAGTCGACCACGTTCAACACTTCCTCGGACTTCTTGACGTCCACGATCTTCACGTCCACGTAGGCGGTAACGCGAATCTTCGGGCCAAGCCCAACCCACTTGCTCTTTACGTTCCAACGAAGGCGGCCCGCGCAGACGAAGTCCGCCCCCGCGAGCTTTCCGAACTCCAGAAGCTTCTTGGAGTCCGGGACCGCCGGCTGGTCCTTGGGATCCTCGATCAGGTCCCGCCAGGCATCGCCAGAGACCCTTTGCCATGCCGCCGAGTTAACCGATGCCGACACGATGTCCATTCCCGCTCGGTCCGTAAACAACTTGGTGAGTAGAGCCTGAGAACGCTCGACACCCCGGGCATTCGTGCCACCCTCGTTCTCCGAGAAACTCCAAGGGTAGATCGCAACCTTGGGCAGTACCAGGGGTTTGGTCTGAGCGGAGGTCTCCTGGAGGACTCCCCCGGCTGGGACGGCGAGGCAGATGGCGCAGATTGCAGATGCTAAGACCATGGCCCGGAGCATACAGTATGCGCGGCGTCCATGCAAATTTGATGTTACAGAAATTTAATACCTGAAGCGTTGTTTAGGAATTCATGAGCGCTTCCGCTTGGTCTCGACTAACCTCGGGGAAGTCGGCGAGAAACTGCTCCAGCGTGTCGCCAGCCGCCAGGTAGTCCGTCAGGGTGGCGGCAGGCACCCGTGTGCCTTCGAACACCGGCGTACCCCACATCATTTCAGGGTCCGAAACTACGATCATGGCCTACGAAACCGCCGCCTCTTCCCGAACCATCAACTCCACGCCGAGGGCATCGGCGTAGGCAAGGACCCTGGCAAAGCTCGCCGCCCAAGGGCGGCGCTCGATCTCGGCCACCCGCTGCTGGGGCAGGCCCATGCGGGCCGCGACGTCCCCTTGGGTCCAGCCGCGCGTCTCGCGCATTTGGCGCAACTGCGAGACGATCTTAGTCGCGCTCCAGCCGAATGCGACCTCGGGCTCGGCCTCGGCGCGGAACGCGGCAACGTCGTCTAGCATGTCGGGTACGTAGGGTTCGGTTCTCATTTCATCCTCTGTCGTGCGGTGTCGATCACCCTTTTCGGAGCTTCCTGGCTCTCCTTCTTATAGACGAGCAGCGCAACCAGGACCTCGACTCCTTGTTCCTCCCGAACGGAGAAAAACAGACATCGTCCTGCTCCGTGGGAGCCATCTCGCACCATCATCAGTCCCTCACCATAGTTCTTGACGACGTAACCGCTACCCGTATCCATTCGGTAGGCCAGCATAGCCTGGCTAAGACGAAAGTAATCTTCCTGCGGAAGGTCTCGCATCTCTTTGTTGATCGTTTCAGCATCGAAGGCACGCCACCGCCTAGTCACGGTCGGAGTGTACACGGTTTACCGTGTAATCAGAATGACATCGGATCGAGAGATGTCAACGGGCTATCATCCCCACACAGCTGAGAAGAACATGATCATCGCCCTGATCCTCGCCACCTTCGACAAGCACGTCCTCGATACCCGCTTCATCGCCGAGAGCGTGGCCATCGCCGACGTCAACCAAGACCACCGGCCGGACATCATGGCCGGCAACGTCTGGTACGAGGCCCCAACCTGGAAGCCCCACGAGATCGCCCCGGTCGTCACCCTCAAGCCCGAGACCCAATACAGCAACGCCTTCAACATCTGGGCCGCCGACCTGAACAAAGACGGCTACCCCGACCAGATCCTGATCGGAGCCCCCGGCGAGAAGTGCATCTGGCGCCAGAACCCCGCGGGTAAGCCAGGGCCGTGGCAAGAGCACCCCGTCTGGCGGGGCGCGGGCAACGAAAGCCCCGCCTACGTGGACCTCTTCAAGAACAAGAAGAAGGTCCTGGTCATGGCCTACGACGACCGCCGCCTCGCCTGGTTCGAGCCGAGCAAGGACCCGTACCAAGAGTGGATCTGCCACGACATCAGCGAGGACAAAGGCGCGGGCTCGCACCGCTACTCCCACGGGCTAGGCATCGGAGACCTAAACGGCGACGGCAAGAACGAGGTGGTCGTCAAGGACGGCTACTACGTCCAGCCCAAAGACCCCAAGTCCCAGACCTGGACCTTTGTGAAAGCCGACCTCGGTCCCGACTGCGCCCACATGCTGGTCACTGACGTCAACGGCGACAAGCGAATGGACGTCCTCAGCACCTCCGCCCACGCCCGCGGCGTCTGGTGGCACGAGCAACTCGCGAATGGCAGCTTCAAGCGCCACACCATCGACGAGACCATCTCCGTCACCCACTCGGCCACCCTCGCAAGCATCGACGGCAAGCTCAACCTAGTCACCGGCAAGCGCAAGTGGGGCCACCCGCCCGGAGTGGATGTCGGCTCGGAGGAGCCCCACTGGGTGGTCCACTACGAGCCCACGGTCACCCGAGAGGGCGTCACCTGGACCCGCCACCTGATCGACCAAGACTCCGGAGTCGGCACGCAGTTCGTCACCCAAGACATCTCGGACGACGGCAAGCCAGACATCATCAGCGCCAACCGGAACGGGGTCTTCCTCGTCGTCCAGAAGTAGCAGGAAGTGGGGCCACTAGGGCTTGTTCTCGTACTTCCGGTTTAGGTCGGCCAGGTCCGCGGCCGCCTTCTCCCGGGCCTCGCTTTCCTCCACAAGCTTGGCTACTTCCTTGAAAGCTGCGCCCGTCCTCTTCTCGTACTCGTCCAGCTGGTTGTCTAGGTTCAGCGCTTTTGTCTGAACGGCCTGGATGTATTGCTCGGTGCTCCTTGCCTGCGACTCTAGCTGATCCTTTAGCTGCACGATGTCCCAGACCGACTTCGCGCCGAGCGCGCCAAAAACCACCAAAGGGATCGCCACAATCGTCCCCAGCACTTTCATCTGCCCGATCACCTTCTGAAGGACTTGATCGCTGAGGTGCGTGAGGACGTAGTCGCTCGACTTCGTTTCTTCTCGAATGATCCGCCGGACCGCGTCCTCGATCCGGAGTTGCTGTTCGTTCTTCTCCTCCATGCCTAGCCTCCCAGCTTCTTGATTCGCTTCTCGTGGTCCGCCAGCATATCGTCGTGGCGCCGAATCGCCCGGCCCGCCTCTTGATCGAAACTGCCTCCTCCCAAAGGGCTACCCTTGATCTCTTCGACCTTCTGGCCAAGTTGCTGGATCAGTTGCTCTTGGCCGTCGAGTCGCTCGAACGCCTGTGAGATCATGCCTTCCTGGGCGGCTACCGTCTTCTCAAGGGCGGCGACCTTCGCCGTGAGCGCCTTGTCTCGCTGCTTGAGCGCCGCAACGTCTTTGGCGGAAACCTGCGCCCCCGGCCCTGCCGACGCAGGGCCGGCAACGCACAGAGAGATCGCGGCCACCACGAGCAACCCGACTAGAAACTGATTCTTCATGCTGGCGGCATCTTACCGAAGGCCAGGTTCGCCTAGTAATCCAACAGCATCGGCAGCGAGTGAGCGGCGGCATAAGTGGCCATCTGGCAGAACGTCGAGAGGCCGTAGAGGCCAGCGTCCTCCCAGGGCGTTTCGGGGGCGGGCTGGTCGCCCGGCATCTGCTCCAGCTCGGAGCGCGAGACCGGCCAAGCTTCGCAAGCCCTGTCCAGGACCAGATTCAGAGCCCGAACCGACCCGAGCTTCACCGGCTCTCCCGATATAAGCGGAACCGAGATCGGGTTGGCGAAGGTTCCCGGAAGCCACGCCCGGCACCCGCCGAGGATGCTCAGGGCGTGGGACTGCTCCGAGAACGCCGCCATTGCCGGATCCGAGTCGAGAGCATCTGGGCTCACCGGCCCAGAAGGGACCGGGAAGCCTGGCACCTCGCGATGGGCGAACACCACGAGCATCGCCGAAAAGCCTTCCCAGCCTGGACGATGCGTCGCGTAAGGGCGGTCGGGCGAGTCGTCCCAAAGCTCGCCCAACTGCCGAGCAAGAGAAGATTGCCAAGCACTGTAAGCCCGATCGGCCCTCCAACGCCCAATCAGACCGCTGGGCTGCGGTCGCCCTCCGACCACCTGATAGGAGAGGCCCATCGCCTCGGCAGCCTGTTGCCCCAAGTTCTTCCAGTCGCCGCGAAGGTAGCGCGACACCGGGCCCGCATAGAGATCGAGAGCCATGCAGAGGAATCTACAATGCGAACCGCTACGCGGGCAAGGAGCGGTGGAAGTGGATGTGCCTCCACTCTCCTCTCTCCCGCCGCCAAACGCGGGTTTCCTCAAACGCGGTGCTTCCTGTCTCGGTTTGCACCACGCGGGTGTAGGCAACCACGGCGGCATCCTCGCCTAGCCAGTGCACCACCGGCGAACAGATCGTGTTCTGAACCCTCGAGTCCGGTCCCGGCTCAAAGTAGTACCGGTGGAAGGGAAGTCCGGCGACCAGTTGCCCCCGAGCCTCCGGCTCGAAACAGGTGAGGTCCGGGCTGCAGAGCTTGGCGTAGACCTCCCAATCGCGCGCAGATATTGCGTGCAAAAGTTGCCGCGTGAGTTCCAAAGGCCCCATTTGCCGAGCATACACGCACAAAAAAACCCGGGACCTTTCGGTCCCGGGTTCTTAGGTTGCGGACTAAGCCTGCTTTCGTCGGCGCGCTGCCGCCGCGAGGCCAAGGCCGAGGACCGCCATGGTCGCGGGTTCGGGCACCGCGTCCGAGTAGCGGATGTCGTCCATCGCGGCAATGTCGGTATTGGCGACGAATCGAATGGCCGTAATCGAAGCGGTCGGATCCGTAAAGCCGAGGAACTGGACGCCGCCCGTATCGTCGAGGGAGGTCGTAAGGTCTTGCGAACCGCCGTTCTCAAACATCACGTGCACGCCGTCGAAGACGTTCTGGGCGCCGGTGAAGTAGGCTCCGAAGGACGTGATCCCGGAGTCGAACGTAAGGGTCATGCTCCCACCGTAGAATTGGGCGAAATTCTCTCCTCCCGATGTGGTGTTGTAGCCGTACAAGCTGTCCGGCGACCCGTCTGAAGTGTCAGTAATCTCCTGCGAATTGCCGAAGTAGTCGGAGCCGGTCAGCGTTACGCCCGGGGCTACGCCAAGGCTGGTGAAGGTTCCCACCGATTCGGACTCGAAGTCGATCAGGCCGAAGGTGCCGACCGCGGCGTCAAAGGCGGCGGCGGCTGCATCGGAATTGGGTCGAGCATCGCCGGAATTGGCTCCCATGTCGGCGCCGGAGAAGATGGTTAGAGACGCTTGCGTCGTCCCAGCGATTAGAAGGACAGAAAGGAGAGCCAGTGTTCGCGTATTCATATCGTATTGCAGAGGATTGGTGCCCTGCCTCTGTTCAAGGTTAGGGTGGTAGGCCCTTTCACAGAAGTCGCAGTAAAGCGGTACATCCAAGACACCGTGCGAATTCACTTGCCCCGTACCCCGCTGGCTTGGTTTACTGGCCGCCGCCTAAGCGGCGGCCAGTAAACCGAGCGGAATGAACTATGTTCGTCGTCGGCGAGCCGCCGACGCAAGGCCGAGTGCCAGGGCCAGCATTGTCGCAGGTTCCGGCACGGCCGAGTACCGGATGTCGTCCACCCCGATGATGTCGTTGGTTCCGTCCATGTAAACGAGCGTGATGTTCTCGGTCGACGTGAACCCGATGAACTCGCTGCCGCCAGCAACCAAAGTCGCATAGATCGTCTCAGTCGCTCCGCTCTCATAAAGAGCGGTAACGCTATTCACCAGTTGTCCTCCGGTGAAGTAGGCGCCAAAAGCGGTTATCGGCGTCGCGAAGGTCAGGGTCATGAATCCACCGTAGAACGAGGCAAACTTGGCTCCTCCTGCTGTGGTGTTGTATCCGAAGATGTTGTCTGGCGTATAGGCCGACGCATCGAGGATGGTCTGGTACCCCCCGCTGTAATCGGTTCCGGTCAGATTGACGCCGGGGGCCAAGGTCAGGCCGGTGAAGCTTCCGACGGGGGCCGACTCGAAGTCAATCAGCCCAAAGGTGCCAACCGCCAAGTCCAGCGCGGCGGCGGCGGCGTCCGAGTTCGGTCGCGGGTCGCTCGAGTTCGCGAGGCTATCTGCGCCCGTATAGATCGTCAGGGCGGCCTGGGCTGCGCCAGCGACCAGGAAGGTCGCGATCAAGGCCAGTGTTCGTGTTTTCATTGCGGTTCTGCAAGAGGCCATTCTCTTGCCCTCTTCCGCAGTTTTGCGCTAGGCGAAGCTTCAGCGATAGCCGCCCTTAACGGGTAACACCGTGCCTGTCACGCTTGCGGGGGGCGGCGTTGCGCCCTTTCTGCCCCGCAAAACCACTAGAGGGAAAAGGAGTACAGGCTTGAACCGTGCCGCGAACCTAGAATGGACTCTCAGCGGAGAGATCATGCGACAGAAACTTCTACCAATTCTTGCCTTATCTTGCCTTGCCGCCGCTTCCCACGCGGACATCTTTCTTTACGGTGGGGTCTTCAGCGGCCTCATCGAGTCCCCGCCCAACTCCTCGCCTGGCACGGGCTGGGCACTGGTTACTCTGGATACGGATGCCACCACCATGCGCGTGCAGGCCGAGTTCTCAGGGTTGCTTAGCCCGGTCACCGTGGCCCACATCCACGCCCGCGCAAACAGCGGGGCCCCCACGGGAGGGGTTGCGACTACCACGCCTACCTTCGCCGGTTTCCCATCCGGGGTAACCGCCGGGACGTACGACGTCACCTTTGACATGTCTTTGGCTGGCAGTTGGAACCCGGCCTTCATCACCAACAACGGTGGCACCCCCCTTTCAGCTTGGAGTGTGTTCCAGGCGAAAATGGCGGATGAGCTCACTTACTTCAACATCCACTCCACCGCGTTTAGCGGCGGAGAGATTCGCGCGGAACTTGCCCCTGTGCCCGAACCCGCCACCATGGTCGCGCTAGGTCTAGGGTTGGCCGCTCTCGCTCGCCGTAAGCGCGCCGCCTAGCGGTTCCAACTACGTGCCCCTGGCGTAGTGCCCAGAACAGAAGAGCCCGGGAGTCCTGACGGACTTCCGGGCTCTTCTGTTGGGAGTGGCGGGGTTACGCCTGCTTGCGCCGACGTGCCGCCGCTGCCAGGCCGAGGCCGAGGACTGCCATCGTTGCGGGCTCCGGAACGGCCGAGTATCGGATGTCGTCTACGCCGACGATGTCGCCCGGCATGTCCATGAACACGCTCGTGATTCCGACGTTCGACGTGAACCCAATGAACTCGATACCGCCATCGTTCAGTACCGTGCCAACCGTCTCGCTCCCGCCACCCTCGAAGTTTGCGGTCACCACGTTTTCGCTCGGGATCTGAAGTCCGCTGAAGTACGCGCCGAAGGCCGTGACCGGCGTGGCAAAGGTGAGGGTCATCGACCCGCCGTAGAAGGAAGCGAAGTTGGCGCCGCCAGAAGTCGTGTTGTAACCGTAAAGGGAGTCCGGGCTACCGATGGGTGAGTTCACGATCGTCTGGGGATTTGCGCTAACATCGGCTCCAGTGAGGGTTGCCCCTGGGCCGGCGGCCAGGCTCGTAAAGGCGCCGATCGAAGCCGACTCGAAGTCGATGAGGGAGGTCGTGCCGGCCGCAGAATCGAACGCGGCGGCGGCCGCGTCTGAGAAGGGCCGTGGGTCGCTACCGTTCGCAGACGGATCGGCGCCGGTGTAGATGGTCAGGGCTGCCTGGGTGGTTCCGGCTGCCAACATGGATGCGAGGATTGCGAGGGTTCGTGCTTTCATTTTGCTTTGCGGGGCCAACCTGGTCTCGCCTCGGTCGCAGTTTAGGAGGAGGTGCAAAAGTACTCAAGTCACAGAAACGCGGTACCAATCTCGGGAGCGAAACTCCAGTGCCCTCGGCGCGACGGTACGAGCCGCTGCCGACAGGCCGAGTCCTAGCACCGCCATGCTAGGCGCTCAGACACTGCCTCGACTTCGAAGGTCACGCCAGTGTTCTCCCCGGCGAATAGATCTCGCCCATCGATCCTGTCCGAAAGCGAGACGGGCCTTCCTGGGTCGCACGAAACCGGCTCTCCTTGTTCGGGACCCCGGTTTGCTATAGTTAGGTAACTCCTATGTTTAGGCCCCTTTCTCTTGCCAGCCTCATGCTCATCGTCGGTTCATCAGCGCACGCTGCCCTCTTTTTCGACGACTTCAACTCGGGTGCGTCTGATCAGTGGGGGAACCAACGAGGATCCTGGTTTGCTTCTGGAGGCGCGTACGACTCCGCCCTCCCCAGCAACGCCCCAGTGACCTACTCGGACGTTCCGTTCGAACTCACCGACTTCACCCTGGATGTGGACGTCAACAACCTCCAGGATGGCGGAATCTTCTTGCGCAGCTCCTACAACGGGGGCTCGGAGAGCGGGGTCCTGCTTGTAACGGGTGGGAACGGTCAAGCTGGAACCGGCCTGTATTGGCACGTTGTTCAGAACGGGTCTTATTCGGGCAAGCTCAACGAGGTCGGCGGGCTCTTCACCTCTGGGGTGAGCGACGTACACCTCACCGTGAAGGTGACCGGCAGCCTTTTCGAAGCTTTTGTCAACGGCTCGAGCACGGCCGCGACCACTCTTTCCGACACAACGTTCACGTCTGGACGTGCAGGCTTGTACGACTTCTCGGCGAACCAGACCTTCGACAACTTCCAGATCGACGCCGTTCCGGAGCCCGCGACTTTGGCTGCCGTCGGGCTCGGCTTGGCGGGGCTTAGTCGGCGCCGCCGATCCCGTGGTTAAGCTTAGGGTAAATCTCGCAACGTCCTGGAATCGATTGCCCTGAGGCGGACCTTCGGGCGACTCTTCTGTCGTACTATTCGGCGATGGATACAGAACGTAGTTTTCCGACCCTTACTCCCTACATTGTTGTGAAAGGCGCAGAGGCCGCGATCGACTTCTACCAAAAGGCTCTGGGCGCAACCGTCCGAGAGGTCATGAAGGGCGAGGACGGCAAAATCATGAACGCCCAACTGGACATCGGCGACTCGGTTCTGATGTTGAACGACGAGTTTCCCGACTACGGCGTGTTCGCCCCTGGCCCGGACGCGCCTAACTTCGTGACGATTCACATCTCCTCCAAGAGCATCGACGCCGACTTCCAGCGGGCGCTCGACGCCGGAGCCACCGTCACGATGCCGCTCGAGAACCAGTTCTGGGGAGATCGCTACGGCCAATTCAGGTGCCCTTTTGGACACCATTGGTCGATGGGGCAGGCTGTCTCCGAGCTTGGATAGTTCGACCAGTGGCTAGCAGATCTGCTAGCCAGATCTCCGGTACTCCTGCCCCTTGATGAGCTCCCATACAATGGACGCAGGAGTATTCCACATGAACTTTCGATTGATTTCGCTCGGTGCCACCCTCTCGCTCGCCATCTCAAGCCAGGCAGCGCTGACCTTCCTAGAGGTCGCTCAGTGGTCGCAGTTCACCCAAACTTCTGACGCAGCGCCCGCCGCGGCCTTTGACCACGGTTTCTCTGCGCGCATCTTCAGCAACGTCGCAAACGAGGTTGGGAGTGCTACCGTGACAACCCCCGGAGCGGCCAACCACGCTCTAACGGCAGCCACCTTTGTGTCGACCTATGCGGACTTTGGGTTTGCCGATATGGCGTCGGTGAGCAGCCAATATGGACCGGGGACCTATGGATTCGCCATGAACTCGGGCCCGTACGCTGGCGCAACGGACTTCGTGAACTATGCGGGCCCCGTGTCGTTCTCGGAAACGCCGTTCGTAAGCAACTTCACGGCCGCCACCTCGGCGCCGGTGGATAGTTCGCGCACCTTCCAGTGGTCCACTACCTACACGGGCGCGGGGACCTTTACGACCCTTCAGACCTACTTCACCCTTACGGACCTCACTACGAACACCACGGTCTTCAACTCCCAAGGTCAACCGGGCGCCTTCGGAAGCGCCACGATTGCCGCAAACACCCTCACCGACGGACACACGTATCGATATCAACTGCTCTACGGAGCCCTCGACCAGTCCGTGTCCACGGCTGGGTTTGCCCCCGCACGCCGGACGGGCTCAACGTATCTCCAGACCTTTGGTACTTTTGAGGCCGTTCCAGAGCCAGGATCGATGGCAGCTCTCGGGCTCGGCCTTGCCGTGATCGCCCGCCGGCGAGCCCACAAAGCCGGTATGGCCCGGTAGACCCGAACGGGTGGGTTGGGGCAGCTGCCGTTGGTGGCCTTCCCCAGCCCTCTTGGTCGTTCGATTTTCGGATCGTGGCGAGCTGGTTTCTCTGAGTCACCCCAAGGCATAGACCGCATCTACATTCCGCAAACGGTTCGAGTCACAGATTCGTGCGACTTTCGCTTAGGGCGATCCGGGGTGATGCTAGGAGGGTCATGTTTAAGCCCACGCTTTTTGTTTCTTTGTTGGTCGTCGGTGCATCGGCTCACGCCGTGAATCTGGTCGCAAATGGCGACTTCGAGGCCGACGCCTATACCGTCAACGGCTACAACGCCCCCCTCGGCAGCCTCACCGGATGGAGCATCCTCGGCACGGGTAACGTCGCCGGAATCGGAGTCGGCTACCTTGGCGCCACCAGCCAGGAGATCGACCTCAGCGGAGTCTCCGACGGATACGGCAGCGGCATCGAGCAGTCGATCACCACGACCGCCAGCCAGGCCTACACCCTGTCCTTCGATGTCCGCATCCCGATCAAGCGAGCCGTCGAAGTCAAGCTCAACGGCACCACGATCCTCGCGGGTCTCGGCACCGGCACCCACACCTACAACTTCTCGGGCACCGGCGCCGACCTGATCACCTTCGTCTCGGAGGCGGGTAACACCACCCACATCGACAACGTCAGCGTTGAGGCCGTTCCGGAGCCCGCAACCATGGCCGTCCTCGGTCTTGGTCTGGCTGCCGCCGCTCGCCGACGACGCAACAAGTAAGGCTCAAGCCCAAGCTTGAATCGAAGCGCTCTTGCCGTGACCGGCGGGGGCGCTTCGTGCAATTAAGGTCCACGGCTCTTGGCAGGATCTGACCGGTGCGTTATCATGATCCCTGGGGCAGATGCCCCTCAGGAGTCTCCAACCTTGATTACCAAGCCACGCCGCGCCCTCAAACTTGTCGCCTTGCCTATCAGCCTTGCCGCCGCTAGCAGCTCTTTTGGCGCCTACGCTAACCTGAGCCTCAACGCGCCAAATCAGGTGGCGAACACCGGAGCAAACTCCATTTGGTTCTCCGGGACGATTGAGATCACGCAGGACTTCAACTCGGCGACCCTGTTTGTACACCACGCCTTCCTGGAGGGCACCTACGCCAGCCGGGTGGACGTCAACCAGTACGCCCAATCGTTCTACAACTGGCTCAACACCAACGCGAGCCACTTCGCTGGAGCGGTGTACAGCGGCGACTTGTTCGAGGTGGTCTCCGATGGGTCCGATCCTGCGGGACTGTACGCCCACAACGGATTTAGCCTGAGTTCTCCGAGCGTGGCTTACATGTACTTCAATGGCGATAGCTCGCCAGCCTCTCGCAGCAACGAGGTGGCTTACTCGGTCGAGCTCGTGCCCGAGCCGACCACAATGGCCGTGGTTGGGCTCGGCCTTCTCCTGGCTCGCCGACGCCGCTAGCGTGGACGACGAAACAAAATGAAGCCCCGGAGCCAATCGGCTCCGGGGCTTCTTTCTGGTTGCCCCTCTAGCGGCCCGAGTCCCCGCCCGTGCCACCTGAAGAGCCGCCCGACCCCGTAGAGCCTCCGTCGTCCGTGCCACCCCCACCTCCGGTGGTCCCGCCGCCGGTTCCTGAAGTCGCGGTCGACCACCAACTGAACTCCTCGACCGTACCGTCCGCGTAGGTGATGGTGCCCTTGCCAGAAGCGTCCCATGCCACCTGAGCTGGCAACCCAGGATCGGGCCCCTCGATGGTGCCGGTGCCCGCTCCGGTTGCTAACCACCGATACTCCGTGGCGTAGCCCAGAGAATTGCGGGTGTGGGATACCCCCGAGCCGTCAGACCGAAACTCTCCGCCGTCTTTCGACCACGCACCCTCTGCAGATTCGGAACGGCTACTCCAGCTAGATGCCTCGGCGGACCACTCGCTTTTGCCCTCGTACCGGGTGCCAACCCAAACCGAGTCGTACTCCATAGAGCCAGCGGTGAGGCTGGTCGCGGTGCCGGTGGCGGTGCCGTGCGAGCCGGACATCGGGCCGGCATCGAATCGATAGTCGCTCGACCAGGACATCGGGTACTCGCTATCGGCCCCCGGCCACTTGGCTGCCATGTGCCCGGCCGGCCGCGCCATCTCCTGGTCCTGGTAGAAATCGAACTTGGAGGTGGTCTCCGTCCACGTTGCCATCACCCATAGCTGCAGCCAGTCGTCGAAGTAGAATCCGCCCCCGCCGCTTACCGGGTCGGTTTCGCGCGCCTTGCGCTGCTTCTCCGCGGCCATACCGCCGGGCGCAAAAGTCCGCAGGAACCCGCCGATCCAAGCCATCGAAGACCCGCCGCCAAGGGCGTCGGCTTGCCCGGCCGACTGGACCCCGCTCTGGGCCATGGCTTGCGCCGAGCCGCCGAGCAGTCCGCCTACTCGCTTACGAGTCGACTCCGTGGGCGCTCCCCCCGGCCCCGCGAACCCGTCGTTGCCAGACCCGCCGCATCCCTGGATGAGCCACCCGGAAAGGACCGCTGCGATGATCAACAATGTGCGTGCCAAGGCTTCCTCCTGGCGCAGATGCGCCACAGTCGCAGTATCGCATAGGCGAGGCGTTCCAACGCCAAGAGGCGTCTGCCCCATCGGAGCAGACGCCTCTTGGGCCGAACCTAAGGGAGAACCCTTAGGCCTTGCGGCGGCGGATCGCGGCCAGGCCGAGACCAAGGATCGCGAGGGTGGCCGGCTCAGGAACCGCTTCCACGCTCACGTTGTCGATCAGCGTGCCGTAGCTGTCGTCCGTACCGGTACCGACGAAGCTGATCTTGTCCGCTCCGGTTCCCGTCACGTAGGCCGTATAGCCCTGCATGGCCGTGCTGCCCGGCAGGAAGCTGAGGACCAGCTGATCGTTCCAAAGGAGGTCGCCACCCTGACGGGCTTGCGAAACGCCAGAGCGAAGGGCGGCGGAGAAATCCACCTTGTAGACGCCCGCGGCCGTCGTGAGATTCTGCGAGACCTTGACGTTGTGCTTGGCGTCCAGCTCGAGTACCTGATTCTGGTCCTGGCCGGTGACACCGTAGACGCTCGCGGCGCCGATCTCGATCAGGTCGACCTCGGCGTACCAGCCGCCGGCGACTCCGTCGGTGAGGGAAAGGCCCCAGCCACTGCCATTGTTCGGCGTCTCAAAGCTGGAGTTCACGACGAGGTTTGCGGAAGCAGCACCGGATAGGGCAGCGACCAACGAAAGGATAAGGATCCGACTCTTCATAGTAGTTTTCCAAGGTGAGAAGCGAAGTGCGAATCTCAACCAAGTAAATATTCCTGCACGATTGGTATAAATGACAGTCACACGTTTCGGGACTCTTTGGAAACGTTGGCCCCGTTGAGGTGTCCTGTCTCTGTGGTTTGGCTCCTCCCGGTCCTCCTTCTATCGGCTCCATCTCAGGTGCAGGCGGATAGCCTCCAACTCCTTGTCGGTTGGAGCGACGAGATGAACCGGCCTCGCAACTGGGCGCCGCTTGCCGTGGAGAACCGGGCCAAGGTCTCATCGGCTCACAAAGGGCAGCTCGACCTGAGACTCGGCCACGTGCCGGATGGCTGGCCCTACGCCTATCAGTGGAGCGGCGTCTCGCAGGACTTCAAGCTAGACGTCTCGAGGTACTCCGTCCTCGTCGCCCGGGTGTCTTCGCTGAAGGGGTACGCCCACCTCGACGTTGATGTGCTGGACCAGAACGGCAAACCCTTCAAGGCGATCAGGTCCTCCACCCTCCAGCAGCCGGGAGTGGCCGTCGCCGACCTCGGCACAATCCTCGATCCCGCGGTCTACAGAGTCCGGGTACGCCTGATCCTGGGCGGTCCCAACGATGGCTGCAACGCAACTTACAACTGGATTCGGGCCATCCGTCCAGCCGACCTTCCGAAGCTCATCGCCGAACCCGACCGACAGTCGGTCAGGCTCGATTCAGGGCACGGTAGAGGCCATGGAGTACCTTAAGGAATGACCCGCCCCACCAAGAAGCAGATCCAAGACGCTGTCGCCAAGCTAAAAGCCAACCCGGCCAACCCCTCCATCGAGAAGGCCAAGGTCGGCAGCAAGGCGGTTAAGAACATTTCCGGCGAGATGATCCTGAAGCCCTACGACCACGGCTAGTCCGATCTCTCCGACTATTCCCCTCGCCTAGCCTTGGATGCTTGTGCCAAGGCTGGGAGAGGGGACGGCGACTCCGGTCGCCGAGGGGTGAGGGTCCGGGACTTCCTCCCGGGCAGGGCCCTATTCGTGCGAACTAGTCCACGAGCCTCCCAGGGAACGGTTCACGCGTTTCCGCCCCAGGCGACACAATAGAACCCATGCCCAGCCAAGACCTCGCGGCGCCTCTCAAGCAGGTCTGGGGGTACGACCAGCTCCGCCCGCTCCAGGAGCAGGCCGTCCGAGGCGCCCTTGCGGGCCAAGACTCGCTGATCGTCATGCCCACCGGTGGGGGCAAGTCCCTTTGCTTTCAGCTCCCTCCGCTGGTGGATGGCGGACTCACCCTCGTCGTCTCGCCCCTCATCGCTCTGATGAAGGACCAAGTGGACGGCCTCAAACTCGTGGGGTACCCGGCGGAGGCGCTCCACAGCAATCTCGGGGCGGCCGAATCGCAGGCGATCCGGCAGCGCCTGAAAGAGGGCGAGCTCAAGCTTCTTTACATCAGCCCAGAAGGCCTCTTCGCGGGCTCGATGGCCACCCTGCTCCAGCAAGCCAACCAGGGCCGGGGCGTCGCCCGGGTCGCCATCGACGAGGCCCACTGCATCAGCCAATGGGGGCACGACTTCCGCCCGGAGTACGGCCAGCTCAAGCGGCTACGCACCCTCTTCCCACAGGCCTCCGTCCAGGCATTCACCGCCACCGCCACCCCCCGGGTTCGCGAAGACATCGTGCGGCAACTGGCGCTCAAGGACGCAAGCGTCCTGGTCGGAACGTTCGACCGTCCCAACCTCACCTACCGAGTCGTCCCCAAGGTTGATCCGGTGAAGCAGAGCCTGGAGGCAATCCGAAGGCACCCGAACGATGCCTCCATCGTCTACTGCCTCAGCCGCAAAGACACCGAGGCGATGGCCTCGCGGCTCAAGGCCAACGGGATCAACGCCTCCGCCTACCATGCCGGCCTTAGTGCCGACGAGCGGCGCGAAGTCAGCGAGGCGTTCGCCCAGGAGCGGCTGAACGTGGTCGTTGCCACCGTCGCCTTCGGCATGGGGATCGACCGCTCGAACGTCCGCGTGGTGATCCACGAGACCCTGCCTAACAGTGTGGAGGCCTACCAGCAAGAGACGGGACGCGCTGGGCGAGATGGCCTCCCTAGCGAGTGCTTGACCCTCTACGACGCGGGGGACATCGTCCGCCGAGAGCGGCTGCTCCGCGACTCGGCCCCCGAGATGATGGGTGCCCGGATCGCTCTCTTGCACGAGGTCCGACGTTTCGCCCTCAGCACCCAATGCCGGCACGCCTTCCTCAGCGACTACTTCGGCCAGGAGTATCCAAGCGCGGATGGCTGCGACGCCTGCGACATCTGTCTCGAAGGCTGGAAGGAGGTTCCGGAGAGCACCAAGAAAGCCCATCAGATCCTGGCGATCATGCGGGCCCTCGGCCGTCAGCACGGCGACTTCGGCTTTGGCGCGGGACACGTCGGGGCAATCCTCGCCGGGTCCGACCTGGCGGCCATCCGCAAGTACGGCCACCAAGATCTCCGGGGCTACGGCGCGATGGACGGCACCCCCGCCTCGCTCATCTCAGGGTGGGCCAACCAACTCGCCGATAAGGGCTTCCTGGCAAGGACCGAAGGGCGGTTTCCGGCGCTCCGGCTTACCGAAGCCGGAGCGGAAGCCCTGCAGAACCGTACCGAGATTCCCTTAAGAGACCTCGCCGCGCCGGTCAAGGGCCGCCGCGCCAAGAGCGGGGCCGATCACCCGGCCGGGTTCGACGAGGAACTGTTCGAGGCTCTGCGAGGCCTGCGTCGAGACATCGCCGCGGAACGGGGAGTGCCTGCCTACGTGCTCTTCCACGACGCCGTCCTCATCCAGATGGCCAGCGCGCGACCCACCACTCCAGCCGGTCTAGCTAGGATTCCCGGGATCGGAGACCGAAAGGCGAGCGACCTTGGACCCAGATTTCTGGCCCTCATTCGTTCCGAGTGCGAAGGTCGCGGCCTGACTACCGACGTCGACGTGTCCGCCCCGCCAGCCAGAACCAAGAAAACCGCCAAAACCTCGCTCAAGCGGGGAACTACCCTGGACATGCTTTCGCCCGGATTCGAGGCTCGAGAGCCGATGGAAGTGCTGCTGAACCGGACGACCCTCTCGCGCAATACGGTCTCCAACTACCTCGCCGAATGGATCGAGGGGGAGGATCTCCCGGACCTGGTCCCCTGGGTAGACCCCGAAACCTACGCCCGAGTGGCCGAGGCCATCTCGCGGGTCGGCACGGCGTACCTGCGTACGATCTCCGATGCCCTCGAAGGAACCGTGGACTATGAAGTCATCCGACTCGTCGTTGCCCATCGGCGATCCAAATTGCCGGACGACGAGGAGGGCTAGACGCGGTTGGGACGCTAAATGGCGTCCCAACTGTGAGGTTAAAGGCCCTTAGGCCTTGCGTCGTCGACGAGCGGCGACGAGGGCGCCGATGCCGAGTACCGCCATGGATGCGGGTTCCGGAACCGGCTCGCCGTAGATGTACTGAATACCTGCGATGTCGTCGGCGCTCAGCGTGCGTCGTCCGCCCGCGTAAACCGGCTCCATCACCGATCCAACCACGTTGGAGTGGTCAAGTCCAAGCGCGTGTCCGATCTCGTGGAGCGCAACCGTGCCGAGGTCGTAATCGTTGTCGGAGGCGCTGTCGTTGGCTTCGTCAACCCATGTGAACGCGGTGTTGAAGTGGGTGTCTCCGGCGATTGTTCCACCCGCCCCGAACATCGCCTGGGTACCCGGCTGGTAAGCGTGCGCCAAGACGTTGGAAGGGAAGCCAAGCGTGGCTCCGATCCGGATGTCGCCGAGGTGTCCGCCGCTCGCCTGCGAAGCGCCACCGTTGACGCCGCCGTCGACCGAAAGCGTGAAGGAGATGTTGGCAACCGCCGCCCAAGTGGCAAACGCGCCGGTGATGAGGGCGATCTCCTCGGTGGTGGCCGAAGAGCCTACGAGCGCGCCGATGTTGGTGGTGAGGTTTCCGCTGTGGTTCTCAAATCCCTGGAAGCCAAGACCCGCGCCCATGATGGACCAGGTGCCGGAACCGGCGGTTCCCTGGTTCCCAGCGAGGGAGGTGGCAACGTTGGGTCCCACGCCCCACTTGGTGCCCAGGGTGGAGAAACTGAAGGACGAGGCCGAAAGAACCGCGAGACCGATCGCGGAGATTGAAAGTCGATTGATGATCATGAAGTGCTCTCCGAAGTAGGCCGCTGGGCCTAAGCCGAAAGAGTAGAGGTTCCTTCGATAGTGTGGGAGTCGCCTCTTTCCGATGCTATAAGTACGGGGTTCTGGGTGATACCACCGGGACTGTCACAGATTCGTGTAGAACCTGGCGACGGAGCCGTCCTGCCCAGCGACCTGGTCCCGGCCAGACGTAGAAAACGATATGGCACATACGCGAAAGAAGGCGGGTGAGAGGAAAGACCACAAAGTCGCTCGGATGCATGAGGCCGTCGAGGAACGAAAGGCCGAAGCCGGAGAGGCCCGTCCGGAGACTGACCAGGAGGATGTCCAGCGGTTCAAGCCCGGATCGGCGGGCGACCGAACCGTGGACCCTTCTGCCGAGTATCGACGCCGATAGGCAGAGGGCTTGGAGGCCCCGCAAATGGAAGGGTATCGCCGCGAATGGAGTATCTTGGTTTATGGACCGACCTTCTAAGAAAGAGATCAAGGCCGCCGTGGACAAGCTGAAAGACGCCCCCACCAGTTCGGTGAACCCGAAAGAGAACTACGGCAAGCTTTCGGCAAAGAAGACCAGCCAGCGCATTCGCAAGCAGGGAGTCTAGGCCATGGGAGACCGTAAGCCCAAGAAGAACTCGTCGGGTAGCGGGGACGCTCACAAGTCCAAGCTAGCCAAAGACGCCGCGGCGCGCCCGCTCGAGGGCCCGATCACGGACAAGAGCAAGAAGAAGAAGTAGCGCGGGGAACTCTGGTGGCCTGGGACCGGTATCGTTCTGGTCTCGAGGTCCGCATGCCAGAACTCATCACCCGCCGTTCCCTTTGCTCTTGGACTGCCGGTCTTGCCGCCAGTACCCTGTCGGTTCTTGCCCACGGCCAAACTCCGACCAAGCCCGCCGGTCCCGTCGAGGCCGATTTCACCCGGGACTACCCGGAGCCCGGCTTCAAGCCGGCCTGGAAGAAGCCGCAACTCAACCGGGCGATGCTCCAGGACTTCATCATCTATGCCCACTCGGACCTGGACATGGTGAGGAAGCTCCTAGACCGCGAGCCCATGCTCATCAACGGCCTCATGGACTGGGGTGCGGGAGACTGGGAGTCCGGACTGGGGGGGGCCACCCACATGGGCCGCCGAGATATCGTGGAGCACTTGCTCGAGCGCGGCGCCCGCATCGACATCTTCACCGCCACGATGATGGGCCAACTGGAAGCGGTCAAAGCCTTCCTAATCCTCCAGCCCAAGCTGATCGACGCCCGCGGCCCCCACGGCTTCACCCTCCACTTCCACGCCCAACTTGCCGGCAAAGACGCGGACCGGATGGTGGAGTACCTCCAGTCCGTCAAGAAGATCGAGCTGAAGCCGAACCCCTTCGTCAAGAAGCCCGGCGACGGGCTCTAGGCGCTAACCTCGGGCTCCTCGACCCGCACCGGGCGCATGGTGGGGAAGAAGAGGACTTCGCGGATGGCGTCGGCGCCGGTGAGGAGCATCGCCATCCGGTCGATGCCGATTCCGCAGCCGCCCGTGGGGGGCATGCCGCACTCGAGGGCGTGGAGGAATTCCTCGTCCATCGGATGCGCCTCGTCGTCTCCGCTCTCCCGCTTGGTGAGTTGTTGCTCGAAGCGCTCGCGCTGGTCGATCGGGTCGTTGATCTCGCTGAAGGCATTGCAGACCTCTCGACCCAGCACGTAGCCCTCGAACCGGCGGGTGAAGCCGGGGCGGTCGAAGTCCTTCTTGGCCAGCGGGGAAGTCTCGATCGGGTAGCCCACCACAAAGGTTGGCTCCTGGAGGGTTGGCTCGATGAAGACCTCGAGGAGCTTCTCGATGAAGCCGCCCAGGTTGTCTTCCTTCGCCAGGTTGATGAAGCCTCCGGCTGCTACGGCCTTTGCCTCCACGCCCTCCCGCCGGGCGGCGGCAAGCGCGCCCTCCAGCGACTTGAGGTCCTCGGAGGTGATGCCGGTGTGTCGCTCGATCTCCGCCAGCAGGTCCACCCGCTTCCAGGGCTTTCCAAAGTCCAGAACCCGTCCGTCCTCGGAGAGGGGGTTCACCACGGGAGACCCGAAGACGCTCTTGGCCACGAAGAGGAAGCACTCCTCCACGCGAGTCATCATGTCCTCCAGGTTCACGTAGGCCTCGTAGAACTCCAGCAGCGTGAACTCTGGGTTGTGGCGGTTGCTCACGCCCTCGTTCCGAAACACGCGCCCGATCTCGTAGACCTTGGGTACGTCGCCGCAGAGGATCCGCTTCAGGTACAGCTCCAACGAGATCCTAAGCTTGACGTCCATCTCGTAGGCGTTGTAGTGGGTGATGAACGGCCGGGCCGAAGCGCCGCCCGCCTCAAGCTGCAGCAACGGAGTCTCGACTTCCAGGTAGCCGGCGTTGTCGAAGTACCGCCGAACGGCGGAAACGATCCGGGCGCGATCCAGGAGCGCACGGCGAGCGACCGGGTTCGCCACCAAGTCGGTGTGGCGGTTGCGGTAGCGCTGGTCGGGATCGCTAGGGGCGTACAGCAGCTCGCCGTCCTTCTCCTTGGCTAGGAACGAGTAGTCGTGCAGGCACTTGGACAGCGGAGTGAACGACCGGACATGGATCGACTTCTCGCCGGTCTTCGTGCGGAAGAGCTCGCCCGTCAGGCCAACGTGGTCGCCAATGTCCAGCAGGTTGTAGAGCTCCCACTCCGTCTCGGTGAGGTCGTCCTTGCGAAAGTAGGCCTGGATCTTGCCGTCGCCGTCGCTGATGTGGGCGAATCCCGCCTTGCCCATCAGCCGATAGGAGACCACGCGCCCGGCAAACTGGGTGTTCTGGCCCTCGAGGGAGTCGAACCGGTCCAGCATCTGCTGGGCAGATCGGTCGCGATCGTAACGCTCGACCTTGTAAGGATCCACGCCAAGCTCGCGCATGCGCGCCAACTTGCCTAACCGGACTTCTCGAAGGCTCAATTCCTCGGACATTGGACGGAGTTTACTTGGCGAGCGAAGGCGAACCCAGAAAACGAAGAAGGCCCGGACGAAGCCGGGCCTTGAGGGTTGGTTGTGGGGTGGATGAAGGCTTAGCGGTGGGACTTGGCCTTGGCCGCCTTGGCAATGCTGGGCGGAAGGAGAACGGTGTCGATGACGTGGATCACGCCGTTGGTTGCCATGATGTCCGCCTTGACGAGACCGGACTTGTTGAAGGTGACCTTGCTGCCCTTGATGTGGACCTTGATCGATTCGCCCTGAACCGACTTAGCCTTGAGGCCGTTGCTGAGGTCGGTGCTGAGAACCTTGCCCGCCACCACGTGGTACGTGAGCACCTGCGTCAGAAGGGCCTTGTCGCTGCCAACCTTGTCGAGAAGCGCCTTGGGGAGCTTGGCAAAAGCCGCGTTGGTGGGGGCGAAAACCGTGAAGGGGCCAGCGCTCTTCAGCGTGTCCACAAGGCCGGCCTTGGCGACCAGGCTCACTAAGGTGGAGAAGTTCTTGTCACCGGCAGCGATGTCGACGATGTCCTTTTCTGCCTTAGCGGAGGCGCTAGCAGCGAAAGCAAGGCCCATGCCGAGAAGTCCGAAGAGTTTGATGTTTTTCATGGTAAGTCGTTTCCCGCTCCTCCACCGTTCGTCTGTGTCGTCCGATGGCAAGAACAATCTCAACTACGTCGGGCTGCTACTAAAACGTCACCATTTGCGAACATAAAGTCGCATAAATATCATCAAATGATGATGCTTAGGTTCAAACTCGTGCCCTCGGGTGGGAACCGAGACGTCGGTTTCGCCTACGCAGAAGACGAACCCGCGCGATGTGGAAGACTTGGCCCATGTCGGCTTTCTTGGCAGCGGCGATGTTGGCGTCCCCGGTTCCTTCGGTGGACCCCTTGAACACGATTTGGTTCGATCAACCGGCGAACCACTTCACGGAGAGCTGTCCGATGGGGAACGGCCGACTCGGGGCGATGGTCTTTGGCGGGGTTTCACGCGAGCGAGTCGTCCTGAACGAGTCCACGGTCTGGTCTGGTTCCCCCCAGGACGCGGACCGATCGGACGCCTACAAGGTTCTGCCAGAACTCCGTCGGCTCCTGTTGGCCAGCGAAAACGAGAAGGCTCAGGCGCTCCTTCAGCGGGACTTCGTCGCGAAGGGAAGCGGCTCCGGGTACGGCAACGGTAAGGACGTTCCGTTTGGATGCTATCAGGTGCTGGGCGATCTCTCGTTGGAGTTTGCCGGCGGGAAGGCCTCTGGATACCGCAGAGTTCTCGACCTAGACCAGGCGGTCACCCAGGTCTCGTACGAGCAGGACGGAGTGCGCTACCTCCGGGAAAGCTTCGTCTCCGCTCCAGCCCAGGTTGTGGTGGTTCGGCTCACGGCGGGCCGCGCCAGGTCGCTGAGTTTTCGCGCCTCGCTTTCGCGCGGTGAGAGAGCCTCCTTCCGAACCGAAGGAAACGACCTTGTCATGCAGGGCGCCCTCGCAAGCGGGGTGCCCGGCAAAGACGGTGTGCGTTACGAAGGCCGACTTCGGGTCCAGACGAAAGGCGGCAGCATAAGAGCCAATGGCAACGCCTTGGAAGTCACCGGAGCTACCGAAGCGCTCTTGCTCTTCTCGGCCGGAACCAGCATGTTCCAAGGCGACTTTGCCGAAGTGGCGAAGGCTCGGATTGCCGCGGCTTCGGCGCGCTCTTATGCAAGCCTGCGCCGGGAGCATGTCCGCGACCATCGTTCGTTCTATCGGCGAAGCAAGCTCAACCTCCCGGCTGGTCCCTCGGCTGGCCTTCCCACCCAGGATCGACTGATTGCCGCAGCGAAAGGTGGTGACGACCCATCGCTGGCCGCCCTGCTCTACCACTTCGGGCGGTATCTGCTTATCGGCAGCTCGCGCCCGGACAGCCCGCTTCCGGCCAACTTGCAGGGAATCTGGGCGGAGGAGCTGCAAACCCCCTGGAACGGAGATTTCCACCTGGACATCAACGTCCAGATGAACTACTGGCTGGCAGAGACCACGAATCTCGCCGATTGCGCCAAGCCGCTCCTCCGGTTCATCCCTCGCTTGGTGGAGAACGGCCGAAAGACCGCCAAGGCCTACTACGGGGCCAAGGGCTGGGTAGCCCATGTCATCACCAACCCCTGGCTCTTCACCTCGCCGGGAGAGGGCGCGGACTGGGGCTCGACTTGTAGTGGAAGTGGCTGGCTATGCCAGCATCTCTACGAGCACTACGCATTCGGCGGCGACAAGGCTTACCTGAAGGAGATCTACCCCGTCCTCAAGGAAGCCTCTGAGTTCTTCCTAGACATGCTCATCGAGGAACCTAACCACGGCTGGCTGGTCACCGCTCCTTCCAACTCTCCGGAGAATGGTTTCCGGATCGGCAAATCGGGACGGATTTCCACGGTCATGGGCCCAACGATGGACCAGCAGATCCTCCGCGAGCTTTTTGCCAACACGATTGAGGCCGGCGAGGTTTTGGATCAGGACCTCGAATTCCGGAAGAAGCTTGGAGCCGCGAGGTCAAGGCTTGCTCCCGACCAGATTGGCCCAGATGGTCGGCTCCAGGAGTGGCTGGAGCCCTACGAGGAGACGGAGCCTCAACATCGGCACGTTTCCCACCTGTACGGGCTGCACCCCTCCAACCAGATTTCGCCGCGCCGCACGCCGGACCTTGCCGCGGCGGCGCGCAAGAGCCTAGAGCGACGAGGAGACCTGGGGACCGGTTGGTCGCTGGCTTGGAAGGTCTGCTTCTGGGCCCGCCTTGGCGACGGGGACCGGGCGCAGAAGGTCCTCTCCCGCTTCCTGCGGCCCACGGGTGGAATGGGAGTCGACATGACCGACGGAGGCGGGACCTACCCCAACTTGTTCTGTGCGCATCCTCCTTTCCAGATCGATGGTAACTTCGGAGTTGCCGCTGGGATCGCCGAGATGCTGGTGCAGAGCCACGATGGCGAGGTGCAATACCTTCCCGCCCTGCCCAAAGCCTGGTCAGAGAAGGGTTCGGTCACCGGACTTCGTATCCGGGGAGGCAAGACGGTCGACCTCGCGTGGAAGGACGGCCGCCTGATCCGCAAGACGGTCCGCGGCTAGGGCGAGGCCCCAAATTCGGTGCGCTCCGCAGGTTGGCCCGCCACACCCGTGAAGTCGCTCCCGTCTCGGTCCAGCCAGTCGAGGAGGTGGGCGACGCTCGCCGTCGCCAGACAGATGCTGGTGTCCGCCGCGCCGTAATAGATGTTGAGCGTGTCGCCGTCGTCTCTCAGCGTGGTTCCACACGGGAACACGGCGCCGCCCACATCGCCCGCGATCTCGTAGGGTGCATCAGGTCCGAACATCCAGGATTGGCCCCTTCGAAGGCACTTTTCTGGATGCTCAAGGTCGAAGAGGGCAAGGCCAAGGCGATAGAGCGACCCGGAAGCATGTTGCCGGACTCCGTGGTAGATGGCCAGCCAGCCCTTCTCCGTCTCGATCGGTGGGGGCGAGAGGCCAATCTTGTTGGCATCCCACCACGCTCCACGGCGAGCGGGAAGCCACAGAACGTGGCCGCCCCAGTTGCGGAGGTCCGGGGAGAACGACAGCCACATATGGGACCCTGCCTCGACGGTGGGCCGGTGGACGAGGGCAAACTCCCCGTTGAACCTACGTGGAAACAGAGCAGCGTCTTTGTCGTCGGCTTGCATCGCCAGGCCGTGGCGCTCAAAGGTCCTGAAGTCCTTGGTGGAGGCTATCGCTACGCCCGGTCCGGACTTGCCGAACGCGGTGTAGGCGATGAAGTACTCGCCGACCTCCGGGATGAAGGTGATTCGCGGGTCCTCGATGCCCCAAAGCTCCTCGGCGTAGTTGACGGGATCGGCGCTGAAGGTCGGCTCAGGGTCGATCACCCACCCGTCGATTCCATTCGCGGACCTCGCGGCGCAAAGGTGGGAAAAGCCGCGACGGTCCTCAGCCCGGCACAAGAGCAGGGTCGTTCCATCTTCAAGCCGAGTTGCGCCGGGGTTGAAAACGCTGTGGATCGGATAGGGCCAATCTTTGGCCTCCAAAATCGGATTCCCCAAATGCCGCTGGATGAGCTCCTCAAAGTTCGCCACTTAGGCCACGCTCCGACGTGCAAGGCCCGCGGAAGGCTGGGTTGCCAATTCGCTCATCTCCAGCCATGCTCCCAGGTAGGACAGGGTCGACTCTGCGCCCTGGTTGCGATTCACCCGATCCGAGTGAAGGCCGTCGTTGCAGGCTCCGTGGAGTGGATCGTACAGGGGCTTGCCAATGAGGTTTTCGCCGAGGAACCAACGAAACGACCGGCTTGCGTGGTTGCGCCACTCCGCTCCAGGTTCAGCTCTTAGCGCGGACATACACGCTGAGACGGCAGAGGCCGCCTCGATCGGTTGCTGGTCGAAGTAGTCGCGTTCGCGGTATCCGATCGCTAGGCCGCTCGTGCCAATCGGGTTGAACAGCCCCTTGTAGCCGGTCTGGAGGGTCATAAGCCATCGGAGCGAGTTGAGGCCGGCAGACGCCATCTCTGGCTCGTTCAACGTAGCTCCCGCAACGATGAGGGCTTGGGGCAGCCTCGCATTGGCGTAGCTGAGGCTCTGCTCGAACCATGGCCAGTCGGGCGACTGGTTTGCCTGCAAGCTTGTTAGGAGCCGGCCGGACAGGATCGTTAGGAGGGTTCGCGCCGCCTCATTATCTGGGACCGAGGCCAGATACTCGGCAGCCCCAAGCGCTCCATACGCCCACGTTCGCGGGCTTGTGGTGGCAAGGAGTGCCTGCGAGGAACGGTCGAAGAGCTCGAGAGCCACCGCACGCCTGTCCAAGTCTCGGCATCCCCGCACCACGCCCCCAAGGGCCCACACGGTGCGGCCCTGCGAGTCCTCGGAGCCCACTGACTCGAGCCAGGACCGATCATAGCCCATGAAATTCCGGAAGCGGCCCTCCGTAGGGTTGAACGCGTGCAGAACAAATGCCAGGTAACGGCCTTGCATGGCCCGCAAGTCTCGGCTCAAGGGACCTTGCGATTCGAGTCCCGCGGTCAGGAGCAGGGCACGGGCGTTGTCGTCGACGCAATACCCTTCGTCTCGGTTAGGAATGGAGTGCGTGGCGTGCTGCAGGATGCCCGTATCGTCGCTCAGGTTCTTAAGGTGGTCGAGGCAGAGCGTAGGCACGGCAAGCGGCATCCTGAGGGCGTCCGGGGCTGGGCGAAGCATCTCCGGCAGCCGCAGCAGGCTGTCTAGCCTCGCTCGGTCGAAGCTGGAAATGTACTGGAGGGCAACTTCCGGCCAGAGCATTTTGCTCCCAAATTCTGCGGCGCGCGCGCCCATGTCCTCACGCATGCTTGGGGAACGTTGCAGACTAAGAATAGCCTGAACGATTGCATCGGAATCGCGGAACGGGACAAGGATTCCTCTACCGTCGGCAAGAACCTCTTCGGCATACCAGTAAGGGGTAGAGATTACTGGCTTCCCAGCCCCCACTGAGTACGCGAGAGTTCCCGAAGTGATCTGTTTAACGTTTAGGTAAGGCGTTACATAAACGTCCATCGCATCTAGGAACTCGACCAGATCTTCGATTGAAACAAAGCTGTCGACAAAGCGGACTTTGTTCGAAACACCCAGCTCAACCGCGCGTGCCTGGAGTGACTCCCGGTAGGATTCGCCACTCGTCGCGCGAACATGGGGATGGGTCGCGCCGACCACCATGTAGGTCGCCCCGGGCGCAAACTCCAGGATCTTGGGCATCGCTTCGATGACGTACTGGATGCCCTTGTCGGGCGACAGCAATCCAAACGTAAGGATCATCGGCCCCGGAATGGCTAGCGAGTTCCGGCGGGCGGTTCCACTACCCTGCGGAATGGCAGGGATTCCGTGGGGGATGAGGTCGATCTTGCTGCGCGAGATCCCGTGAACCTCGATGAGCAGCATAACCGCCCGCTCGCTCATGACGACCACTCTTTCCGAGAGTTCAAGCAACTCGCCGAGAACCGCCCTCTGCGCAGGCGAGGGGTCCATCAGAACGGTGTGCAGAGTGGTCACGATAGGCATCTTGACTGCGCGGACGAGGCCCATCAGATGGCTTCCTGCTTCGCCGCCAAAGATGCCGTACTCGTGCTGCACGGATAGAAGGTCGTAGCCTGCTTGGTTCAAGAACGCAGCGGCTCGAGCGTAATCCTCTGGCTCAGAGTCATTGATGGCGAACTTCACCGCATCAGGGTAATCGTAGTCCTGCCGATCGCTCATCGCGATGCAGTCGACAACCACGTTGCCGCCGGTATCCGAAAGGTAGCAGGCAAGATCCCCGGTAAAGGTGGCGATCCCACATTGTCTAGGCAAGCAACTTCCGAGTATCGCTACGCGTCGTAGTGGGCTGGGAGATAATGGCTTGCGATGATCGGTGTTCACACATTAGGATACCCCCGCCAGCGACTAAACTATCCCGATTCCCCTCGCTGACCGGCATGTGCATCGCGATGCTGGTAATTGCCCTCAAGATCGGCCACAGGGCCGTGGGACGGTACGCTCGTCGGCAGAATGGCCCTAAGAGTCTGCTGTATCGGCGCCCACCCAGACGACTGCGAGGGAAGCGTGGGCGGCACTGCCGCGCTGTGGCGACGTCGAGGTGACCAGGTGGCCTTCGTCAGCGTCACCGATGGACGCCGAGGGCACTACCTCCCCGAGTATCTGGAGGACCCCGGCAAACTCGTGAAGATCCGAATGCGCGAGGCCAGGCAGGCAGCCGACCCTGTGGGGATCGACGTGGATTGCCTGATGATCCCAGATGGCGAAGTCTACGTGGACCGAAGTTCAACGGAGGCTATGGTCCGGCTCATCCGAAGGTGGCAGCCCGACCTTGTGCTCACCAACCGGCCCAACGACTACCACCGCGACCACCGGTACGTTGCCCAACTGGTCCTCGATGCCAGCTACATGCTGACCGTGCCGTTCTTCTGTCCAGACCAACCAGCCCTTGACGCCATGCCCACCATTGCCTACTGGCAAGACGGATTCACGGAGGGTGGCGAGTTCCGCGCCGACGTCGCCGTGCCGATCGATGCCGTGGCGGAAGATAAGCGCCGCATGATGGTTGCCTTCGAGTCGCAGTACTTCGAGTGGCTGCCTTACAACGCCGATCCGGCTGCTATGTCCGCGACTGGGCGCATTTCCGCGGAGCGGAGGCTCGAGATCGAGGCGAACCTGCTCGAAGGCTCCCGCAGAACGGCGAAGCGATTCCGGCAACTCTTGCCCCAGGGCACCCAGTTCGCCGAGGCGTTCCAAGTCAGCGAGTACGGATCGGCTCCTCCGTCCGATCGGGCGATTCTGTTCCCGGCAGTCTAGGGGGCGGAACCTGAGGACCCTCGAACGAGCAACGTCGTTCCGAGAACCACCTCCTCGGCGTCCAAATCAGGCTCCGCAATGCGGCGAAGTAGCCGCTCGGCGGCGAGTCTTCCCAGGTCGTAGGCAGGCTGGAACGCGACCGTTAGGAAGGGGGCCAACACAAGCTGGGACGGCAAGTCGTCGAATCCAACGACCGAAACTTCCTCCGGAACCGAGATCTTGGCCTGGGCGAGGGCGTTGAGCGCGCCAATCGCGAGGAAGTTGTTGACCGCAAACAGCGCGGTGGGTCTGGGGTCCTCACGGAGTGCGTCCAGAGCCATCGCCGCCCCGCTATCCACCGTCAGCGGACCGTGCCGTAGGCTGCATCGCCGTCCATCGAGCGCTCGCATGAATCCCGCGATGCGGTCGTCGGAGGTCGAGACTGCGTCGGGTCCCGCAAGGATCCCAAAGCAGTTGTGCCCAAGGTCCACTAGGTGGGAGCCCAGATCGAAGGCGCCTTGCTCAGAGTCGCACCGGATGCTATCCGTGCCCGTCGGGCCCCGGCGGTCCACAAACACGATCGGGAGGCCGTTCCGCTCTGCCATCGCTACCGCCTCGTGGCCATCGTGCGCCGGGACGAGAAGGACGCCGTCGACTCCCTTTTGGACCAGTAGGCGAAGGTAGTGGGCCTCTTCGGCCTCGATCTCGTCGGTATTGCCGACCAGGACAAGCGCGCCGGCCGCCCTCGCCGCGTCCTCCGCACCCCTGGCCACCGTCGTGAAGAACGGATTGGTGATATCGGAGACGATGAGGGCGATCGTCCCAGATCGGCGAGAGCGCAACCCGCGCGCGTGCTGGTTGGGCATGTACCCGAGCTCTTCGATAGCCCGGTGAACCCGCTCCCGGGTCGCCTCGGAGACGTAACTGACTTGGTTCACCACGCGCGAAACCGTCATGGTCCCGACCCCCGCAAGCTTGGCCACATCCCGAATCGTGGCGCGGCGACCCGAGTTGGGCATTTCAGAATTTGGCACGGCGGATGGAGTTTAGCCCCTTGCAATGAGCTCCCGAATCGTACATGATGATAACGTGATCATATCCAACCCCGATGGCCCATTCGAACCGACCTGGGATTCCCTCGAGAGGTACCAGACGCCCGAGTGGTACGTCGATGCGAAGTTCGGCATCTTCATCCATTGGGGGGTCTACAGCGTGCCTGCCTTTGGGAACGAGTGGTACGCGCGAAACATGTACGTGCAGGGCACGCCTGAGTTCGAACACCACCGGAAGACCTATGGACCTCAGGACGAGTTTGGCTACAAAGACTTCATTCCCAAGTTGACGGCGGAGAAGTTCAACGCCGGAGAGTGGGCGGCCCTCTTCAAAGAAGCGGGAGCTCGGTTTGTCGTCCCCGTCGCGGAGCACCACGATGGATTCGCGATGTACGACTCGAAGCTCACCAAGTGGAACGCTGCCCAGTTGGGGCCGAAGCGAGACATTGTGGGCGAGTTGGGCATCGCCGTTCGGGAGCAGGACATGGTTTTTGGCGTCTCCTCGCATCGGGCTGAGCATTGGTGGTTCATGAACGGGGGCCGAGACTATCCGAGCGATGTCCAGGACCCCGCGTTTCAAGATTTCTACGGTCCCGCCCGGAAGGGCGAGATAGCCAAGGGAGTCAACCCGCCAGACGAGGCATTCATGGAAGACTGGCTGGCCCGTTGCGCGGAACTGATCGACAAGTACCGGCCCCAGCTCTTCTGGTTCGACTGGTGGATCGAGCAGCCCGTGTTCGCCCCGTACCTCCGCCGGTTCGCCAGCTACTACTACAACCGAGGCTACGCGTGGGGCAAAGGCGTGGCGGTCAACTACAAAAACGAGGCGTTTCCCGAGAAGGCTGCGGTCTACGACATCGAGCGAGGCCAACTCGCGGACATCCGGCCCCGATTCTGGCAAACCGACACTGCGGTGGCCAGGAACTCCTGGAGCTACGTGGACCCGATGGACTATAAGTCGTCAGAGTCCCTGATCTGCGACCTCGTGGATATCGTCAGCAAGAACGGCGCGCTCCTTCTGAACATCGGTCCCAAGGCCGACGGCACGATCCCGGACGAGGACCAGCAGATCCTAAGGGGTATCGGCGCTTGGCTCGCCGTCAACGGCGAGGCGATCTACGGAACGCGGCCCTGGAAGACCTTCGGAGAAGGCCCGACCAAAGTGACCTCGGGCCACTTCACCGATAGCAAGGAGTGGGGATTCACCTCCGAAGACATTCGGTTTACGACCTACGGAGACGTCCTCTTCGCCACCGTAATGGCCGCCCCAAGCATGAAGACGCTGATCCGGACCCTGGGAACGGCCAATGGGCTAGAGCGGCGGCCCGTGGCAAAGGTCTCACGACTCGGGAGTGGGGAAGCCCACTCGTTCGTTCAAGGCCGCGAGGGCCTGGAGATCACCCTCGCGGGTGAGAAGCCGTCCAGTCCGGTCAGCTTCAAGATCGAGTTCGAGAAGGTGACCGCATGAAAGGAGCAATTCTTCCTGGCAACAGCTCAGCCGAGCTTCGCGAGTTCGACGTCCCGACGCCCGGACATGGCGAAGTCCTCATCAAGGTCAAGTCCTCCACGATCTGCGGCAGCGACATCCGGTGCATCTACCGAGAGCACCTGGGCAAGGGACCGGAGGGCTACCAGCCCGGCATGGTCGCGGGCCATGAGCCCGCCGGCCAAATCGTGGCCTGCGGTCCAGGGCTTCGCAGATTCAAAGACGGTGACCGCGTCATCGTCTATCACATCTCGGGATGCGGCGTATGCAACGACTGTCGACGCGGCTACATGATCTCCTGCACCAGCCCGTGGCGACGCGCCTACGGCTGGCAGCGCGATGGCGGCATGGCGGAGTACATGCTGGCCGAGGAGAAGGACCTCGTCGCGCTGCCCGATGCGCTCTCTTACACGGACGGAGCCCAAGTGGCCTGCGGCTTTGGCACGGTGTATGAGGCGATCCAAAAGATCGGGGTGAGCGGGAACGACGCGGTTCTAGTGACGGGTCTCGGGCCGGTTGGCCTGGCCGCACTGATGTTGAGCAAGGCGCTGGGGGCCAATCTGCGGATCGGCACCGATGTCTCCGAGGAGCGTCGCGATCTGGCGGTGAAGCTTGGGCTCGTAGACGTGGCCTTGCCAGCGGATGCCGACACGGTGGGGGAGGTTCGCAGGCTAACCGGCGGACGGGGATGCGAGAAGACGATCGAGTGCTCCGCGAGTGAAGCCGGCCGCCTGACGGCGATCCAGGCGACCCGGCAGTGGGGCGACGTGGCGTTTGTAGGCGAGGGCGGTTCGTGCTCGTTCCAACCGTCGCCCGACATCATCCACGACCAGAAGAAGATCCACGGCTCCTGGGTGACCAGCATCTGGCTGATGGAAGAGTTGGTCGAGCGGCTGGACCGTTGGGGCATCCACCCCGCCGATCTGGTTACCCACCGATTCCCCCTCGACCGTGTGGGCGAGGCATACCAACTGATGGCCGACGGCCGCTGCGGAAAAGTCGCGGTGGCCTTTGACGAGGAACTCCTATGAAGTCGATAGCCCTTGCCCTCGCCATCGCGGCCGCATCCGCATGCTCCGCCCAATACTCCGCGACCGCCGACTCGTTGAAGCGGCATCAAGTAGTTCCCGAGTGGTTCCTAGACGCCAAGCTTGGCATCTACTGCCATTGGGGGCCCTACTCGGTGCCCGCGTTTTCTAGCGAGTGGTATCCGAGGAACATGTTCATCAAGGGCTCGCCCGAGAACCAGTTCCACATCAAGACGTTTGGCGATCCCGCCAAGTTCGGCTACGACGAACTAGTGCGGCGCTTCACTGCGCCCCAATTCGATGCCACTGCATGGGCCGACCTCTTCCAGAAAGCGGGCGCCAAGTTCGCGGGGCCGGTGTCCGAGCACCACGACGGCTTCGCCATGTGGGATAGCGCCGTCACTCCGTGGAACTCCGCGGACATGGGGCCGCGCCGAGACATCACTGGAGAGCTGGAGAAGTCGATCCGCGCCCGCGGCATGAAGTTCATCACGACGTTCCACCACTCGCGCAACGCGCTCTGGAAGCAGAACGGACAGTGGACGGGCCACTACGACCACGTTCTCTCCGACTACCCATCGGTCCTAAACGATCCCAAACTCGCCTTCCTGTATGGCTACATGGACCACGGCAAGTTCATCCAGCTATGGAAAGACAAGCTCGCGGAAGTCATCGACCGGTACAAGCCTGACCTGATCTGGTTCGACTCGTGGCTCAACGAGGTCCCCCCGGCCGACCAATACGCCTTCCTCGCCCACTACTTCAACCAGGCCAGAGCTTGGGGCAAGGACGTGATGGTCACGCGCAAGAACCACGAGATGCCCTTCACCGTGGAGGACTTTGAGAAGGGACGCCTGGATGATCTGTCCAGCACGCCCTGGCTCACTGACGACACTGTCAGCTGGGGAAGCTGGAGCTACACGGAAGGGCTGGAACTGAAGACCGCAAAGACGGTCATCCACACACTGGTGGACATCGTGAGCAAGAACGGCGTCCTGCTCCTCAACGCCTCGCCCAAGGCGGACGGGTCTTTCCCCGACGACCAAGTGAGGCTCCTCACAGAGTTGGGCGGCTGGCTCAAGCTCAACGGCGAGGCGATCTATGACACGCGACCGTGGAAGGTGTACGGCGAGGGGCCGACCTCCATGGGACGCGGAGGCCATTTCGTGGGACGCGTCGACTACACCGATCGAGACATCCGCTACACCCAAAGCAAAGATGGGAAGACCCTCTATGCAACCGTGCTAGGTTGGCCCAAGGACGGAAAGGTTCTGCTGAACGCGCTTGAGGTTAAGGGCGTGGGTGCAAAGCCCGAGGTTCGCCTTCTCGACGACGGCTCCGAAGTGGCTTGGGCCAAAGGGCCGGATGGTCAGCTCTCGGCCACTCTCCCCAGCCGGGCTGGGCCTACTCCTGTGGCCATCTCGTTGCGCGTAAGGGGGATCGATCTGGTTCCTAGCCCCTCCGCACTCTTCGGGAGGTCGAGCACGATTCGGCTAACCGCCGACCGAGCGGTGGTGGAAGGTGGCGCGCGTACCGAAACATTCGACGGCGTGACCAACATCGGTTACTGGGACAGTTCGAAGACCAAGGTCCACTGGCTTGCGTCCATCGACCAGCCGGGCGAATACTTGGTGCGCGGCTCCTTCTCCACCGTGCACGACGGGGCCAGCGCAACCCTGAAGTCTCGGGGGCTATCCACTCGGTTCGAGATCCCAAACAATCGGGACTGGAGGGTTCCTCGCTGGTCTGCCGGCCAGACGATTCGGGTCCATAAGCCCGGAGTGGTTCAGTTCACCCTGGAGCGCGGGAGCCAGCCGCTCAACCTGTTCTCGATCGAGCTGACCCGGCTGCCAAAGGAGCGTGTGTAGCACATGTCCATCCCCTACAAAACCTTCTCCAACGGAGACCGCATGCCCGGGATCGGGATCGGCACCTTCGGGTCCGATTCCTACTCCCCCGCCCAAGTGGCGGAGGCGGTAGCGGGCTCGATCGAGGTTGGTTACCGCCACATCGATTGCGCGTCCGTGTACGGCAACGAGCTGGAGGTCGGCACGGCGATCCGTGAGAGCAACGTCCCTCGCGAAGACCTCTGGATCACCAGCAAGGTCTGGAACAACATGCATGACCGCGTGGTGGAATCGTGCGAACGGTCGCTCGAGCAGCTAGGGCTGGAGTACCTGGACCTCTACTTGGTCCACTGGCCCTTCCCCAACCACCACGCCCCCGGAGTGGACGTGGGTGCGCGAGATCCCCATGCGGTGCCCTATGATCACAGCCGCTACATGCGCACCTGGGAGCAGATGGAGCAGCTCAAGGAGCGCGGATTGGCCAGCCACATTGGCACCTCAAACATGACCATCTCCAAACTCCGCCCCGTCCTTCGCGACGCGTCTTTCCCTCCGGAGGTCGAGGAAATGGAGATGCATCCCCATTTTCAGCAACCGGAGCTGTTCGACTTCGTCGTGGCCAACGGCATGGTGCCGATTGGCTACTCACCCATTGGTTCTCCCAGCCGACCGGAGCGTGATCGGACGCAGGAGGACACCGTGGACATCGAGGACCCGTGCATCACCGGGCCGGCCCAGCGGCTCGGCGTGCATCCGGCGGTGGTCTGCGTGCTCTGGCAGGTGCAGCGTGGATCCGTCCCGATCCCCTTCTCGGTGAAGCGCCCGCAGTACGAAGGGATGCTGAAGGCGGTCTCCGAGCTGAGATTGTCGCCGGAGGAGATGGATGCGATCGCCCGGGCGGATCGGGGATGCCGGCTGATCAAGGGGCACGTGTTCCTGTGGGAGTCGGCTCAGGACTGGAACGACCTCTGGGAGTGAACCGGTAGCAAAGGGTGTCGGCGACTAGGAAGCCTTTACCCTCCGCAGACCAACCGCCTGGCCGGTCTCTGCGGACCGGAAAGCCGCCTCCACCGCGTCCACGAAGTGGAGGCCCAACTCGCCGCTGGCGATGGGCTGGGCGTCGTCTCGGATGCAGTGGACCAGGTGCAGGATGTCCCCGTACACGTGCACGTGTCCCAAGCTGGGGTGGGGGCCGCTGGTGAACTCCACGGAATCTAGCGGAACCTCGATTCGGAAAGGCGCTTTATTCATCGGCCGAACCGTCGCGCCGATCGGCAGGATGTCCAGGCCGTTGAAGGTCTCGGCGTCGGTCTCGATCGCCCCCTCCAGTCCCAGAATGCGGAAGAACCTTACGCTAGGCGTGGTATCGCACCAGCACTCCGGGAGGAGTCCGAAGCGGCCCTGGCCGAAGTCCAAGGTCGATACCGTGTTGTCCGGCCCGGTCACCGAGAAACTCTGGCCGTTCCAGCGTCGCTCTCCCACCGTAACCGCAGCCATCGTGGAGATCCGTTGCGCCGGGCCGAAGAGGCTGACCAGCGACTGGAAGCCGTAGCCGCCGTGATCCCGCAGCGGGCCCGCGTCCTCTCCAAAGAACCAACTGGGGTCGTTAGGGAAGTCGATCGTCGAGTTGCCCCACCCCATCATGGGAGGCATGGCCCAGTAGGGGGCGCCGATGTCTCCCGCTTCGATGGCCTCGCGGATGCGGTCGTACATCGGCCAGAGGGCCTGCCCAGGGGCGGCCACCAGCTTGATTCCGGCCCGCTTCGCTTCGTCCACGAGGGCGCGGCCCTCCTCATAGGTTGGGGCCATGGGCTTCTGAACGTACACGTGCCGTCCGCTCGCCACGACGGCACGGGCGTGCTCGGCATGGATCGCGTGCGGAACGATCACCAGAACCGCTTCCGCGTCGGACCTGGAAAGCATCGAAGCGAGGTCCGGAAACCAAGCCCGGATACCGTGGGCTTCCGCAGCCTCCCTGGCCCGCTCCAGAACGATGTCGCACACCGCCACCACCTCGGCAAGCTCCCGGAAATCCGGCTGCATCAGGTGGGGAAGAATGGTTGCGGTCGTTAGGGTCCCGCATCCGTCGATCGCGATCTTCGTTCGTGCCATGCGTCTGGGTCCAGCATAGTTCCTGCACGTCCCAATCGGACATCATCGAGAAGACTCTTTGTCGCGCGAAGTCGGTACTTTTGAGCCAGGTTCGATGCGTTTTCGGGCCTCATTTCCGTATCCGGTTTGGTGAAAATGGGACGAATGTTTCTTGTGCCTTGCTCCAGGCAAGGGACGTACTGCGAGATTGGTTGGGTCCGTGCCTTCTACGGGCCTGGCTAGGTGGTCCGTCAATTCCGGGGTGTCCCCGTGTCAAGGACCTCTGCGACCCGACCGGGGTCGAGGCTCAGGGCGTCGTTCCAGGGGTCTTCGACCACTTGGTTAAGCTCACTCACCCCTCCGGGATGGAGTTTCTGGACGTGCACACGCCCTTGCTGGGCCAAGCCCGGGAGTTCCCCCGAGAGTGGCGGTGTAGCCGCAAGCTCACTGTCGCCGAAGGACTCTGGACCATCCCGGATGGGATGGCAGAAGGTAGCCAGGGCGTCGAAGACCCCTGGAAACAGTCCGCTAGTCTGCCCGACCCCGGATGGGGTCGAAGAAGCACAGACCGTGATGTCGGATTTCCAGTCTTGCGTAGGGACCCAAGTCTCAGGCGCCCTTGCCGGGCACTACCTCCTTTGTCAGGGGGCCTAGCTTGGTCTTGACTTCGGCGCGGAGGTCTGCCATACTCACGGATGGTCTGGGAGCCTTGCGCTTGCAGACTGCAGTCCATAGCTCGAGGAGGACGCCTCCGGGATTCTGTCGGAAAGATTTGAAAAAGCGAATCGACACCGGTAAAGCGCCCCTCTCGCGAGTTCGCGGAGGGGTTTTTCGTTTCAAACGAAAAACTCTCTGAGCGAGAGACGAGGAAGTAAACAACCGAATGCCAACAGTCAATCAGCTAGTACGCAAGGGACGCAACGTCCCGAAGGTGAAATCGAAGTCGCCTGCGCTGAAGAGCAACCCCTTCAAGCGCGGCGTTTGCACGATCGTGCGAACCGTCACCCCCAAGAAGCCCAACTCGGCGCTTCGTAAGGTGGCTCGTGTTCGCCTCGTCAACGGAATCGAGGTTACCGCGTACATCCCGGGCATCGGCCACAACCTCCAGGAGCACTCGGTTGTTCTAGTTCGAGGCGGCCGCGTCAAGGACCTTCCGGGCGTTCGCTATCACATTGTTCGCGGTACCCAGCAGACGTCTGGCGCCGCCAATCGCAAGCAGGGTCGCAGCAAGTACGGTGCCAAGCGGCCGAAGGCTGGCGCTGCGCCGGCAGGGAAGAAGTAAGACATGCCACGCAAGGGACCCGTTGTAAAGAGAGTCACCATTCCGGACCCGATCTACGGTTCGGAAATGGCCACCCGCTTCATCAACCGCATGATGCTGGACGGTAAGAAGGTCACCGCCGAGAAAATTTTCTACGGCGCCATGGCTATCGCTTCGGAGAAGGCCGGCGTGCCCGCCCTCGAAGTCTTCGAGAAAGCCCTCCAGAACGCGATGCCCACCGTCGAGGTTCGCCCTCGCCGAGTAGGCGGCCAGACCTATCAGGTGCCGATGGAGGTCCGCCCGGATCGCCGCCGCGCCCTGGTACTTCGCTGGATGATCGGCGCGGCGCGAAAGCGCTCCGGCAAGACCATGGTCGATAAGCTCGCAAACGAGTTCTTCGATGCCTACAGCGGCACCGGCTCCACCATCAAGAAGCGCGAAGACACGCACCGCATGGCCGAAGCCAACAAGGCCTTCGCCCACTACCGGTTCTAGTCTCGGAATCCAAGAACTGTCCTCTTCTGCTCAAGCAGAAGGGGACTTTTTGTTGCTCGCCCTAGACGATCAGGTCGGCCACGTCCGGGTTATTGGCCGCCTGGGCTCGATCGAGAGTTGCCAGGCGTAGACCGTGGCTCCGAGCAAGATGAGCGAGATAGTGGTCTGTCACCTGTTGCGGTCCCAGGGCTCCCCTCTCCGGGAGGTCAAGGTACGAGGCATCATCTGGCAGGAACCGATGCCTCGGCAAGGCGTAGATGGCCCGCAGCACGTGCAAGACGTCATGGTAGGTGGCTTTCGGATTCGACCTTAGGGTCATCCTTGCCAAGGCTCCTTGAGTGATGGGGCACGTGTAGAAGCGCGCCTCGAACCCATCCAGCCATCGGAGGCAAGCATCATGATGCGCATGCCCTCCTAGGGCCATCGCTAGCAGCGCGCTTGAGTCCAGGAGATAGTCGCGGCTAATCGTCGTACTCATCGAGCATTCGTTTTACGGACTCCACCGTAAGGGGGATTGTCGTGTGAACCACAGGGAAGCCGTTCTCCCCAATCGTGACCACCGGGTCGCCAGATCGATCCGATCTACGCAAGATCAGGTCGCTGATCACCTCCCCCAAGGAAGTTCTCTCCTGGTGGGCGATGGACCGGGCGTACTCGTACGCCTCATCGCGCAGATTAACCGTCGTTCTCATACGCGCATTATAGCATCATGATGCGTTGATGCGGCCCACTCATCCCAGTGCCCAACCAACGCCACCTCTTGAGTTGGCAGGCTATTCGTGCCCGCCGAGTTCGCTTGGTCCAAACTCTCCAAACCCGACCGGAGCAGCGGGGCCTTGTGTTAACGGGTCCCCGGCCAAGGGCTCAAGACCATCCAAGACGTAGACTTTCGGATGCTGAAAAGGGAATAATCCACGTAGAACACCAAGGTGCGTCTGAGGCTCTGCCCCAGGCGTTCCGAAGTGACCAGGAGGAACGTCGAAGTTAGTAGCCAAACCGCTACCGCCAACTAAACCGACGCCCCGATATTGTGCGGGGCGTTTTGTTGGATGGCCGACTTTGCCGCCTGAATCCTGAAGAGAAGAAACCCATGCCCCGAAGCCACCCTCTAGAACTCGTCCGTAATATTGGAATCGCCGCGCACATCGACGCCGGCAAGACCACGACAACCGAGCGAATCCTGTTCTATACCGGCAAGACCCACAAGATGGGAGAGGTCCACGAGGGTGCGGCCACCATGGACTGGATGGAGCAGGAGCAGGAGCGCGGCATCACCATCACCTCCGCCGCCACGTCCTGTTTCTGGAGCGGTTCCAAGAAGGATAAGCCAGAGCACAAGATCAACATCATCGATACGCCCGGCCACGTCGACTTCACGGTCGAAGTGGAGCGGTCGCTTCGCGTGCTCGATGGCGCTGTCTGCGTCCTCTGCGCCGTTGGCGGCGTTCAGCCCCAGACCGAGACGGTCTGGAGGCAGATGAACAAGTACAAGGTTCCGCGCCTGGTCTACGTGAACAAGATGGACCGCCTTGGGGCCGACTTCTTCACGGTTTACAACCGCGTGAAGGAGCGACTGGGCGCCAACGTGGCCCCCATCCAACTCCCGATCGGAGCCGAGTCCGACTATCAGGGCTACGTCGACCTCATCACGATGAAGGCCGCGACCTACGAGCTCGACGACGACAAGGGCAAGACCTTCCGCGAGATCGACATCCCAGAGAACCTCAAGGCTGCCGCCGCCGAGTGGCGCGAGAAGATGATCGAGTCGATCGCCGACTTCGACGACTCCATCATGGAGCGCTTCCTCGAAGGCGCCGAGATCACCGAGTCCGAGATCCGCGACGCCCTGCGCCGTGGCACTCTGGCCAACAAGGTGGTCCCCATGGTCAGCGGTTCGTCCTTCAAAAACAAGGGCGTGCAGGCCATGATCGACGCGGTCATCGAGTTCCTGCCGTCGCCCCTGGACGTGGGTTCCGTCGCGGGCGTGGATCCCCAGACCGACGAAGAACTGGTTCGCTCGGCCGACGACTCTCAGCCGTTCTCCGCGCTGGCGTTCAAGATCATGTCGGACAAGTACGTGGGTCGTCTCACGTTCATCCGCGTGTACTCCGGGCTCCTCAAGAAGGGAAGCCAGGTTGCCGTCGCGTTCCGCGATCCGGTCTCTAACGAGTTCCGCATCCGCAACGAGCGCATCGGCCGCATTCTGGAGATGCACGCCAACAGCCGAAACGACATCGACGAGGTGTACGCCGGCGAGATCGTGGGCGTCATCGGCCTCAACGATGTGAACACGGGCCACACGGTCTGCAGCCAGGATCACCCGATCGCACTTGAGAGCATCAAGTTCCCCGAGCCGGTTATCCAGATCGCGATCGAGCCGAAGTCCAAGGCAGACCAGGAAAAGCTGGGTTCCAGCCTCCAGCGCCTTGCTCAGGAGGACCCGACCTTCCGCGTCTTCACCGACCCGGAGAGCGGCCAGACGATCATCTCGGGCATGGGCGAGCTCCACCTTGAGATCATCGTGGACCGTCTCAACCGAGAGTTCGGCGTGCAGGCCAACCAGGGCAAGCCCCAGGTTGCCTACCGAGAAACGGTGCGCAAGCAGGCCAAGGCCCGCGGCCGGTTCATTCGACAGACGGGTGGTTCGGGACAGTACGGCGACTGCGAGCTGGTAATGGAGCCGCTGGAAGCGGGTTCTGGCTTCGTGTTCGAGAACAAGACGGTCGGCGGATCGATCCCCAAGGAGTACATCCCGGCGATCGAAAAGGGCGTGCGCGAAGGCCTCTTGGCCGGCGTGCTCGCGGGCTACCCGGTTGTGGACCTCAAGGTGCAGGTCGTCGACGGTTCGTACCACGACGTTGACTCGAACGAGAACGCGTTCAAGCAGGCCGGCCTCATCGGGTTCCGCGAGTGCATGAAGAATGCCTCGCCGGTTCTCAAGGAGCCGATCATGCACGTGGAGGTCACCACTCCCGAGCAGAACGTTGGCGACGTGGTCGGCGACATCAACTCTCGACGCGGACGCATCGAGGGCATGGAGCCGGCGCTGGGTGGAGTCACGGTGGTCAACGCCCACGTCCCGCTCTCCGAGATGTTTGGCTACGTCACGACTCTGCGGTCCCTAACCCAGGGCCGAGCGCAGCCGAACGTGACGCCCTCGCACTACGAGGAAGTCCCGGCAAACATTGCCACCGAGATCACGGCCAAGTCTTCCCGCTAAGGGACAGCGCTTCTAAGACGGCCCCGCAGCCATCTGGCTGCGGGGCCGTTTTGCTTGCTGGCCTCCCAAAAGTCGTTAAGTGACTAAACTGGCTGAATGGACATCGCTTTAGCAAAGGCTAGGTTCATTTCCGAAATTGCCCAGGTGTCAAACGAGGAAGGATCGGCACGAAACGCGCTTAAGGCTGCGCTTCAGCACAATCGGACGTAGTCCGAGAGTTGCGTGGACCGGCATACCGCTCGTGCGAGGATCGTCGATGCGCTTGTTCGAGCGGGAGCCAGGTACGAGACTCCTTTCACCGACCTTGAACACGAGCAGGTCATCCAGCACCTTAGCGACTCGCTGTCCGCGCAGCTTCGCTCCGATCTATCAGACGGGCGGCTCAGGATCGGGACGGCTCAAAAGGCACTGAACCTCCATCTCAAAACCATGTGGTGCCTTCGCCCCGAGAGGTGCGCGCCTCCACACTGCCCTGTCGACCGGATCGTACTCAATGCCGCTGGACTGATGGGAACTTGGACGACCATGGACAGCATTTCCGAGTACCGGGACTGGATTCGTAGCCTTCGAAGCTTTTCTGCCAGAGCAGGATATGAGTCTCTGGCCGACTGGGAGCTGATGACTTGGAGTCGGTGAGCTCTCTACCCCAAGGATTGATTCTACCATTCACCTTGGAATGGTAGAATTTTCGTCATGGGCCTGAACATCAAGAACGAGGAGGTCGAGCAGCTCGCCGCCGAGGCGGCGCGGCGGTTTGGCGAGTCCAAGACGACGGCGATCAAGACTGCTTTGAAGGAGCGGTTGGAGCGAAACCCAGACCCAAGCGACCCAGAGGAAAGAAAGCGTCGCCTGATGCAATTCCTCGCGGAAGTTCGGCTCCGAGTGAAGCCAGAGTTTGTTGGCGTGCCGGTCTCCAAGGAAGAGCGGGAGGAGATTCTTGGCTATGGCCCCGACGGCGTATGACCTGGTTGTCGATGCTTCGGCCATCGTGTCCTTGGTACTGGTTGAGCCTTCGGCTGCCCAGGTCGCCGAGAAGCTCTCGAAATTCGATCGGCCATGTCTCCCCGGCCCGGGTTATCTCGAGGCTTGCATGGTTATGGCGGGTCGGACTTTCGAAGACCCTCGTGTTGGAGTGGGCGACCTCCTGCGGGCCTATGGAATCGCCAAGCCCCAGTTCGGTCCGGATGAAGTCGACCTAGCGGTCGACGCATTCATGACCTACGGCAAAGGACGCCACCCAGCCAAACTCAACTTCGGCGACTGCATGGTCTACGCCACCGCCAAGCTCCACGGCGTTCCGGTTCTTTGCGTGCGCAACGACTTAGGCCAGACCGACATTGAGATTGCATAGCTAGAAGGTCTGAGGTTCTACGTCGGTGTGCGAGAAGTCCGTACCCACGTAGAGCAAGGGCTCGTCGAGGTCTTTGGCCAGAGCGTAGGAGAAGCAATCCCCGAAGTTGAGCTGGGCGGGGTGGCCGGTGCCTTTGCCGAAGTCCCGATAGGCCTCACGGGCCAGCTTGGCTTGGCGCTCAGTGACAGGCTCGATTTGCACACCAAGCTCAGGCAGCAACCTGTCGAACCGCTTGGAGGCAACCGGATCGCGGAACCCATCCACTACGATTCCGGCTTCCACGTAGGACGCACTGCTAAGGCGAACCTTGGAGGCCCCGAGGGTCGCCCGAACTAGGTCGGCATACCCCTGTTCCTTCTTGACCATTGCGACGATCGCCGAGGTCTCGAGAATCACTTCGGCAGGCCCCGTTCATCATAGAGAAGATCAGCATGGTCGAGATGGCGCTGGTCTGGCGGGATGCGAGACGAGATATCATCTAGGAGTCGCGATATCTCGCGAAATCGACTGTCGCTGAGGTCACCGGTAACGCGATGGAGCTTTTCACGGATGGCCGTCATCACGGCCTCAGTGATGCTCACACCCAGCTCGTCCGCGAGCTCCTTGGCCAGCCGATGCGCCTCCGGGTTCTTGATGTTCATGGTCATGGTAGAAGTCTACCTATGACATGGTAGAAGGAGTACGGGTTCCCGACGGTCCACGATCCGCCTTCAGACGTATCCTGCCCAGGAGCGTCCGCTTGCCGGACTTCCAGCGGAAGTACTGTTGGAAAACCGGCTCCTCCTGATCGCCCACGATCCCCGGATAGGGCGTGCGATCAGCGTTGGAGTAGTACCAACCGGTTACCGTCCCGTTCGCCTCCAGATTCGCCTTGGCCGCCGGGCTAACCCGTTGCAGCCTCCCCGCGGAATACAGTTGCGCGGGCTCGGTCTGCGTCCAACCCGGGAGAGGGACGGGCATAAAGAGAATGCGCCCGTTCCGCACCATGCTGGGCCAAGCCTCGTCAACCCGGACGGCCCGGCCCTGGTAGCTGACGAAGGAAGTGCAGAGAGTCGTCGAGATCGCGCCCGTAGCGTAGGACTCGAGCTTGCCGAACTCCAACCCGCTGCGGGTCCTCCAAGCGGTGAGCGAGGGAAGGATGTTGCTCTCGTCGTCTCTCTGGATCTCCATGGACACGGGGGTCGGGCGCCCATGGTGAAGAAGCGTGTAGCGGTGGGTTCGCGACTTCTGGCGGACGCTCCGCACCGAGTACCCCATGGCGGGAACCACCGGATCACCCGCCGGCCTGTCCTCGATCTGCGCAACGACGATCATCAGAATCGCAGCCCACATGTCCGCACGTTACCAAAGAACCTGGGGGCATGTTCCTCACATTGCGCAGGCATGCCGTCTGGCACCTTGCCAATCGTTTTGCCAGGACGGTAAACTCACTGATTGTCAAGTCCTCTGCCGGGTGGCAGGGAGGCGACCGAATCAGGGCGACGGGTCGCCCTCCCATCCCTGAAGTTTCAGACAAGAATCAACCATGGCAAGAGCAAAATTCGAGAGAAAGAAGCCGCACGTCAACATCGGGACGATCGGCCACGTCGACCACGGCAAGACCACCCTCACGGCCGCCATTACGGGCGTCCTGCAGAAGATGGGTCTCGCGCAGGCTAAGAAGTACAGCGAGATCGACAGCGCGCCGGAAGAGAAGGCGCGAGGCATCACGATCAACATCTCGCACCAGGAGTACGAGACCGAGACGCGACACTACGCGCACGTCGACTGTCCTGGCCACGCCGACTTCATCAAGAACATGATCACCGGCGCTGCCCAGATGGACGGCGCGATCTTGGTTGTTGCCGGTACCGACGGTCCGATGCAGCAGACCCGCGAGCACATTCTTCTCGCCCGCCAGGTCGGCGTTCCTTACATCGTGGTCTTCATCAACAAGGTGGACCAGGTGGACGACGCTGAGCTGATCGAGCTGGTCGAAATGGAGATCCGCGAGCTTCTGAGCAAGTACGGATTCGACGGCGACAACACCCCGATCATCAAGGGTTCCGCCCGCAAGGCTCTCGACCAGGTCGAGGCCGGCACGGTCGACCTCGCCAGCGACGACGTCAAGCCGATCCTCGACTTGATGGCCGCCGTTGACAGCTGGATCCCGACGCCCGAGCGCGACAAGGACAAGCCGTTCCTCATGGCCGTCGAAGACGTGTTCACGATCACCGGTCGTGGAACCGTTTCCACGGGCCGCGTCGAGCGTGGCCAGCTGAAGTCGATGGAAGAAGTGGAGATCGTTGGTCTCAGCGAGTCCCCGCGCAAGACCATCTGCACCGGTATCGAGATGTTCCGCAAGACCCTCGACTACTGCGAAGCCGGCGACAACGTTGGCCTCCTCCTCCGCGGTATCGATCGAACTTCGATCGAGCGCGGAATGGTCGTCTGCAAGCCGGGCTCCATCAAGCCGCACACCAAGTTCGATGCAGAGGTCTACGTCCTGTCCAAGGAAGAAGGCGGTCGCCACACCCCGTTCGTTGCGGGTTACCGGCCCCAGTTCTACTTCCGCACGACGGACGTCACGGGCAACATCGAAGAGATTCGTGGCCAGGACGGAGAGAAGGCTGAGATGTGCATGCCCGGTGACAACGTCACCATGCAGATCGACCTGATCTCCACCATCGCAATCGAGCAGGGCTCCAAGTTCGCCATCCGAGAGGGCGGCCGAACGGTCGGTGCCGGCACGATCACCAAGGTCATCGCCTAAGCTAGCTTAAGCTGATCTGAAAGCCCCTTCGCCCGTTGGCGAAGGGGCTTTCTTGTTCTGGCATGGCAACGATTCTGAGCCCTGATCCGTGTATCCCCTATGGAGCCAACCCTTGGAAACCGCATCAAGGCCATGGACGTGCTACGAGGCTTTGCCGTCCTCGGAATCCTGCTGGCCAACATCCCGGCCTTTGCCGCCCCGATGTTCGATGAGCTGTTTGGGGTTGTGCATACGGTTCCGCTCGGGGTAGATCGCTGGCTGGACACCTTGGTCCAGGTCTTTGTGGTTGGCAAGTTCCGGTCCACGCTTGCGATCCTGTTTGGCGCGGGCCTCTACCTGCAGTTCCAGAAGCGCTCCAGAGAAGGGAGCTGGCCGGGAGGCTATATAAAGCGTAACGCCTTCCTCGGCCTCTTTGGCCTGGTTCATGGCTACCTGATCTGGATGGGAGACATCTTGCTCCTGTACTCCATTGCCGCCTTCATCACGGTCTGGCTCGTCGACGCCTCCGACCGTGTGGTGTACTGGATCGTGGGGCTAGTGGCCGCCGGGTCCGCGCTGGTCGGAGGCCTTCTCGCCGTCTTCTCCAGCACATCTCTTGGCGGAGCCAATCCGACAGAAAGTCCGATCAACCTGTGGCCGTTTCGCCATGGAGACGAGCTGCAGGTTTTCAGCGAAGGCAGCTACCTACACCAGGTCCAGGCACGCCTCGGATACTTCTCGCTTGTTCTCGTCCTCATTTTGTTCCTCCTGCCAAGCATCGTTTCGCTGTTCCTGATCGGCACGAGGCTAGCCAGGAGCGGCGTCCTCGCCGAGCCCAGCAAGCACCCGAAGGCTAGACGGGTTGCTCTGTTCGTGGGCTTTGGCATCGGGCTACCCCTCAATCTGCTGGCCTTTGCCCAGCTCGGCGTCAAAGAGCCCTCGGACCTGTCGGCAACCTGGGAGTTGTTCGTGGGGCCCCTAATGTCGGTGGGGTACGTGATGCTAGGGGCGATCGTGGTGGAGAAGGGGCTCTTCCAACGGCTTACCGGGGCTATGGCCAAAGTCGGCCGATTGGCGCTGACCAGCTACCTAAGCCAGTCCGTCCTATGCACGGCCATCTTCTACTCCTGGGGCGGGGATCTCTTCGGCCGGCTTCCGATGTCGCAGTACTACCTGGTCGTCCCTCTCGTTTGGGCCCTTAACGTCGGCTTTGCTACCCTCTGGCTTCGCACCCACGATATCGGCCCGGTAGAGTGGGTTCTGCGTTCGCTCACCGAAGGAAGGCGGATGCCCTGGAAAGCTCCGCAGGTACCAGTCGTCGAGGCGCAGGCTTAACGCAGGGGGATACTTTGGGGACCGCGAACCAAAAAGCGTGCGGCTTCGCTCTCGTCCTGATCCTCGGGGCCCCCTCGCTAACCTGAATTCGTTAGCTTGCTTAAGCTGATCTGCGAAATCCCCTTCGCCCTCGGACGAAGGGGCTTTTCGGTGCCTGGCTCCAACTATGGCGCCAGGATCTGGAATGGAGCCGCCGCCATCTTGACCCCTCCCGACAGGGCATTCACGGTGTACTTGCCGGGCGAGAGGCTGAAGACCTTCAGGCTCACCTCCTTCTTCAGGTCGCCGGGGTTGAAGGTGACGTTGTGGTCCCACCCGCCTCCCACGAGGCGAACGGTGGCCTTAACCAGAGCTGCCTTGTTCAGAAACACGATGTGCTTGACCGTGGCTCCTGGCTTGCCGGTGTTCGGCAGGATCGCGTACGAAACGGCTCCCAACTGGCGAAGGGTAATCGTCGTGGACTTGCTGGTGGTCAAGTACGCCGCTCCCACCGAGACCGTGGTTTGGGCGGTCGGAATTGGCTTTGTTGTCAAGGCCACGCTGCCCGTCAAGGTTCCCGTGGGAACCGTGATGTTCTTGGGCACGATGTACTGGCTTGGGGACGAGATCGAAACCGAGTACGGCTTTTCCGCCTTTCCGCGCATCGTTACGGTCATGCCCACGAGATCCCCTGCCCTAACAAGATCGGGCGTTGGGTCAAGGTCGACCACCTTCGGTGCCTGCACGGTAAGGGAGGTCTTCGCGGCAACCGCCGCCAGCTTTGCCTCGATGGTGAGGATTTTCTTGACCGAGGTTCGGACCGCCGTGCCATTGATCGTGGCCGAGGCTTTTCCGGCTGGCACCGACACGGTATTGGGCAACCCGACCGTAGAGCCTGCGGTGATGGAGACCAACCGGCCGCCGGCCGGCGCAGGTCCGCTCAGGAACACCGTGAACTTGTAGAGCTCGCCTCCGTAGATCAGATCGCCTGGGCTTATCGGGGTCGCCTGAATCTGAACCAGCTTGGGGGCCACCACTTGGAGGTTCGCGTCTAGCGAGACGCCGCTACGGGTCGCCGTCACCTTCCCCGTGATCGTGGAGGGCACCGGTTTCGTCGTGATGTTGAACGTGCCGACCGCCAGACCGGCTGGGACGACCACGGAGTTAGGCACCACGATATTCGGGTTGTTACTCGTGAGGTTGACGGCATAGCCGCCAGCGGGGGCGGCCTCTTCGAGCGTTACTTTGCCCACAACCGTTGCTCCCCCGACCGCAGACTGCGGGGTAATCGTGAACGCGGTAGGAGAAAGCGCGATGGCCAGTTTCCTCACGTGTGCTAGCCGCGCGCCCGACGATTCGCTTTGGCCTGCAAGGAAGACCGATCCGTCCCCCGCCACCGCAATCCGGTTGACGTGATGGTAGAGATCCCCAAAGTTGAAGCTCCACGCCTTCTGTCCAAGGCCCTTCATCTTGAGCGCGTAAACCTGGGAGGGCTGCATGATGTTGGGCCTCGTGATCCCGGCTAGGATCGGCCCCGTTCCAGTGTTCAGAACGCTCTGAAGGGTTTTCGTAGTCCCGTCGTTGTCGAAGATGCCTAGGGTAACGGGATAGCTCGTGGTTCCCCACGCGGGCACCACAAAGCTGAACCCTTGGTCGTTCCGGCTGGTACCAGGGGCGTATACGTTCACCCCTTTTGAGTAGATTCCGACGGGCGTGTCTTGATAACCCTGCCACGAGTAGAGGGTGTCCCACAGCGTTCGGCCATCGGCGGCATAGCGAACCACGCGAGTGATGGTAGAGACGCCGGTGCCGGAAGCGACCGCTAGGAACACTTCGTTGGCCGAGTTCTCGGCAACGCCAACCGGGCTCTGGTTGTCGTCCGGTAGGCTTCGAGACCAGAGCTCGGTGAGGTTCGCGTCGTACTTGGCCAGCGTTGCCCGATGGTTGCCCGAGTCGTCGGACTGCAGGGCAGCATAAACGTTGTCGCCCGATAGAATGAGGTCGACCGTCGTGGTGGGGTGGAACAGGGTTCGGTTCCACTGGGCAGCATTCAGAAATGCGCCTGCGGTGGAGAGCTTCAAGAGAGCCGCGTTGTTGATGGCAAGAACACCCTTAACCGATCCGCCCACGGTTAGAGTGTTGTCCTTTAGGAGCAGACCGTTGGCCGAGTTGAAATCGGCTCGAAGGTAGTCCCACACCTTGGCGCCGCTTGCCGGGTTAAGTGCCGTGACCACCAACTGCTTATCTCGGGCCGCGGTCTCCCGGATCGCCGTAAAGAAGACGGTCCCGGTGAGTGGCTTGAGAACGATCCGGCATGCCTCATCGTTGGCGTTCCCAATGTCGGGCAGCGTGTGCGTCCACTCCAACGATCCATCGGCCCTGTACTTGCGCACCTGGACATCCGTCTGATCCACTCCCCCGCTAGCCACCTCGAGGAGGGCATAGGCGGCGCCGTCGCTACCAATGGCGATATCGACGGCACTAGACGTGGTGCCCATCGGTCCGCCCGCAGATCTGGCCCATGCGCTGGTTGCCGTTGCTGCGAATGAGGAGTGGGTCAGCAAGCCCAGGGCCACCAACGAGAGAAGGCGTTTCAACATCGGCATTATTGTAAGGGAATTGGGACCAATTGTGGTGCGTTGAAGCAACCCGGTGTGGGATGCTTAACCGATGAATGTTGGGGCCTCCGAACCGGATGCGTCGGGAAGAGATAGGATTCGCGGCGGGTTGCCGTGGTAATCGGACTCCTGGCGATTGTTCTAACGCGGGGCCAGGAGGGCTTGGCGGTCAAACTCATCGCCGCGGCGCGATCCCAGATCGGGGTAACCCGCCTCTACGACCCCGCATACAAGACCCTGGCCTACCCCGGCGGGGACGTGCCGATGGACCGAGGAGTCTGCACCGACGTCATCATCCGGGCCGTCCGCGCCACCGGTTCGGACCTCCAGAGGCTGGTCCATGAAGATATGCGCCGCAACTTCCGCGCGTACCCAAGCAAGTGGGGGCTCAAGCGTCCAGACAGGAACATCGACCACCGCCGCGTCCCCAACCTGCGCGTCTACTTTGCGCGGCACGGCAAGGCGGCCAGCGGCCCGTTCCGGCCCGGCGATTTCGTCACCTGGAAACTCGACACCGGTCAGGACCACATCGGCATCCTCACCGACACGAGGGCCGGAAAGGGCCTCCTTGCTGTCCACAACATCGGAGCCGGAACGGTAGAGGAGGACATCCTATTCCGCTTCAAGATCACCGGCCACTACCGCTGGAAGTAGCGGACCTCGTAGTGAGAGCTTCCAGCCCGCAAGCCGACGTTCCTTCCTATATCCCGGCGAGGTTCTTGCGGTGTCCAAAAGCCACCACCGCGCCCAGCACGACGCAACTGCCCTGGACGACCAACGAGAACGCCACGCTCGGGAAGCTGGCCATGTAACGGTCGGCCAAATACTGCTGGCTCGCGAGCCAGCCAAAGAACAGCAGTCCAACCGGGCCTAATCCGTTCATCGCCCAGATGTGCATCGCGAGAACCCGACCGCGCAACTTCTCCGGGGCCAACACCTGGAAGAGCGTATTGGTCGTGTTGAACTGCGCCAACGTGCACATCCCCAGCAGGAAGAAGAGCCCGTAGGCCACGTAAGGGTTGCGGGTGAAGCCCAGTACGGCAAGCGAAGCCCCGATCGTGAACATCGCCCCGCCCACGATCCTCCCCTTCCAAGGTTTGTCGGCCAGGCTGGTCATCAGCACTAGCGCGGTCATGGCGCCGATTCCCACTGCGGCAAAGCAGTGGCCAAGCCCCACCTTGTCCAGCCGCAACTGGCGCTCGGCGATCGCGGGCATCAGCGGGATGTACGCCATGCCGAAGAACGAGGCCACCCCCTCCATGGCGAACAGGGTTCGGAGGCGTGGCTCGCGAAAGGTGTAGCGGGCGCCCTCCAGCACAAGGTCCATCACGGAGCGCTCTCGCACCGGCCGCTCTGGGAACGTGTATCGGATCGCCATGACCGAGAACACCAGCGCCAGGAAGCTGAGGGCGTTGAACAGGTAGCACGCCTGCGGCCCAATCCGGGCGAGCAGGATCGCGCCGAACCAGGGCCCCACGATGCGCGCGATGTTGAACGTCATCGCATTGAGCGGGATTGCGGCCGAGAGGTCCTCCTCCGGAACCACCTCGCTCACCATCGATTGCCGCGTGGGCATCTCGATGCACGAGATGCACCCGTTCAGGAACGAGACCGCCAGGATGTGCCAGTACTCCACAAACCCAAAGTGGGTGGCGGCAGCCAAGAACAGCGCCAACATCGCCATGCCGATCTGGCAAAGGACAAGGCTCACCTGCTTGTTCAGAGAGTCCGTGAACGAGCCCGCGAAGATGCCGAACAGCGCCACCGGGAGGGCCCAGAAGAAGGTCACCATCGCCAGCTTCTGCTCGCTGCCGGTCAGCCGGAAAACCAGCCAGCCTTGCGCCACGTTCTGAACCCAACTGCCCGAAAAGCTAAGGAAGGCTCCTGCCCAAAGGAGTCGGAAGTCGCGATGCCGGAAGGCCCGGGTTGCGTTATCGCGAAGGGCCGACATACCCTCAGTATGCCAAACGCCGCTAACGCGGGGGCGGGGTTACCGATGCCGGGCCGATGTTCGGCTTCAAGATGCTCTTTAGGTCGTACTTCACAACTCGAGCCTCCTTCATCCGCCAGGCGGTCCCGATCAGAACCCAACTCTCGAAGCTGCGAGACTGCCGAACGACCTGCATCATGCTCTGCTTGGCCGGCTGCAGATGGATCGTCTCCTGCACCAGGACAACGAGAGAAGTCTTGGCAGCTCGGATCTCCTTGATCTCCGACCGGTTGAAGCTGACCCGCGAGTAGCGCTCCATCGACTTGAACCCGTTCAGGTACTCGGCTCGGCTCAAGCGACCCTTTGGGTTGATCTGCACGAAGTCGGGGGTGATCCTGCGCTCCGCGATGCGCCGCAGCCGGTTTGGCTTCGTCCGCATGCTTTCAAGGTCGAAGTCCTTGTAGTGGTGCCTCAAGGCGGCCTTGCCAGACTCCACCTGTTCGGTAGTGAGGTCGGCCGGTGGGGAGCCCAGCACGAGCAATACGAAAGCGGTGGCGCCGAACATTCCCCTATCGTAGAGCAAATCAGGCCCGGCAAGACATACTTTGCGGGTGCCGAGGAATTTTCGATCCTTTGAGATGGGAGACCTGCCGCCCGGCGGCGCCTACAAGTTCCTCAGTTCGCTAGTGGTTCCCCGGCCCATCGCGTTCGTCAGTACCCTCAGCCTGGCTGGAGTGCCAAATCTTGCCCCCTTCAGCTTCTTCATGATTGGAGGCTCCAATCCCCCAAGCCTGATGTTCTCGCCGACCAGCGGGGAAGGCGGGGCCGAGAAAGATTCGCTCCGGAACTCCCGGGAGACCGGCGAGTTCGTGGTCAACCTGGTGGAGCGCCAGATCGCGGACGGGATGAACGCCACGAGCCGGCGACTTCCCCCCGAGGAAAGCGAGTGGGACCTCACCTCGTTCACCGCGATCCCGAGTACTGAGATGCGCCCTGCCCGCGTCCAGGAGAGCTTCGCCCATTTCGAGTGCAAACTGTTCCAGATCGTCACCCATGGTGCCGGTCCCGGCGCCGCTAACTACGTGATCGGCGAGGTCGTGGTTGCCCACCTGCGGGACGACCTTGTGGTGGACGGGCACCCGGATCCGCACAAGATCGCCCCGATCGCCCGCATGGGGGCGGACCTGTACCTAGACCTCGCCGAAGCGGAGGGATTTCGCCTGACGCGCCCCTAGCGCCCGGCAACCGCTCGCCATGCGACTCAAGCGCGTCCGAATCTTCGGGTTTAAGACCTTTGCCGACAAGACCGAGGTTGCCCTCGACGGCGGCTTGGTTGCGGTCGTAGGCCCCAACGGATGCGGGAAATCGAACTTGGTAGATGCCATCCTCTGGGGACTGGGCGAAGGGAACTCACGGCACCTGCGCGCTCAAAGCGGAACCGACGTCATCTTCAACGGCAGCGCCCAGCGGCGTCCCGTCGGCTACGCCGAGGTGAGCCTCCTGTTCGACAACGAGGATGGCGGCCTGCCCATCGATTCGCCGGAAGTGCAGATCACCCGCAAGCTCAGTCGCTCCGGAGACAGCGAGTACTCGATCAACCGGCAAAACTGCCGCCTGCGCGACGTGCTGGAACTCCTTGCCGACTCCGGCTTGGGCCGAGCAGGCTACGCCATCGTGGGGCAGAAGGAGATCGACCAAGCCCTCGCCGCGTCGCCGGAGGATCGAAGAGCCTGGATCGATGAGGCGGCGGGGGTCCAGCGCTACCGCGCCCGCAAGGTGGAAGCGCTCAAGCGCCTCGCTAGCGCCCAGGACCACCTGGCCCGGGTCTCCGACATCCTCACCGAGCTAGAAGCTCAGCGCGAGCCCCTCCGCGAGGAAGCGGAAGTGGCCGCCCGCTACAAGACGATCCAGACAAGCCTGCAAGGGCTCGAGATCGATCTGCTGGCCACGGAGTTGAAGAAGGCGATCGACGTCGGCCTCGCCGCCCGAGAGACGATCGAGTCTCAAAACCGCCTCATGGCCGAAGAGGAAGCCCGACGTACCAAGGACTCCGCCAGCCTAGCATCCGCTGAGCGGGCGTTTGCCGAGGCCAATGGGCGCAAGGATCAGCTAGACCGGGACCGCGTGGAACTGGAGCGCCGGATCGCGCACTTGGACGCAGAGATTCGTCTGGGAGCGGAGCGCGTCGAGGGCCTCCAGCGGCTCGCCGCCTCGCTGAGCACGGAAGACGAGTTGGCCGCCAAGATGGCTGAGGAGACCCGCGAGGACCTGGACCGCGCGATCGAGGAAGCGGTTGCCGAGGAGCAGCGACTCGAGGAATTCGAAGCGAGCTCTTCCGGTTCCGCCCAGCTTCTGAACGAAATGAATGGGCGCCTGCGGGCCGCTGAGCTTGAGCTTGAGGCCGCCCGCGCCCTCCAGGCCAAAGCCCATAAGCAAGAAGCCGAGGCAAGACACCGAACGGAGCGCATCGCTCTGATCGCGCGCGAACTGGCGGGAATCGAGGAGTCGATTCCCGATTCGGTCGCGGCGTGCGCGTCGGCCCGCGAGGAACTAGGCACCGTCGAGGACGCGATGGCGACCCTTCAGGTCGAACTGGACGCGCTGGCCGCCGCGCGCCAGGCATCGGAGAAGGAGGTCGAAGCCTCCAGCCAGGATCTCCGCCGCTCGCTCGCCGAGTTCGCCTCGCTCGAAGGCCGCATCCGCGGCATCGAAGCCACCATCGAGAGCCACGAAGGCTTGAGCCAGGGAGCGAAGGCGGTGCTGGAGGCCAACGAGCGGGGCATTCTGCCGGGCAACTACCTCCCGGTATCCCGAGCCGTTACCGCAGATCAGAAGCTGGCCCTGGCGATCGAAACCGCCCTGGGAGCGGCCCAGCACGATCTCATCGTCGAGTCCGAGCGAGAGGCTAAGTCGGCCATCGCGTGGCTCAAAGAGCATCGCGCGGGCCGCGCCACCTTCCAACCCATCCCGCTGATGCGCCCCGTGCGGGTTACCGACGACCTGATCCGGGCCTCCCGAGAGAAGGGAATCCTTGGCCGAGCCAGCGAACTCGTCTCCTTCGACCGTGTCCATCAGCCAGTCGTCGAGAGCCTTCTGGGACGAATCCTCATCGCCGAAGATCTGGACGTTGCGTTGCGGCTGGCCAAGTCCACCGGCTGGAGCCGCGTGGTGACGGTGGATGGGGAAGTGCTGCAGGCCAGCGGGGCGGTCACCGGCGGCACCACCGGGC
>JBGSIJ010000080.1:0-2940 GCA_041742595.1 Fimbriimonadaceae bacterium | reverse complement strand
CCGCCGGGCAGGCGCCGTTCTCAGCGCCATTCCGGCCGGTCCGCAGGACCTGAAGGTCGCTGACTTCGGCCGTGCCGTCTGGTGATAGGCAGAGCCCCACCCCTCGAGCTTGATCGATGACCGCCCGCTTGAGGATCAAGTTCGATCCGATCGTGAACATCCCGATCCCGACTCGAAAGTCCCGCACCGACCAATCTTCGAGCTCAACGGTCGACTCCGGATAGATCGCCAATCCTTTGCCGCTCCCGTCGCTGATCTGCCAGCGGTGGGCGATCAAACTCGCGCCGCTCAACCACATCGCGTTGCCTTCGTTGGCGTCGGGGTCTCGAACAGAGGTGGACCCCATCGTTCGGACCACCAGAGCCCTTGGCTAAGGTAGGCCTGCTCCAGCTGGGGTAGGTTGTACTTCGAGGCCTCGGTTCACGTCCATGGTCCTGTTGGATGATGGGCGAGACGCCCCCGCCGTCACCCGCTCCGATGGACCTGAGCGGACCGGAGCTCGGGCGGCCTCCGAATTTGCGGTTGCTTCTCCGCGATTGGCCGCCGCCCGCGCGAGGACCGCACCGTGCGGGCCGCGGACTACAGTCCTACGCCATTGCCTTCTCCCGCACGGAGCCGGCACTACCCGGGCTGGCGGGCGGTAGGTGGCGAACTCGGTGCGGTCTGCCTCAGGCTGCCTGGACTCCTTCGGCGCTTCGGTAGATCGCATCGGGCGTCTGGAAGCCCATGGCCTGGTGGGGACGGACCTCGTTGTAGAAGGTCAGGTAGCGATCAATGCGGTCACGAGCCTCGAGTCCCGTCTCGTAGGCGTGCAGGTAGACCTCTTCATACTTCAGCGAACGCCAAAGGCGCTCGACGAAGACGTTGTCCAGCCATCGACCTTTGCCATCCATGCTCACTGCGACCCCGAGGTCACGCAGCGGCTTCGTGAAGTCCTCCGCAGTGAACTGGGCGCCCTGGTCGGTGTTGAAGATCTCCGGCTTGCCGTGGGTCCTCAACGCCTCTTGTAACGCGTCCACGCAGAAGGACGCGTCCAGGGAATTTGAGAGTCGCCACGCCAGCGCCCGCCGTGAGTACCAGTCCATGATCACCACCAGGTACATGAACCCGCTCTTCATTGGCACGTAGGTGATGTCGGCCGCCCAAACCTGGTTCGGCTTCGAGACCTTGAGCGTGCGCAGAAGGTACGGGTACTTCGGATGCTCGGTCGCTGGTTGGCTCGTCGAGGGTTTTGGCACCAGTGCCTCGATGCCCATCAGGCGCATCAAGCGCTGAATCCTCTTGCGGTTCGCGGTGAAGCCCCGGGTGCTCAAGACCTTGCCAATCTTTCGGCTCCCGAAGAACGGGCACTCCAAGTGCAGCTCATCGATCCGCCGCATCAGGTCGAGGTCCTCCGCGCTCTCCCCCAGCGGCTCGTAGTAGAGGCCGGACCGCGATACGCGCAGGATCTCACACTGGCGCCGCACCGAGAGGGGCGCCTCACGGTCAACCATCGCGCGCCGCTCGGTCAGCCCCGCCGACCGAGCCCTTTGGCTAAAAAATCGCGCTCGATGGTGACCTCGCCGATCTTTCTGAGGAGCTCATCCTCGCGCTCACTGCTGCACGCCTGCGCCGAGTCGCCCTCGAAGGCCCGTTCGGCGTTCTCCAGCAACCCACGCTTCCACGTATGGATCTGGCTGGGGTGCACGCCGAAGCGCTTCGCCAGCGCCGGAACCGTGTCCTCCTCACGAATGGCGGCCAGGGCCACCTTGGCCTTGAAGGCTGAGCTGTGTTTCGTTCGCATCTTCTTCATTGTCTGCTCCTCTGCGGGAGCAGGCTTGGCAATCTATCCGACTCTTAGGTGGTGGTCCAAAAAACGGGGTCCACTTCTCAGTGCATCGACCTCATCGTAGCCGTCGGCCCTATAATCAAAGCGGATACGCGTACGTAGCCAAGTCGTGCCGTCTAGATCGCTAACACTTGAAACGCGGCCAAGGGCATCTCGCCTCGTTTCGACCCATTGGTCTTCGAGAAGGTCCAGTGCGGGCTTAGAAGCGCGACTAACCAGCCCTCCCCCAGTCTCCCAATACCGTTCAAACTTCTGGTATCGCGTACCCTCCGGCGAGGAACGTTCAACTCTATATACTCGTTTGTCCCCACCAAAATATCGATCCACCTGCATGCTCTTATTTGCATCGAAGTGCACTATCTCGGTATTTCGCTGGCTCCCAACCGACCCATGGTTCCAGTAAGACCACTCACGAGAGAGAAACGGATTTCCGTCCCGATCTGGAGAGAAGAGTGCCTTGGGCCGCCACGCATAGTCTCGTTCGAGCTCGCGACGAATGCCATTTGGGTCGGTCACCGCCCTCAGGAAGCCGCCGTCGTCCCACTCCAGAGTGGTCGTATGTAGCAGCGGCGAATCCAGCGTTATCGGCTTCCACCCGCTGGAATCCATGCCTCTCTGGTGTGTAAATCCCCCAGCATCGCGAAGGGCCGTTACGTTCCCGTACAAATCAATATCGACCGCTTCCTCCTCCAAGACCCAACGCGCCGCTCCCGAACCAATCTCCGCACCACAGGCAACCGAATCCTCGGCACCCGGGTCAGCAAAATTCAGGCAAAATGCACTATCAAAATCATCAAACAAAATTCGGTACGATCGCTGAAGAATCTGTGGGGCGTTCGAAAAGTATTCAAACCTTCGATAGTCCAGCACAGAGCCACTCGCCGTGTGCTGGACCCAGCTCGCCCGCGGGCGGTGGATGTCCCAGTTAGGAACGTCGTAGACGAATGAAGCTCCTATGCTAAGTCCGTCAGCGCCGCCGTAGTTGGTCTTGACGCTGGTCAAATTAAGGTAGTCGTCGCGGCCAACGACCTCAGTGGACGGGTCAAATCCGGCCATACGTGGACGGGTCAAAACCGGCCAACGGGTGATCGTGTCGAGACTGTGCGGTTCTA
>JBGSIJ010000079.1:0-1964 GCA_041742595.1 Fimbriimonadaceae bacterium | reverse complement strand
GTTTCCGCCGCCGCCAAAGCCGCCTGCGCCGCCGAAACGACCTGCGGGCGCCGCATCCAGCATCGGCCCGCCCCGGCCGCTGATCAGCGGGTCGAGATACGTGGCGTAGGGAACGTTCGGGAATCCGGTGATGAGGCGGGTTTCCACGCCCTTGAACGCCTCGAGGTCGTTGAGGAGAGTGGCCTTGGCCGTCAACTTGAGCTCAGCCTTATCCGTCACGTCCACCGCGTAGGCGGGCGCCCAGGAGACGCCTCGCTCCATCGAGAGCATCAGCACCTGGCCCTTCTTGCCGCTGACTTTGATCTTGAGGACCCGCTTCACGTTCTGGCGGGTGGCGGTGTACTTGAGCTGGCCGTCCTTGGAGAGGATCGAACTGATGCCCGTCTTTGGCCCGGCTTTGATGCCTTCCGCCGTCTCAAAGACCACAATCTCGCCGTCCGCCGACTTCAGGGTTCCTTCGACGTTGTAGACCTCGTTTGGCCCAACGCGGAAGTGCACGAGCATCTTCTTGCCCACGTTGGCCCGCAGTATCTCGTCGAGCGCTCCCAGGTTGGCTTCGTAAGGAGTGCTAGCATCGGTAGCGGCAACGCTGTCCAGCACGGTGCCCTCGGTGGTGCGGAACCAGACCGTGCCCATGGAACCGGCAGGCAGCTTCTCTAGGACGTACTCGCCCGCTCCCGCCACGTCCATGGCCCGGGTGACGACTACGTAGCCGTTCTTGAAGACGGAGGCCGACACGACCTTGGGGTCCAGCGTGGCCGGGGCCGCGTAAAGCATGGAAAGGGCAAAGAGGGCAGTCGTCATCTCAAAACCTATGACGTCCGACCCTCGCCCAAAGCTACGGTCGCCAGACTCCTGGGGCCCCCACCGTTACGGTGGGGGCTCCGGATTAGCTAGCGGGAGGCGACGGCGCCCTTGGCGGGCAGGGTCTCGAGCAGAGCCAGAATCGCCCAGCAAGTTCCGTTGAACGACGCGTACTGCGACTGGCCGTGCGGGAACTTGGCCCCGAAGTAGTTGTTGCTGGGAACGGTTCGCTTGTTCACGAACCACGACCCATCCTTGTCCTGAGTGCGCAACAGATACTTGACGCCGGTGGCGTAAACGGGGTCCGACGTGGACATCCCTCCGCCCTGGCGCAGGGCGTAGAGCGCCTGCCCGGTGGCGTAGGCATCGCTGTTCAGATTGGGCAACTGGGCCCACCCGCCGTCCGGACGCTGATCCGCCCGGATCTCTTCCAGCGACTTCACTTGCTCCTCTTCCGATGCGCCCGCCCACTTGAGGCCCAAGAGGCGCGAAGCACGGTCCTTGCTGTTCTTTGGCTCCGCCTTGAGCAGCCAAGCCTTGGCGCGCTCGATCCGCTCGGCGATCTCCGCCGAGTGGGCCTTGGGTCCGTAGGCCTGGAGCGATCGGATCGCGAGGGCGGTGAAGGTGAAGGCGCTGGACTGCATCGGCTCGCGCGGAAGCGAGTACGACCAGCGGCCGTCCGGCAGCTGCTGGCGAGCCAGCACCATCGCCATGGCGGCGGTGGCTTCGGTCGCGGGCTGGCGATGCGCGGCCATGCCGCTCAGGAGCCAGGTGTCGGTGGAAGAGATTTCGTTGATCTCCATCAGTGGAATCTGCTTCATCGCCTCGGGGCTTTGGAGCGCCGCCTGGTGGAGGGGCTTCATCGCGTTGACCATTCCGTTCAGCCGGCCCTCATGGGCCTGCTTGACCCCCTGGTCCAGGGTGTAGCCGCGCTCTTTGGCCGCGCCGGTGGCAATCCGTCCCAGGCCTTCCTGGTGGCAGGAGACGCAGTTGGTGCGCTCGGTGAAGGCCTTCATCGAGCTCTGGACGAGTTTGAGGCTGACGCCGACCGCCTCGCCCGCAGATCGCGGTTTCCCCGTGGCCGCAAGGGTTGCCGCCGAAGGCTTGCCCAGAAGCGCCGAGCTGGCGGTGTAGCCGTGGCTTGCCGCCAAAGCGGCGGC
>JBGSIJ010000078.1:0-94424 GCA_041742595.1 Fimbriimonadaceae bacterium | reverse complement strand
CGTGGTTATCGCAGCCATCACCAGCTGCACGAACACCAGCAACCCCAGCGTGATGGTGGCGGCGGGCTTGGTGGCCCGCAAGGCCGCCGCGCTTGGCGTTCAGCCCAAGGAGTGGGTGAAGACCTCGCTTGCGCCGGGTTCGCGCGTGGTCACCGAGTACCTCAACAAGAGCGGATTGCTGGACGACCTCAACCAGATCGGGTTCAACGTGGTGGGTTACGGCTGCACCACTTGCATCGGCAACTCCGGCCCGCTGCCCGAATGGGTCAGCAAGAAGATCGCCGAGGAGGAGCTGGTCGTGGCCAGCGTACTGAGCGGAAACCGCAACTTCGAGGGCCGCGTGCAGCAGGAGGTCAAGGCGAACTACCTGATGTCTCCGCCCCTGGTGGTGGCTTACGCGCTTGCCGGCACGCTCGACATCGACTTGCGCAACGAGGCCATCGGCAAGGATCGCGATGGCAACGACGTGTTCCTCAAGGATGTTTGGCCGACTCAGAAGGAAGTCGCCGACGCGGTGGCATCCAGTCTTTCTCGCGAGATGTTCCAGGCCACCTACGCCGACGTCTACCGTGGGGACGAGAAGTGGGCGGCCATCGCCGCGCCGGAGTCCGAGCTGTTCGCCTGGGACGCGAGCTCGACTTACGTCAAGAACCCGCCTTACTTTGTGGGCATGTCCAAGGAGGCGCCCGCGCGGGTGCCGGAGCTGGAGGGCCTGCGCGCCCTGGCGGTGCTAGGCGACAGCATCACCACCGACCACATCTCCCCGGCGGGCAGCATCAAGCTGAACTCTCCGGCGGGCAAGTGGCTGGTGGAGCATGGTGTAGAGCCTTCTATGTTCAACAGCTACGGTGCGCGGCGCGGCCACGACGAGGTGATGGTGCGTGGCACCTTCGCCAACATCCGGCTTCGCAACCAGTTGGCCCCCGGCACGGAGGGCGGCTTCACGAAGTTCCTCCTCACCGGCGAGGTGACCACGATCTTCGATGCGGCCCAGGCGTACCAGGCCAGCGGCACCAAGCTCCTGGTCATTGCGGGCAAGGAGTACGGAACGGGCTCCAGCCGAGATTGGGCGGCCAAGGGAACGTTCCTTCTGGGCGTCCGCGCGGTTCTGGCGCAGAGCTTCGAGCGGATCCACCGGTCCAACCTCGTTGGCATGGGCGTGCTTCCGCTGGAGTTCGTGAACGGCGAGAGCAAGGACAGCCTCGGGCTTACCGGCGAGGAAGTCTTCGACCTCGTGGGCCTTAGCGAAGCGGTGGCCAGCGAGTTCGCGGGAGGCAAGCTGCTGACGGTGAAGGCAACCTCGGCAACGGGGGTGAAGGAGTTCATCGTTCGGGTTCGCATCGACACTCCCCAGGAAGTGAAGTACTACGTGAACGGCGGAATCCTGCCGTTCGTTCTCCGCTCCCTGGCATAGGTTCGGGAGCGGACTTCTTGTCGCGCGAACTTGGTACTTTTGAACCAGGTTCGATGCGTTTTTGGGCCTATTTTCCGCTCCGGGTTTGGTGAAAACGGGACGTACCTTGCACTCTCAATGCACCCGGCACGGGGCGTGTCGGGACCTTGGTTTTTGTCCATATTGATTACGGGTTTGCCGAGGCGGTCCGTCAATTCCGGGTGGCCGTGTGCCATGGATACTGCGACCCCTCGCGGGTCGGATCACCGCGGAAGCACCGCACTTTCAGCCGTTCCCGAGCGCGCCGAATTGAGCGGAATGCGAAAACACAGAGCGTAACTCTTTTGCGGGACATTGGTGTAGCAGACTTCCAGAATCTGTCGTATGATGAGGTGGATAGGACGCAAGAACCATGGAAAGCAGCGTTGCCTCCCCTTGCCCAGCCGTAGCGAGACGTCCGCTGGACACCTCTTTGCCCCCCCCCTGCACCAGCAATGTAGTGGGCAGAATCTCGTCTTCCCGGGATGACCGTCCCGATGCCCCTTTGGGCCAGACCAGCTCCTTGGAGGCGGCCTGAGATGCCCGTCGTCAAGAACGTCACCATCTCCCTTTCAGGGGCAGTCAAGGTCCTCAATGTGGCCTGCGGCTGCACTTCTCTCACGCTGACGAACGTTACGACCGTAGCGAATCCCGTGTACGTATACTTCCGAGAGCCGTCGTCGGTTGACACTTCGGTCAGCGGCGTCAAGTACCACTACCGGCTCTATCCAGGGGACACCCTAACTGTCCAGGAGCCAGGAGACCTTGAGCTCTTTGCAGCCACCGCCACGGTGGAAGCCTGCTTCCGCATGGAGAACTCCTGTGGGTAACGCCCCGGTCCTCCTTCAGGCCGGGCCGCCCAGGCCGGGCATACCCTCATATCTTCGCCAAGCCGGGACGCTGACACCTCCCGTGGCCACGGCCTCGGCCGCTTCGCTTTACAACGGCGGCTCTTCAAACGCTTGTGCGTTCTACTATCCATTCGACATATGGGATCCACGGTGGGTGGTCCGGGGCTTCCTCTTGGCTACATCGGCAGCGGTAGCAGGAACTCCTCTCAACATTGCGGCCGGTCTGGTCGAAGCAAATGCTGCCCTTCTACCGACCGTGACTCCGATCGGGGCGTCGCAAACGTTCGACCTCACCAATCCTTCGGTTGTCGTAACGGACACGGCGCTCTCCTCTCAAGGCACACCACGGTGCATCAAGGCGGAGTTCACCGTGCCGGTTGTCTTTGCGGCGCCCCCAAGGCGCGTGTTTCTCTGCGTGGTGTACCAGCCTAACTGGACAGCGGGTAGCAATCAAGCATATGTCACTCGTCCCGTGATCGGGGCTGCCCAGTTCAAACAGGATATGGCGGCGGCTTACGCGGGGACCCTGCCGGTGAGCGCTGCCACTGCTTCGGTCGTGACTAGCGACTACTTTCTCTCGTTCGACCCATATCTCCACTTGGATACCGGGTCCTAGCCTTCCTTTCTAGGAGGAACCATGAAGACCTTAGCCTTAGCCTGCCTTCTCGCCTTCGGAGACGCCGTGAACGCCGTAACCCTTTTCCCCTCGCAATACCAAGTCGTGGCCGAGTCCGGAACAGATAGCTCTGGAACAGAGATCGGTTCCCTGTATACCCTGGACCTGAACGGAGGCGCCCATCAGGATCGGCGCCCGTTCGACTACCCAGAAACGTTCTTCCAACATAAATTCACGAACTTCGGGGTGGATAACCGAATATCGGAGACTTCTGCGGTGATGGCGTTCGATCTTGGCGTGAACGAGGTCGGGCGAAAGGGTGAGTTTGGCTTTGCGTACAGGTTCCGCGCAGTGGGAACTGGGCCAGGCAGATTCAGCTTTGTCCTGCAGTCAGTTGGGATTATTCCTGCCGACATGCAGTACTCGTTGCGTGACATAACTGAGGGGACCACAATCTTTGCCGGTGTCAGTCAGTCATTTGCGTTCTTGAATGCGGCCCCTCTGCCGCTAGAGGATTTGCATGAGTACGAGATTTTTGGTCAGCTAGATGTCGACACAAGCAACCAAAGTGGAGCGGTTGACTCACAGGCGCTCGCCAGGTTCACGATCGAGACACCCGTACCAGAGCCGGCTTCGGCGGTCCTGGTAGCCTCGGGCGCTGCATTGGTGTCGAAGAGTCGAAAGGCCCGGAGAAAGTAGCTTTGCCGGTTGGATGGAACTTCGCTGTGGACGGCAGCAGTCAGTTCGGGGACAATGCCCGGGCTCTGGTGCGCCTCATCCGCGCTCTTAGGCCGGCATGCTTGAGGTCCCATCGACTCATGTACTTGCTACAGGGGACAAATCCATCAACGCCTGGAAGTATGGGAGCACATGCCGATATTCTTAAGCGAGCAGTGTTCGATATTCAGGACGAGGGGCCAGGCGCACCTCCACCCCTTGGATACTTCCCTAGGCTCCAGTTGGTTCTTGGGTACGGAGTCAAGATGGCTCAGACCGGCGACGGATTCCTCTGGGCGCAACTTGGCGGGTATGGAGGCGACTCGGACTCATGGCTCTTAAGCGCCCCCGGAAATCCGCGTGACGCGTTTCTTGCGGCATACTACAAGGGGTATAGCGAGGGCTCAAACTCCTACCCTAGGCCTCCCGCTGGCCAGGGATACGCGCTCTGGCTGGTGATGGCGGCGAGGTTCGTTGCGCATTTGAATGCGATCTACGGCACCCTGTGCTCTGACGTGGGATGGCCGCCAGAGTTGCAGTGGATCGAACTCTGGAATGAGGCCATTCCTTCTGGGGTAGGCGGCAAGAATGTGGTGGGAAGCCCATACGACTTTGACCAGGGAATGATTCCGATGCTGGACTGGTTTGCCCGTAACGTTAACCGAGATTTTGATGGTCGCGGGAAGCGTAAGATGCTGTGTTCTACGGTTGTGGCATCGTACGGAGGAGCGAACTACTCCCTACAGGGCAAGATGCCGATCCCTGAGGACCGCACTTTCGGTGAAATCTCTCAGACCCTCCGCGCGATCCAGGAGTGGGTGGACGAGACCAAGGAATACAACTGGCACGGTCTGTTTGACGGCATTAGCCTCAATCCCTACGCTCCCATTGGGGACATGCCACCAAGCGGAGCAGGGTGGGGGTTTACGGGGCAGGTGAGTAGATCTCAGGTTATCATGGCGGCGGAAGCAAAGCTCAACGCGATCATCAACGCCATCCGCGGCCACACCGGAAGCTGGATGCAGCATCTGCCACTCTATATCAACGAGTTTGGGTCGCAACCGGCTTGGCTAAGCATGCGTGAGAACCAAGGCTTTCCGTACGGGATCTATCCGGCAGGCGTGGAGTTTCCGGAGAACGTAGAACTCACCGGGCAGTTGCGGTACGAGGGCGTGCGCTACATGGCAGAGCGTCTTGGCGAGGACCGGGTGTGTGCATTCACGCTCAGCGCCGACAGCGATTACACCGACACCAGAGGCTATGCCCTCGCGCAGCGATTCGTAGGGTCCGGCTACCCTCCCACCTTCCAGTCGGCCCGCGCCTTCCTTAACGCGGCGGGATGGGACGCTTCCGGCCCCACGGACCCGAACGGCCAACCTTGGTCGCCGAGCTAAGGAGGCCGGGTGCGGCCCAGCGCAGGTATCCCCGCGCGGGCCCGAATGTCTCTGAACGTTCCGGCGGGCCATGCGTCTAGCGTGGAGAACCGTCGTACACTAGAGCGCGGATCACCGAGGATTCCGGAATATGAGCGAACTGATTAGTCGACGCAATCTCATGAAGTCGGGCGGCGTGATCGCCGTGGGCTTGGTTACTCCCAAGTGGCTCTCCACCATCGCCCAGGCGGATCTGGTGCGGCAGGCGGGCGGAGGCAAGGCGATGTCCGACACCGTGCTCATCGTGTGCCAGCTCAGCGGCGGGAACGACGGCCTCAACACAGTGATCCCGTACGCGGACAAGCTCTACTACGCCGCTCGGCCAAGCCTGGGGATTGCGGAGGACAAGGCGCTGAAGCTGGACGAGCACAACGCGCTCCACCCCTCGATGGGCGCGGTGCACGAGCTGTACAAGCAGGGCAAGGTGGCGATCGTTCAGAACGTGGGCTATCCCAAGCCCAACCGGTCCCACTTCAAGAGCATGGAGATTTGGCAGACCGCCAGCCCGGAGGACAAGTACCTTGACGGCTGGCTGGGGCGCGCCCTGGACGGAGCGGCCGGGCGCGGCAAGCTGGACCCGGTGGTGGCACTTGGACTCTCGACCGAGCAGCCGGTGGCGCTGAAGGGCAAGGTGGTGAGCGTGCCGTGCTTTGCTTCCCTGGCCGACGTTTCCAACATGGTAGGCGACCCGGACAGTGAGCGACTCCTGCGGGAAATCCAGGGCGTGGACGCCATGATGGGCAGCAACACGCGGGTGGTTCAGCAGGCCAACAAGTCGGCGCTCGACACGGTGGCGATCCTCAACAAGCAGCTCAAGGGCTACGCCCCCACCGGTACCTACGGGAACGATGCGTTTGGTCAGGGCTTCAAGCAGATCGCGCAGCTGGTGGCGACGTCGCCGGCCACGCGGGTGGTCTACTTCAGCGCGGGCGGGTTCGATACCCACGCCCGCCAGGGCGACCAGCACGCGAACCTCCTCAAGGGCTTCAGCGACGCGGTGGGCGCCTTCCAGAAGGAGATGGAGGCCTTGGGCAAGGCCGACAAGGTGATGGTGCTGGTCTTCTCCGAGTTCGGGCGCCGGGTGGCGGAGAACGCTTCCTTGGGCACCGACCACGGCGCGGCGGCTCCGATGTTCCTGATCGGCAAGCGCGTGAAGGGTGGAATGCACGGCCCGAACCCGAACCTTTCGGACCTCAGCGACGGCGATCTCAAGTTCACCACGGACTTCCGCCAGGTCTACGCGGCGACCCTCGACCAGTGGGTCGGCGGAGATTCGGAGATGGTTCTCGGCCAGAGATTCGCGCCGTTGCCGATCCTCAAGTAGCCCCTGAAACCAACGACGGACGCCCCGGAGGTTGCCTAGGTAACCTCCCAGCCGACATGGCTGTACGCAACGCGTTGATCGTTTGGGGTGGTTGGGACGGACACGAGCCGGACAAGGTCGCGGAGCTGTTCCGCACGATTCTTACCGAGGAAGGGTTCTCGGTCGAGGTGAGCAAAACCCTCGACTCGTTTGCCGACAGGGAGAAGTGCAAGGCGCAGAGCCTTTTGATCCCCGTCTACACGATGAGCGAGATCAGCGGCGAGCAGTTCGCGGGCATCGACGAGGCGGTCCGCCTCCACGGCGTGGGCCTCGCAGGTTGCCACGGGGGCATGTGCGACGCGTTCCGCAACCACACGGAGTGGCAGTTCATGACCGGCAGCCAGTGGGTTGCCCACCCCGGCAACGACGGCGTGCGGTACCCGGTGCAGATCAAGGACAAGGCCCATCCGATCACGGCCGGGCTTCCGGACTTCGAGGTGGTTTCGGAGCAGTACTACCTTCACGTCGATCCGGGCGTGAAGGTCCTGGCCACGACTCCGCTCCCGACTCCGGGCGTGGACGGCCCCCACGTAGAAAATCCGTGCGACATGCCCACCGTCTACACCAAGATGTGGGGCAAGGGTCGGGTGTTCTACAACGCGCTGGGCCACCACGCGGACGTGCTGGAAGCCGAAGTGCCGCGCGAGATTATGAAGCGCGGGTTCCTCTGGGCCGCCAAGGTCTAGGGTTTGGATTCCCCTCGCCAATGCCTGGCGAGGGGAATCTCCGTTAGCGTCGGAAGATCCGGTCGAAGGAGAAGGCCGCGGAGGCAATCTGCATCACGGTGGCGGGGTTGATTCCCTTGGGCGTGGTGAAGAACAGGAAGTCGCCCGCCTTCAGTTTGGGGTTCGAGGAGAGCTTGGCGTCCTTCAGCCACTCGTCGAGGTTGAACTCGCGGGCCAGGTACCTGCCGTTGGCGTCCGGCGAGACGTGGACCACGCGCCGGTTGGTTCCGGTGGGCCGCAAGCCCTTGGCTTTGGCCAGGGCGTCGACGGCGGTCATCGGTTCGCCATCGGCAAAGATGTAGCGGCCTGGCTGCATCACTTCGCCCATTACGTAAACGAAGTCCTCGTTGCGGCGAACGTAAACCAGGTCGCCGGACTGCAGCTTGAACTTGCTGGGGCCCACTCCGGTTTCCGCCCCGGAGGCGTCTACGGAGAAGATCTCGCTACCGCGAACCACCGCGACGGTGCGCAGGGAACCGGTCTCCTTGGGTCCGCCGGCCACCGCGACCACGGCTTCGAGGCCCGCGCCTTCGCGGAGGAGGAACTCGCCGGGTCGATTGACTTCGCCGCCGACGTTGAGCCGTAGCAGGCCCGGAGCTTCCAGGGAAACCACATCGCCCTCTTGGAGCGCGAAGGGAGGAACGTTGGCGTTCATCTTCGCGGGCAGCTCGATGGTTTTGGGCCCGCGCCGAACCAGGAGTTGGAGGTCCACGTTGTCGAGGGTGCTTCCGGTGGGACCGGGCGCGTTGCGGATCTGGCCGCCGGCGGCGGCGATGGCCTGGAAGACGTCGGACCCTTGGTCGACCTTGATCTGGCCGGGCTTGAGGACGAGGCCGGTCACCCAGACGCGGACGTACGCGCGGCGGGTGATCGAGAGGGTGTCGCCCGGCAGAAGCTGGGTGTCGCCCTCAATCGAGCCGGCAAGGAGCTTCGGGATGTCGATCTGGAGGACCGGCTTGCCAGGGCGGCTCAAGCGAGCCTCAAGAAGATCGGGATCGTCAGGAAGGGAAACCACCGCGACGAGTTGGCGGACGGTCATGCCCTCGACGAAGGCCACCGGAGCGGTCGCGCGCTCGAGGCTGGTGACGTAGACGAACCGCTTGGCGGCTTCCTTGAGGAACAGGCTTACCGCAGGATCTTTCAGGCGCTTGCGCAGAACGTTGTAGACGGCCAATCGGGCGGCGCTCGGAGTGAGACCGGCGATCTTCACGCGGTCGAAGCCAATTCCACTGATCGTGCCGTCGCCTAGGATGACGGTCTGGGTGGTGTAGTCCGGCAGCCCGGCCACCGAAACCACCACCACGTCTCCCGGAACGAGAGTTCCTTGGGAGGGGGCGGATTGGCACCATGCGGCGGCCACGGCCGCCAAGGTGAGAACGAGGGCCAAAGCCTTGCGCATTGCCTACGATTGTACTCGTGGACGCCTTGGGTATCCTTAGGATTCCTGAGCGGGTGTAGCTTAGTGGTAAAGCTCCAGCCTTCCAAGCTGGCTATGCGGGTTCGATTCCCGCCACCCGCTCCAAATTCCCCAACTCCCGGTGCGATTTTGCGCGGTTTGGTCTATGATCAAAGAGGAAGTTGCGGGCGTAACTCAGTGGTAGAGTGTCTGCTTCCCAAGCAGAAAGTCGCGAGTTCGAATCTCGTCGCCCGCTCCAAGATTTGCCAAAGCGGCCCCCTGAATCCAGGGGGCCGCTTTGTTATTAGAGTCCGAGGACGCGCTGGAGTAGCGCCTTCTGGGCGTGGAGGCGGTTCTCGGCCTGGTCTACCACGCGGCTCTGCGGGCCGTCGATGACGTCGTCCGTGACCTCATAGCCGCGGCGGGCGGGGAGGCAGTGAAGGAAGATCGCTTCCTGGGCAGCGAGGCCCATGACTTTCTGATCGACCTGGTAGGGCGCGAAGACCTTGAGGCGATGCTCCTGCTCGTGCTCGTCGCCCATCGAGATCCAGACGTCGGTGTAGACCACGCTGGCGTGGGCGAGGCCTTCCTCCAGGTCCTCCGTATGGTGGACGCCGGGGACGTCCTCCAGCCCGAAGTGCTTGGGACCGCAGAGGGTGAAGGGGTAGCCGAGCCGAGTGGCAACCCGGGCCAGCGAGCGGGCCACGTTGTTGCCGTCTCCCACGTAGGTGATCTTGACCTTGTCCGAGCCGAAGCTCTCCTTGATCGTCAGCATGTCGGCCAGGGCTTGGCACGGGTGCTCCATCTCGGTGAGGGCGTTGACGACGGGAACGTCCGCCACGTCGGCCAACTCTTGGAGGTGCTTGTGCCAGTAGAGCCGCGCCACGATCAGGTTGACCCAGCGGGACAGGTTGCTGGCAACGTCGCGGATGGACTCGCGGGAGCCCATGCCGATATCCGATTTGCTGAGGTAGATGGGGTGGCCGCCCAGTTCTTGGATCGCGGTCTCGAAGGAGACGCGGGTTCGGAGCGAGGGCTTCTCGAAGACGAGCGCGACGCTTCGACCTTCCACCGGCGTGATGACGGAGGGGGCCAGCTTGCGGCGCTGCTTCAGGTAGGCCGCGAGGTCTAGGACGTCTTCGACCTGGGTGTCGGTGAGGTCGTCGATGACGAGGACGTCGTGGAGCGGCTGGGGCCTGGCAATGCCGGCTTCGACGGGGGTTCGCTTGGTCCGGGTGACGCCCATGACCTCGGCGAGGATGGAAATAGCCTTCTCGGCCTGGGCCTCGGTGAGGATTAGCGGCGGAACCAGGCGCAGGGTGTTCTCGTCGGTCGCGTTGATGATCAGGCGCTTTTCGAGGCACTGGCGGACGATGTCCCGCCCGATCGGCTGCTCGAGGGCGACGCCGAGCATGAGGCCGTGGCCCCGAACGCTGGACACTCCCGGGAACTGCTTGAGCTCCTCGACGAAGTAGCGGCTGACCCGCTGGACCTGCTCTAGGAAGCCGGGCTGCTCGATGGTCTCGATGACCGCCAGCGCCGTGGCGCAGGCGAGGGGGTTTCCGCCGAAGGTCGCGCCGTGGTCGCCTGCTTCCAGGATGTCGGCGGCTTGGCCGGCGGCAAGGCAAACGCCGATGGGCACGCCGCCGCCGAGGCCCTTTGCGAGGCAGAGGACGTCAGGCTTGATGCCGTGCATCTGGTAGCAGAACCAGTGGCCGGTGCGGCCCATGCCGGTCTGGACTTCGTCCAGGATCAGCAGGGCGTTGTGCTCGGTGGCGAGCTTGCGGGCGAGCTGGAGGTACTCGGTGGTGAGAGCGGTGACGCCGCCTTCGCCCTGGATCGGCTCCAGAACGATCGCCGCCGTCTTGTGGCTGAACGCGGCTTTGAGCCCCTCAAGGTCGTTGGCGTCCACGTGGACGAAGCCGGGAATCAGGGGCTCGAACGAGCGTTGGTAGCGGCGCTGGCCGGTGGCGGAGAGAACGCCCAAGGTGCGCCCATGGAAGCTCCGGTTCAGGGCGATGATCTCGTAGTCGCCCTCGGGGCGCTTGCGCAGGCCGTGTTTCTTGGCGATTTTGAGACCGGTTTCGTTGGCGGTTGCGCCGCAGACCGCATAGAAAACACGGTCCATCCCGCTCAGTTGGCACAGCTTTTTTGCTAGTTGTGCTTGGGGGGCGGTGAGAAGGAAGTTGGAGGTGTGGATGAGCTGCTGGGCCTGGCGGGTGATCGCGCTGACCACGGCAGGGTGACAGTGGCCGAGTTGGCAGACCGCGATTCCAGCGAGGAGGTCGAGGTACTCGTTGCCTCGATTGTCCCACAGGGAGCAGCCGGCGCCCTGGACGAATAGGCCAGGCATCCGAGTGTAGGTAGGCATCAGGTAGTCCTGATCCAGGGATTTCACGTCGTCGTACTTAAGCATGGTTTGGGTTCAAAATTGGCGAGAGAAGGGGCGAACTACGGTTCCGAATCGGAAAGTAGGGGCGGCGGCAGAACCTCAAACCTCGAAGCCGTCACCCCTAGGTACGGGCGGCTGCACGAGCGGCGGCGCGGATGCGCGCAAAGCGGAGGGGCGTGCCGGCATGGACGCGGGCGGCTCGAAGGTCGAGCCCGAGATCCCGATTGGGTCCCCGCGAGTGCGTCACCAGGCAACCTTACCACATCGTTTGTCGGGCTACAAAAGGGCTTGGGAATTGAGACTTCCTGGCCTATACTGCGTGCCAACCGTTCAGATGAAACCACGCGACGCGTTCGCTGGTATAAACTGGGCGGTGATGTCCGAGGGCTTGCCCTTTGACATCGGGGATCAACTAGGAGGATCAACAGATGATTAAGAAGATGTTCGCGCTGATGATGGCAACGATGGTGCTCGGTTTCGTGGTTGGCGGCTGCTCCGCTCCGGCTGAGGAAGCCAAGCCTGCCGACGCCACCAAGCCTGCGGAAGGCGAGAAGCCGGCCGACGCTGCCAAGACGGAGTAGGTTCCAACCCACTCTTTCAACGACCGAAGAGGACCATAGCCGAAAGGCCATGGTCCTCTTCTTTTTTCCAGGGGCCCTACGCTTGGGCGGAGACCTCGGACCACAGCCGCTCGAACTGGGCCACCAGCTTCTCCATCGCCACGAAGCCACCCTTCCAGAACGCCTCGTCCTGAAGGTCCACGCCCACCGTGGCCATCAGATCAGCCGGAGACTTGGAGCCGCCCAAGCGCAGGAGCGCGGTGTACTTGCCCGCAAACGTCGGCCCTTCCTGCTTCGCCATCTCGTAAAGCGAGAGCACGAGCAACTCGCCAAATGAGTAGGCGTACACGTAGAACGGGGACTGGATGAAGTGGCTGATGTAGCTCCACCAAGTTCGGTGCTGTTCGCCAAGCTTGACGGAGTTTCCGAACATCGCCTGAAGCTCCTCCTGCCAGATGTCGCCGATATCGCCCGCCTCTAGCTCGCCGTCCTCTCGCCGCTTGTGGTGGACTCGCTTCTCGAAACCGTAGAAGGCGGCCTGCCGGAAGACGGTGGCGAAGATGCCCTCGATCTTCTCCGCGTAGAGGGCCAGTCGGTCCTTGACGTCGGCGCCAGCCACCAGCTTCTCGAAGACGAGCATCTCGCCAAAGGTCGAGGCCAACTCCGCAAGGGGCAGGGTGCCGTGAAAGTTGAAGTAGGTCTGCTCGCGGCTGTAGGAGGCGTGGACGCCGTGCCCAAGCTCGTGGGCCAGGGTCATTACGTCGTCCATGCGGTCCAGGTAGGTCTGAAGGAGGACCGGGTGGGTGTCCGGCGTGTTGTAGCTGCAGAAGGCACCGCCGCCCTTGCCCTTGCGCGACTCGGCATCGATCCAGTTCTTGTCGAAGAACTCTTTGCCCTTTTCGGCGAGCTCGGGCGAGAACGCGCCGAACGCTTCCAGGACGATCTGCTGGGCGCGTGCCCACTCGACCTTCTCCTTGGCCTCGAAGAGGGGAGCGTAGCGGTCGATGTGGGTCAGCTCCGGTAGTCCTAAGATCAGGCGCTTGACGTTGTAGAAGCGCTCCACAAGGCCGTAGTTCTCGCGGCATAGCCGGATAACCAGCTCCACCGTTTCCGGCTCCAGCTCGTTGGCCATGTGGCGGGCTTGCTCGGGGTGGGAGTAACTGCGCAGGCGATCGTCGATCGCTTTGTCGTTCAGGAGGTTGTTGAAGGTGAAGGTGAGGACCCGCTGAAGCTGGGCGAGGCCGGCAGAAAACGCATCGGCGGCTGCTTGGCGGACGGCGCGATCCGGATCTCGCAGCAGGGCCAGGAGCTCCTGCTCGCTCAGGGACTCCGCCTGGTCTTTCCCGGGGCGGTGCAGGGTGTAGACGTGGTTGGCGGTGACCTCGTCAAAGAGGCGCTGCCAAGCGCGGGAGCCGGTGTTCGCGGTCTCCTCGAGGATGATCTCCTCGGGCTCGGAAAGGCGGTGCGGGCGGAACTTGCGGGCCGCCTCGATGAAGTGACGGTAGTTGTCCAGGGCGGCGTCGCCCACGATTCGCTCGATCACCTCATCGGAAGCTGCTTGCAACTCTAGCTCCACAAACATCAACTTAACGTTGAGTTCGGTGACCTTCTCCTGCTGCTTTTGGAGGAAGGAGCCGATCTTCGCGTCGGACGAATCGGCGGCGAAGAGAAGGTTCGCAAAGAGGATCGGCTTGACCGCCTGCATGTAGAGGTCCTCGTACTCGGCGAGGGCGGCGCGAAGGGTCTCTGCCGTAAGGTCGTCCGCGTTGATCTTGCCGCGGTATGCCTTTTCAAAGGCCTCGGACCGGGTCTTCGCGGTCTCCCAGGTTTTGGCGATCTTGAGGTCGTCGAGACCGGAGAACAGGGCGCTAAGGTCCCAGCGCGGGGTTGCCGAGGCAGTCGTGGACATGAGCAGATTATGGCTTCAGGTAGGGTTGCCACATGCTTAGCCTCGCGATTACGAGTGCGCTTATCGGTTCGGGCGGAAGTGGTACTGGCGGACGTCCGATCCTCGACCTCTGGCCCAGAGGGAACCCAGGCGGATGGACCCGCCCGGACAAGGAGGTTTCCGAGTTTAGGGACGACTCGGACTTCAAACGGATCGGCCAGGTCTCCCACCCAACGCTGGAGATCTTCCGATCGAGCACTGCCAAGAAAGGCGCGCCCACCGTGCTCGTGTGCCCGGGCGGCGGCTACTGGATCGTGGCGATCGAGCACGAGGGATGGGAGATCGCAGAGCGTCTCAACAAGGCGGGCATCCATGCTGCTGTTCTCAAGTACCGGATTCCGATCCGCGAGAAGGACAACCCGATCCACCTCGTTCCGCTGCAGGACGCCCAGCGCGCGATGCGGATCCTGCGGGCTCGTGCCGGCGAGCTTGGGATCGGAGGGGGCAAAGTCGGCATCATGGGCTTCTCGGCAGGGGGCCACCTTGCGGCGGTGGCTTCCACGGCAACGGAGGCGGCATACCCCCGCGAGGACGCGATCGACGACGTGAGCCCGACTCCCGACTTCACAATCCTGGGCTACGCCGCGTACCTGACCGACGACGGTAAGCCGCTGGAGGCAGCGGGGGTGCGGGTGACCGCCAAGTCCCCGCCCGCGTTCCTGGTCCACGCGGCAGACGACCACATCCCGGTCGCAGGCTCGCTGGCATACGCCTCGGCGCTCGGCGCCGCGAAGGTGCCGGTGGAGGTCCACGTGTATCCCAAAGGCGGGCACGGATACGGGCTGAGAAGCAAAGAGGCCGGGCTCAAAGAATGGCCCGACCTCATGATTGCGTGGATACGGCGGCTCGGCTAGTCTATTTGGTCGGCCCGTCCGTGCGGAACGGGAGGGCCGGCAGCGCGGCGCGGTTCACCAGGTTGGCGACCGGGTTGTTGCCCCAAGCATAGCGGGCGGCCACCGGCTTGGCAATGCTTGGCGAGGACACCAGCACGGTGTTGCCGTCGATCTGGGCGTCGGCCCACACGTACTTGCCGTCTTCTCCCGCGATCGCAAAGCCGGACAGCTTGCCGTTGCCTCGGACGGCGAGGCCGTCGGCATGGTCGAACGAGATCCGGATGAAGCTGCCTTCCACCTTGGCGCGCTTGAAGACGGGGCCGGAGTACTCGAGATCCCTGCCGTACACCTGGGCCAGCGCGTTCAGGGCGAGGCGTCGGCCGACCTCCTGCTTGTTGCGAGGATGGATGTCCACGGCGTCGCCGATGTCGATCGCCGTGGCGATGCCGGAGTTCCCGGCGCGGCGGCTGGCAAGAAGCTGGGCTTCCCGCAACTCGGCCCATCCGCTGGCGACGGGCTCCGCGTCGACGGCCTGGAAGTTGGCCAACTGCACGATGTAGAAGGGGAACTCGCCCACGTCGAAGCGGACTCGCCAGTCACGGATCAGGGTGGGCAGCAGGCGGGCGTACTGCTCGGCGCGTCCCACGTTGGATTCGCCCTGGTACCAGATCGCGCCTTTGATGGCGAAGGGCACGAGAGGGGCGATCTTGGCGTTGTAGAGCACGGTCGCCACGTTCGGGTTGTTCAAAGTGTTCACGGGGAAGGCCGCGGCGGTGGTGGCATCGGCGCCCACGCGATACTGCCAGGTGCCGGAGAGGGGGACCTCCTTGCCGCCGGCGGTGAGTTTCATCTGGCCGGGTTCGCCCCAGATTCCGCCGCCGCCACCGGTATCCAGCACTTGGACCGCGATGACGTTGCGTCCAGCGCGGAGCACTCCGGCCGGGATCGAGTAGCTGCGGGGGGAGGCATGGCCGGCGGTCGTTCCGATCCTCACGCCGTTGACCCAGGTTACGTCGACGTCGTCGATTGCGCCCAGTTCGAGGGTGGCGGCACCAAGCTGGCTTTCCGTGAGGTCGATCGACTTCCGGAACCAGACGATGCCGTCGAAAGTGGGCATTCCCGCTTTCTCCCAGAGGGTGGGCAGGAGCATCCCGGCCCAGGCCGAATCGTTGGCGTCCGGCTTCTCCCAACCGGCCGCGGTGCCGGCGTCGTTCTTCGCGTACCAATCGGCGAGCTGCTGGGCGTAGGGGACTCCGGCAGGCGATTTGGCTTGCTGCTCGACCTGGCCGACGGCGGCCCGGAAGTCGGGCATGTCCTTCTTCAGGGCCTCTCCGCTGACCCAGGCTTCGGCGATCGTGCCGCCCCAGGAGCTGTGGATGAGGCCGATGGGGACGTTGAGTTCCTGGTTGAGCATCCGTCCGAAGAAGTAGCCCACGGCGGAGAAGCCTCCCCATCCGCCAGCAGCTACCGTCTGCGAGGAGCAAACGCTCCAGGAGCCGCTCACCGAGGTCTGCGGGGTAAGGGCGGTTACGTTTGGAACGGTGAACAGGCGGACCTGGGGGTAGTTGGCATTGGCAATCTCGGTTGCCGCATTGTCCACGTTGGCGATCCCCATCTCCATGTTGGATTGGCCAGAGCAGATCCAGACGTCGCCCACCAGCACGTTCTGAAGCGCCAGCTCTCGGGAGCCGGTGATCTTGAGGGTGTAGGGTCCGCCGACCGGGAGCTTAGGAAGCTTGGCCATCCACTTTCCATCGGCGTCGGCCACGGTAGCCGCGGAGGCTCCCGCCACGGAGACGGCAACCTTCTCGCCCGGCTTGGCCCAGCCCCACACCGGCACGGGCTTGCCACGCTGCAGGACCATGTTGTCCGTGAAGAGCGGGGCGAGGAACGGCTTGGTACTTTGGGCCACGCTTGACTCGCCCACCTGGGGAAGCGCGAGGACGAGGGCCAACAGCGGAATGAGGATGTGTTGCGTCATGGGTTGAACTCCAGCAGCCGACGTTGGGCTGGCTTCTTTGCGGAGGTTACTCGTGAGCCCGGGCGTCTTGTCGAGGAAAGGTGTGGCGGGTTCTATCCACACCGGGTAAACCCGCCACAGGAAGTCTCCATGGTTGCCAACCTTCGTGTTTCCGCCCGTTTCCTTCTTGTGCCCGTCGCAATAGCCGCTTTGCTTGGGGCGACCCAACCTTCCGGTAGCCAACCCGTTTTCGGCTCGAAGGCTTACCTGACCACTCCGGTGGGCGGGTTGGAAAGGACGAACGCCGAGGCCAAGATTGTGCCGGCCGCGGGCCAGTCCTTCACACAGGCGCTCCGGGTGGTGATTCGAAAGGCGGCGGACGAAAGCAACGCGACCCAGCTCACGGTGATGAACGAGTCGCCGGTTGTGAAAGGGGACGTGCTGCTTGCCGAGCTGAGCCTTCGCGGTCGCACGTTGGACGGGAAGGCTCCCGCGCGGATCGAGTTGCTGTTCGAGCGGGCGACCGCGCCGTGGACGAAGTCCGTTACCCAGGCGGCTTCGGCAGCGGCCGACCCGGCCGGGTGGAAGAAAGTCTACATTCCGTTCCAAGCGGCGGAAAGCTACCAAGCGGGGCAAGCCATGACCTCGATTCGGATGGCTTTCGAGCCTCAGGCGCTAGAGATTGGCGGGCTGAAGGTCTCGAATTTCGGCAAGTCTCGGACGCTGGATCAGTTGGTGGAACTCACCACTTCTCTCAACAAGCTGGGAGACGTAGCAGTGAGGATCGACCGTAGCCAGGTGCGCCAGACCATGGTGGGCCTCGGAGGCAACTTCTGCCAACCTCGTTACGGCTCGGTGGAGCCGATGGACGCAGTGGGCGCCTACGTTCTGAAGAACCTAAAGGTGGCCCACGCTCGCGTTGGCCTTCCGCTTGAGAAGTGGAATCCTGCGCCCGGCGTGTACGAGGAGAACGCACAGTCGAAGGCCGTCCTCCTAGCGCTCCAGGACTTCGCGAAGCGCGGCATTCCCACTGTGGTTTCCGTTTGGGAAGGCCCGGGCTGGATGCTGGGCGGCAACCGCGAGCAGAGCGGCCGCACCCTGCCGGTCGAGAAATACCAGGCTTGCGCCGAGGCGATCGCTCGATTCCTGGCGGTGGCCAAGAACCGCTACGGGGCCAGCCCGGAATACTTCTCGTTCAACGAGCCCGATTACGGGGTGAACTTCCGGTTCACCCCGGCTCAGATGGCCGCGTTCATCCGGGTGGCGATCCCGGCTTTCCGGGCGGCCGGGGTGAAGACGAAGTTCCTGGTGGCAGACACCGCCAACGGCGGCAACTTCTATGCGTACGCGTTGCCCTTGCTCCAGGATAAGGGACTGGCCCCGCACCTCGGCCCGATCTCGTTCCATTCGTGGGACGCGCTCGGGGCCACGGATCTTGCCTACACGCGGATCGCCGAGCTTGGCCGCCGGTACAAGAAGCCGGTTTGGTGCTTGGAGGCGGGCCACGACGCCCAACTGTGGCAGGCTCCCAATCCCTGGGGATCTTGGGAGAACGGGCTTCGCACCGCCATGGCTTACGAGCGGACGATCCGCCTGACCGGCGCATCGCTGATGGACTACTGGACCTACCAGGACAACTATCCGCTCGTGGACAAGTCCGGCAAGAAGCCCTACGCGGTCTTCCAGGTCATGCGCCAGATGGAGCAGGTGTTCTCCCCGGGCGCAAAGGTGGTGTCAACCCGATCCGGCAACGACTCCCTTCAGGCGATCGCGACTTTCGGCCCAAAGGCGGGGCACTTCTCCGTCCTGTTAGTGAACACGACCGGGGCGGGACGGGCGGTTCTGTCGGGGTTGCCGCCGAGGGCCAAGGTCCAGGTTTTGCTGAGCGACCGATCAGGGCAGCGGCGGAAGGTGGCTTCGCTTCCAGTGGACGCGAAGGGAAGGCTCGCGGTGGCGTTGCCCTCGCGCTCGGTGGCGACGGTGGTTAGCGCCCGCTGATGCGTTGACGAAGCGGGTCCTCTGCTTCCAGCTCTTGCTCCGCCGTGCGGAGTTGCTCGAGGTTCCGCAGGACGTTGTCCAGACTTGCCGAGCCGCCGGCCACCGTCGACTGGCGCTCAAGATCGGCGGCTTGCTTCTCTAGTTCGCCAACGAGTTTCTTGAGCTTCGTGGCGACGTTGTAAGCGGGGTGGAGCTGCTCAGGAATGGCGTCCCAGTGGTTGAAGTCTTCGTCCCGCTCCCAACCGAGAATGCGGCTTAGCTCGCCGAATGCGTCCTCGACGTCTCCGCTGGCAAACTCCTTGATGACCTTGCTGAAGTCGAAGGTTCTCGCTTGCTCATTGCCGAGGTAGGGGTCGGCGCAGACCAGGGCCTCCAGCATGGCGGTGTCGGCAGCGTTGCGGGCTTCGGCGCGGACCTGCTCCCAGTGGTCGGATTCTGCCAACTCTTGCCATCCGGGGGCGTCCAGGACCGCGAGGACGCGGTTGTGATAGAACGCGCAGGCCTCGAGAACCTGGGCAGCGGCGGGATGGAGGCTCTTGCGAAGGCGGCGCGGCCCGGAGCGGGCTTGGAACTTGACGAGGGTCTCGAACGCTTTCACCCGAAAGCGCTCTTGAGGGGTCCTCGGCTTGGACTGGCGGTGGTTGTAGAGGGCCAGGCCGCCCATGATTAGTCCCCAGGAGGGCATGACCCAGATACCCCACTGAGAGTTGCTTGCAGTTCCGGCTACGAGAGCGAGCGGCATCGCCATGAGCATGGGCAGGTACCAGGACGGGCTCAAGGTACGCGCGATGGGCTTCTCGCCCTGCATGTTCTGCAGGTACGCGTTCAGGTACGGAAGCTTTTTCTGTAGACCCACGGCTAGAAGGATGATACGCCAGGCTTAGGCGGCGACAAGCTCGTCGTCTTCGCCCAGCGGCAGCGCGGCAAGGGCCTCGCGCGCGTCCGTGGGGTTCTGGACCACTTCGTCGATCCGCACCTTGCCGTCCTTGAACCGGATAATCCGCTTACAGTGCTTGGCGACGTCTTCTTCGTGGGTGACGATTATCACCGTCTTGCCCTGGCGGTTGAGATCCTGGAATAGAGCCATGATCTCCTCCGAGGTGCGCGAGTCCAGGTTGCCGGTGGGCTCGTCGCCGAGGATGAGGACGGGGTCGTTTACGATGGCCCGCGCAACCGCGACGCGCTGCTGCTGGCCTCCGGAAAGCTCGGATGGCTTGTGGTCGGTGCGCTGGCCTAGGCCAACCTGTTCGAGAGCCCGCAGCGCCCGCTTGTGGCGGTCCTTGGCTCCGGCGTACATGAGGGGCAACTCCACGTTCTTCACGGCAGAGGTGCGGGGAAGCAGGTTGAAGTTCTGGAACACGAATCCGATGTACTTGTTTCGGATCTCCGCCAGCTGGTTGTCGTCCATTCGCGCGACGGCTTCGCCGTTGAGGAGGTAGTCGCCTGCGCTCGGCCGGTCGAGACAGCCCACCAGGTTCATGAAGGTGGATTTTCCGGAGCCCGAGGGGCCCATGATCGCGACGAACTCGCCCTGTTCGATCGTGAGATCGACGTGCCGGAGCGCGTGGACGACCTGATCGCCCATCACATAATCCTTGCTGAGACCGTGCACTTCGATAATTGCTTTCGCCATGGGTACCCCTTGTAGTACCGCAACAGGAGGGGCAACGGTTTCGGATTCCGCCAAAGATGCGGCCTCGGGTAGGCGAATCGGCGTGATCGTGCGAAAATAGGGCATGGCACAAGCCCCTTCGTTCGACGCCCTCCAGGACGCCGTCTACGAGCCAAACCTGTACGCTCCGGTCTCGGAACTCACTCCGGTGTCCGGATTGGCGTCCTTTGATGCGGCCCTAGAAGAGCAGTACCGTACGCTAGGCTTCGTCTCTGTGAAAGACGCGTTCGGGCCAGAGGTCCTTGGGCCGGTAGGTCAGGTGCTGGGGCGGTTCATCCAGGAGGGCCCTCCGGAGGGAGTGGAACTCCAATTCGAGGCGGCGGCGCGCGAGCGGTGGGACGAGATCGCGCCGGAGGATCGCCAGGACTACGTTCGCAAGTTCATGTGGTTCGTGGGGCAAGACGAAGCCTTCGCCAAGGTCGCCTACCACCCGGACCTCCTGCAAGTTGTGGAGAGACTGCTAGGGGCAAAGGCCGAACTCTTCCAAGAGATGGCGCTCTACAAGCCGCCCGGAATCGGACGGGAGAAGCCCTGGCACCAGGACCACGCCTACTTCAACCTGCCGCAAGGTACGCCGGTGGTGGGAGTCTGGATTGCCATGGACGAGGCGACGCTGGACAACGGGTGCATGGTGTTTCTGCCCGGCGGCCACCGCGAGGGCGAGATGCCGCACTTCAACCGCCGCGATTGGCAGATCTGCGACTCGGAAATCCTGGCCCGGGGAGGCACAGTTGCCGCGCCGATTCCGGCAGGCGGATGCCTGATCTTCGACGGCCTAACCCCCCACGGGACGCCGAGCAACCGTTCCGGCAAGCGCCGGCGAGCTATCCAATTCCACTACGTTCCCGAGGGAACGCCCCGGACCTCGACCGAGGATCGGATGGCTCTTTTCGGAAGCGAAGGTCGCAACGTTAGCTGCTAGCACGTTTGGGCTGCGTCCGAAAACGGCGAGCCCAGACTCGTGATGCCGCGTATTCTCTCCTTAATGGATTTGGATCACGAGGCCTGCTACCGCGCGCTGGCGGCGAAGGACACCCGATTCGACGGGCTCTTCTTTGTCGGGGTTTCCAGCACGGGCATCTACTGCCGTTGCGTGTGCTCGGCCCGTACGCCAAAGCCAAGCAACTGCACGTTCTACGGCTGCGCGGCGGCGGCGGAGAAGGCGGGCTACCGTCCTTGCCTAGTCTGCCGTCCGGAAGTTGCCCCTGGGGCCGCGCGGGTGGACGCCATCCACCACTTGGCCCACTCGGCCGCAAGCCGGATCGAGGACGGGGCCTTGGACGAGGGTTCCCTGGACGAGCTGGCGGCCAGCCTGGGCGTTTCGGGACGCCACCTGCGCCGGGCGGTTGTGGACGCTTTCGGAGTCTCCCCGGTCGAGCTCGCGCAAACCCAGCGGCTGCTGAGCGCCAAGCGACTCCTGAGCGACACGAACCTACCGATCGGGGAGGTTGCCCTCGCGAGCGGCTTCTCCAGCTTGCGCCGGTTCAATGCCCTCTTTCTGGAGCGCTACCGCAAATCCCCGACCCAGTTCCGGCGACGGCGCGTTTCCGACGAAGGCTCGGTGTTGTGCGAGGTCGGGATTCGCCTCCCCTACGATTGGGAAGCGATCCTCGCCTTCCTAGACGCCCGCTCGGTCGCGGGGGTGGAGCACGTAGAGGGCGGGGTCTACCGGAGAACCGCTCGCGTGGCCGGCCGGGTCGGGTGGATTGCGGTCCGGCGGCATCCCTCCAAGGCGGCCATCACGGTGGAAGTCTCCTCTGGCCTCGTGCCTGCACTTCCGCAAGTTCTCCGGCGGGTGAGGAGGCTCTTCGATACCGCATGCCGGCCCGCGGACGTCTCGGAAGCACTTGGGCCACTGGCAACGCCGAACCCCGGACTCAGGTTGCCCGGTTGCTTCGACGCATGCGAGCTTGCGGTGCGGGCGATCCTCGGGCAGCAGATCACGGTCAAGGCCGCGCGGACCCTTGCCGGGCGGGTCGCGGCCGCCTTTGGCGAGCCGATCGAGACCCCCTGGCCCGGCCTCGAGCGGCTCTTCCCATCTGCCGATGTCCTTGCCGACGTAGCTCCCGAACAACTCGGCGAAATGGGGATCGTCAGAACGCGCAGCCGGGCGATCCTGGATATCGCCGCCTCGCTGAGGGACAAGCGGATCCGGCTTCAGCCCGGCTCCGATCCCGAAGTGGTTGCGGCCCAGCTTCAGGCGATCCCGGGGATCGGGGCGTGGACCTCCCAGTACATCGCGATGCGCGCCCTCGCCTTCCCAGACGCGTTCCCGCCCGGGGATGTGGCGGTGCTGAAGGCGCTGGGCGGCGTGACGGTTCGGCAAGCCCAAGAACTCGCCGAACCGTGGCGTCCGTGGCGATCCTACGCCGTGATGCACCTATGGAAATCGCTTGAAACGCCCTCCGAGGCCAGCCCCAAATGATCTACGCAAAACGAATCTCAAGCCCAATCGGCCCCTTGCTCCTCTTGGTGGAGGGCGATGCACTCTGCGGCCTCTACATGGAAGACCATGCCCGTGGGCCGGCCCAAGACCCGGCGTGGCGGGAGGAGGCGCATCCCCTACTCGACAAGGCCGAGCAGCAGCTTGCCGAGTACTTCGCGGGCACCCGTCAGGCCTTCGATCTCCCGCTGCGTGCCAAGGGAACTTACTTCATGCGGCAGGTCTGGGATGCCCTCGTTCAGATTCCCTACGGCGAGACCGCTACTTACGGGGCTTTGGCCCGCCAACTTGGAAAGCCGGGCGCCGCGCGGGCGGTGGCCCGCGCCAACGCGCTCAATCCGATCTCGATCGTCGTGCCCTGCCACCGGGTGATCGGGTCCAGCGGGAAGCTGACCGGATACGCCGGAGGGCTCGACCGGAAGGAAACCTTGTTGGAGCGGGAACGGCGGGGCCTCACCCGCTAGGCGCGGGGCTTCTGGGCGACCGCGACCACGCTGGATCCCCAGGGAAGGTCGATCTTGGAACGAGAGATCAGCCCGGCCTCAAGGGTCTGGAGGCGGATCAGCGCTCGGTTGAGCCACTCCGGAACCATCGGCAGGGAAGCGTGGGCCGGGCCGGGGCGGAGCTTCTCCAAGAGTCGGGAGACCAAGACGAGCGGGAACAGGAAGAACACGGAGTACCCGCACCGCAGGACCTGAAACCCCGCTTCGCCCATGCGGCTCCTTACCTCCGACCGGCGGTAACGGCGATGGTGGTGGAGGGCCACGTCGTGCGGACCCCAGAGGGCCTTGAACGCGGGCACGCTCATCACGAGAACCCCGCCCGGCTTCAGAACGCGAAAGCACTCCCGGAACGCGGCGCGATCGTCGGGAATGTGCTCGAAGACGTCGAGGCCCATCACGACGTCGAACTGCCCATCCTGAAAGGGGAGGCACTGGCCGTCTCCCAGGACCTGCCGGTGGAGGCCGCGAGTCTTGGAAAGGACGAGGGCCTGCGCGCTCATGTCCAGCCCGCAGACCTCGCAGTGGGCGGCGAGGGCCTTGGTGGCGGCGCCGGTTCCGCACCCCAGGTCGACCGCTTGGATGCCCGGGCCGGTTGCGCCGTAGGCTTCCACGAGGGACACCGCCAGGTTACGGCGCGCGACGAACCACCAATAGTGGTCTTCCAGTTCGTACATTCGGTCGTATTCGGCGGCGTTCAAGAGCCCCCGAAGGATACCGAAGCTACTCGCGCAAGCTGAGGCGGGCCTTCTTGCCCTTGAGCCGGAGCTTCACGAGGTCTCGCAACATGCGGGGCCCGTCGCGGAGGAGGACCACCTTGGAGCCTTCTTGGTGAGACCAGCGAATGGGGATCTCGTCGATCCGGAACCCGAGGTCGCGGGCGACCATGAGGGCCTCGAAATCGAAGCTGAACCCGTCCAGCTTGCAGCGGGCGAAAACCTCGTCGGCCGCTTTGCGGGTGAACATCTTGAACCCGCACTGGGTGTCGTCGATCCCCCGGATGGCGAGGGTTTGCACGGCTTTGTTGAAGGCCCTGCCGAGGAGTTCGCGGTAGAGAGGTTGGCGCTTTTCCAGGCGGCTTTCCTTGAGGGGGCGGCTGCCAATCGCCACGTCGGCGCCCGCGCGGATGTGCTCCAGCAGCTTGGTAGTTTCGGCCTGGGGGGTCGCGCTGTCGGCGTCGCAGAAGAGGACCACGTCGCCCTTGGAGGCCAGAATTCCGGTGCGCACCGCGTAGCCCTTGCCATGGTTGGGCTGGTATTCGATGAGGGCAAACCGAGGATCGGACTCAGCAAACTTACGGACGATGTCCGCGGTGGAGTCTTTGCTGCCGTCGCTCACCACGGTGACTTCCCAGTCGTAGTCCTGGGCGGCGTAGTAGTCGCGCAACATCTCCAGGCTGGGCAGGAGGCGGTCTTCTTCGTTGTAGGCCGGCACGACGACCGAGAGGTACGGCAAAGTAGGCCGATTGTACTCGCGAGGCTTGTTGAGGTTCCCGCAGCGGGCAGGATGCCCGCGCTACGGATCGGCTGGAAGCCGATCCTACGAGGCTTTGGCCCTGACGCGATCCAAGGCAACCGCGGCCACGATGATGATGCCGGTGGCGACCTCTTGGATCCAGTTGGACCAGCCAAGTTGCGAGCCGCCCGCGCGGATCGTGGACATGATCAGAGCGCCCAGCACCGAGCCGGCGACCGAGCCCTGTCCCCCGCTGAGGCTGGCGCCACCGATGACGGTGGCGGCGACCACGTCTAGCTCGAAACCCTGGGCGATCGTGGGGTCGCCTAGCCGCAAGCGAGAGAAGAGGAATAGGCCGGCGAGACCCGCGAACAAGCCGGAGAGGGCGTAGACCTGCAGGCGCACCTTCTCGACCGGGATCGCGCTGTAGCGGGCGGCGCGCTCGTTGGCGCCCACCGCGACCACGTGCCGTCCGAACTTCGTTCGGCGAAGTACGAACCCCATGAACGCGGCCAGCGCGAGGGTGAGCCAGACGCCGGGGGCCAGCATCATCCAAGCTCGATCTTTGGGAAGGGAGGCTAGGATCTGCTCCGTCCAGCCGCCTTGGGCCCGGATGGCTTCCTCGTTCGCCAAGCCCTTGGCCGCGCCGCGCATCGCCAGGAGCGTGCTGAGGGTGACAATGAACGGTCCGACCCGGAGTCCGGTGATGATGGCCCCGTTGAGCAGTCCGCAGAGCGTCCCCACGCCCAACGCCGCCAGGGCGGCAAGCGCCGGGTTCCAGCCGAGCCTCAAGGTGTAGGCACAGACCACCGCGCCCAGCGCGGCGACCGAGCCTACCGAGAGATCGATGCCGCCCGCGACGATCACGAAGGTCATCGCGAGGGCGGCCACCGCCACGATCGACGTCTGACGGGTGAGGGTCTCCAGGTTGCGCAGGGTGGCGAAGCTGTTGGGCATCGCGACGTAGAACGCCACGAAGATCAGCACCCAAGCCACGGCAAGCGCGGCGATTCCTTTCGACCCGAGTTTCACTACTTGCCGAGCGCCTTCTTGACGTCTTCGGACTCGAGGGTCCCGAGGGTTACCAGCACCGCGCCGGTGTCGACGCGCTTCTCGACTTCCTTGCCGCGTAGCTTTTCGACCAGGGTCTTGACGCCCAGGTAGCCCATCTTGCGAGGGTTCTGGACAACGAGGCCATCGATCTGCTTGGCTTTGAGACCTTCGATGAGCTTGTCGGAACCGTCAAATCCCACGAACTTGACCTTGCCCGCAAACTCTTGGTCCTGGAGGACGCGGAGCATGCCGTAGGTGGTGGACTCGTTCGGGCAGAAAATGCCGTCGACGCTGAGGGTTCCGTCGGCCTTCTTCAGTGGCGCCAAGAGGTTCTCCGAGGCCCGCTGGGCGGTCTCGACGGTTGCGCCGCCGTGCTGGTTCTCACTGACGACCTCGAGGCCGCCTGCTTTCGCGGCTTCCAGGAATCCGGCCTCACGCTCCATGGTGCTGGCCGAGCCCTCTTGGTAGCGGAGCATGGCAACCTTGCCCTTGCCGCCAAGGATCCGGGCAAGCTCGGCGCCCGCCATCTCGCCGCCCTTCTTGTTGTCGGTGGCGACGAAGCTCACGGTGTCTTCTTTCTTGAGTCCCGAGTCGATGATCGCGACGGGGATGTTGGCTCCCATTGCTTCCTCGACCGGGGCGACCAAAGCGGTGTCGTCGAGCGGCGCGAGGACGATGCCGTCCACCTTGTTGGTGATGAAGTCCTCGACGGTCTTGATCTGGCTGTCGCGGTCGTCTTCCTTGACCGGGCCCTTCCAGATGACCTCGACGCCAAGCTCGGTGCCAGCCTCCTCGGCTCCCGCCTTCACCGACTTCCAGAACTCGTGGGTGGTGCCCTTTGGGATCACGGCGATCCGAAGCTTCTTGTCCGTCGATGGGGTGTTCGTGTACTCCGTGGAGGAGGGCGACGAGTTCCCGCTACAACCCGCGGCCGCCAGGGCCACGACAACCAACGCTGCTTGCCAAATTCGCATATCAGCATCGTGCCATAAACAAGCGCCAGATTTGCACGAGTTGCTCGTAGCGGGGCAAAGAATGTGGGATCGTTACCATGTATGGCCTCCTGGTGATCCCGACGACCCTGACGCTAGGTCCAGGCTTGGGTAACGTTCGGGCATGGGATCGGTTAACGCGTTGACCTTGGTTGCTTCCCTCGCAAGCGGGGGCAGCACCCTATGGGTGTCGCCCACCGGCGCCGACGACGCTCCCGGCTCCAGGGCGAAGCCGATTGGGAACCCGCAGGTTGCGGTCAGCCGGGCCAAGCCGGGTGACCGAATCGTACTCCGGGGTGGCACCTACAAACTCGACCATGCCCTCTCCATCCAGGTGAAGGGGACGGCCCAGGCTTGGATCTCGCTGGAGGCCGCTCCCAAGGAGCGCCCGATCCTGGACTTCATCGGGGCGAAGCCGTCCGCCCGCTTCGGGGACCAAGGCGCGGTGGACCTCCGGTCGGCGGCTTACGTTCGGCTGAAAGGGCTGGAGGTCCGCAACAGCTACTACGCGGGCATCTTTGTGCAGCGGGGCTGCAAGTTCATCGACATTCAGAACTGCCGGGTCGACCTGACCTTCATGCCCGGGATCGGGGTGTGGAATTCGGAGGACGTGCGGATCGTGGGCAACGAGGTCACGCGCGCCAACGACCCCTCGATGCGGCTCTTCGGGAACCCCGAGAACGAGTGTCCCCACGAGGCGATCAGCGTGGCGGGAGTGAAGCGGTTCGAGGTGGCTTGGAACCACGTCCACCATTCCATCAAGGAAGGGATCGACGTCAAGGAGGTCAGCGCCCACGGCACCGTGCACCACAACTACGTGCACGATCTGCATCGCCAGGCGTACTACGCCGACGCATGGTTTGGGCGGCTGGAGGACGTGGAGTTCTTCAGCAACGTGGCCCACGACTGCGAGTGGGGGCAGGTGATCTCGGCGGAAGGGAAGAGTTCGGAACTGAAGAACGTGCGGGTCCACCACAACCTTCTCTATCGGAACCGCGCTTCCGGCATCTACTTCGGCACCTGGGGAGGCAATGGTCCGCGCTCGGGAATCCGTATCCATCACAACACGCTCTTTCAGAACGGGCGCAACGGGCACTGGGCGGGAGCGACCGGCAATATCGACGTCCGTGCGAGCAACGTTCGGGACCTGACGATCGAGCGGAATCTGCTGGCCGACGGAGGCGCGTTCCAGATCGCCCTGTTCACGCCCGACCGGGCAGACCTGAAGAGCCGGGGAATCTTTGTGCGCGACAACGGGTTCCAGGGGACCTCCGCCAAGACTCAGGAGGCTTCTCCCTACGGCCAAGTCTACGCTTGGCTGGGTGAGCCGGCTTGGACCGGCAAGATCCCGTTCCGGGATGCCAAACGGGGAGACTTCCGGCTTGAATCGCGGATGCCCTACGGCGCCTATCCGGACGGGGCGGTTGTGTTGCCGGGGCCACCGCCTGGCCTGAAGGGGTTCCCAGCTTACGTTCCATCGCCGAGCCGGGCCACCGGGCTTCCAAAGCGGTAGCCTTAGCGGGTGGACCCGAGAACCACTACCCGAAGGGCGATTCTTGCGTCGGCGTTGCTGGCCGTGCTCACGGTGTTTGTGTTCTCCACGCTCCGCAACTATGGGCCGGATACGGCAGTCCGCCGGTACCACCAGGCGTTGCTGGAACAGGACCTGAACGAGGTTCAGCGTTACACGGTGGGATCGGTGCAAAGCAGTTCGTCGAGGGCCCTTATCAACGAGGTTCTGCCGATACTGATCCAGGGCGGCAGCTTCCAGATCGGACGGCGCACCGCCCAAAAGGATCCCCGAATCGTTTTCACCGAGGTGATGTACACCCGAAGAGACCGCCAGAAGATCGGCATGGTCTTCGTGGCGGAGCGAACGGAGCTTGGCTGGAAGGTGAACGCGGACAAGACCCTCTACGTTCTCGTCAAGGCGCTGGGCGGCTAGGTCCGCATCCCGCGAAGGATCAACTCTGCGGTGGCCGGGTTGGTGGCGATCGGAGTGTCCATCAGCAGGCAGATTCTTTGGAGAGTCTGGATGTCCGGATCGTGGGGATGGGCTTCCATCGGCTCCACGAAGAAGAAGACCGCCGCGATTCCGCCTTGGAGGACTTCCGCGGCGATCTGGACGTCGCCGCCTTTCGGGCCGCTGAGGACGGCCCGAGTCTTGATGCCGGCCGCGCGCTCGACCACGGTGGCGGTGGTTCCGGTGGCGACGAGGTCGTAGTGTCGAAGCTGCTCGCGGTTCGTCAGGACGAACTCGGCCATCTCGTCCTTTTTACCGTCGTGCGCGATGAGCGCAAGGGTAGCCATGCCCCTACTCTAGCGCGTAGGGGCACGCGATTTGGCACTTGGATCAGAGGATCTTGACGATGTCCTGGACCGGGAGCCGGTGCTGCGGGAAGCCGTCCGCTGCCGGGTGCCCAACCGCCACGAGGGCCGGGATCTCGACGTGGTCGGCGAGGCCGAGCAGCTCGCGAACCTTGGGAGGATCGAAGCCGAGCATCGGAGACGAGCCGTAGCCCTTGGAGGCCAAAACGAGCAGAAGGTAGCCCAGGAAGATGTTGGTTTGGCCGCGGCCCCAGGCGTCGCGGGCCTCCGGACCCATCTTCTCGAAGCTTGCGGGGATGCTTACGATATCCTTCTCACGTCGCTCTGCGGGCACGCCCGGGTGGATGAAGTCGGCAACGAGTGAGAGGGCCTCGACCATGTCGCTGGTGACCACGAAGACCACGGCCGCAGACCCGACTTGGGGCTGGTTCATGGCGGCCGCCTGCAGCTTCTGCTTCAGGTCGTGGTCGGTGACCGCTATGACTCGCCAGGGCTGGACGTTTTGGGCGCTGGGGGCCTTGCCGGCAAGCTCCAAGATCTCCAAGATCTCGGCCGCCGAGACCGGTTCCTCGGTGTACTTACGGATGGACACGCGCTTGCGCGCCGCTTCAGCTACGGTGAGTTCTTGGTTTGACATTGTAGCTACAAGCTACGTCTTGAGCGAGGCCAAATGCTGTACGGAAAGATACGGAGGCTAAGAAACTGCGGCAACAACCTGTCGCACCGCTTCCTCGTCGATCAGTCCGTACTCGTCGTTGGCCGGGTAGCTCCCTCCCCCGAAGTCGATCTCGGGCTTCCCATGGGTGGAAGGATCGACCTGGCTCAGGAACGGCGCCAGGTGGACGCTCTTGGCCCCCGTCCTGGCGACGAACTCCCGGGCGTTGCCGGGCCGCAGGCCCGCTCCGGGAAGGACTTCGATCCGCCCGTCCGCCACTCGGATCAGCTCCTTGACCAGCTCTGCATTGTCCACCACGCTGGGGCGCTGGCCGCTGGTGAGGACCCGGTCGAAGCCAAGCTCGACCAGGGTCTCGAGGGCCGCGAACGGATCGGGGGTGACGTCGAAGCACCGGTGGCAGACCTTCTGCCGATGCCCGGCGATCGAGATGAGCTTCGCCATCCGCTCCCGGTCGATCTCGCCGTTCTCGTGCAGCACGCCGAACACCAGACCGTCCGCGCCCGCATCGCGGAAGTAGAACGCGTCCGCGATCATTTGGGCGAAGTCGAGGTCCGAGTAGGCGAAGCCTGCGCCGCGAGGGCGGATCATCACCATGAGCGGCAACTTGCACGCCTCGCGCGCGGCGGAATAGAGGCCTGGGCTAGGCGTCAACCCTCCCGCCAGAATGGCGGCGCAAAGCTCGACCTGATCCGCTCCACCTCGCTCCGCGGCGACGCAGTCGTCGGCGGAACAGCACACGATTTCAACCATGCGCCTATTTCACCCGTTAGAAGAACTCTTCGATTCGGCGGGCTTGGTCGCCCAGAACAAGCCGCTTACGGGCGAGGAGGGCGCTACATTGCGCCATACCCGCCCGGTCGCCAACCTCCGCGAAGAGTTGCTTGGCCTGGTTCGTTTCAGCGTCTGCTTTGGCCAGATCGCCGCTGGCGAGGAAGACGGTAGCACGTTGGAAGCGGGTGGTCGCTTGCCAGCGCCGGTGGCCGATCGACTCCCAGAACTTCAGGCACTCGCCAAGCTCGCTCGCTGCCCGGGCAAACTTCCCCTCGTCTCGTAGGAGGAGGGCGTCCAGGGCGCGCAGATCCGCCTGCATCCCTTTGTCGGGTCGAGCCTTGATCGCTTGAAGGGCGGAGGCGTACCACTGGTGCGCTACCTGGAGATCACCGCTGACGGCGGCAACGGACCCAAGCGACCGGCTAACCCCGGCAATTCCGCCCGGGTCATTCAGCGGCTTGAGTCTGCGGAGGCTCTCCTCAAGGAAGGTTCGGGCTTCGTTCAGCCGTCCCCGCCGGGCCTCTGCAACCCCGAGGGCTTCAAGAAGGGAGGCATGGCCGTGGGGGAAATGGAAGGTAGCCCAGAGAGGGAGGGTCTCCCGATAGATCGCGACTCCTTCCTCGAGGCTCCCTTGGGCCACCAACGCATCGCCCTGAAGGCGCAGCGCGTCGGCCATCAGATGCACCATCTTCCACTCCCGGGCAACCCGAATTGCCCGGATGGCGTGGATTTCTGCCTGGTCGAAGTCCGCGCGCTGATACGCGGTGCGGCCCGAGGACAGGCTGGATTCCGCGAGGGCTTGGGCCTTGGCGGCGTCCAGGCTGGGCGTGGGCGGGCTCTTCACGAGCGTCCCGGACCTGAGCACCGCGATACAGGCACACGCAACGAGGCATACCGCTAAAAAGTGCATGGCCGGCCGAGGCCACCGTGCGGATCGCCGGGCGACGGGGGCTGGTGGCTCGTCAGGTGGGGCCGATGGCTCCTCTTGACCCTGAGGGCAAGGCTCGCAGTAGCGATCTTCCCAAGCCAGATCGAGGCATTGAAACGCCTGGACGAGGACGGCCCGATCGTTGCCCTCCTGGCGGAGGATTCGCTCGGCGGTTCCGACGCTTAGGTCGAGCATCGCGGCGCGGCTGGCCCGGCTCAGGCGGCGGGTTTCGCCCGAAAGATGCCACCGCTCAAGCATCGCCCGCTGGAGCAGCCCCAGAGCCTCGTCGGTAAGCCGTACCGCCCGGCTCCGGCGCAGTTTCTGATCTCTCTCCATGCCCTTGGGTTCAAAGTATAGGGGGCGGGCGTTAACTCTTCCACCCAAGTTCCCAAACTTGCCCTATCTTGACCAGGCAATTCCACCGCGGCTGTGTAGCTTGTTACCGGAGTCGCCGCCTCACCACTCTCTCTCGGTGGGGCCGGTGCCTTCGGGGATCAACGCCTATGCTCACAAGATCGCTACTTCACCGTTCCTCACGCCTTGGGGCATTTGTTGCGCCGACGCTCTCTCTCCTGACAATTCCCCGAAACGCGGTTGCGCAGTTAATCGTCCCGGCAATGATGCGGTGTTGCCGAGCTGCAGCCCTGGTCGGAGCGGTAGTTCTTTGTACGCCCAAATTCGCGCGTGCCACGGAGATCAGCAGCACCTTCGATCTCGGCGCTGAAGGATGGCAAAGTGTGAAGTTGGCCTATCCAAATCCGGGCGACCCGCCGGTTATCCTAGAAACCTACTCCCCAGGTTGGAGTGCTGCTGGGGGCAATCCAGGTGGCTACATAGCCCTTGATGATCCCGACGGCGGCAACCCTACCGGCAATGTCCAGTACTGGTTGGCTCCCTCCTCATTTCTTGGGAACCGGCAGTTGTGGGTCGGAGGTGCTCTTTCCTTTGACTTGCTGGATTCTGGAAGCGGCTACGGGCTGTTCCGACAGGAGGATGTCATCCTCACCGGTGGCGGTCTCACCCTTGTTTACGGCCTCGAAAGCGCACCGAGTCAAGCAGAGTGGTCGCACTTCAGCGTCGGGTTATCTGCGTCTGGGTGGCGCGCGGGTTCCTACTCCGGGAGCGAAGCGACCCAAAGCGAAATGACTACAGTTCTATCGTCGCTGGACGCCATCTACATTCGTGGTGAGCACCAGTTAGGCCCGGACTCAGCCCGACTTGATAGCGTAGTAATGCAAACTGGGCCCGTCCCCGAGCCGGCTTCCATGCTCGCTGTCGGGCTTGGTGCCCTGGCGACCATGCGGCGGAAGAGGAGGTAGCCATGGAGTCAGGACCCTATGGAATCGAGCTCCTCCTCGACCTCAAGGGCTGCGACCTCTCGCACCTCTCCCGCTAGCAGCTCGTCTTCGTTGACTTTACGGTCGGAAAAGCAACGCTCTTGCGACGGCGGCTTGGTCGATCAGTTCCCTTGGACCGTCGCCCGCCGGGCGGTCCCAGCGGTGGCCGAAGAGGCCGTCTTTGGCTAAGGACTGTACGCCGGCGAAGAGCTTGGGAAGGTCGAGACCCGGGGTGGGGATGCCGGCCTTCTGGGCGCGCTGGAGCGCCTCAACGAGCAGGTGGCCGAACTTGCCTTCGCAGGTGAGGACGCCGGGCTTGGGGGCCAGCCAGTGCTGGACTGCCGCTTTGCAGAACGCTTCGGCTTGGGCCTTGTACTCGGGCTTGCCGGTGGCTCGGAAGAGCTCCACGGCGGCTCGGATCATGAGCGCGGTGTTGTAGGACCACTTGTCCTTGCCGATCTCGCCTTTTAGGTTGACCGCGTCCCACATGACGCCGTCGGCGGGATCGCGTAGCTTGGCGTAAGTCCACGCGTAGAGTTCTTCAGCCTTTGCCAGGAGCTCAGGGTTCTTGTCGTAGGCGTAGAGCGCGAGGCACGCGGAAGCGGCGGGCGCGTTGATGCAGGTGTTCTTGGAGGCCCGGTCGGACTCTCGCCAGTAGAGGCCACCCCCTAGCTTGTCGTCCTCGGCGCTCAGGACATAGCGAACGGTCAGCCGAGCGCGAACGAGGAGGTTGGGGTCCTTGAGCAGGTCGTAGCTCTCCAGAAGCGCCATCGCCATCCAGGCGTTGTCGTCGTAGTAGCGGTCGATCGGCTTGGGGGCGGGGAGGACATCGAAGCCGGCCACCGGAGGTAGCTCGTTCCAGTACGTCATCACCGCGGGCAGGTAGTCCCGCAGGCGGTCTTTCCACTTGGGCTCAAGGGCCGCGGCGGAGTTCATCGCCGAAAGCATGACCCCGACCGCCCAGTTGAACGCGGGCTGATCGTCGGCGAGTTTCTCCACGTACCGAGAGTGCTTCGCGTCCCAGAACTTCTGGTGGATTCGCTCGAGGAGGGCGAGGCCGTCCGTGATCGGTGAAGGCATGGCTAGAGCCACCAACAGGGCTAGCAAAGTCAGGCTTTCCTCAGCCGAACGGCGCGGAGGTTCATGACTCCGTAGCCCACGCGGCCTAGCGCCCGCACCTCCAGCTTGGTCTTGCCGAGGTGGATGAGGGGAAGCTTGCCCAGGCTCACCGCTTTGAACGTGCTCCAACTCCCCGTATCGGGGACCTTGCCGGACACCTTGGCCCCTTCTACGACGACTTCGAACGGAGAGCCTGCGCTCTCGGGCTCGCAGGCCAGCTCCACCTCAACCTCGTACTCGCCCAGTTGGGTGGCCTCGAAGGTCCAGGAGACGGTTGCCTCTTGGCTCGTCCAAAAGCCCAAGGCCTTCTTCTCGCCGGCTTCGTAGCGGATGCCTCCCGTGGCATTCGCTACCGCGGCGCCGAGGCTGACGTTTCCAGCCGGGTCGGCCCTCAGCAACTGCTCGCGTACCGTGGGCTCGCCGGTCATCTCGACCACCACCACCGGGAATTTCTCGCCGGTCTTCGGCAGATTGATCCCGATCCCGTCTTTGCCTTGAACCACTTCTAGGGCCTTCTTCTTGGCGTCTGAGAGCAGGTACGCGCGCTTGATGCCGACGCTCAATCCCGGCATGGCCAACTGGGGAAGGGTCGAGTCGAATACGGCGAGGTACAGGCGATTGCCCTTGCGGGTTGCTTTGCCCCAGGGGAGCGGCTTGGCGAAGGGTCCCGCGGAGGTTCCATAGACCGCCTCGCCGTTCGTCTTGAGCCACTTGCCGACCTCGGCCAGCCGATCGACGCTTGGACCCGGAATCTCGCCCAGCGAGGTTGGCCCGACGTTGAGGAGGAAATTGCCTCCCTTGCTGGCGCAGTCCACCAGGTTCTGGATCAGGGTGTCTGCCGACTTCCAGTTATTGTCGTTGGCGTGGAAGCCCCACGAGTTGTTCATCGTCATGCACGACTCCCAGTCGACGCTAGGAAGGCCGCTCGCCGGGATCTCCTGCTCGGGTGTCCCGTAGTCCCCCGCGCCCATTCCCTTGTCGAATCCCGCCATTCCGTCTCGGCCCTTGCCGACGCGGTTGTTGACGATGATTCCGGGTTGGAAGGACTTCACGTACTTCTCCAAGTCCACTCCCAACTCGTGGGTCCAGGTGGAGTCCCATTCGCCGTCGAACCACAGGATGCCGATGGGGCCGTAGTTGGTCAGCAGCTCCTTGAGCTGCGCCTTGAGGACCTCGACGTAGCGGGGGTAGCTGGTGGAATCGACCGGTCGGTCGTCCCATGCCGGTCGAGGTTGATAGTCCGGGTGGTGCCAGTCCAGGATCGAGTGGTAGAAGCACAGCTTCAGCCCGTGCTTCTTGCACTCCTCGGCGAGTTCTTTGAGGGGGTCCCGCTTGAACTGGGTGTGGCCGATGTTCCAGGTGCCGATCTTGGACGGGTACATCGCGAAGCCCTCGTGATGCTTGCTGGTGATCACGATGTACTTCATGCCCGCGTCTTTGGCAATCTGGACCCATCGCTTGGCATCGAAGTCGACCGGGTTGAACTGGGCCTGGAGCGGATCCCAGTCTTGGGGCTTGATCTTTGCGGAGTTCATGAGCCACTCGCTGGCGCCGCCGTACACCTTCCCGTTCCAGGTTCCAGCAGGGATGGAGTAGAGGCCCCAATGAATGAACATCCCGAATCGGGCATCTCTCCACCAAGCCATCCGCTTGTCGCGATCCGCACGGGACTCTGTAGCCGGGTCTGCGGTCTTGACCTTGTAGGCGTCTTCCAGCATCTTCCGATAGGCCGCGATGGTAGGCATTCCCATCCCCGCCCGCCGCGCCTCAAGTCCGGCCAGGTCGGAAGTGGGCTGCATCTCCATACTGCCGTCGGGCCGGCTCGCCCATTGGGTCCCGTAGAGCTGAGGCTTGCCCTCGCCTCGAAGTACCCGGTCGGTGAGATAAGCGTAGTCGGTCTTCGAAACCTCGTCCTCCGCGAGCAGCGGCTTCATCAGCCGGAGAGCCATCTTCTGGAACGGCTTGTTCTGGTCGGCATGCTGCACCAGGAGCCACGCGTGGTTGGCGGCCGTCTTTCCGTAGACGGAGCGCTTGGGCCAGCCTTGGGCATCCACCCAGGATTCCAGCCAAGCGGTGTTCACCCGGTCGATCTCCATCAGCGCATCCAGGTCCTTGGGGTTCGGAGCGGCGCCTTCGGTGAATACGCTCCGCGCCTTCTGATCCCGCTCCACTCGGCTCGCCACTTCGGCGGCGAAGATACGCGGCGAGGCGTATAGCCGGAACTTCGAGAGCTGGACGGGGGCGGACGCCGACTCGACGATCAGTCTTGCACCCTGGGCCCGGACGGCCGGGAACCGAAGGAGGCGCCCTGAGCCGATCGTGGTTCCTTGCGCCACGGTGACCCGGCCCTTTGGCGTGTCCGTCTCGATGCGGAATTCGCGGACCCGCTGGCCTTGACGCAGGTCCTCGGCGAGTTCCACCACATCGAACTCGACCGCGTCTTCGAACTTGCCTCGAAGGCTATCGATCTTCGCAACCGGCTTCTTGAACGTAGCGTCCAGCCGCTTTCGCAAGCCGATCAGGCTCTTGACATCGGGCTCGGAGATGCGGCCGTCCGAGTTGGGTGGCACGTTCAGCAAGAGGTTCGAGCCTCGCCCGACCGATTCGTAGTAGATCTTCTCGAGGTCGTCTACCGACTTGACCTTGGCGTTCTCGCTCGCGCGCCAGAACCAGCCGGGACGGATGGAGACGTCGACTTCGGCGGGCACCCAGTGCGTCCCGCCTTCCTTGCCTTCGCCAAGCTCTTTGTAGAGAGGAGTGCCGGGCACGTACCGGTCCCGGTCGATGGTGTTCCAGTTGGTCTCGCTGGCGACGCCGCTCTCGTTGCCTACCCAACGGATGTCGGGGCCGGCATCGCTGAACATCACGGCCTTGGGCTGGAGGCGTCGCACCGTGTCGTGGAAGAGATTCCAGTCGTAGACCTGCTTTCGGCCGTTCGGGCCCTCGCCGTTGGCGCCGTCGAACCAGACCTCGAAGACCTCTCCGTAGTTGGTCAGGACCTCCTCGAGCGTCTTCGCGAAAATCTGGTTGTACTCGGGCGTTCCGTAGGCGGGGTGGTTACGGTCCCAGGGGGACACGTAGACCCCGAACTTAAGGCCGGCCTCGCGGCAGGCTTCGCTCAGATCCTTGAGGACGTCGCCCTTCCCGTTGCGCCACTTGCTTTGGGCTACGGTGTGCTTGGATTGCTTGCTGGGCCAAAGGCAGAAGCCGTCGTGATGCTTGGCGGTGATGACCACCCCTTTCATTCCGGCAGCCTTGAAAGTCTTCACCCATTGTCGGCAGTCCAGCTTCTCCGGGTTGAACGAGTTCGGGTCTTCCGTTCCGTGGCCCCACTCCTGGCCGCTGAAGGTGTTGGGTCCGAAGTGGACAAAGGCGTAGTAGCCCATCTTGTGCCACGCCAACTGGCGTGGAGAGGGCGTGGGCCCGCTGAACGCCGGGCTGAAACGGGCAGGTTGGGCGGAGGAAATCGACATGGCAACCAGGGCGCACGCGAGCGACAGAAACCTCGACGTCAGCATTGAAACCAGTATCCGACTTCTAGACCCGTTCGCGCCAGATCGGGGCGCGGCGAGAAACCACAACCGGTACGATCCGGCGCATGACCTTCCTCGTGAGTATCGATGGCATGAGGCCAGATTCGCTCCAAATTGGCCGGACCCCCAACCTGGACGCCATGATCGCGGAGGGCGCCTGGGCCCGGCGCGCCCGCACCTTGATGCCATGCTGCACGTTGCCTTGCCACACCTCGATGTTCCGCGGGGTTGAACCGGCTCGCCACGGGATCAACGGAAACGTATTCCAGCCTCTGGTGCGCCCGGTGCCAAGCGTGGTGGACCAGATTCATGCCCACGGGCTGCGCGCCGGCGCGTTCTTCAACTGGGGTCCGCTTCGGGATCTCTACGATCCGGAAAGCGTGGCCGCCTCGCTCTATCTGCGCGACGCACATCGAGCCGAGGGGGACGCCAAGGTCGCCGACGCGGCCATCCGATACTGCCGAGAGGAGGCTCTGGACTTTGCGTTCGTCTACTTGGGCTGGACCGATGAGTGTGGACATCTCAGCGGGTGGATGTCCGAGCCCTATCTGGACGCGGTGAGCCATGCGGACGAATGCGTGGGGCGGCTTCGCGCGGCCTTTCCAGAAGCCGACTTCCTGGTTCTCAGCGATCACGGCGGGCACGACCGGACTCATGGCACGGAATGTGAACAGGACATGAACATCGTCTGGATCGGGGCTGGACCGAACTTTGCCTCTGCGATCATCGAAGAAGAAGTGATGATCCACCAAACCCCGGCGACCCTTGCCCACGCGATGGGGGTCTCGGTGCCTCGCGAATGGGATGGCGCCCGGGTCCGGGCCGCGCTACGGCGATGAGAATTCGCGCATTTTGCCGGGGCCGGGGAACATGGGAAGCGGAAAATCTTCGAATCCTCCAGAGAGGAGGCCGAAGTTCGGGAATTGCTTGAATAGGGCGAGGAAATCCTCTAAAATGCAGGTAAAACTACGGATCACGTGATGAGCGATTTGAAGGGAACAGGGAGCGGAAACGGAGTACACGTATTTATGCGTGTTTCAGAGCATAAACTGCCCACTCCTCTCCCCGTAGAAATACCTAATCGTCATACTGAAACCGTTGATCTGAGTGTGGAGACGCGGCCCCTGATACGCCGCTCCGAGTTTTCTTTCGATTTTGTCTGATTGGTCTAAATGAGCTTGGCGAACATTTACGAACGAGCAACGCTGTACGAGCTGGGCCCCGCCCGGACCCTCGAGCAGTTGGCCAACGGCGCGCTCGACCTCGATGTTCTCCGCAGCTTGTCCGCCCTCGAGTGGGGCATCACCCATCGGAAGCAGCTTTCGAGCGGAACCTCGGTGCTTCGCTACGCGGTCACCGGTGAACGAGCGGTTCGCCTCGTGGACAAGGTGCAGCACCTTCGGCCGGAGACGGAAATCGTTCTCCTCGGACAGAACACCTCGCGCCTGAGCTTGGAACTCGATCTCGGGCAGGATGGCCTCATTCAGATTGAGGTGATGTTCGACCCCACCGCAACGGTTGAGTACACCGTCTAGCTCGTTCCTGGGATAGGCTTCGGAATCGGAGGTTTCCTTTATGAACCGTCGGTTTTGGTGCGCCAGCGCAGGCGCCCTCGTTCTCTCGCTGCATGTCGCTGCTCAGGCTCCGGCAGATTCCTTCTTCCCCTTCGTGTTGCCCTGGAACGACGCCAAGAAGGGCACCGCCACCGACATCTCGTTTCTGAATCCCGGCCCGGCCGGATTCAACGGGCGCATCATTGCCCGCAACGGGCACTTCGTGGAAGAGAAGACCGGACGTCGGGTTCGATTTTTCGGGACCAATGTCGCGGCAAAGGCCGCCTTTCCGGAGATGGCCGATGCGCCCATGATTGCCGCCCGAATGGCCAAGCTCGGGATCAACCTTGTCCGATTCCACCACCTAAACAACGGCTGGGGCCCCGGCTCCAACGTGTGGAAGTCCGACCGCGTTTTCACCGAGATGGACCCGGCCCAGCTGCAAAAACTGGACTACTTCATTGCCGCCCTCAAGAAGAACGGTATCTACTCCAACATCAACCTGCAGACCGCGCGCGAGTACGTGCCGGAGATGGGCTTCCCGGAAAGCGTTCGAACCCTGAAGAACTTTGCCAAGAAGGTGGACAAGTTCAACGAGCGCATGATCGTCCTCCAGCAGCAGTACGCCAAGGATCTGATCGGCCGCAAGAACCCCTACACCGGGCTGCGCTACGCCGACGATCCAGCGATCATGAAGGTGGAGATCAACAACGAGAACTCCCTCGTTGGCTGGCCCGGCGAGTCTCCCGGATCCGGGCTTACGGGCCTTCCGGAACCCTTCCGTGGTGAGTTGGTGGCCAAGTGGAACGCGTGGTTGAAGGCCAAGTATGAGTCCGACGCCAAGCTTTCCGAGGCGTGGCCGACCAAGGACGAGCGGGGTGCCGCGATCACCAGTCCGGCAACGAAGTGGAGCTGGGAAGACCAGGGCAAGGCGGGCGTCGATTTCGCGGTTCTGGACGGGACAGGAGCAGGAGGGCAGACCTCAACGCTCGTCGCGAAAGTGCCGGCGTACTCAGGACCGGCATGGCATATCCAGGCCCACGTGGGCGGGCTCGACCTTGTGAACGGGGAAACCTACTCGGTGGAATTCCGTGCCCGCGCCTCCCAGAAGATGACGATCGGGGTCGATAGCCGACTGGACAAGGCGGACTGGCGGTTCCTCGGACTCGGCGGTTCGATTGAGGTTGGGCCGGCTTGGAAGGACTACGTTCTGACCTGGAAGGCTCAGGACACCGAGCCAAACCACGCTCGGCTCGGGTTCACCCTTGGCGGACAGGTCGGCACCCTCGAGGTTGCGGGCCTCAGCATTCGCAAGGGGCAGAAGACGGTCGGCTTGCTGCCGGGCGAGTCGCTTGAGAGGGGAACGGTGGAGTTGCCCAGCGCCGGCGTTTCGCCGCAATTCCTGGACTACTCTCGGTTCCTCGCGGAGACGGAGGCCGCTTACAGCCGCCGGATGCGGGCGTACCTGCGCAACGACCTTGGCTTCCGCAAGACCAACGTGATCGATAGCCAGATCTCGTGGGGTGGACTGACCTCCCTGGGCCGGGAAGCGGGCATGGACTTTGCCGACAACCACGAGTACTGGAACCATCCGGTCTTCCTCGGCAAGGATTGGGACGCCCAAAACTACCGGGTAGAGAGGCGGGCCTTGGTCGACGAGGCAGACAAGAACTTCGGAACGTTGGGAAGTCTGGCGGTTTGGCGGATCGTAGGGAGGCCCTACTCGGTTTCTGAGTACAACCACCCCGCGCCGAGCGACTTCCAGGTCGAGATGATGCCGCTTTACGCCACGTTTGCGGCGTTCCAGGATTGGGACGTCATTTACACCTTTGCTTGGGACCCCACCGGCACCGGCGTTAAGAACGACCAGTACGACAATTACTTCGACATGGGGCGCAATCCCGCAAAGTCTGCGTTCTTCCCGCTGGCGGCGCTGATCTTCCGGCAAGGGCTGGTGGCCCCGGCTGGGCCCGAGGCCTTCCTCAAAGCCGGACCGCTCTCCTATCTGGAAACCATGACGCCAACCGGCGGCTGGTCCATCGCGGGCAAGAAGCCTTCGCCGCTGACCCAACGCTTAGGCGTTTTGGCCACGGAGAACTCGGCTTTCGGCGTCCAGTCAAAGCCGGGCGCGGTGCAGTCCGAGATCAAGTGGCAGGCGGGGAACGGCGGCAAGGTGGTTACCGTGGATAGCGCGGCCGCCAAGTCGGTGGTTGGGTTCGTGGGCTCCAAGGTCGTCTCCTTGAATGGGCTTCACGTCAAGTTCGCGAGCTTCGGCCAGCAGTTCGCCGCGTTCCTTGCGGGCTCCCTGGATTCCAAACCCCTGGCCAAGTCGTCCCGAGTTCTGGTCACCCTTGGAGCACGGTTCGAGAACAAGGGAATGGGCTGGAACGCGGAGCGCAACTCGGTGAGCGACCAGTGGGGAACCGGACCCGTTCAGGCCGAGTTCGTTCCCGCCACGATCACCCTCTTGGTAGATGGGCCGCGCACCGTCTACGCCCTCGACCCGACGGGCGCGCGTAAGGGCAAAGTCCCCAGCCAGGTTGTGAAGGGCGCGCTGACCTTCGCGACCCTGAAGACCTCCAAGACCGTCTGGTACGAGATCGTCAAGTAGGGTGGCGAGACCTGCCGCCGTCGGGCCAAGCCCGGCGGCGGACGGGAATGGTAAACCTCGGATGCGATGATGCAGCCCTGGTTTCCCGACGCAAAGCTTGGAATCTTTATCCACTACGGAATCTATGCCGTGAAGGGCATTTCCGAGTCTTGGTCTTTCTTCAACGGACAGATTTCCCACGAGGACTACATGTCTCAGCTGGACGGGTTCACCGCCAGCAAGTACGACCCTGACGCCTGGTGCGAACTGTTCGAGCGCGTAGGCGCCAAGTACGTGGTCCTCACCACCAAGCATCATGACGGCGTGGCCCTTTGGGATACAAAAGCCAATGACCTGAGTGTGGTCAAGAAGACGCCCGCTGCACGGGACCTCATCACGCCGTACGCAGAAGCCGTGCGCAAGCACGGGATGAAGCTCGGCTTCTACTTCTCGCACCTCGATTGGTCTCATCCGGACTACGCCACCGTGCTGCCGCCCAGCCAGCACCCGGACGTGTACGACCAGGAGTACTTCAAGAATCGGTTTGCCTTTCCGCCGGTAGGGCAGGAAGACCCCGTTCGATGGGAGCGATTCCTGGAGTTCCACCGCGCGCAGCTCAAGGAGCTTTGCACCGAGTTCGGCGACGTCGACCTCCTCTGGTTCGACGGCGACTGGGAGCGGGGCCCCGAGCAGTTCCGAATGAAGGAGCTACGGGACCAGTTGCACGCCTGGCAGCCCAACGTGATCCTGAATTCTAGGATGCTGGGGTACGGGGATTACGCCACGCCCGAGCAAGGTCTGCCGATCACCCCGCCCGAAGGGCCGTGGGAGTTCTGCGTCACCGTCAACGACAACTGGGGCTACTACACGGGGGACCACAACCACAAATCGGTCCGCCAGCTGGTTCGGATGTTCGCCGAGACGATCGGGATGGGCGGAAACATGCTGCTGGACGTGGGGCCCTACGAAGACGGATCGCTTCAGCCGGAGCAGGTGGAGCGGCTGGAAGGGCTCGGCAACTGGATTCGCCGCCACGAGGAAGCCATCTATGGAACCGAAGCCGGCCTGCCCGCGGGGCTGTTCTACGGTGCGTCCACCCTGGCCAAGGACAAGAAGACGCTCTACCTGTTCTTCTTCGACCAACCGTTCGACCAGATCGCGGTGAAGGGCCTCCTCGCCCCGGTCAAGCGGGCGACGGTGCTGGGCAAGGAAGGCGAGCTAACCCACAAGAAGATCGGCGGCCTCGGCCATGCCCCCGGCATCGACTGGATCGACATCCCCAGCGGGGTCGTAGACCCCGAGGCCACGGTGGTCAAGCTCGAGTTCGACGAGCCGCTGACCTACTACACCGGCGCGGGGCGCAGCTAGCTACAGTCCCGAGCGAAGGCGCTGTCATCCCGAGCGAACGCGAGGGATCTGTTGCCGGGTCCCACGTTGTGTGGGGTTTGAGCGCAGATCCTTCGGCTTCGCTCCGCTCCGCTCAGGATGACAAGACCGGGCGCTGTAATCCCGAGCGAACGCGAGGGATCTACCGCCAAGTCCCCCGTGGTCCTGGTTTTGGAGTAGATCCTTCGCTTCGCTCAGGATGACACGAGGGGCTATGCCGTCCAGGCGAACGGGTCCGCGTCCGTGAGGATGCGGGCCTTGGCCTCGGCCTCCAGCATCCACTCGGGCAGGGTGTAGACCGCCTGGTGGAAGCGGGGGGTGTAGTAGCGGGTCTTCACGCCACGGGCCGCGAACCTTGCCGCGATCTCCTCGGGGGTCAGCGCCATCGGGTCGTAAGTCTTGGATGCCAGGACGAATCCCCACGGCTGGAAGAAGGTGGTGACCATGCCCCAGATTCCGTAGACGTGCTTGAACTCCGGCATCGACTTGAGGGTCTTGATGCAGCAGGCCATGCACTCGGGGTAGTTCTCGTTGGCGCTGCCGGCCTGCATCAAGTACACGCCGTCGTCGCTAAGGGCTTCGGCGGCGATGCGGAAGTACTCCTCGGTGAATAGGAACTGGGCGGGGCCGTCCTCGTGGGGGTTGGGGAGGTCGCTGAGGATGACGTCGTAGTTGGCGCCTTTGTTGTCCACCAGCCACTGGCGGGCGTCCGTGTGCAGGAGGGTGGTGCGGGGGTCTTCGAACCCGCCCTGGTGCCACTCGGGCATGTGGACTTTGACCATGTCCACGAGCTCTTCGTCGATGTCCACCATCGTGGCTTCCTTCACGGTGTTGTGCTTGAGGGCCTCGCGCAGGGTCGCGCCCTCGCCGCCGCCGCAAACCACCACGCGCTCCGGGTTGGGGTGGAGCGCCATCGCGGGCTGCACCATGCACTCGTGGAACACGTACTCGTCCAGGATCGAGGTCTGGATGTTGTAGTCCAGGAACAGCGACTTGCCGAACCGGGGGATCTCGCAGATCTGGTAGGTCTGGTACTTGGTCTTGCCCTCGAGGAGCATTTTCTGAACCCGGTACTGCCAGATGGCGGCGGAGGTGTGGGTCTCGTTGATGAAGATGCCGGTTGCGTCGCTGGACATGCTTCTTAGGATTGTGACAGAGGGGGTTCACGATGGGTGCGGGTCCCCAAATGACAACCCGGTGAATCGCACCAGTTGCTCATTCAACGTTTCCTTGGTACGGTGTAAGCAACATTAGATTGCTTTTTGCTGGCATTGCTGTTTGCGGACTGACGGTTGCCTCTCAAGCGACCGTCCTGAACTTTGAGGGACTCGCCCTCGCAGACTACGGAGACATCCCGGTCGCCTACGGCGACGCCTACAGTCCGACCTACTCCGGGCCCGGAACCTTGGGGCTGGGCAACGGCTACACGCCGGACATCCAGGTCGGGTACTCAACGGTCAACGCGGGCGGCACGCAGACGTCCGATCACTTGGACCTCTGGACCACGAACTACGGGGACCTGAACAACATCGCGTTCCCGGTCTCGAACGGGCAGTACGCTCGAATAACCCTGAGCCCGGGCGCAGGCAAGGATGTCGTCCTCAACTCCTTCGACTTTGGCTCCTATCAGGACACAGCCAGATCCTTCACTCGCTTGCACGTGCTGGACTCGCTGGGCAATGTCCTGTGGAGCGCCGCAAGCCTCTCGCACCCGGCCGGAAACAACCACGTCACCCACACGCCAGCGCTGCGGTTCACGGGAGCAATCACGATCGAATGGGGGGCGGACTGGGACCTCGGTATCGACAACGTGAACTTTGACCAAGTTGATACGGTTCCGGAGCCGGCATCCATGGTTGCACTCGTCGCTGGCCTTGCCGCGATCAGCCGCCGCCGAAAAGCTTGAGGCACTTTGGGCGGGCGCCCTCCTAGGACGTCCGCCCATGTAACCTGGCCCCATGCTGCTCGCCTACCTCCTCGCCCAGACCCTGCAGAATGGAGTCGTGGACGACAGCGCTCTACTCCCGCCCGCGATCGCGGCGATTCGCTCCGCCATCCCCACCGCCGAGCAGGACCCGAGCCGCCCCCAGTTCCATTTCCGGGCGCCCGCCCGCTGGATGAACGACCCCAACGGCCCCATCTACACCCAGGGCTGGTACCACGTCTTCTACCAACTCAACCCCTACGGCGACGACTGGGGTCACATGCACTGGGGCCACGCCCGCAGCCGAGACTTGGTGGACTGGGAGCATCTGCCCATCGCCCTCGGCCCTGCCAAATCGCAGGGCGAGGACCACGTCTTCTCCGGCTCCACGTACCTCAAGCAAGACGGAACCCCGGAAATCTTCTACACCAGCATCAGCGACAAGCGTCCTCCCCACCAGTGGGCCGCCGCGCCCCTGGACAAGGACCTCCTCACTTGGGCTCGGCCGAAGATCCAGGTGGATGTCCCCACTCCGCCCAACGTCGGTGAGTGGCGGGACCCCTTCCTCTTCGACCTCGGCGACAAGACTTACATGCTCACCGGGGGCAACATCGATCGCAAGGGCATCGTGGCCCTCCACCGCGCTCTGGACCCCGGCCTCAAGAAGTGGGCGTGGGCGTCCTCTTCCAGCACCCGACCGCGGACAACATCGAGTGCCCCAATATCGCCAAGATCGGCGGCAAGTGGGTTCTGCTGGTCTCGGTCTTCGGGCGGGTCGAGTGGTTCGCGGGGAAGATCGATCTCAAGACGCTGAAGCTCACCGCCGACCACACCGGCAACCTGGCCGATGGCTCCTACGCCAGCCAACTGGTGAAAGACAAGAATGGCCGAACCGTGCACCTGGCCTGGATCAACACCGGCGGGCATCCGATCCAAGGCAAAACGGGCTGGAACGGCTGCTTCTCCCTACCCGCGCGCCTGTCTCTGACGAAGGAGGGCCTCGTCGCCCGGACTCCGGTGACGGCTCTCAAGACGCTTCGAACCCGGACATTCCGACGGAAAGACCAGGAACTAGATGGCTCTCTGTCCCTTACCGGCAAAGTCCCGGGCGACCGATTGGAGATCGAGGCCGAAGTCGTCGCGGCTGGCGGAGTTCGCCTCGACTTCCCGGGCGGCAGCATGCACTTCGACGCCTCGGCGGGCACGGTCTCCCTTCCCGGTCGAGCCCCGGTGAAACTTGGCCTTGGGCGAACCTTGAAGTTTCGGCTCTTCGTAGACGGCGCCATCGTGGAGGCGTACTTCAACGATGGGACCGCGACGTTGACGACCGTGGTCGACCCCGGCCAATCGAAGGAGTGCACGCTAGCTGCGTTCGGCGGTCCGGCGCAGTTGAGGTCGCTGGCGGTTCACGCGCTTCGCCCCGCCAAGATGGACCTCACGCGCTTCCGCTAGGGGCCTTCGGCCTATTCGCTGAACATGGATCCCGCCGATACGTTTCGGCTGGCAAGATGACCAGCCTTCTTCTTGCCCTCGTCCTTGGCGCTTACGATCCGCTCGCCGTGTCGGGCGCCGTCGCGCATGTCGATGAAACTTGGCAGGACGCCGCCCGCAAGCGTGAAGTCCCCGTCCGCATCTACCTTCCCGCGAGTTCCAAAGCCGCGCCGATGGTGATCTTCAGCCACGGCCTGGGCGGCAGCCGCACCGGCAACCAGTTCCTCGGCGAGCACCTCGCTAAGCGAGGGTACGTGGCCCTGTTCCTCCAACATCCGGGAAGCGACGAGTCGGTGTGGCGGGGCGCTCCCTTGGGCGACCGGATGGCTCGAATGAACAAGGCCGCCAACGGCCAGAACCTACAGCTGCGCGTGGGAGACGTGAAGTTCGCCATCGACGAGGCTTTGCGGGGCGCCACTTTGAGGGGCCGGGTGGATGCGAAAGCGATCGGCATGTCAGGGCACTCCTTTGGGGCGATGACCACGCAGTGCGTTACCGGCATGTCCTTCCCGGGAATCGGCACGCAGTGGACAGACCCGCGCATCGTGGCCGGGGTCGCCTACAGCCCAAGTCCAAGCAAAGCCACCACCCAAGAGCGGGCATTCGGCGGCGTCACCCAGCCCTGGCTGCTGATGACCGGCACCAAGGACGGATCGCCGATCGGCAACACCGCTCCCGAGGATCGGATCAAGGTCTATCCAGCACTGCCAAACGGCGACAAGTACGAGTGCGTGCTCTGGGAAGCGGAGCACTCGGCGTTCACCGGTGGGCGGTTGCGCGGCGAGAGAGGCGCCAAGAACCCAAACCACCATCGCGTAATGCTGGGTTTGACGACCGCGTTTTGGGACGCGTACCTACGCAAAGATGCGCAGGCGCTGGCTTGGCTGAAAGGCTCGGGAGCCAAGTCGGTGCTTGAGCCCAAAGACACGTGGAAGACCAAGTAGGACCTTTGTCAACGTTGGTTGACAGGCTCTCTCGCTAGAGCTATCGTTGTTACGTTATGGCTGGAGAGCAAAAAATCCATATCTCGCGTGCGCTGGTAGAGAGCCTCTATCTGGCGAAGGGCGGCACGAGCCTCCCTACCAACCTCATGATCGGAATCCGGGGCGCAACGCCCCACGAGCCGGGCGGCGACCTTGTGGTCAAGACCCCCAACAAGCCCGGCTTCTACAACGACGCCGTCGGTCTGGTGCTTGGGAACGAGGTGTTCCTCTATCCGGGGACCACCGATGCCGGCAGCATGGCCCAGATTGAGGACAGCGATGAAGACAACTCCAAGGGCATCTTCCACCTGAACGACGGCATCCATCGCGTTCGGCATCATGACCACCAGAAGTTCAAGAAGGACGGAACTCTCAACCCGATCCCGTCCTATCTCGATTCGCGTAAGGCGTGGCACATATCTACTCCGAGACAAGGCGACAACGCCCTCGGATGGCGCGACCTGAACGACACCGACGTGCGCGACAGCGGGGACACCATCGACACCACCAGCAACGCGATCAACGTGCACTGGGGCGCCAAGATCACCGGCGGCAGCGCTCTGAAGACGCCCGTATCGATCTGGAGCGTAGGGTGCCTGAACGTGGTTCGCGACTACTGGCTGACGTTCCGCAAGCAGGGCTACCAGAAGCTCGCCAACCCGGCACACCTTCTGTTGGTGGATGCGTCGCTGCTGCCGGACCCCGCCCCCGTTAGGCCCCTCCAGCTCGAGATCAACCAGAACTTGATTCCCGCCGACAAGCTCACGCTCTGGGAAGACCCACCCGGCAAGACGATGACCTACGTGCGCCAGCTGTTGGATTTGGTCGCGGTTAGCGGTCAGCCTCCTGCCTACGTGTTCAAAGACGCCCCATCCCGCCTCGAGTTCAGCCTGCCTGCCGGGAAGAAGCTGCCCTTGACCATGAAGGTCGAGAACGGGGCCAAGCGTGGCACGGCCGGAATCCGAGATGCCTTGACCGTCCTAGACCCGAACATCTCGATCACCCGCTCGGTTGATGAGAACAAGATCATCGTGGTGAGCGGAGTAGTGGGCCCTCGCCCCTGAGGGGCGCGGATTCGGGTGCCCACCCTTGGTGGACACGGTTGGGCTTGGGACTATAGTCCCAAGCCTGAATTCCGGAGCAAGCCATCACGTCCATTCCCTTGCAATGGCGCGTCTTCGAGTGCTGATCATCGGTGGCCTTACGGCCCTGTCCCTCGCCTTCAGCCTCGGCCCGGGCGACGGCCAGATTGACCGCGCCAGCGTGGACATCGCGGGAAATCAGGCGGACCAAGGAAGCGAAGCGGCGCAGATCTCAAGGGACGGCCGCTATATCGTCTTTCGCTCCTCCGCCACAAACCTCATTTCAGGGGATACCAACGACTGGTGGGACATCTTCCGCAAAGACCTCCTAACCGGAGAGGTCCTACGGGTGAGCACTTCTTCATCCGGCGCGGAACCCAACCGAAGTTCGGCTGCCCCGATGATGAGCGCCGACGGACGTTACGTGGTCTTCACTTCGGAGGCGTCGAACCTTGTACCGAACGACACAAACAACTTTGATGATGTATTCCTCAAAGACTTGGCCACCGGCTCCCTTCTCCGGGCCTCTACCAGCACCGCCGGCGTTCAGGGGAACGGCACAAGCTATGAGCCTCAGATAAGCGCTGACGGGCGGTATGTCGCTTTCACGAGTTTTGCCTATAACTTGGTCGGTGGCGACGGCAACTTCTCCCAAGATTGCTACCGTAAGGACCTTGTGACCGGGGAGACGGTCCGCATTAACGTGAGTTCCTCCGGAACCGAGTCAAACCGCGGCGCCGCACTTCCGTCCATCAGCGAGGACGGGCGCTACGTGGCCTTCGCCAGCACCGCCAGCAACTTGGTTGCTGGGGATACCAACAATCGAGATGACGTCTTCCGCAAGGATCTTCAGACCGGCGCCATCATCCGGGTCAGCACAAGTTCGTCCGGGCAACAAGGCAATGCCGAGAGTGCGTGGCTTTCGATGAGCGGGGATGGGATGAAGATCGCCTTCACATCCTACGCAACCAACCTGGTCCAAGGAGATACCAACGCGAGTGGGGATATCTTCCTCAAGGATGTGCCCACGGGGGTGACCACCCGGGTCAGCGTAGGCTCTTCGGGAGAGCAGGGAGATGGTCACAGCGAGTTTCCCGCCTTGAGCTCCGATGGACTTGCGCTCACCTTCACTTCCTACTCCACCAACTTCCTTTCAGGGGATCTCAACGCTTCCAGAGACGTCTTTCGGAAGCACCTCTTCACCGGCGAACTTCAACTGGTCAGCCAATCCAACGAGGGAGTGCTTGGGCCTTTTGAGAGCGCTCGCCCAGCCATCAGCGGCGACGGCACGATCGTCGCGTTCGATTCGGAATCGAACAGTCTGGTTCCGAACGACACCAACCTACACCGCGATGTCTTTATCTCGCGCTTTGGCAACGCACAGTTTCCCCACGTGGTGTCGCTTGCGTTCCGGCCCCAGCTTCAGCCGAAGCTCAGAGGCCTTTGGGTCACGGCGACCCTGAGCAAGCGACCGGCAAGCCGGACCTCCATGGCGGTGGATACGCCCCAAGCCTGGGTAGTTCCGCCCGCGCAGATTTGGGTGAAGAGTCGCGTGGTCCCGTTCTTTGTCAGGCTTACACGGGCTCCTGCGCCCGGGGAGAAGGTGACGATCCGGACGACGATCAACGGCATCTCCTACACGGCGAGCTACAAGTTCCCGAGGCGCTGAGGAATACGTCGGTCGCTGGGAGGGCTTGGCTTTGAGAGGTGAAGCCATAGATTCGCGGCGAGCCATGGCACACTAGTCGTCGTGCCCTTGCCCACCTTTCCCTTGGCCTTCGGCGAACGCTCCGCGTTCTTCGTCGATCGTGATGGCGTGCTGATCGAAGACCGTGTCGAATTCGCCCGCACGTTCGACGACGTGGAGATCTTCCCGCGCTCGATCGAGGCGATCAAGCTCGTCAATGCGCGGGGCCTGCCGGTGGTGATGGTCACCAACCAGTCGCTCATCGGGCGCGGGCTCATGTCCTACGACGAGGTTTGGGCGCTCAACCAGGCGATCATCGCGGAGTACCGTCGACATGGAGCGGTCATCGACCACGCCTACATGTGCCCGCACAGCCCCGAGCAGCCGTGCGATTGCCGGAAACCAAAACCCGGAATGCTTCTTCAAGCGGCGGCGGACCATGGCTACGATCTGGGCGCCAGCGTGCTGGTCGGAGATGCGCTCCGCGACCTGCTTGCGGCCTCGTCGGCGGGCGTGACGGCGCTCCTGGTGCAGACGGGGCAGGGACCGCAACACCAGGCCAAGTTAACGGATGAGCAGAAAGAGACCTGGCCGGTGGTCGCAGACCTGCTGTCGGCGGTGCAACTGATTCTGGGCGTGCCAACCTAGAGGCATCATGAAGATGCGCGAACTAGGGAAGTCGGGAGTCCACGTCTCCGAAATCAGCCTCGGTTGCTGGACGATGGGTGGCCTGAACTGGGTCAACGGATCCCCCAACGGCTGGGCGAACGTGGACGAGGATGAGATCGTGGCGGCGATCAAGGCGGGAGTGGATGCCGGAGTCAACCACTTCGACAACGCAGACGTGTACGGCAACGGTAAGGCGGAGCGAATGCTTCGACGAGCGTTCGACAAACTGGGCCTGAACACCAACGACTACGTGGTCGCGACCAAAGTTGGACACTTTCCCGGCACGGCGGCGCACGCCTACGAGGCGGCCCACATTCGGCACCAATGCGAACAGTCGCTAATCAACCTCGGGCGAGACGTCATCGACGTGTACTACTTCCACCACGGCGACTTCGGAGCGTCGGACATGTACCTCGACGACGCGGCGGCGACGATGGACGCGTTGGTGTCGGAGGGCAAGGTTCGGGTCAAAGGTCAGTCGGCCTATTCGTCGCAGGACTTCCTTCGAGTGACTCCCCGAGTTCGGCCGGCGGTGCTTCAGAGCTGGGCCCACGCGCTGGACGATCAGTTCATCCGACCCGGCTCGCCGGTGAGCGAACTGATGGCGCGGGAAGGGATGACCTTCGTGGCATTCAGCCCCTTGGCCCAGGCACGGCTACTGGACAAGTACGATGCGGCTAAGCTACCCAGCTTCGAGCCGGGCGACCACCGGCAGAACTCGCACGCCTTCTCCGCTGAGGCGATCGCCGAGCTCAAGCCAAAGCTGGGCAAGCTGAAGACTCGGTTTGGCGACCAGATCGAAGACCTGGCATCGGTGGCCCTCAACTATGTGTTGGCGCATCCGCACGTGGCCTGCGTGATCCCTGGCTTCCGCAACGAGCGTCAGGTCAAGGTCAACCTCGCCGCCAGTGGGCGAGAACTGACCCAAGAAGACCTGGCCTTCGTGCGCGAAGCTCTGGCTTAGCCAAGCCTCGAGGAAACCTCGGCCCAGACGCGGTCCGCGACCTCGCTTGGGCTGAGGGTGGCATCGAGCACCACCCACCGGCCTGGCTCCAGGGCGGCCTCGGCAAGGAACCCGTCGCGTACCCGTTGGTGGAACTCCAGGGGCTCCCGGTCTAGGCGGTCTTTGCTCTCAAGCCTCGCGAGTCCGATCTCGGCGGGCAAGTCTAGGAGCAAGGTCAGGGCGGGCTGAAGGCCCCCGGTGGCCACATGGTTTGCGGCTCGGGCGAACGCCAAATCCAGGCCCCGTCCGTAGGCCTGGTAGACCAAGGTCGAATCCGCGTAACGGTCGCACACCACGACTTTGCCGGAGCCCAAGGCCGGCCGCAGGATCTCGCGAACATGGTGGGCCCGGTCGGCCAGGAACAGGAAGAGCTCGCTTTCTGCGGGCATCGAATCGCCGGAGAGCAGGATCTCCCGAATCCGGCCGCCAAACACGCCCGCGCCCGGCTCGCGGGTTTGCAGGAACGGGAAGCCGGCGGTTTCCAGCCGCTGGGTCAGCGCCCGTATGGCGGTGCTTTTGCCCGCGCCTTCCGGGCCTTCGAAGGTGATGAACACGCCTCCAGTCTAGACTCTCGGCGGGGCGATCCTTAGGCAGATCGTCGTTCCGGGTTCCGGATGTTAGGCGGCGTTCATGCGGATAGCGGCGGTTTGGAGCCCGGGCAGTATATTGATCGCCATGCGTTTTGCGACTCGTGCCCTTCGCGTTGGCCAGCAGTGGGACTCCGACTACCGCGCGGTAATCAACCCGATCTTCCAGTCGGCGACGTTCGGCTGGAACAGCCTGGACGACGTTCCCGAGATCGACTACGGGCGCTGCCAGAGCCCCAACCGGAAGTCGCTCGAGCAGGTCGTGGCTTCGCTCGAGGGCGGCAAGCACGCGGTCTTCTTTGGCTCGGGCATGGCGGCGATCGCCGGCGCGTTCTCGGTGCTGCAGCAAGGCGACCACCTCCTGATGGCGAGCGACATCTACGGGGGCACCTTCCGCCTCGCGGAGCAGTGGCTTCCTCGGGCGGGGATCTCGTGTACGCAGGTGTGCGTGCAAGAGCCGCTGAGCCTGCGCGAGCACGTCACACCCCAAACCAAGATGCTCATCTTCGAGTCCCCGACCAACCCGAACATGCGGATCATGGACATCGAAGCTCTGGCCAAAGAGGCCAAGAAACTGGGTCTGATCACGGTTTTCGACAACACCTTTGCCTCCCCCGCTCTCCAGAACCCGCTCGCGCTGGGCGTCGACATCGTGGTCCACTCCACCACTAAGTACATCTGCGGCCACAGCGACGTGATCGGGGGCGCTTTGGTCACCAACGACGACGAGCTCTTCTCCCGTGCCTTCGAGTGGAACAAGGCGTTTGGCGCGGTGCCTTCGCCGTTCGATTGCTGGCTCACCCTGAGGGGCCTCAAGACTCTTTCCGTGCGAATCCGCCAACACTGCGAGAACGCGCAAGCCGCCGCCGAGTTCCTGGCCCAGCATCCCCGAGTGAAGTCCGCGCACTATCCGGGCCTGATCACCCATCCGGACCATGCGCTGGCGAAGAGGCAGATGTCCGGCTTTGGCGGGATGCTGGCCTTCGACGTCGATGGAACGGTTGCCCAGGCGCGCAAGGTGGCCGAGTCGACCAAGCTCTTCCTACTGGCGGAGTCCTTGGGAGGAGTCGAGTCCCTGATCGCCTATCCGCCGCTCATGTCGCACGCGACGATGACGGAGGCGCAGCGCTTGGAGCGCGGCATCCCGCCGACGATGCTTCGGGTGAGCGTGGGCATCGAGGATAAGCAGGACCTTCTCGAAGATCTGGCGCAGGCCCTGGATGCGGCGTTCGCATGAACCTGTGCCATCCTTAGGCCGTGGCTGAAATCGTCCAGGACACCGAAAGCACGGTATCGGGGAAGCAACTTGTACCCAAGCTAGTGGTGGGCTGCTTCGGGTTTGGCATCCTGATGAGCCTCCTTTGCTGGGGCATCTGGATGGGGACGAAGGACTTCTTTATCGAGCAGGCGCGCCGCAGCGGACGGCCTCCGATTCCCGAGACTCGGAGCCTCGCGCCGGAGTCGAAGGACGGCAACCGGATGTTCAGCCCCAAGTAACCTAGGCGAATGCTGGCCCTCCTTGCTTGCGCGTCTCTGCTCGGCGCTCCCTCCCCGGCGGATCGCGTGGTTGTGGTCTCGAACCTGGAAAGCCCAACGTCGGTTGAGATCGCGGCGGACTACATCAAGCGACGGGGAATCCGCCAACGGGTGCAGGTTCGATGCCCAGACTCCGCGCTCGATGCGGCGAAGGAGACGCTGCCGTACGCGGAGTACCTAACGGCGATTCGGACCCCGCTGGCGAACTACCTTGCGAGGCATCCGGAAGTGGACTTCATCGTTCTGACCAAGGGAATCCCGATCCGGCTGACGGGGGCCCCGACCGGCCTAGGGGCGGGGCAACCTAGCCTGGACAGCACCCTGGCCGCCTGGGGCTATGAGGAGCGGACGGACGTGGTTCCCGTGAACTTCAGCGACAGCGGGTTCACTGGCAAGGCGTGGGCCAACCGGTTCTGGAACTCGGGCGAGCGTTTCAGCCACGCCAAGTTCGGCGGCTACCTGGTGACCCGGCTGGATGGGTACACGGTGGAGGAGGCAAAGGCCCTTACCACCTACTCGCTCCTGGCGGAGAAGGAGCCTCCGACCGGACGAATCCTGATCGACACCGTCCTTGCGCACGGGATTACCGACGTAGCTAAGCACCCGCTGAGCCCCGTGAAGGACGGCAAAATGGACCCCAAGACCATCAACGAGATGGCGTACAACGAGTACGACACCGACATGGTGAACGCGGGCATGCAGCTTGGCGCCCGAAACCTGCCGGTGGTCGTGGATCGTACGGACGAGTTCGTGGGACGCAAGGGCGACCTCATGGGCTACTGCTCCTGGGGCAGCAACGATCCCAAGTTCGTCGCCGCTGGGTACGCCGCCCTGCGTTTCGCGCCCGGAGGTATTGCGGAAACCGCGGTTTCCACCAGTGCACGCACGTTCTTGCCGACCACGGGCGGACAGTCGCTGATCGCCGACCTCATTCGCGGACGCGCAACCGGGGTCAAGGGCTACTGCGATGAGCCGCTACTTCAGGCGGTAGCTTCGCCGACCGTCCTCTTTGACCGGTACACCCGGGGCTGGACCTTGGCGGAGAGTTTCTACGCGGCAAGCCGGTTTGTGGGCTGGGAGGACATTGTGGTGGGCGATCCCTTGTGCACTCCTTACCGGCCAAAATGAACCGCTATGGCCAATTTGCCTGATCACGTTCTCGCCAACCGAGCCGCTTGGGGGAAGTTCAGCGAGGACTTCCGCGAGCCTGGCCGCAAGAGCTGGGCCACCGACGTGATCACCTGGGGCATCTGGGACATTCCCGAGACCGAGATCGGGGCCTTGGGTGGCCGCGAACGATACGCAGGCAAGGACAGCATCGAGCTTGGGTGCGGAACCGCGTACTTCTCGGCGTGGCTGGCCAAGCACGGCGCTAGACCGGTTGGGATCGATATCACTCCCGAGCAGTTGGCCAACGCCCGCCAGTTCCAAGCGGAGTTTGGGATCGAGTTTCCCCTGATCGAGGGCAACGCGGAGGAGGTTCCGCTTCCGGACGAGTCCTTCGACTTTGCGCTCAGCGAGTACGGGGCCAGCATTTGGTGCGATCCGTACAAGTGGATTCCGGAGGCGGCGCGATTGCTCCGTCCGGGCGGCACGCTGGTCTTCCTGCGAAACTCGCCGATCGCCACCCTGTGCTCGGTGGAGGTGGGGGCGGCTAAAGAAGCGTTGCAACGACCCTACTTCGGGCTGTTCAGCCTCATGTGGCCGCCCGACAACTCAGTTGAGTTCTGCCTGCCCACCGGCAAGCTGATCCGCTTGATGCGGGACTGCGGGTTTGAGGTGGAGGACTTGATCGAGATCCAAGCGCCAGCCGGGGCAGACGACACTCGCTTCGAGTACATAACCGCAGACTGGTCGCGCAAGTGGCCCTACGAGGAAATCTGGCGCGTTCGCAAGCGGTAGGCCGCTCCGAGTGAAGGTTATTGCGCATACCGGCGGTCGCTTGCGGCAGGTCGGGCAACGTTAATGCATGCGTGCAGTCGCCTCCAAGTCACGAGGGGGATTGAGGTCTGCCCAGATCCCTTCGTGACTTGGAAACACACCTCAAGCTACTGGCAAGGTCTTTGCCCTGGCCCGAGCCTTCTCCGCTTTGCTTTCGGAGAGAAAGTAGAGTACGGGGACCGCGATTCGGGACAACAGGGTGGAGGCAATCTCGCCCGCCATGAGCGCGATGGCCAGTCCCTGGAAGATGGGATCGAACAATATCACGAAAGAGCCAACGATGACGGCGGCCGCGGTCAGGAGCATCGGACGGAATCGGATCGCTCCCGCATCTACCACTGCCTGCTCGAGGGTCGAGCCCTCCCGCCTTCGCAGTTCGATGAAGTCGACCAGGATGATGGAGTTCCGAACGATGATCCCGGCCCCGGCAATAAAGCCGATCATCGACGTCGCGGTAAAGAATGCTCCCATCAGGGCGTGCCCCGGGAGGATCCCTACCAGTGTCAGCGGGATGGGTGCCATGATGACCAGCGGAGTCTTGAAGTCTTGGAACCACGCGACAACCAGGATGTAGATGAGAACCAGCACACCCGCGAACGCGATCCCGAGGTCTCGGAACACCTCGTAAGTGATGTGCCACTCGCCATCCCACTTCATGGAGGGCTTGTTGGTGTTCTCGGGGAGGTGTGTGGTGAGCACATCTAGCTTGGCGTCGTTCGGCAACTTGAGCTTTGCGATCGCCTCGTTCATCTTGAGGATGGCGTAGACCGGACTCTCCTGACGACCAACAACGTCGCCGGTGATGTAGACCACCGGCAACAGGTTCTTGTGATAGATCGCTTTGTCGGTCGGCACGGCCTTCGCAGTGAGAAGCTCGCTAAGTGGAACCATCGCTCCGGCCTGCGAGCGAACGCTAACCTGGCTCAGCTGGTCTAGCCCGCTTCGTTCGGAGCGGGGGAGCCTGGCAGTGACCGGTACGTCTTCCTGGGCGCCTTCGTCGTGGAGAAGGCCAATCTGGCTTCCGTTGAGTGCGGTAGCGAGTGCGGAGGCGACGTTCTGCACGGTGACTCCGGCAAGGGATGCCTTCTCCTTGTCCACCCGGAACTGGTAGGTGGATTGGTCGTCGTCCATGTACCAATCCACCCCTGCCACGCCCTCGGTCGAGTTGAAGATTCCCTTCACCTTTGTGGCCACGTCCAGCCGGGTGGCCTCGTCTGGGCCGTAGACCTCGGCTACCAGGGTCTCAAGAACAGGAGGGCCGGGAGGGACCTCTGCAATCTTGATCCTCGCCCCGTACTGCTTGGCAATCTTCGTCAGGTCCTCACGGATTCGCCGGACGATGTCGTGGCTCTGGGCCTTCCGCTCGTTCTTGTTGGTCAGGTTGACCTGGATGTCCGCTTGGTAGCTGGCACTGCGCATAAAGTAGTGGCGGACCAGCCCGTTGAAGTTGTAGGGGCTCGAAGTGCCGATGTAGATTTGGTAGTTCGTAACCTCCGGCACCTTTGCGCCGTAGTCCGCCAGGATTCTGGCGACGGCGGCGGTCTGCTCCAGCGTCGTTCCGGTGGGCATATCTACGATCACCTGGAACTCGTTCTTGTTGTCGAAAGGAAGCATCTTGACGGTGACGGCCTTGATTCCGACAAGGGCCATGGCCCCAAAGAGCATGAGGCCCACGAGGCCAAAGAACAGGGTGCGTACCTTCCATGAGCGAAGCAGAGGAGTCATGATCCGACGGTAGAGCCGGGTCAGTACGTCCTCCGGGCCATCGTCTTCATGGCCGGGCTTGCCGTGGTGCCCACCTTTCAGGATTCGGATCGCCGCCCACGGTGTAACCACGAACGCGATCAGGAGGGAGAAGATCATGGCGGCGGATGCGCCAACCGGAATCGGCCGCATGTAGGGGCCCATCAGGCCTCCGACGAACGCCATGGGCAGGATGGCCGCGATCACGGCAAAGGTGGCGAGGATCGTAGGATTGCCGACTTCATCCACGGCTACGATCGCGGTCTTCATCACACCGTTCGCTTTTGCTTCAGGCATCCGCAGGTGGCGTACGATATTCTCCACAACCACAATTGCGTCGTCTACCAAGATGCCGATCGAGAAGATTAGCGCGAACAGGGTAATCCGATTAAGCGTGAAGCCAAGGAGGTAGAAAACGAGGAGGGTTAGGGCCAAAGTGACCGGAATCGCCACGAGAACGACGAGCGACTCCTTGCGCCCGAGCACGACGGCGATCAGGATTGTGACCGAGACGACGGCGATGCCCATGTGATAGAGCAGCTCGTTCGACTTTTCCGCCGAAGACTCGCCGTAGTTCCGAGTTTCGGTGACCTCCACGTCGCCCGGGATGATCGTTCCCTTCAGGGTTTCGACTTTGGCAAGCACACCGTGGACAACATCGATCGCGTTCACGCCCTGTCGCTTGGAAACACTGATGGTGACGGCGGGCTCCAACGCTTCTCCGCCCTTGTCTCTGTCTGCGAGCCCGCGCCCAAAGAGCACGTAGTTGGTCGCCTCGGCGGGGCCGTCCGCTACCTGGGCAACGTCCTCCACGCGCACCGATCTGCCGGCCCGGGACGAGACGACCACTCTGGCAACGTCCGCCGCCGTGCGGAAGAAGTCTCCCGTCTTGATCGCGATCTGATTGTTGTTTTCCGAGAGTTCGCCGACCCTGCCCTGCTGGTTTGCCGTATCGAGCGCTTGCACAACGTCTGATGGGGCCAGAGCGAAGCCGGCTAGGCGCGCTTTATCTAGGGTAACGCGAACTTCGCGCTTGCGTCCCCCGATAACCGTAGTCTCGCTGACGTCCGGCACGCTCTTGAGCGCTTGCTCGACTCTGAGAGCAACCTGGCGCAGAGTAAAAGAGTCGACGCTTCGACTGTGGAGAGTCAGCGCCAGGATCGGTACGTCGTCGATAGACCGCGCCTTGATCAGTGGCTGAGACGCTCCCGGGGGAATGAGGTCGTAGTGGCCCTGGAGCTTCTCCCGAAGCCGGACGAACGCCTTCTCCTGGTCTTGCCCGACGCGGAATCTGACGACGACCATCGAGGTTCCAGGACTACTGGTGGAGTAGACGTACTCAACGCCCGGCACTTCCCAGACCAGCTTTTCCATCGGGGTCGTAACCCGCTTCTCCACCTCTTTCGCGGTGGCTCCCGGCATCTGCACGATCACGTCGGCCATCGGCACGATGATCTGCGGCTCCTCTTCACGAGGGGTCCGGATCACTGCGAAAAGCCCGAGGATCAGTGATGCGATGATCAGGAGTGGAGTGAGCTTGCTGTTGATGAACGCAGCCGCGAGGCGGCCGGCGAGGCCTGTTTTCATGGCTAGTTCGCCTCTACCTTGACGCCGTCTTCGATCTTGCTTCGATCGCCAACCACGATGCGATCTCCGTTGCCGAGCCCGGAGAGAACCTCCACTTGGTCGTCGAAGGCTCCTCCCAACGTAACAATGCGCAGTCGGGCGATCCCTTCCTTGTTCAGTGCGAAGACGTAGTTGAGACCTTCGCGGAGCCAGGTCGCAGACTTCGGAATGAGGACCCGATTGGTCGCCGCCGTCCTCAGGAACGCCCTACCGAACATCCCGGACCTGATCCCGGGCGCCGGGCTCAAGCTGTACTTGACCAGGAAACTGTGGCTGGCGGGATCGCCCTGCGGGACAATCTCACTCACCGTGCCGGAAATCGTCCGGCCCGGGAGCGCATCGATCTCAACCGATGCAGTCGTCCCCTTTGAGAGGCCGGCGAGAAGCCGCTCTGGAACCACCGCTTCGAGGCGGTACACGCCCCCCTCGACCAACAACAGGGGAACCCCGGGGCTTGCCATGGAGCCGGGGTCGACGAGGCGCCCAACAACTCTTCCATTGAACGGGCTGGCAACTACGCCATAGGAAAGTCCAACCCGAGCCGCGCGAGCCGCCGCGGCGCTTTGCTGGGTCTGGGCGTTTGCGAGTTCGATGTCCTTCCTGCGAACATCGACCTGCATCGAGGCGGCCCTGGCTTGAAGCACGCCCGCCCTTGCCTGTCGAAGTGAGGCCGTGGCCTGCTCAACCGCCTGCTCCGCAGCCCTAATCTCTTGTACTCGGGATCCCTCGCGCGCCGTACTCTCCGCCTGCTTGGCGGCGGCGAGGTTGCCCTCCGCAAGCTCGTAGCGGTTCTGCGCAAGGTCGAGTTCACGCCGCGCTAGTGCGCCTTCCTGCACAAGGCGAGCGGTACGATCAAGTTCCAGCTTGGCCAGCTTTAGGCTGGAGTCGGCCTGAGCCACCGAGATCTGGGCTTGGGCGACCTCCTGGGTACGGGAGCCGGCCCTCGCTAGGTCTCTGCGCGCTTCGGCGCCCGCAAGGGCCGCTCGCGCTTGCGCAACCTGGGACTCGGCTTGGACGATGCGCGCCGTGCTGCTCTTTGACTCCATGGCGGCCGCGGTCCGCGCGCTCCCTACTCCGACTACCGATGCCCGGTAGCTTGCGTCCGCCATCTCCACGGCCGAGGCGAGTTCTCGCGAGTCGATTCGAACGAGACTCTGTCCCTGCCGGATCTCGTCGCCTTCCCGGACCGCGACTTCGACCACTCTCCCCATGACCTTCGAGGACAGGGTGGCGTTGAGGACCGACTTAATGGTCCCGCTAACCGGATACCGCCCCGCCGCCGATCGATTGCCGATCTCGAGAACTTGAGCGCCCACTACCTTTGGCGGCTCCTCTTGGCGAGGTGACGGCTCGCTTCGGGTGCACCCGGCCATTCCCATTGCGACCGCCGCTGGGACGACCATGCCTAACTTCCATTTTCTACTAACGTTGGTCATCGCTTCTCTGCCTAGAGGTTCCTGATCTAGCACGGCAGAGGAAGCCTGGATGGGAAAGGATTCATCCAAGGGGGGATCGGTTTGGGCGCTGAACCCTTTGGCTAGGTTCGCGACTCTGCACCCTCAAGAACGGCCATGTGCCGAGCGGTGTTTCGGGGCACGGACTAGAAAATGAGACGATCAAGAAATCACTTTGGACCACTGAGAACCCTTGTGCTGGTTGCCTTGGCGGCCTCTCCTCCAATTGGTCTTGCGCAAGAGCCGGCGATCGCCGAGTCCCTTCGACAGGCCGAACTTACGTCGATTCTCGGCGACCGCGCAATGACCCTCGTGGACGCGTTGCGGATCGCTCGCCGATCGAGTAGAGGCCTAGCGGCGGCGTCCGCACAGTGCAGCCGTACTCGAGCCGTTGTGGCGGAAGCCAAGTCCGCTTTGCTGCCCAAGCTTGCCTTGTCCGCTCAAGCGACGGAGTACGACAAGGCGAACACCGTTGACATGGGGGCTCTGATGGGAGGGCCTAGCCTTCCACTGACCATCGCCAAGCGATGGAACCCCGCAGTTAGGGCCGGACTTACGGTTCAGATCGACATCTCTGGGGCGATCCGGGCTGCGAAGAGTCAGGCCGAGTTCATGGCACTGGCCTCGCGAATCGATGTCGACCGGGTTCGTAACCAGTTGGTTTTTGACGTTCGCACGGCGTTCTTGGCCGTGCTTCGCGCTCAAGGTCTTAGGAGCGTGGCGGAGGACGGCTTGGCCGCCTCGAGAACCCGGCTGCATGACGCAAAACTGAACGAGGAGGTTGGCAACTCGCCCAAGTTCGACGTTGTCTCTGCCGAACGCGACTTGGCTGAAGCGGAGATGGCCGCCGTGGCGGCAGACTCGCTGACCTCGGCGGCCATGGCTAGGCTAAAGCATGCTGTGGGGATCGACCAGTCGGCGCAGTTCTCCATCTCGGCCGCGGGCGCCGGTCTGATGGATGCTGTTCCGACGCCCACCTATGATGAGTTGGTGTCGAACTCGCTTACGCAACGCCCGGAGATTCTCGAGGCTCAAGCGATGGTCGAGGCGGCAAAGCATGGGATTAGGGTCGCTCGCCGTAGCTCATTGCCATCGCTGTCCGCTGGCCTGGACTACACCTACCTTTCGAACCATGGAGCGTTCACTCTGAAGCAATCGGGCTCGGCTTCGGTGGGGCTGAACATACCTCTGTTCGACGGGGGCTTCGCTCGCGCGAGGCAAACGCAGGCGGAGGCAGAGAAGGCGGTTGCGGAGACCGCCTACCAAGCCGCGGTAGACCGGGCGAAGTTTGAGATCCAGACTGCGATCGATGAACTCCGGCAGGCGACGGCCCGGGTAAAGGTGGCGGATGCGGGCTTGGCTCAAGCTCGGGAGGCGTATCGCTTGGCGCAGGTGCGCTACGGGGTCGGAGTGTCCAAGGCCTCGGTGGTCTCGCCGCAACTGGAACTCTCCTCCGCTCAGGCGGCCCTCACCCAGGCGGCCAACAATCGCATGAACGCCATCATGGACGTGCTGGTCGCTCTATCCTCCATCGACTACGCTGCCGGCAAGGATGGCAGCGTGGGGGCCGACTGAAAGCACATTGAAGCTTCTGTGGATGGTCTTGAAACTGAACCGTGAAGAGATCTGGGGGGTTCGGAGGCGCTGAAGAAAAGGCGCCCCTTCCGATGAAGTCGGAAGAGGCAAGCGGAGGAGCAGGGAACGGGCAGGCTTACTTTTTCTTGCCGCCGTTGTTGGTGGAAGTTCCGGCGCTGACCGTGAGGTTGCCGGCGGCCAGGTTCTCATCGAACGCGAAGTCGATGCCGTCGGTGTCGGGGTCGTCGAAGCTGAGGGTGACGTGGTCCGGCGTGGAACCGGCCTTGCCGTTGCCACGGTCGGCAACGAGGATGGTCACGGGGCCGACAAGCTTCATGTCTTCCAGCCCGCCGTTGTCGTCGTCATCGTCGCTGTCGTCCTCGAACTGGCCCTGAACCTCCATGGTGGCAAGGCCCTTAATGATGGCGCTCTTGCCGGAGATGGCGATCGAGGTCACCTTGCGGAGCTCGAATTCGGCCAGGTTGCCGTCGGCGTCGGTTGCCAGCATCTCAAAGTCTCCTCGGGCCGGTTTGCCCTTCTCGGGGCCCTTGACCTCGGAGTAGAGGGTGGACTTGAACGTGTCGGCGGTGATGATGCCTCGACCCTTGACGCTGGCCGGCTTGGGGGAGGCAGCAAAGCAGAGGGCGGTGACGGCGAGGGCAAGAACGGCGATGGTGCGAGTAGCTTTCATGGTCTTTCCGGTGCCTCCCAGTGGAGGCTTGCAGGAGAGGTGCGCATGCCTTCCCATCTGATACAAACATTTCGGAGGTTGTGGGTTGAGCGGCCAGGCCCTTCCCCAACTAGCCAGGCTTAGGCCTGTTTTCAGCCACCGCCTCGGAAGAAGACCTTCGAAGGCAAGAGGTTCAAACCGGCGCGATGGAAGAGCGTCACTGGGATTCGCCTCTCGCCGGACGCGGCCGGGAGCTCGTGGAACGCCGCCGAGCGGACCGGATTGAGAAGGGGTAACGTCCGTGAACTTGTCTGACCTTAGCACCTACCCGGAGCGGCCTTCGATCCTTGACGTCCTGCGCTCTAGCACCCTTCTGAACTCCCTTCACGCTGACGAGTTCGACGATCTCGCCCGCACAAGCCATCTTGCTTTTGCCGAGCGGGGCGACACGATCTGGATCCGGGGTTCCGAGACGGACTTCTTCGGGCTTGTCGGCACCGGCTTCGTCAAGATGGTGATGAGCTCGGCGACCGGGCAGGAGATGACCGCCGAGTTGATGGGGCCGGGCCAAGTCTTTGGACTCCTTGGAACGGTCCAGGGAACGGGCTGTCCCCTGAGCGCCCGCGCGGTCACCCACGTCTGGTACCTGAAGGTGCCAAAGCGCGAGTTTCTGCCGATCTACCAGAAGGCCGACGTTCTCAAGGACGCGCTGATGCGCCGGACGACGAACCGCCTCCAGCAGGCCTACTCGATGATGGCCCGCATGTCTTCGGGCAAGGTTTCGGAGCGGATCGCCGCCGTCCTCTTCATCCTGGCGGAATCGTACGGGAGCAGCAGTCCCAATGGCTTGGTGATCTCGGTCCCGCTGACGCGCCAGGATATCGCCGACCTCGCCGGAACCACCGTCGAGTCCACCATCCGGGTGATGAGCAAGTGGCAAAAGCAGGGGATCATCGCCACCGACCACCGAGTGGTCACCCTCACCAATGAAGAAGCCCTGGCCCTCCAGATGAGCTAGTCGCGGGTGTAGGTGTGGACGCTCTCCTGGGCGGTGGGCATCGCATTGACCCCAAACCAGCACAGCATGAGCGTGGCAAACCCCACCACGAGGAGCCCTAGGTTCAAGGCGGGACGGACCGAGTGGCGGAGACGCACGTGCAGGTAGGTCAAGTACGCGAACCAGGTCAGAAAGGCCCAGGTTTCCTTGGGGTCCCAGGTCCAGTAGTGGCCCCACGCCTCCTTGGCCCAGAAAGCTCCGAACAACAGTCCGCAGGTCAGAAGGGGAAGACCGACGGTTACGAGCCGGTGCGGGAGGTCCACGTCGCTCGGAGACAGGGCCTTCTTTGCCCACAACGACCGTACCAGCGTCCATCCCGCGATCAAGCTCGAGAGCCCAAGCGCCGAGTACGCCACCATGTAGACCACCACATGGGGAACGAACCACGGACTCTGCAAGGCTGGCATCAGGGTTCGGTCCATTGCCTCCGGATGCTGGAGGTTCAGTGTTGCGAACATCGCCCCCATCAGGCAGGCAAGCGCGTTCATGGCGCGAGTTTGAAACCGCCAACCAAGCAGGAGCCCCAGGGTTGGAACCGCCACCGCGTACCACCAGCGGGTCTCTCCAAGCGTTCTCAGCGGCGGACGGCCTAGGTTGTGCCACAGGGCGGCGATCAGGGCAATCCCGCACACCGCACCCAGAGCCATCAGCAGGTCGGCCACGAGAGCCCAGCGGGACTTCCTAGACGAAAGGGCGTCGACTCCGTAGGCGGCCGTCGCTCCAAGCCAGAGCGCAACCGCGGTCATGCCCAGAACGTTCACTTGCGCCCCCCGATCCCGTGCCAAAGGTGCAGCGTCGCACCGGCCAGCATCATTGCCATCCCAAGGTAGACCACCGGCAGTCCACGGTCTCGAACGACCTCGATCACGCTATACGGAGAGGCGGCCCCCATGGCAACGTCGTAGTCCAGTTGGTACAGGTCGTAGCCTCCAACGGTGGCCTTCCCGTTGACCTCCACGACGACCGACCTCCGAGTCCCCCCATGGTCGACGTCGACGCTGGACTGGAATTTCCGTGGACGTGGGCGGGGCATGGCAAGGGCAACATCCGGCCCAAGCTCGAGCGCGGCGCCCGAGGACTCGACCCCTCCGCAACTCACCCATCCCTCGAACCTTTCTCCGTCCGGGGCGGTCGCCCGCACGCGCGCGGCCGGGGACGCAGTCTTCCACGGAACCGAGATCCAACGGCTTCCCACGCTTGCCGCCTTCGGGAGAAACTCAAGGACCTCGACTTTGTAACCGTCGATCCGCTCGAGGGCCCCCGCCTTCAAGAAGGACGACCCGTTCACGACGTGCGCTCCGTCCGGCGCGGAGGCGTCGCGCCTCGCAATGGCCAGGGTAGGTGGAAACGTGTCCATCCGGAACTCGCGAAGAGTCAGCGTGAAAGGCATCTTCGTCTGGCGGTGCTGGGCATCTTCCGCCAGTTGGCTTGGCTGGCCCTCGAACAAGGTCATCGTCTTGCGTTCAAGGGTCGCTCCGCTAACCGCACCTCCCACGATCGCTACGGCGAGGCCGGCGTGGCTAAGGATATAGAGGACATTGGAGTAGTTCAGGGGCCACGATCGCTTCCCGATCGAGCCGAGCAGGTTGGCGAGCATCGGAAAGAGCGCCATCAGAAACGGCCAGGCCGACCACACGCTGGGCGCGCCCCAACCCTGGACGACGCTCTGAGGAACCACCCCACCCACTAAGGCTATCGCCCCGACCAAGGAAGTGGATGCCACCGCAAACGGGATGCCAGTGATCCATTGCACGACCTGGGAGGTCCGCATGGCGCGTCCGATCACCAGCATCGATGCCAGCAGGGCCCAGGCCATCCAAAGCACCGCGCCCATGCCGGCCGGCGAGTCGTAACCGATTGCGAAGTGAAATCCGAGCCCGACCACCAGGGAGGCAAATGCGACCACCCAGGCCTGGGCATAGCCCAACGGTCCGTCCCAGAACCCGGAGCGAACCGCGGAGCTGGCCATGGTTTACCGGGCCGCGAGTTTCTTCGCGGACTCTTCCTTGGCGCGCTCGGCGGCTTTCTGGGCATCGACGAACGGCTTGATGAAGGCTTGGGCCTTCTCCTTCGTTGAGATGTCGGGCATGGCGACCGGCTCGATGGCGCCCTTGGCGGCCCGCACTCGGTTGATTGCGAGTCGGCCCTCGGTGGCTAGCTCGAGCGCTCGGTTAAGAACTCGGGCGCACTCCTGGGGAGCGTGGAAGCCCATGCCGTTGTTCGCGGCGACGTAGTCCCAATACATCTGGGCGCGGCGCACGAGGTCGCGGCTCGGGGCGAGCTCGGCATCGGTGGCCCCGCGATCCATCGCATCTCGAATCTCAAGGTGTAGCGTCGTAATCGAGCGCTCTGCGTTGTTCTGCATCTCCAGGTTCTTGTCCTGGATCGAATAGACGCGGCTACGGACTTCGCTCTCGCTCCAACGGTGGCAGACCTGGCAAGAATTCGCGACGTTCTGGAGTGGGCTGCGGATCTGATGGTCGGTGAACTTCACTCCGCCCTCCGACTTGTACGGCATGTGGCAATCGGCGCAGCTCACGTTGCGGAAGGAGTGGATTCCCTTGGTGTAGAGCTCGTAGTCCGGATGGCGGACCTTGATCATCTTTGCGCCGCTGATCGCGTTGGTGAAATCGCTGAACCCGACCTTCTTGTAGTACTTGTCCATGTCGTCGGCGCCCAGGCCTTCGTCCCAGGGAAAGACCAGCTTGTTGGTCTTCTTGTCTTTGAAGTAGTAGGTCACGTGGCACTGGGCGCATACCAGGCTCCGCATCTCTTGGTGCGTCGCGGCGTCGATGTCTTTGCCCTGACGTTTGAACGCCTCGCGGAGGGCCGGGCGGCTGATCTGGAGCGCCATCGTTTTGTTGTTGTGGCAGTCGGCGCAGCCGATCGGGTTCTTGACCTCGCCCTTGAGCGCCATGAACTTTCCGGCGTAGAACGCAGCCTCCCCGTCTTTGGCCATGAGCCGTGGGACGTCTGGGCTCTTGCAGGTCCAGCACGTGGCGGGCGACTTGTCGGAGATTCGCTTCGTGCCGGTCACGTCGGCGATCGCCCAGTAGTGGCCGCGCGGCGCGTTGTATTGGTTGGCGAAGGCGAATCCTGCCGACATCACGGGAAGGTTGGGATGCTCCTGGATGTAGTCGCGTGCCTTCGACCCGCCGTACTTGGTCGATTCCTCCATGCGCTTGGTCGACTCCCATGAGTTGAACTCCCGCGGGAAGCTCTCGCCCCACTTGGCGTTGTCGGCCTCGAACGGCCCGATCTCGTGCATGAACTGCACCCGGGACTGGACGGCTTCGGTGCGCCGCTCCATAATCGAGCTCGCAAGAATGCCTAAGCCAAAGACGCCGAAGGAGCCGATAGTCAGCACAAGCCAGCCGAGCGAGGGACGAGGTTTGGGGGATGGGTGGTCCATCATGGTTTGATCTCCGGTGATGATTGTCGTGTGCGGAACGGGGCCGGGGTCACCGGCGAAGGGAGAGGGACTGCCGCGTTGGGCGTCGCGGTCAAACTGTGGACCCGGCCATGAGGAACCTCCCGGTGGCAGTCGATGCAGTTCCGATCTAGAGAGTGCCCGGCCGAGCCTTTTGCCCCGGTGAGCAGATCGCCATGGCATCGGACGCAGTTCTCCTGGATCACCTCCTGCGATTCAGGCAGCGCCTGAATCACCTGGCGCTCCATTCGTAGCGTAAAGAGCGTCGAGTGCCGTAAGCCGTCTTTCGCGTGGAACAGGTATTCGCGCAGGACGTTGTCGTGCGGGACGTGGCAGTCGTTGCACACCGCGACGTTTGCGTGGCTGCTGTGCTTCCACGACGCGTACTCCGGCGCCATCACGTGGCAGTTGATGCACGCCTTGGGATCGTCGGAGAGATAGCTGGACGCGTTCGAGATCGTCCCAACGAACACCCCCATGCCAAGAAAAGCCCCCACAGATCCAAACGCGGCGAGCCGAAGCTTAGAGGGGACGCCATCCAACGTGAGCATTCGCTTGATCAAACTTTCGTCTCCTAAGGGGATCATGCGATGGCTGATCACACGGCGCTATGACGTGGATCATATGCGTTGGATTGGTGCAGACGACATGCTCACACCATGTGGTCAGTTCCCCTTCCTGCCGATAAGCCCGTCCTCGACCTCAAACCGACCTTCGAGGCGCGGCTGCGCTACGAGTCCCGCAACGAACGCGACTTCAACGACTCGGTCGAGGATCGCCGCGGCGACCTGCTCGCCCGCCTGCGGCCAGGACTAGCCCTCAAGTACGGGAAGGACTGGTCCGGGGCCATCCAGTACCAATACGCCCATGACTGGATCTCGACGAAGGCCAGGACATGGACCGACGAGAACTCCAACCTGTCGCTCGGATACGTCAAGTTCGCTCGTGCGGGAAACAGCTTCATCGCAGGACGGCAGAAGATCGCCCTCGATTCGGAACGACTGATCGGCCCCCTCGAGTGGAGCTTCGTGGCTCGCAGTTTCGATGGTCTTCGAGCTCAGCTGGGAGCGATGGACTTGTTCGCCTTCCGTCTTGGTCTCAGCCTCCCCCACCTATCCGATGTGCGCATCATGGGGGCCGGGTACAAGTCCGCTGGCGGATTCTCCTCGTTCATCTACAAGCTCAACAAGGTCGGCGGCAAGGGGCAAGACGTTAGCACCTTGGCGCACCACTGGACTGGCCGTGCCCTAGGCTTGGAGGTGGATGCAGAGGGCGCCGTGCAGTGGGGCAGGACCGCCGGCAAGGACAACGAAGCCTGGGCCATCCACGTGGCCGCTGCTCTCCCCGTATCTGTCACCACGCGCGCCTTCGTGGAAGTCAACGCCGCCAGCGGCGGAGGCGACAAATCTACGACCCGAACCTTCGACAACCTCCTGCCCACGAACCACAAGTTCTACGGCTCGATGGACATGCAAGGCTGGCGAAACATGAACGAGCTCGCCCTGGGTCTGGCGCACCGGCCAGACAAGGCCAGCGAGATCAAAATCTCCTGGCACGGATTCTCCCTGCGAGACGAGCGGGACGCCTGGTACGGGGCCGGCGGCAGGCCCAACCGTCGGGCCGGTGGCGCCTTCACCGACCCGACCGGGAAATCAGGCCGGGACCTAGGATGGGAGCTCGACCTAGACTACAGCCGCTCACTCAATGCCCAGCAGACCCTCGCTGCCGGCTTCGGCTGGTTCGCTCCCGGGAGGTTCGTGAGACAAGTCGGAGGCAAACAGTCCGGACAGCCCTGGCTGTATCTCAGCTGGAGCTACAAGATCTAGCTGGGTTACGCAGAGGTGCGGCGCCGCGAATGCGGGGCCAGCAAGTACAAGGACCGAACGACGGATCGACGCGAGAGGGCTGATCTGAGCATGGCGGTTCGGCACAGAGCAAATCCCCGCGCGAGGCGGGGGATTTGAACCTAAAAGGTGGCTGCCGCATCAGGACTCGAACCTGAGACCCGCTGATTAACAGTCAGCTGCTCTACCAACTGAGCTATGCGGCAACTCGAAACAACAGAATACCTCCGGAATCTCGCGGGTGCAACCCGGCGCGGCTACGGCCGCGCCGGACGGAACATCAGCACCACATCTTTCGCCTGCGGTGTCCATGACAGCCCGCTCTGGCTTACCGAAGCCTGAGTGGTGCGCACCTTGCCCGTATCCAAGTCGAACTCCTCAACCTCGTACTTCCCATCTCCCAACGATAGCGACCCTAAGGAAACCGGGACCAGCGAGTCGGATAGCGAGGTCACCCGCAGTGCCATCCAATCGCGCTGGCCGATGCCATGGGCTCGGGCTAGAGATCCGGCCCCTTGCACTTCGATCTCGGCGATGCGTAGCCAGTCGGGGCCGTGGATGGTTAGGCGCACTTCCTGCGGTCCCTTAGGCACCTGGATAGAAATCCATTCGGTCTGGTTCCGCTCCGCGGCGCCGCCGGCAAAGGCCTTCTCCACCTTCTCGCTGCCGCACGCCAGGCGCAACGTCCCGCCCCCGCGGGAGACCTGAACCAGCCGAACGCGGAACTGGCCCGCCTCTTTCAGATTGGTGCGGAACCGGAAACCCTCCGGGTTGAAGTCCTTGTGGTCGCCCTCCACGCTCTGCAGGTATGCCGAGATGGGAAGAGACCCGGTCGAAGCGTCGTCGGGGATCACAAAGGAGGTCTTCAGCGACTTGCCCCAGCCGATGGTTGGGCTGATGGAGAGGTTGCCCGCCATCGCGGTCTCCGCGCGTACGCTAAGGGGCCGTGCGTCGGGGTGGTTGGCTACATCCGCCTTGGCCAGAACCTCGCTCAGCCGCTTGAATTCCGCCATGAAGTCCGGATTGATCGCACGGTCCCAGTACCAATAGGCCGCAGGGCCGGAGTGGCCGGCGAAGGCGCTTGCCAAAACGCCGTCCCGAACCGCAAACCGCTCCTTGGCCGCCACGTACGGCTCGGTCCCAAACTCGCCAAAGAAGGCTGGCTTGGTTGCCCTCAGAGGTTGAGACATCGGGGCGAAGGGGTTAGAAGAATAGCTGTGGGGCTGTTCATAGTCCATGAACTCGTACAGCCCGGGCTCCTCGTAGGTGGAACTTGTGGTGACCAGCCGCTGGTAAGGATCCAGTTCGCGCAGGTAGCCCGCCATCTCCTTATGCCAGGCCAGCACATCGGCCCAATTCCCGCTGTAGCGCGGGTCCACCCACTCAACCTCGTTGAACAGTTCCCAAGAGATGAGGGCAGGCGAGTGGGCATACCGGGCAACCAAATGCCGCAGGTAGATGCGCACCCGTCGCTTTGCCTCGGGGTCGGTAAAGAACTCGCTCGGGGTCTTCAGCCATCCGCCGTTGGTGGCATTCCACGGGTTCTCTCCCCAGTTGGAGTTGACTCTCGTGCTCCACGGACCGTGGTGGAAGAGGGTCCATTGCAGGCCTACTCCGCTGGCTTCGCTAGTCTTCAGAATCTCGTCCCACTTCTCCAGGGCGGCGGGCCATAGCTCGCCGGGTGCGAGTTTCACCGCCTTGTCGTTGGACCAGAACGGGTTCTTGCCGTCCCAGTGGCAGGCCCAAACCCGCACCCAGTTCAGGCCGGCCTCGCCCATCTTCTTGATGTGCTCCGGTACGGTTGGCCCGTCTCCGCCTTGCCAGGCAACGTTGATCCCAAAGGGGTAGTAGAACGACCCGTCATCCCACTGGAGGCGGTTGGTCCACACCTTCGACGTGCGGAGGAATCCGCGAGGAAGTTTCTTGTCGGCCGATAGGCGCATCGGTTCGGATGCCACCTGCTGGGCAACGCCGTTCCGCAAAAGCACAGGTAGGTAGCGACCGGGCTCCTTGGTCACCAGGATTGCCTTCCACGCTCCGGCCTTCTCGTCAAAGTAGGCGAGGCGCTCCTGGGCCGGACCTTTGTCGGGGGTGAACCGCACGCGGACGTCGTTTACCGCCGGATCGTATGGATTTCCGCCGAACTGCACGCGGAAGACCGCTTCGGCCGGGCCGTACCAAACCTGGGCTGGAGCCAGTAGCATCGTCGCAATCAGGCCAATCATCAGGGCCGAGGCTACCCCCGCTAACTGGGCGTTAGGTGTGGTACTCGGCGTTAATTCGAACGTAGCCGTACCCGAAGTCGCAGGTGTAGATGGTTGCCTGGGCCACGCCGGAGCCAAGGTCTAGATCGACAACCACATGGCTTGCCTTGAGAGCGGTACTCACGCGCTTAGGGTCGAAGGGCGCCGGGGCGCCCGCTTCATAAAGCACGTAGGCATCGCCCTCGATCTGAAGGGTCAGCCTGGAAGACGAGGGATCAAAGGGTACTCCGGCTCGTCCCGCGGCAGCCAGGATCCTCCCCCAATTCGGGTCGCAGCCGAACATGGCGGTTTTTACAAGCGGCGACTCGGCAATCGTGCGGGCGATCTTCTTGGGATCATCCGAGCCGGTAACGCGAACCTCCACCAGCTTGGTTGCGCCTTCGCCGTCGCGGGCCACCTGCATCGCCAAGGATCTCAGCACGGCGTCTAGCTCCGCCTGAAACTCCTCCGCCGAGGGTTTGATCCCGCTTATCCCGTTGGCCATCAAGACGCACATGTCGTTGGTCGAGGTGTCTCCGTCCACGGTCAGGCAGTTGAAGCTCTGGTCAACCGCGGAGCGGAGGGCGGACGGGAGATCGAGCTCGGAAACATCGTAGTCGCTTACCAGGAAGGCCAGCATGGTCGCCATATTGGGGGCGATCATTCCCGACCCCTTCGCGACGCCGTAGACATGGGCTTGGGCGCCGATTGGAACCTGTGGCTTCCAGGGGCTGAACAGGGTGCCCTCGTGAACCAGCGCCCACTTTTCCACCAAGTCGGTCGTTAGGATCGCATCCATGAACGGCTTGGGATCGGGCTTCAGAACCTGCGAGGCCTCGTAGATCCCTCTCTCGACCTTGTACATGTCCAGAATCTGTCCGATGACGCCGGTCGAGGCCACCGCGATGTCGGAGTCGGCTACACCGAGGGCGTCGGCGGCAAGGGAGGCCATCCGCTGGGTGTCTCGCTCGCCCTGCGCGCCGGTGCAGCAGTTGGCGTTCCCCGAGTTGACCACCAAGCCCCGCAGCGTTCCGTTCTGCAGAACGCTTCTGCTGTGGTCCACGCAAGCCGCATGAACCACGTTTTGCGTGAAGACGCCGGCCGCGCGCGCCGGCACTTCGCTGAGGACTAGCCCGAGGTCGTTGCGCTTGTTCTTGAGTCCGCAGCGGACTCCGGCAAAGGTGAAGCCCTTAGGGATCAAGGCCAAACTCCGCAAGTAGAAAGACCGGCAACTTCGGGGAGGTCGAACATGAGGTTCATATTCTGCACGGCTTGGCCCCCCGCGCCCTTGGTCAAGTTGTCGATCGCGCTGCAAACGACCGCGAACCCGGTGTGCGGGTCGAGGTCGACGAAGACGTCGCACCGGTTGCTGCCGAGCACTTGCTTGGTACTCGGCGGCACGGTCACCACACGGACGAAGGGCTCGTCGGCATAGGCCGCCCGGTAGATTTCGCGGAGCTGCTCGGCAGACGTAGCGGAGGTCGGCACGTGCACGGTTGCCTCGATTCCCCTCGCGATCGGGATCAGGTGGGGGGTGAACCGAACTTTGCATCCGGCGGCCTGCTCGATCTCGGGTCGATGACGGTGTCGGGCAGGGAGGTAGGCGTTCAAACCACCGGTTAGCTCGGAGAACGTGTAGGAGGTGTCTGCCTTGGCGCGGCCTGCGCCGGAGACGCCAGACTTGGCATCGATCACCGGGATCGACCCCTCCGGCACCAGCCCGGAGCGCAGGATTGGGAGCAGCGCCAAAAGGCTTGCCGTGGGGTAGCAGCCGGGATTCGCCACGAGCCTCGCCGACCGAATGCCTTCCCGATTGACTTCCGGTAGGCCGTACTCCGCGCTCTCCAGCAGGCCGGAAGCCGTGTGCGGGTGCCCATAGTAGGCCTCGTAGGTCTCGGCGCTGGCCAGGCGAAAGTCTGCCGACAGGTCGACGATCTTCGCCTTTGCCAGGATCTTCTCCGCGTGCTGCATGGCGAAGCCCGCCTCTTGGCACAGGAATACCACGTCGGCCTCAAGCGCCTCGACGTTAAAGGTCCGGAGGATCAAGTCCGTATCCAGCCAGGGGCATTCCTGGGCGAGCGGCTTGCCGGCAAGCCTGCCCGAGGTGGCGAGGGTCACGTCCACGTTTGGGTGGCCCAGGAGCAAACGAACGACTTCGGCCCCGCCGTAACCCGTTGCCCCAACTACCGCCGCGCGTACCCGTTCCTTAGCCATCGACGGTAGGAATGTACCCGTGGGCTGATTCTGCCCAGCCTGCAGGTGACAGCCGAAGTGTGTCAGTAGGAATCAGGACATACACAAGATGTCTATCTGCGCGACAATGAAATCGGACTCCTTTGAGGCACAATGGCAAGCGCAATGCGAACAATCCTTATCTTCACCGGTATCGCCGCAACCGCGATCTCCATGGCTCAGTGCTGTGGAACCAAGCCCACGAATGCCAATGAGAAGTTCCTCCATGAGGCTCACCTAATGGTGATGAAAGCCGAAGGGAAGACTCCGTGTTGCAAGTCCACTGCGACCAAGCCGGTCGTGAAGGGCTCGATGGGATGCTGCAAAGCACCCGGAGCTAACAAGATGGTCTGCAAAGACAAAGGCGAGAAGCTCGTGAAGGACGTCAAGGCTCGCAAGAAGGCCTAGCGTCCAACTCCGACAATGTCCTCCGGCCCATTCTCCCCCCGGGCCGGGGGACTTTTTTCTGTCAGCCGACCAGATCCCGCAAGATTTGAGGCACTAAGCCCGGACCGCCGTAGATCCAGCCGGTGTAAATCTGGACCAGGTGAGCCCCAAGCGCCTGTTTGCGCTTGACGTCGACCGCCTCGAAGACTCCGCCCGCCCCGATCAGCGTCATCTCCGCAGGAGCAAGGCGGCGCACCTCAGACAAGACGTGGTCGGAAAGCGAAGCGACGGGCCGTCCAGACAAGCCGCCTGCCTCGTCGATCTTGGTCGCGAGCCCCTCTCGCGATAGTGTCGTATTGGTTGCGATGATGCCGGTCAAGCGACACTCGGTGGCCACTTGGACGACATCTTCAATAGCGTCTTGCGTAAGGTCGGGGGAGATCTTCACGAAGAGCGGAACATCGGCGTCCTCCTCCCGTAAGCCTCCCAGGATGCGCAGCAGGGGTTCCCGATCCTGCAAGGTGCGCAGTCCCGGCGTGTTGGGCGAGGACACGTTCACCACAAAGTACGCGCCGTAGGGGCGCAGGCGGCGGAAACTCGCCAAGTAGTCGCCCGCCGCCGCATCCAACTCCGTGATTTTGCTCTTGCCTAGATTGATCCCAATCGGGATCTGGGGGCTGGACCGATCCAGACGGCGCGCCACCGCCTCGGCGCCCTCGTTGTTGAACCCCATGCGGTTGATCAGGGCCCGGTCGACTGGCAACCGGAAGAGCCTGGGCTGGGGGTTGCCGGGCTGGGCATGCCACGTGATCGTCCCCACTTCGGCAAATCCAAAGCCGAACTTGTGCCAGTGGTCGACCCCCACCGCGTTTTTGTCGAGGCCAGCAGCCAGCCCGATCGGGTTAGGAAACCGAACCCCAAAGCGCTCGGTTGCCAGGGCTGGCGTCGCGATGGGGGCACCCGCCACGAGCCCCCGCTCGACCAGGCTCATCGCCAAGTTGTGGGCATTCTCAGGGTCTAGCCGGAAAAGAATCGGGCGGATCAGGGATGCGTAAAGGCCCACTTCCGCGATGATACGGCATCAAACCCGCCCCTCGCCGCCAGTCAGACGCTATCCTATGGGCGACCATGGCGGAACCCACCCCCGAAGATCCTCTGGCTTACCGACTCGAGCGAGAAGAGGAGGCCTACGGCGCCCTCGGCGAACCGCGGCCCGAGCGACCCTCCGGGCTCGTCGACATTTCGGCGGCCGACCACGGGTTGCCGGCTCCGCTGGGCTACGACGTCTGGCTGCTCGACTCCATCCTTGGGGAAATCCTTCGCGAGCAGCTCGGCGAGGAACGTTTTGCCCAAGCCAGAGCCCTCCTTAAAGACCCCTGGGACCCCCAGAACCTGCCTCAAGACCCGGTCGCCATCCGCCAGATCGCGCGGGCCTTCACCCTCTACTTCCAGCTCGTCAACACCGCCGAGCAAAAGGAGATCGTGCGCGTGAACCGCGATCCCCGCCGCCGGGTGGGTGGCGTACGGAGAGAGTCCATTCGCGACGCCGCCAACCACGTGCATTCCGCCCTACGCGACCACTTGCACTCGATCGAGGTCTGCCCGACCCTGACCGCGCACCCCACCGAGGCCAAGCGGCGCGCCGTCCTGGACAAGCTCCTCAACATCGCTGACGAACTTGCAGGCGCCCCTCGCCTAGAGTCCTCGCTCGATGAGGCGCAGGAGCTGGACGCACGGCTCCGCCAGAAGCTTTCCACGCTCTGGCAGACGGACGAAATGCGATCCGTGTCCCTCACCGTCGAAGAAGAAGTTCGCAACGCCCTCTACTTCTTCGAGAGAACCATCTTCGACGTGGTCGCCTGGCTGCACGAGGACCTGCAAGACGCCCTCGTGTCGCAGGGCGTCCACGAGGAGGTTCCGGTCTGCGTAAGGTTCCGGTCTTGGGTGGGCGGCGACCGCGACGGAAACCCCCTTGTCACCCCGCAGGTAACGGCGGACACGCTCGAAGCGCATCGGCGAACCGTGTTGGAGATCTATCTTCAGCGCGCGGCCGACCTTCGCCGCGAGATCACCATCAGCTCTAAGCTTGTTGGTAGGGACGTAGAATTCGCCCACCTGGTCGAGGCGGAGATGGTCCGCGCGCCGCTCGCCGACGATCGCATTTCCCGGTACGCCCAGGAGCCCTACGTGCTCCGAATGCTCCAAATTGAGTCTCGCCTGCAAGCCACCCTGGACCGGATTCCGGGGAGGGCGTACGAATCCGCCGACGAACTGGTCCGTGACCTGGCCGGAATCCGAACCAGCCTCCAGCGGCTAGGAATCTCGCAGGAGACCGAGCGCTCCAACCTCACGCGGCTTCTGATGCAGGCGCGAATCTTTGGGTTCCACATGGCTTCGCTCGACATCCGTCAGCACTCCGAGGCGCACGAGGCCGCGGTTTCCGAGATGTTCCGGGTTGCCGGAGTCTGCGACGACTACGCGACGCGATCCGAGGACCTCAAGCTGGAGATCCTGCGCCGCGAACTTGCCAGCCCCCGTCCCCTGCTCGGCCCCGACGCCGGGATTTCGGACCACTTACGCCAGACCTTGGAGGTGTTCCAGGTCGTCAAGAGAGCGCGCCGAGAGCTTGGCCCAGAGTCGGTCAAGGCCTACATCGTGTCTATGACGCACGGCGTCAGCGATCTCCTGGAAGTCCTCCTCCTGGCTAAGGAGTGCGGGCTCGCCCATTTGCGACTAGACGGGTTGGTCAGCGAGATCGAGGTTGTTCCCCTCTTTGAAACCATCGACGACCTACGCCGCAGCGGGGAACTGCTCGAGGCGTGGATCACCGAACCCAGCTTCCGTCCCTCGCTTGAGGCGATGGGGCTTCGCCAAGAAGTGATGCTTGGGTACTCGGACAGCAGCAAGGATGGCGGCTTCCTGGCCGCCAACTGGTCCCTCCACAGCACCCAAGCGTGCCTCGCCGAGGTGGCCCAAAGGAACGGGGTCGCGGTGCGCTTCTTCCACGGACGAGGCGGCACGGTGGGCCGCGGAGGCGGACGGGCGAACCGCGCCATCCTCAGCCAGCCTCCCGGCTCGTTCGATGGACAGATTCGCTTCACCGAGCAAGGCGAGGTCATCTCCTTCCGGTACTCGATGCCCGCGATCGCGCATCGGCACCTCGAGCAGATCGTCGGCGCGGCCCTGATGGCGGTGGACGCGAACGCCGAGCCCGAGCCGCCCGAATTCCTGGCCGCGATGGCGGAGCTCTCGGAACGGTCTCGCGAAGCTTATCGCGCGCTGGTCTACGACGATCCCGAGTTCTGGGGCTTCTACAACCAGGCCACCCCGATCGACTTCATCAGCCTGCTGCCCATCGCCAGCCGTCCGGTCTTCCGTCCGGGCAAGGCCCTTCAAGGAATCGACCAGCTGCGCGCTATCCCGTGGAACTTCGCATGGGTCCAGAGCCGGTACGTGATGGTCGGTTGGTACGGGCTAGGCTCCGCCATGGAGTCTTGGCTGGACGATCCCGAGAAGCTCGCCCTGCTCCGCTGGATGTACCGCGATTGGCCCTTTTTCCGCACGGTGCTGGACAACGCCCAACTCGAGCTCTGCCGCGCCCAACTCTCGACCGCGCGCCGCTACGCCGACCGCGTGAAGCCCGCCGAGATGGGCGATCGGTTCCACCAACTCCTCCTCGACGAGCATTCTCGTTCGGTGAGGACGGTGGAGGCGATCACGGAGCGCCCGCTTCTTGAGCGCGCACCGGTCGTCCGCCGAACCATCGCCTTCCGAAACCCGGCAGTGGAGCCCCTAAACGCCATGCAACTCCAGATCATGGACCGTTGGGATTCTCTCACCGCTGAAGAGCAGGCTGGCCCCTGGCGGGAAGCTGCCCTCCAGACCATCGCCGGACTTGCTGCCGCGATGCAAAGCACGGGCTAGCCGTTCGGGTGCAGCCGCTTCCAGATGAGATAGGAATCCAAGAGGCCATGCAGGGTGAACGCCATCATGAACAGGAATGAGATCACGAACGGGACGCCGAGGGCGCTTCCCGCGCAACCGATGATGCCGCCAACGAACCACACGTAGGCGGCGCGCCGGTGCGTCTCCTCCCAGACCCGCTCGTCCTTCAGCGTCCAAGTCGTGCGAATTCCGATGTACGGGTTCTGCCGCACTCGACCCATCACGTTGCCGAAGCCGGCGAAGAAGAGGAACATGATGCACATCATCGCCCTCGAGATGTCGAACGCCTGGCCCATGGCGGCCTGGATGATCGCCACCTGGATCGTACTCATCAGGCCCGCAACCATCACCAGGACCAAGTAGAGCGAGCCCTCGTTCACGTCGTTCCGCTGCTCGGGCTTCAGGATCCGGGGGACCATCGCCGTAAGGCCAAGCATCAGACACGCCACGATCGGAGTGATGATCGCCTGCTCCCACTTGCTTCCCCAACGGTCTGGCTTGCCACTGATGCCCCAGTGGACCGGAACCCGGTCGGGCATTTGCTGGATCATGAACAGGGTGTAGAAGATCACGCCTCCGTAGAGGAGGAACTGCCAGAAGTACGCTTGTCGCCGGGTCATCTCGATTCCTCGCTTGGCTCGAAGACCTCAAGCACCATGCCCAGAATGCCCTGGACCACGGTGGTGTTCAGGGTGTAGACGATCTGCTGGCCCTCGCGCCTTGCCACCACCAGTCCGGCCCGCTTGAGGATGGACAGGTGGTGGGACATCGAGGACCCCGCGATCGGGAACTGATCCCCGATCGCGCCTGCCGGCAGCTCTCCCCTGGACAGCAGCCTCAGGATCTTGCGCCTCGTAGGGTCGGCAAGGGCAGGAAACACCCCTTCGTTGAGATATTTAGCCAATCATCTAAATATACCGATCCTCCTGGATCGGGTTGCAGCTTCCGGATAATTTGAGCCTGGCGGGTACAACCTAAGTGGCGTATGGCTTTGTGTATGCGTCGTTGCGGCCTATGAAGAAAGTCGTCCTTCGCTGGATTCTCCTTGCGATCTCGGTTTTCGCGGCGTCTGCGGTCACCTCGGCCCTCGGCCTGGGATTCCAGGCAAACCTGCAAGCCAACAATCTGGGAAGTCTGCTGGTCTTCCTCATTGGGGTCGTGCTCCTTAGCTTCCTGAACGCCACCCTGGGCTCTCTTCTCAAGCTGATGACCCTCCCGCTGAGCTGCCTTACCTTGGGCCTGTTCTCGTTGGTCGTCAACGCAGTGGTTCTGATGGTGGCCGCCTCCTTCAACCTCGGCTTCCGGATCGAGGGCGACGGCTTCCGAGCCTTCCTTGCCGCTCTCGTGGGCAGCACGTTAATCGCCTTCATCAACGGCGTCCTGGGCGTCTTCCTGCCGGACGAGAAGGATGATTAAGGGCCACCGCCTGCGGCGGATGCTCGCGCCGACCGCCGGCCTACGAAAGTCGGTTGCGATCAGCCTTCTCGGTCTCGTGGCGTTCGTCGCCGGACTTACGCTCAGCTTTCGAAGCCTGCTCCTCCCGGCTGTGCGCTCCCTTTCGGAAGCCAGCGAGCGGGCCATCGGCGGCTTCATCCGCGAAGACAGTCGGGACGTCGCCATCCACTTTCTGGCCTTGGCGCTCCTGGTCCTTGGCTTCTACGGACTCTTCATGGGTACGCGGAGCGCGCTCCGGCACCTCCTTGAGGTGCTCAACCCGCAACTGAAATCTGGCGGAGTGGCGGACGTCTACGTTCGCCGTCTCCAACTGGCCCAGGGCCCGCGGATCGTGGCTCTCGGCGGGGGCACCGGTCTCAGCACCCTCCTGCGAGGGCTTAAGCAGCACAGCTCCAACATCACCGCGATCGTAACCGTCACGGACGACGGCGGCTCGTCGGGAATCCTCCGCAAGGAGAAGGGGATGATCCCTCCCGGCGATATTCGCAACTGTCTGGTGGCCCTTGCCGACGCTGAGAAGGCAATGACCGATCTCTTCCAGCACCGCTTCGACCGCGATAGTGGGACCCTGAGCGGGCACTCCATGGGGAACCTCCTGATCGCTGCCTTGGCAGACCAAAGCGACGGCGACTTCGAACGGGCGGTCCGCCGCGCAAGCGAGGTCTTGGCGATCCGAGGTCGGGTGGTCCCCGCCACTCTCCAGACCGTTCAGCTCAAGGCGGTGGTCGAGGGTGGAGACGAGATCTCCGGCGAGGTCGAGATCGCCAAGTGTGGCCGCACCATCCAACGGGTGTTCCTGGATCCGGCAAACGTAACCCCCCATCGCGACGCGCTGGAAGCGATCCGAACCGCCGACCTCATCTGCATCGGGCCTGGCAGCATCTACACGAGCGTGATCCCTAATCTACTGGTTCCCGGAATCGCGCAGGCGATCAAGGACAGCAGCGCGGTCAAGGTTTACATCTGCAACGTGATGACCCAGCCGGGCGAGAGCGACGCCATGAGCGCTTCTGAGCACGTCGCCGCAATCATGGCGAACGCGCAAACCCGCATCTTCGACTATGTGCTCCTCAACACCGGCGTCCCCCAGGAGTCGCTTCTCGGCAAGTACCGCGAAGTCGGCCAGAACCTGGTGGATCCAGACGCGGACCGCGTTCGCGCGATGGGCTTCCAGCCCGTTTCAGACAACTTGATGAACGACACGGACTTTGTCCGCCACGACCCCATGCGGGTGGCCCAACGGGTGATGGGTCTGCTCGACAAGGTAGCGTGATCCCTTCGTGAACGGCAAGCTCGTGATTCTCAGCGGTCCCAGCGGGGTAGGAAAGGACACTGTCATCGACGCCTGGCAACGCGCCGATCCGCGCGTGGAGCGCGTGGTCGCCTACACCACTCGAGCACCGAGGCCCGGCGAAGTAGACGGCCTCGACTACCACTTTCGCACGGTCGAACAGTTCCTGGAGATGGCGGCCGCGGGCGACTTCTTGGAGTACAAGGAAGTCCACGGGAACTGGTATGCCACTCCGTTGAAGGACCTTGATCGAATGCTGGCGGAGGGCAAGATCGCGATCCTCAAGATCGATGTCCAGGGGGCTGAGGAAGTGTTTGGCCTTCGTCCGGACGCCGTCTCGATCTTCCTCCTCCCGCCGAGCATCGAAGAACTGGAGCGCCGAATCCGTGGCCGGGGCACCGAGTCCGAAGAGAAGGTCGCGCTTCGCCTGGAGAACGCGCAACGCGAGATCGAGGCCTCGGCCGGCTACCGCCACCGGCTGGTCAATTCCGACCTCGGCGGCCTGGTCCGAGAACTGATCGAACTGGTGTAGGGCAACAAAAAGCCCCTACCAACCCAAAGGTCGAGAGGGGCATTCGAGGCGGATCTAGAGTCCGCTGCCGGCCTTCTTCTGCTTGAACTCTTCAAGCTTCTTCTTCGCGACGTCCGTAGCGGCGGCGTTGCCGCCCTTCTCGGTGAGTTCGACCGCGCGGGTCTGCGCGGCAATGGCGTCGTCCCAGCGAAGCTTCTTCGCGTAGGCGTCCGCTAGAACGTTGACCACGGCGGCGTTGTTCTTGATCAAGCCGTCGAGCTTCTCTGCCAGGGACAGCGCGAGATCGTAGTCGCGGACCTTGCGGGGCGACTTGTCGTTCAGAATGTCCCGCGCGCCCGAGTAGTAAGCGTTCGGGCCCTTGGCGCTGTCGTCCTTCAGCCAGGCATCCAAGGCGGCTTCGTCGAGGTTCAGAAGGATCTGGTAGCGAAGGCTCTCAAGCTGGGGGGCCAGCTGCGGTTCGGTCTTGAGCACCTTGAGCAAGGCATCGTTAGCCTCCGCATACTTCTTGGCTCGGTAGGCTTCCGTGATCGGCTTCTGCAGGTCCTGAATGCGGATCTCCTCTGCCTTCTCCTTGCCCCGCTTCTCGGCGATCGGCTTGTAGTCCCAGGTCTTGGCGAGGACGCCGTCCAGCGCCTTCGGCAATTCCTCGTCCATTGGGTGGCCGATCCACATGATGCGGCCCTCGCCATCGATCACGAACGCGGCGGGGATTCCGCGTTCGCCGGCGGCGCGCATCCACTCGTTCGAGATCTTGTCGTCAGGACCGTCCACCGCCACGGTGTAGCCCATCTTGTCGCCCATCGTCTTCACGAACTCGTCGACCACCGGGTAGTACGAGGTGTCGCTGGCGTCCTTCTTGCTTTCCCAGACGCTGACTCCCACGAACTGGATCTTGCCGTCGTACTTCTTGGCCAGCTCGGTGAGGTGGGGGATGCTGACCTTGCACGGTCCGCACCAAGTGGCCCAGAACTCGACGACGCGCACTTTGCCGTCCTTGAGGTTCTCAGCCTTGTCGCCCTTCACCCACTTGGCGGGCTTCAGACCCGGGGCGAAATCGCCAACGTTGAGGGGACCCGCCATCGAAAGGGAAGCGAGGAGGGCCACTGCGGCAGACAAAACGGTCTTCTTCATAAGCGTGTTCTCGGGAAATGAGTACCGCATTGTACGGCAAGGAACTGGAGGCGCGTTCCTAGAAAAATTGCCCCTACCCTCTCGATTGCCAGCCAAAGGCTCGATTAGGCTTACAACCGATCTTCATGACGCCGAAGGGCAGATTCGAGGACTCGTAGAGCAAGTCGCACCTCCGTGTGTCAAAACAGGAGTGAGAGGAAGCATCCGCTTCCCAAGGAAAAGCCATGGCAAACATTAGCGAGATCGAAGGAATCGGCGAGACCTACGCCGCCAAGTTGGTAGAGCACGGCATCAGCACCGTGGAGAAGCTCCTCGAGGCGGGCGCATCGAAGAGTGGGCGCGAGAGCCTTGCTGCCCAGAGCGGCCTGACCGAGAAGCAGCTCCTAGAGTGGGTGAACCGCGCCGACCTGATGCGTATCAAAGGCATCGGCAGCGAGTTCTCGGACCTGCTGGAAGCGGCCGGAGTGGACAGCGTTCCGGAGCTTGCCCAGCGTGTGCCCGCCAACCTGGCCGCCAAGCTCGCCGAGGTCAACGAGGCCAAGTCCCTGACCCGCCGAGTTCCGACGGAAGCAGAAGTCTCCGACTGGGTCGATCAGGCCAAGGCCCTCCCCAAGGTCGTCACCCACTAGCCCCGTCCAAACACCAGAAAGCCCCCTCGTCCGGTTACGGAGAGGGGGCTTTTGGTTGGCCAGCCATCCAACCAGGCTGGCCAGTTGAGCGACTAGGCGCCCGTCAGGGTGATCGCCGGCAGCGCGCTGTCGGTGCAGTTGGTGCCCTCTTCCGCTTCCACCGTGGCGGTGGTGGCGGTGACGGCGAAGTTGTAGTCGGCGACCAGAGCGGCGCCGCCGGTGCAGGGGTTGGTCGGGATCGTTCCGCCAAGCTCCGCGGTGATGGCAGCCGTGGTGATGGACGCATCGTTGTACGCCTTACCGTTGGCCTTCACGTAGAGGGACTGAACCGACGTGGCGATTGCTTTCGCGTTGGCGTTGGCAGTCTTCTGGCGGGAGTCCTTAACCGAAGAAAGGTAGGAAGGAAGCGCGACCGCGACCAAGATACCAAGGATCAGAACGACGACGAGTAGCTCGATGAGCGTGAAGCCCTTGCGGGAGTTGCGAATAGACATTTCCAATGGTCCTCCTCTAACTAATTCCGGGCTAGTCGCTCGGAAATCGTAAGACACTCGTATTTTTACTTACCAGTGGACCTTCCGCAACCCCTTGGACGTTTCTTGCGCGGACTTACGCAATTGTACTGGGATTCAGGTTCGAACTCCCCCGCTACTGTGCCGGATTCGTGGGATGGACCGTCTTCGCTGCGTCCTCCAGAATCTGCCAGCGCTCCTTGACGTCTGCCCGAATGAGTTCCAGCATGGCGTGCGCATGTTCTGGCGATTGGCGGAGTAGCCGCTCGTAGCGGTCCTCTTTATACAAGTAGTCCTCGATGGGCCGAGTCGGTGGCTTGCAGTCAAGGGTGAGCGGGCTCTTGCCCTCGAGCGGTAGCCGAGGATCAAAGCGGTAAATCGGCCAGTAGCCGGTTTCCACAGCCAAGGATTGTTGCTGCAATCCCTTCGCCATATCGATACCGTGTGCGATGCACTGGCTGTAGGCGATGATCAAGGACGGTCCAGGGTAGGCCTCGGCTTCTAGGAAAGCCTTCACCGTCTGGGCATCGCTTGCCCCCATGGCCACTTGGGCCACATAGACGTTGCCATAGCCCATCGCAATTCGGCCAAGAACCTTCTTGGGTCGAGATTTGCCGCCGGTCGCAAAGGTGGCGATCGCGCCCCGCGCGGTCGACTTGGACGCCTGTCCGCCGGTGTTGCTATACACTTCCGTATCGAGCACAAGGACGTTCACGTTTTCGCCGCTATGGAGGACGTGGTCCAACCCGCCGAACCCGATGTCGTAGGCCCAACCGTCTCCGCCCACGATCCAAACGCTGCGATCCACGAGCGAGTCCGCGACCTCGAGCAGAGCCCGCGCCTGCGGATCATTGGAGTCCGCCAGCTTTCGCTTCAACTCCTCCACGATCCCGCGCTGGGCTTCAACGTCTTTAGCTGGGTTGTCGCCGAGAAACGCATCGACCGTCTCGCGGTCCAGTTTCAGGGCCATGTCCTTCAGCAGGCGTCCTGCCCGCTCTCGCTGGGCGTTCACCGCAAGTCGCATCCCAAGCCCAAACTCCGCGTTGTCCTCAAAGAGCGAGTTGGACCAAGCCGGTCCGCGTCCTTGGGCGTTTTTCGCCCAGGGCGTGGTCGGAAGGTTCCCGCCGAAAATCGACGAGCATCCCGTAGCGTTCGCAACCAGGGTGTGGTCGCCAAACAGCTGGCTGATCAGCTTCAGGTAGGGGGTCTCGCCGCAGCCGGCGCAGGCTCCCGAGAACTCGAACAGCGGTCGGAGCAACTGGATGTTCTTGACGCTGTTGTACTTAAGCGGGGTCGGGAGATCGGGCCGGTCGGGCAGGGTAAGGAAGAACGGCCACTCCTGGCGTTCGGTCTCCGAAACTTCCGTGACCGGGCGCATGTCAAGGGCACGATGGCTCGGCTTCTCTTTGTCGATTGCCGGGCACACGTCTCGACACAGGGTGCAGCCCGTGCAGTCCTCGTAAGAAACCTGGATCAGGTACCGAAGGCTTTCGGCCCCTCGCCACTTTCCGGGCGCGGACAGAATCGATTCAGGCCCAACCTCGATCTCCTCGGGATGGGCCAACTTGGCCCGGATCACCGCGTGGGGGCAGACCAGGACGCACTTGCCGCACTGGATGCAAAGCTCCGGGTCCCAGAGTGGAACCTCGGTAGCGATGCCTCTCTTCTCGTACTGCGAGGTTCCCGACGGGTAAGTGCCGTCCGCGGGGATCATGCTCACGGGCAAGCTGTCGCCCTCGCCTTGGATGATCGTGCGCGTGACGTCGCGAACAAACTCTGGAGCGTCGGCGGGAACGGCCAGACGATACTCCTGATGGCTGGTCGCCGACTTCGGGATCGTGACTTGGGAGAGGTACTCGAGGGTGATGTCGACGGCTCGCTCGTTGGCCTGCACCACGTTGGCGCCCGCCTTGCCGTAAGTCTTGCGGATCGCCTTCTTAATCAGCGGCAGGGCCTCCTCCTCCGGCAACACGCCCGATAGGGAGAAGAACGCAACCTGCATCACCGTATTGATTCGACCTTTCAGCCCGGCATCGCGGGAGATCTTCTCCGCGTCGATTGCATAGACCTTGATCTCCTTCTCCAAGATCGCCTTCTGCGTGGGTCGTGGGAAATGTCGCCAAAGCTCGGCCGCCGTATACGGGCTGTTCACCAACAGCGTGGCCCCTTTCTTGGCGTGCTCCAGCACGTTGACTCGGGCAACCAGCGGGAACCAGTGGACGCCCACGAAGTCCGCATCACGAACCAGGTAGGCGCTCTGAATTGGATGGGGCCCAAAACGAAGGTGCGAGATCGTGGTGGACCCGGACTTCTTGGAGTCGTACTCGAAGTATCCCTGGGCGTACATCGAGGTGTTTTCGCCGATGATCTTGATCGTGTTCTTGTTGGCGCTGACCGTTCCGTCCGAGCCAAGGCCGTACATCATGGCCTGGCGCACCTCGGGCTGCTCGATTGCGAACCCGGGGTCGACCGGAAGGCTGGAGAACGTCACGTCGTCCTCGATCCCCACCGTGAAGTGGTTCTTCGGCTTGTGGCAGCCCAGCTCGGTGTAGATCGCCCAGACCATGCCCGGGGTGAACTCCTTAGAGGACAACCCAAATCGCCCGCCGATCACGCGTGGCATGTTCTCGAAAGGTGCCGTGTGGTCGGTCAGTTGCTCCGAGAGCGCGGTGACCACGTCCTGATAGAGCGGCTCGCCCGCGGAGCCAGGCTCCTTGCAGCGGTCGAGGACCGCGATCGCTCGGGTACTGGGAGGTAGCGCCGATGCAAAGTGGTGGGCCGAGAACGGCCGGAACAAGCGAACCTTCAGCAGTCCAACCTTCTCTCCGCGGGACACCAAGAGGTTCACCGTTTCCTCGGCGGTCTCCGCTCCCGATCCCATGAGCACGATCACGCGCTCGGCCTCGGGGTGGCCAACGTAGTCGAAGAGACCGTACTCACGACCCGTCAACTCGCCAAAGCGGTTCATCGCCTCTTCCACCAAACTCGGAACGACCTGGTAGTACGGGTTGACCGCCTCGCGGGCCTGGAAGTGGACGTCCGGGTTCTGCGCGGTTCCGCGAATCACCGGATGATCGGGGTTGAGCGCCCGGCCGCGGAAGCTGGAGACTGCCGTCTGGTCCACCAGCTCACGAATGACCGCCTCTGGTACCAACGAAATCTTCGCGACTTCGTGAGACGTGCGGAAGCCATCAAAGATGTGGAGGAACGGTACGCGTGAGGCCAGCGTCGCCGAGTGGGCGATTAGGGCCAGGTCGTGGGCTTCCTGAACGGAGTTCGAGAACAGCATGCCCCAGCCGGTGGCCCTCGCCGCCATCACGTCGCTGTGGTCGCCAAAAATAGAGAGGGAAGACGTGGCGATGGACCGCGCCGCGATGTGGAAGACGGTGGGCGTAAGCTCGCCCGCGATCTTGTACATGTTGGGGATCATCAGGAGCAGGCCCTGGCTCGCGGTGAACGTCGTGCAAAGGGCTCCCGCCTGCAGCGCTCCGTGCAAAACGCCGGCCGCTCCGCCTTCGCTCTGCATCTGCTGCACCACCGGCACGGAGCCCCAGAGGTTTGGCACCCGGGCATTCGCCCACATTTCTGCCTGCTCCGCCATTGGAGAAGAGGGGGTAATCGGATATATCGCGACCACTTCGCTCAAGGGATAAGCGATTCGGGCGGCGGCTTCGTTACCGTCGATGACCACCATCGTGTGTTTAGGTGCCACGCCTACATTGTCCGACCGATTGGTGGAGAATGGGCGTCGGCAGTAACCTGTCAGAAGAACCCCTGACATTGCGAACGATTACACCCGCCAGCCTTTGAATCAGCTAAGGCTTTCAGACATGATGGGATCGTGAACATAGCGCGCCCCAACCTGATCCCCGGCTATCCGCACTTCCTCCACGGGGGCGACTACAACCCCGATCAGTGGCTTAAGAGCCCCGAAGTCATCGACGAGGATTTCCGGCTCATGCCTCTGGCCGGGTGCAACATGTTCTCGGTCGGCATCTTTGCATGGACAACCTACGAGCCCAGCGAGGGCAAGTACCGCTTCGATTGGCTGGATTCGATCATGGATCGCATGGCGGCCGCGGGCAATCGGGTGGTGCTCGCCACCCCCAGCGGCGCCAAGCCGGCCTGGCTGTCCCAGAAGTACCCAGAGATCCGGCGCGTCAATCGCCAGGGCCTTCGCGAGCCCTACTCGGATCGCCACAACCACTGCTGGACGTCCCCGGTCTACCGCGAGAAGGTCCACTCGATCAACGAACAGCTGGCAACCCGCTACAAAGGGCATCCCGCGCTTGGCATGTGGCACCTCTCCAACGAGTACGGCGGCACCTGCTACTGCGATCTGTGCCTCGCGAGCTTTCACGCTTGGCTCGAGGACCGCTACAAAACCCTGGACGCCCTAAACGATGCCTGGTGGACCGGCTTCTGGAGCCACACCTACACCGACTTCAGCCAGATCAACCCGCGGGACGATGCCGTCGATGGCCTTCTCGTCGACTGGCTCCGCTTCCACAACTGGCAGCTGATCGACTTCATGAAGGCGGAGATGGTCCCCCTGCGCGCCATCACCCCCGACGTCCCCTGCACCACCAACTTCATGGGGCTCCACTATGAGAACTGGTACTCGGAGATCGGGAAGCACATCGATCTCATCGCCGACGACCAGTACCCGGCGTACGACGGCGACTCGCCGAACCTCGTCCGGGACGCGGTAGGCATCAGCTTCAAAGACGACCTGTACCGGAACATCCTCCCGGGCAAGCCGTGGATGCTGATGGAAAGCTGCCCCGAAAGCCCGCAGTGGAGGCATCCCATGCGCATCAAGCAGCCTGGGCTCCACTTGGCCGAGATGATCCAGGCGGTTGCGCATGGCGCGGAAGGCACTTGTTACTTCCAGTGGCGCAAGGGCCGTGGTGGAATGGAGAAGCTGCACGGCGCGGTGGTCGACCATGTCCAGCATGAGAACACTCGTGCCTTCCAAGGCGTCGCCGAGGTCGGCGCCGCCCTCAAGACGATCGAGCCCGCCCTCGGAAGCACCGTCCAGGCGGAAGTCGCTTTCCTCTTCGACTGGGAATCTCGATGGGCCCTCGGCTCGACAAACGGCCCCGATATCGTGGGCTGGGGTTCCGGCGTCAACTACGAGGAAGGAGTTATCGACCACTACCAGGCCTTCTGGGAGCTAGGAGTTCCGGTGGACGTCCTTCGGCCCGAAGATGCGTTCGAGAAGTACCGGGTCGTGGTGGCGCCTCGGCTGTTCATGATGCATCCCGGCTTCGCGGAGCGGGTCCGCGCCTACGTGGCGGACGGCGGCACCGTGGTGTTCGATCTCTTCAGCGGGATCGTGGACTCGACCAACCGCTGCTTCCTCGGCGGGTGGCCGGGCGACGGCCTCCGTGGCGTATTCGGCGTCTGGCTGGAAGAGTTTGATGGCCTCCACAAGGGCCAAACCAAGCAGTGCTTGTCCGAGGGAGCCATGTTGCCTTCGGCTTTTTCCGCCCGTCACCACTGCGGAATCGTGCACCTCGAGGGGGCCGAGGCGCTGGGAACCTATGGAGAGTCGTTCTACGCGGGACACCCGGTCGCCACTCGCCATCGCTTCGGCTCAGGAAACGCCTTCTACTGGGCGGCCCATGTCGAGGTCGATGCCTACCGGAGCTTCTATGCGGCGCTCGTTGCGGAGCTTGGCATTGCAGGAACGCTTCCCGAGGCTCCGCCCCTCGGGGTCCTCGCGTCCAAGCGGTCCGGGTCGGAAGGGGAGTTCCTGTTCCTCATCAACTTCAGCGGCGAAAGCCAAGCCGTAGCGGTCGGAGAAGGCTGGTCGAGCTTGGTCGGACCTGCGCCTGTTGAAGGAACGGCCAACCTGGCCCGCTTTGAAACGGCGGTGTTGCGCCGGTAATCGACGAAGCGTATTGGACCGGACCGCGCGGGAACTTAGCTGAGCGCGGTCCGGTTGGTATACTCGGCAAGCTTTTATCCCACATACCGGAGGTGTGCGACCATTGGCCGCCGCCATTGAAACCAAAGCCTTAACCAAGAGCTACAAATCCCGTCAACTTGGCCTCGTCAACGTCGTCGATAACCTAAACCTCACGGTAGAGGAAGGGGAGATCTTTGGATTTCTGGGACCTAACGGTGCCGGAAAAACCACAACGATCAAGATGCTTCTCGGCATCATCTACCCCACCACCGGAGAGGGCTACGTTCTCGGCAAGGAAATCGGAGACATCGATGTCCACCGCGTCATCAGCTACCTCCCTGAACGCCCGTATTACTACGAGCATATGACGGGCATGGAGCTGTTGAAGTTCTACGATTCGCTCTTTGGCAGCAACGATCCCGCCAAGTGCCAGCGACTCCTTGAGCGTGTGGGCCTGTCCACCGACGCCTCCAAAACGATCTCGCAGTACTCCAAGGGTATGCAGCAGCGCGTGGGCCTCGCCCAATCGCTTCTGAACGATCCCAAGGTGATGTTCATGGACGAGCCGACTTCCGGTCTCGACCCCAATGCGCGAATCCAGGTTCGCGGCATCATCGAGAGTTGTAAGGAAGAAGGCCGCACGGTCTTCATCTCCACCCACGAGCTCAGCGAGGCCCAGCGCCTTTGCGACCGAGTCGCGATCATCCACCGTGGAAAAATCGTCAAGGAAGGCCGCGTCCGCGACCTCCTGCGTGGCGGCGTCATCGAACTTCGAGCCTCTGGCGTTTCTCGTGAGCTTGCCGATAAGTTCGTGGGCAAGGGCGTCGAGATGAGCCTGGTTGGCAGCGACCTCCGCATGGAGATGCCGGACACGGACGACAGCAATGCCGTTCTGGACGCCATCCGATCCGCGGGCGGAACCGTGACCTACCTGGCCGAGCGCGAGATTTTGCTGGAAGACCTCTTCCGCGAAGCGGTCGGCGCTTCTCGAAAGGGCGAGGTTGCCTCGGGAGTTTCTAAGTGAAGCAGATCTTCTCAATCGCAACCACCACGGTAGGCGAGGCGGTACGCCGACGCGTACTCCTCGTCATCCTTCTCGTCGGCGTTCTCTTCCTGGCCATCGCGCCCGGTTTGGGAGTCCTGTCGGCCCGTTCGGAAGACACCGTTCTCAAGGGCATGATGCTTGGCATCATCCAGCTTACGAGCGCGGTCATCGCGATCGTTCTTACGGTCTACATGCTGCCCAACGAGATCGAGCGCCGCACGATCTATACGATCCTCTGCAAGCCCGTTCAGCGCTGGCAGTTCTTGATCGGCAAGTACCTGGGCGCCGTCATGGCCCTCGGTCTGATGATGGTGCTGATGGCCATCGTCATGGTCTTCGTCTTCTGCGTGCAGAAAGGCAACGTCAACGTCCCCGCGATCGCGGCGGTCGTGAAGGCGCCCGGCCTGTTCTTTGTGCAGATGTCGTTGCTGGCCGCCGTCGCGATCTGCTTCTCGACGTTCGTTTCGCCGCTGGTGAACTTCTTCCTCTCGGGTGGTCTGTACCTGGTGGGGTCGCTGTTCGCTCCGTTCTTCAAGACGCTGTCTGAGAACCCCAGCACGCCGACGTTCGCCAAGGCCACCGCCAACGCGGTGAACACCATCCTGCCGAACTTCAGCTACTACAACGTTCAGAACCCGATCATCAACCCGACTTCGGAGATTCAGAACGAGACGCAGTACTACATCAACGTCACCGGCTACGGGCTGTTCTACATCGGGATCCTGCTCATCGTGGGCATTCTGATCTTCGATCGGCGCGAGGTCTAACCATGGTCAAGCGAGGTCCTCTATTCGGTGCCATTGCGTTGCTCTTTGCGGGGCAAGGCGCGATGAATCGCACGTACCTCTTCGACTTCTGGAAGAAGAACTACGCGGGCAAAGACATCGGGGCAAGCGCGGGCTTGTCTCCGGACCAGCTCCTGTTCGCCGCCGCCGGCTTTCGCGAGATGATCGCGGGCATCCTCTGGGTGCGCGCCGACTCGTTCTTCGACACCGGCAACTACGACGCGATCCTGCCGATCATCAAGCTCGTAACGATCCTCGACCCGAAGCAAATCGATGTTTATGCCACGGGAATGTGGCACATCGGCTACAACTTCACGGACGAGGAGCAGCGATCGGATCGCCGCTACATTCCGTCCGCGCTCGCGCTCGGCATGGAGGGCGCAGACAACAACAAGGAAACCTACGAGCTGTTCTTCGAGACCGGGTGGATGTGGTTCCACAAGGTCAAAGACAACCCTTGGGAAGCCGTCAAGTGGTTTGAAGAGGCCAACAAGCGCAAGGACATGCTCCCGGCGCGCCGCAACCTTCTCGCCCTCGCCTATCAGAAGAACGGCGAGGTTATCAAGGGTCTCGATCACTGGTACATGCTCCTCGACGAGGCGCGTAAGACCATGGCGGACAAGGAACTGGCCAAGGACGCGACCTTCAGCGCCCGGACGAACACGGAGACGGTCGAGAACAACCTCGACACTCTCCTCGTCCGCATGGTGCAGCGAGGCTTCGTGGCCAAGCAGGACGGACGCTACGACCAAGGCGACTACGATACCAAGCCGCCGTTCAACGTGGGCTTCAGCGCCAAGGTAACCGTGGTCGAGCCTCGCGTCCTTCGCATCGAAGGCACCTGGAACGTTCTTCCTGTTGGCACCCGCGTACGGGCTATCTTGCGCGACGCAGACTTCCCAACCGCGAAGTTCGCTGAAATGCAGTGGGATCAGGGACGTGAAATCAAACTCGATCCACCTCGGAACCTCACGTGGATGCAGGACGAGCTTTTCGTTCGCAACCGCCGGTTCAACAAGAAGGTGGACATGAGCAAAGACCCCACCATGTACCCCTTCGCCAGCAAAACGAAGAAGTACATTCTGGAGTTCTTCTACACGCCGAGGGACGCTCCGGCCCACATTCAGGACAAGTTCGGCTGGAACGGCGAAGGCTTTACCGACGCCAACTTCCTCCGAAACGACGTGCGCCCGGGCGTAGGCGTCATGTATACGACGCTCGAACTCTCGCAGGACATGATCCTGCGCCGCGGCGATTGGTCGGACAAGACCCCCGTCTTGCGGACAAAGAACTACGTCGAAACCGAGATCAAGAAGAAGGACGACGACGTGCTTCTCGATATCCCGGCCCTCCGAAGCGGCGTCTAGCAAGCTCAGAATCAAGCGGCCCCTGCCTATCTGGCAGGGGCGGTTTTGTTTTGGGTCAGTAGGCCCCATCTCCGCAAAAGAGTGACTTGTTGGCCTCTCCAGTCCCACGCATCATCCACCTCGGGCTCCTTGGGCCCGGTGAATTACGATGCTTAACTTCAAGTCGGTTTCCTTCCTCGCGGCGCTTGCCGTAACCTCGCTTTCCCAGGCTGGTCTCGGCGACCAGATCTACAGCCTTGGCGGCACCGTGACCGCAACCATCGTCGCGGAGCAGGGCACTCCCGGCTACACCAACATCCTGTCGATCGTTTCGCCCGTTGCCTACACGCTCGGAACCAACACCCAGTACGGGAACACCACCAGCTTCAGCGCGGCAGCCGGAACCGAGATTGTTCTCTCGATCGAGAGCCCGGAGGGACTCTTCTTCACTGGCCCCGCCAGCGGAAACCCGGACAACACGATCCACGCCAATGTCGTCGACCTAGGTAGCGGCTCCGTCCGCGTCGACTTCGAAGACCTGCTCAACGGCGGAGACTTTAACTACGGAGACGGAAGCGTCCTCCTCGAAGGCGTCTACGCCGAGCCGGTTCCGGAGCCCGCCTCCATGGCCGCCATCGCCTTGGGCCTCGCCGCCGTCGCCCGCAAGCGCCGCCAGGCCTAGCCTCTCAGTCTGGGAGTGCCCCGCATAAGGGGGACTCCCAGGACTCTGCCCACGCACTTACCCTGGTGGTGTATCGGAGTTTTCCAAATGAACAAGTCCATTGCTCTAGCCGCGTTTGCGGCCGCGGCGGCTTCCAGCCACGCGTTCAGTTACTTTGAAGATTTCCAGGGGTCGGTCGGAGCCGAGTGGTCGTCTAGTCTCGTCTCTGCTGCTCCCGCCGATGCGAGCCGAAAGTTTCTCGGTCGCTTCGACAACAGCACCGTCACGCTGACCCTCACCGGACTCACGGTTGGGCAGGCGGCGACGATCAAGTTTGACCTCTACGTCACCGACTCGTGGGACGGCAACCAGGGCGGAGTAGGCCCTGACTACTTCACCTTCGAGGCAGACGGCAACGCCCTGCTGGATGCAACGTTCGCGAACGTAAGCTCCTACCAGCAGAGCTATTCCGCCGGAAACCCCCTGGGTGGACCCGCCGTCGCGGCCTACACGGACGCCGACGAGGTCAACACCCTTGGCTACAACTTTTACGGCAACTCGGTCTACAAGTTCGGCGGTAGCGGGGCCAACGCGGCCTTCACCTACGTGCCGACCTCCACGACCCTCAGCCTCAGCTTCGCCGGTAGCGGCCTCCAGGGCGTGAGCGACGAAGGATGGGGCATCGACAACGTCAGCGTGGAAGCTGTTCCGGAGCCCGCCTCCATGGCCGCCATCGCGATGGGTCTTGCCGCCGTCGCACGCAAGCGACGCAAGTAAGGACTCTCAGACACGCAAACGGGCTTGGACGGCATCTGCCGGCCGAGCCCGTTTTGGCATCTCATGGAGCCAACTCTTGGGTACAACGTCCGCCGCCGGGAGCGTTCCAGGGCCGTGAGCAGTAATCTTATAGGTGGAGGAACCAGTGGCTGCCAATCGGAAACTCGTGGCGATCGTCTTCGCGGACATCGCTGGATTCACGGATCTCGCGAATCGCGATGAGCGTCTCGCGCTAAGCGTCAAAGACGCCGTTGAGAAGCAGGTCAAAGCCGCCACCCTGCTCCACCATGGCCGCGTGGTCAAGATGCTAGGCGATGGCGGCATGCTCGAGTTCGCCAGCGCCGTGGAGGCCGTGACTTGCGCCATCGCCCTCCAAGAGTCGATGGCAGACGTTAACCGTGGCCTGAACACCCCCGAGGAAATCCAGCTCCGAGTGGGCGTTCACGTCGGAGACGTCGTCCAGGAAGGCGACGACATCTTTGGCAACGCCGTCAACATCGCCTCCCGAGTCCAGGCCATGGCCACCCCCGGCCGAATCTGCATCACCCGCGAGGTGTTCATGCAGATCCGCCCCATCCTGAACCTCCGTTGCTCGCCCGTCTCGGTTCGCGCCGATGGTCGCATGCCCGAGCCCGTCGAAGTCCTCCAGATCGACGGCGGCCAAGCCCTCCACCCGG
>JBGSIJ010000077.1:0-45373 GCA_041742595.1 Fimbriimonadaceae bacterium | reverse complement strand
GCAGGCGGGGCACCGCTCGCAGGGGGCTCGGTAGGCGATGACGACGGGGTCGCCGGGGGCGAGGTCGGTGACGCCGGGTCCCACCTTTTCGATGATGCCCGCGCCCTCGTGGCCGAGGACGATCGGAAACGGCATGCCGTTGCCCTTGAGCATCTTGACCGTGAGGTCGGTGTGGCACACGCCGCTGGCGACGATGCGGACGAGGACCTCGTTCGGACCGGGGTCGTCCACCAAGATGGTCTCGATCACGGCGTCGGCTCCTGGCTCAAGAAGAAGGGCAGCTCTGGCTTCGGTCATGGGGATTAGCGTAGGTTTCTCGGCGGGGCGAATGCTATACCAGGGAGGGGTATCTCCAGCGTTCGGCTTGATGTCATTCCGAGGAACGAGGGATCTGTCATCTAGCTAGAAGCGCCAGGATCACTGCAGCAGATCCTTCGCCTACGCGCCGGAGCGCTTCGCTCAGGATGACACGGGTGGGGGACCGCCCGGAGGCCGGCCCTCTCCTCCCCGAGGCACAAACATCCGAGACACGTACAAATGGCAACGCCCGGCCTGGTGGAGCCAGGCCGGGCGTTCGTTAAGCCGAGACGGAGCTTAGAAGGCGAGGCCTTCGGGGAACCAGAGATCCAGCTCACGAGCCGCTGCCTCGGGGTCGCTGCTGGAGTGGGTCAGGTTGTCGTCGATTGTCAGGGCGTAGTCGCCTCGGATCGTTCCGGGGGCCGCGTCGACCGGGTTGGTCGCACCCATCATGGCGCGGATCGCCTTGACCGCGTTGTCTCCGGTGACCGCGAGGGCCACGACCGGGGCCGAGGTCAGGTAGTCGCAGACGCTGCCAAAGAACGGGCGCTCGCGGTGCTCCGCGTAGTGGGCTTCCACCGTCTCGCGGGAGGCGTGCACCAGCTTCAGGCCGGTGATCTTGAGGTTCCGAGCTTCGATGCGGCGGAGAATCTCCCCGATCAGGTTGCGGGCGACTCCGCCCGGCTTGATGAGGACTAAGGTTGTTTCGCTCACGCCCCAAGTTTACCGGGCGAGAGCTTCCGCTAGGCCCGATGGCCGCCCCATGAAACCAAAGCCAAAGCGCAGCCGTTTGCCCAACACAGTGGTTGTTCAGGCATATGCCGTAAGGCAAGGGAGTATCTTCATCCGGTGAGCGTAGTCGCGTCGATTCAGGGCTTGACGGTGAAATATGGGAAGTTCACCGCTCTCAACGGCCTCTCGGTGGACATCCCCGAAGGCTGTACCGGTCTTCTCGGGCCAAATGGCGCGGGCAAAACCACCTTGCTCAAGACGATTCTCGGGTTCGTCAAGCCGGAGAAGGGAACCGCCCACATCTTCGGGCTGGACATCGAGAAGCGAGCCCGCGAGATCCGGCAGCTGATCGGCCTGATGCCGGAGCAGGACTGCCACATCCCCGGCCTCACCGCCGTCCAGTTCGTCGCCTACGCCGGCGAGCTTGCCGGAATGCCCAAGGAGCAGGCCTTGCGCCGCGCCCACGAGGTTCTGGAGTACTGCGGCCTCGGCGAGGCCCGGTACCGCAACGTGGAGACCTACTCCACCGGCATGAAGCAGCGGATCAAACTCGCCCAGGCCCTCGTCCACGGACCCAAGCTCCTCCTTCTGGACGAGCCGACCAACGGTCTCGACCCATCCGGACGCGAGGAAATGCTGGAGCTGATCCGCTCGGTCTCGCACGGCAAGGGCGTCAACGTCATCGTCTCCAGTCACCTCCTCCCCGACATCGAGCGCGTCTGCGACCGGGTGGTCGTGGTGATGCAGGGGACCCTGCGAGCTTCCGGCATGATCAAAGACCTCAAGAGCATCGAAGGGCATCCCGTGGATGTCGAGCTGAAGGAGGAGCCGCCGGGCTTCCTGGAAGCCGCTGAACGGCACGGCCTCGCCTTCGTTTCGCGCCAACGCTATTCCATCCGCATGAAAGCCCCCGGCTCTGCCCAAGAGGCGGCCAAGCTGGCGATGCTCGCCGCCCGCGAGAGCGGCGCCCAGGTCCGCGGATTCAAGGTTGCCGAACGTAGTCTGGAAGACGTGTTCCTGCAAGCGGTGGAGGTGGCCCAATGAGCGCCCCAGCCGGAAAGTCGACCAGTCCGATCCTGGACCTCAGCTACCGAAGCTACGACGGCCCGCTCGATCCACCCACCTTCCGCTGGTGGGCGATCGCCAAGCTCTCGATGCGCCAGACCTGGAAGAAGAAAGGCTTCTGGATGTGGGGCCTCGCCTCGGGCTACTGGTATTTGATCCTGATGGCGGTCTTCTACTTTGCCGACCAGTTCAGCTCCGGGGTACGGAACTCCACCCGGGTTCCTTCCGGCGTAGACCCCATGCGCGCCTTCTTCGAGGGCATCAAGTGGGACGTGATGTTCGTAAACGCGTTCTCGATCAGCCAGCTATTCCTGTTCATTGTCGCGCTTCTGCTCGGGTCCGGGGCCATCGCCAACGATAACCGCGCCAACGCCCTGCTCGTGTACTTGAGCAAGCCCTGCGACAAGAAGGACTATCTGATCGGCAAGTGGGTCGGCATCTTTCTGCCGATCGTTCTGGTCACCGCCGCGCCAACCCTAGTTTTCTATCTCTACTGCCTGCTCAGCTACCAGCAGTACGGGTTCCTGTCCCAAGACGGTTGGCTTGGCTTGAGGCTCCTCGCGCTCTGCCTGGTGCCGGGCGTGTTCCATGCCAGCGCAAGCCTCGGGATCTCCTCCATGTTCAGCCAGGCGAGATTGGCGGGAGCCACCTACGCGGCGGTCTACTTCATCCTGCTCTTCTTCACGAAGAGCATGGAAACCATCTACCGAGCGGGAGGCGCCCCAAACATCGTGGCCAACCTCTACTATGCTTCGGTGGACGGCATCCAGATCGGGCTCGCCAAGGTACTTCTGACCACCGATGGCGGGTCGCTCTTCCCGGCCCAGGTAGGAGGCAGCATGCAATCGGTTCCACCCGCGCCGAATGGATGGCTCTTCGCGGCGATCTACTTCGCCACATGTCTTGGCTTCCTGGCCCTGGCCTGGAAACGCGTCCGCGCCGTGGAGGTGGTGGGATGATCGAACTCACAAACGCAAGCCGCTGGTACGGCCAAGTCATCGGCCTCAACGACGTCACCTGTCGCATCGGCCCCGGTCTCACCGCCCTCCTGGGCATGAACGGCGCGGGCAAGAGCACCCTGCTGCGCCTGATCACCGGCCAGATCCGCCCCACCACCGGCGAGATCAAGGTGCTGGGCATGGAGCCCTTCGCCAACCCGGACGTGTACCGGAAGATGGGCTACTGCCCGGAGATCGACAACTTCTACGAGCACTACTCGGGAAGAGCTTTCGTCAACCACCTCGCCCGCCTCTCCGGCTTCGATCCCTCCCGTGCCAAGAAGCGCACCGAGGAAGTTTTGGAGATGGTCGGCATGTCGGATCGCGCCGACAAGAAGATCGCCGGCTACTCGAAGGGCATGCGCCAGCGCATCAAGCTGGCTCAGGCGATGCTGGACGATCCCGACATCATCCTTCTGGACGAGCCCCTGAACGGTCTGGACCCGGTTGGCCGGCGTCACTACATCGACCTCCTGGACCACCTCGCCCGCAACGGCAAGTGCGTCCTGGTTAGCTCCCACATTCTGTACGAGGTGGAGCAGATGACCCGCTCCATCCTCCTGCTCCATCGGGGACGGCTTCTGGCGGAGGGCGACCTCCGCGTGATCCGCGGCCTGATCGACAAGCACCCGCACCAGATCCGCATGGAGACCGACGATCCGCGCCGCGCCGCCGCTTTGCTGTCGCCGTTGCCCAACGTGGTCAGCATCCGCTTCGAGCGCGACGCCCTCCAGATGGAGGTGCGCGAGCCGGACGCCTTCTACGACCTGCTCAACAAACTGATCCTTGAGGACGGCCTCAACGTCCGCGGCTTTAGCAGCCCGGACAACAACCTGGAATCCGTGTTCCACTACCTGGTGGAGGCCTAATGAACGCTTACGTCTACACCTCGACCCTTCGGCAGCACCTCCGGTTCTCGCGCATCATGCCCTGGCTCGTGCTGGGAATTGTTGCTGCGGTGATGGGCTCGATCTGGAACCGGCTCGCCCCCGGGTCTACCGACATCGAGCGCTACAGCAGCGTCTCCACGATCCTGGTCTACCGGATCATGGCCCTGGCCTCGGCCATCTTCACCACCACGATCATCAGCCAGGAAGTCGAGCAGAAGACCATCGTCTACCTGCTGACCCGGCCGATCCCGCGTTGGCAGCTGCTCCTCGGTCGCTACCTGGCCTCCGTCACCGCCGTCGCCATCGTCGGCGTGTTCGCGGCCGCCGCGCTCTCGTTCGCCGTGTTCGGCGGCGGGGGTTTGTCCAACGCTCTCTTTTGGCGGGATTGCACTGCGCTCCTGGCGGGCGCGTTCGCCTATGGGGCCTTGTTCCTCTTGATCAGCCTGCTGATCAACCGGGCGATGATCATCTGCCTGCTCTTCGCGTTCGGGTGGGAGTCCTCGGTTCCGCAGATGCCGGGCAACATGTTCCGGCTCTCGATCTACTCGTACCTGCAGGGCATTGCGCAACACCCTCGCAAGCAGGAAGGCGGCATCAGCCAGGCGTTGGGATTCGGCGATGGCTTGGCTTCCCTGACTCCGGTGGGCTCGTTCATTACCCTCGGAATCCTAGTGGTGGTGTTGGCGGCGTTCTGCATGTGGTGGTTCACCACCTTCGAGTACGTCCCCCGAGAAGACGCGGAGTAGCCCCGGCGGGCCACAATCTATCCTGTGGAAGCGGCCCGCTACGATCCGATCAGCTTGGAGGCCTTTCGCCGCGCGATGCAGACGTGCGTGGACGACCCCAGTCCACGCTCCGCCCGGGCCGTGCTAAGGCTCACCCGTGAGCAACTCCTCGCCCGCCCCGGCGGGCGCTACGAGGCCGCCCAGCCGGTCACCATCGGCCTCGTCCTGCTCTGCATGGGGATCGGCGCGTTCGCGTTCCTCGCTCCCGGCCCACTCGCCAAACAGCTCCGCGATAGCGGCGCCGGATACGGCGCGCCCCTGGCCTCGCTTTTCGCCCTCGCGATCCTGGTGAACGGGCGCAAGCTCGCGAAGTCGGACCAAGGCGACCGCGTAGAGATCCTCGCCGCCGCGCGGGAAGCCTGGAAGGTCGTCGGCCCTCATTGCCCGGAGCTGGACGACGTCCCCATGAAGGAAACTCGTCGTCGCCTGGAAAGCCCGTAGGAAGCCTCGCAGGTACAACCTAAGGAGCCATGCTCCAGCCCTACGATCGCGTCTTCAACTTCTCCGCCGGCCCCAGCACCCTGCCGGTGGAGGTCCTCGAGCAAGCCCGCGACGAAATCCTGAACTGGCACGGAGCCGGCATGTCCGTGATGGAGATGAGCCACCGCGGCGGCCCGTTCGAGAGCATCATCGCCGAGACCGAGAAAGACCTCCGCGCGCTTCTCCAGGTCCCCGAAGGCTATCAGGTTCTGTTCCTTCAGGGCGGCGCAAGCCTCCAGTTCAGCATGGTCCCCATGAACTTCCTGCCCACCGGCGGCTTTGCCGAGTACGCGGTGACCGGAAGCTGGGGCGAGAAAGCGATCGAGTCCGGCAAGCTCGCGGGCGACGCCCGCCTAGTCTTCACCGCCAAAGATGGAGGCTACCGAAGCACCCCCGCCCAGATCGCCTGGAGCCCCGAAGCCGCCTACGCCCACATCACGAGCAACGAGACCATCCAAGGCGTGCGCTTCCCCAGCGACCCGGTTAGCCCGGTCCCCCTGGTCTGCGATATGTCTTCGGACATCCTCTCCCGCCCGGTGGACGTCGCCAAGTACGCGCTCATCTACGCGGGCGCCCAGAAGAACATGGGACCCGCCGGCGCTACCGTGGTGATCCTGAGCGACGAGTTCCTCGCCAAAATCCCTAGCGGCCTTCCCCCCATGCTGGACTACCGGGTCCAGGCCAAGAACAACAGCCTCTACAACACGCCGCCCTGTTGGAGCATCTACGTGATGGGCCTGGTCTTCAAGCGCCTCCTAGCCACCGGCGGGCTTGCCGGTTCCCAGGCAAGGAACGAGGCTAAGGCCAAGCTGCTTTACGATGCCATCGATGCCTCCGGCGGCTTCTACACCGGCCACGCCGAGCCCGCCAGCCGCTCTCTGATGAACGTGACCTTCACCCTCCCGGATGAGGACCTCACCAAGCGGTTCCTGGAAGAGGCGGAGGCCCGCAAGCTGGATGGCCTCAAGGGCCACCGCAGCGTCGGCGGCTGCCGCGCCAGCATTTACAATGCCTTCCCGATCGAAGGTTGCCAGTCGCTGGCAGACTTCATGGCGGAGTTCGCGAAGTCCTAGCTTCCCACCCTCGCTTTGCCCTCGGATGATTGTGCCGAGGGGAGGGAAGGGGTCGGCCTCCGCCGGGGTGAGGGATCTCTGGCGATGGCTAACCGCCCAAGTTCGATCGCTGGATCTCTACCGCTTCGTAGACCGGGGAGGTGCTTCGGGCGTCGCCCCTTCTCATGTACAGGTGGAAGCTCAGGCGCAACTTCAGGGAGGCCCCGGACGTTACTGCCGCTTGGGCCTCCTCAAAGGATGCAAAGCCCAGAGATTCATAGCCCCCTTCTAGCCTGGCGAGAAGGTCCTTCTGCTCCTTGGCGCTCAGATTAGAAAACGGAACTCCGCCTTCAGAAGATTGCTTGCCGAGGACCTCGCCGAGGAGCTTGGCCGCCGCGAGTCGTGCCCTCTTGGTGAGTGCCGTTGTTCGGGACCCCATGTACTTTGCGAATCCGGTAGCCGCGTCGGCGGCTCTCCTCGCGTACTCCTCACCCGCCGAGGACGGAACCCCCGTTAGGATGATGGCCGCGGTCGTCGATCCCGGAGGCGCTGCTTTTGTCGCCTGCGAGAGGTCGACCGGCTCAAGGTCTTTCAGAACGAGCTCAGTTGAGCGAGCCCCGAGTCCGAAGGACGCCCCATTCGATCCAGGCCCCGCCAGAGTAAAGGACAAGGAGGGCACTACCGCAACCGAGGCCCTATCCGGAATCCGCGTGGGCATGCCAGGTCGCTGCCAGGCACTCTGCAACGCGTCTTGATGGTCCTTAGGGAGGGAGGACATCACGACCGCCTTTCCAATGAGGTCTGGCCGGGAAAGCACAACCTCCTGCTCCCGGAGGGCAGCGAGGACGGGATGCGCTTTGCGAATGAAGAGCTTGGCCCCGCTGGCCAGATCGATAATCTCGAACTCCCCTTTCGCAACCACTTTTTGGTAGTCCTGCAACGTCAAGCGCCGCGCAAGCGCGAACTCGCCGGCGGTGGGCGGCTGGGACGCGATGACTAAGCCATCGATCGCGGGGGCCGCAAGGGAAAACGCGAGCAGTACGGGCTGGATAAACATTGCTAGTAGCTCTGGGCACCGAACTGAACGGTACGGACCCAACTCCCGCTTAGATCCCACGCACGCCATCTACCTGCCGAGAAGCCGCCTGGCCCGGGCGGAGTCGGATGCCACTGCCATACCTCCGTGCCCGTCTCTCTGTTGAAGTTGTACTTCACAAGATCCGAGTAGCCATCTGCCAAAACGCCCGTGTTTCCAGTTGATTCCGTGTGGGTGTCATCCTGGATTGGCGTCCACGGAATCGTCCACGGAGCAGTCGAGCTCGAGCCGTAGATCGTTTCATGCCGGACGTAATACACAGTGTAGGAGTAGGACTGCGGCGAGCCACTTGTATTGTGGTTGTAGTAGCACATGATGCTTTGAGGAGTGGCAGTCGGTCCATTTCGATAGGTGAATGTCCAGAAGCCTTGTCCCAAGCATAGTGCAGGCCAGGTCATTAGCGCAGACAGTAGGAATCTCTTACTTATGGTGGTCTCCATACTATGACTCTAGGAGGCATTCTTCGTGCTTGTAAGGGGGGGGGGGACTTTCGGCCTATTTTGATCTCAGGTACACCTCTTCGTAACGGCCCTTGGCTCGCAAAGCGAGGGGCGGGCTCCGTGCCGCGCCGACGGTCTTTTTGCGCCAGCGGCTAACCGCACAAGTTCGAATCGCTGGATCTCTAGCGCTTCGTAGACCGGGGAGGTGCTTCCTTTCTCATATACAGGTGGAAGCTCAGGCGCAACTTCAGCCGACTACCCCGGGGTCCGAGCCGCCCGCCGGCGTGGGAGTCCCGATACGACTCTCGTCGCCTCGGGACGGGGTTGGGTGGGCAAGGCGACGGCGGGCGTCAAGGATTAGCTGGATCATCGCGACATCGCGAGAGCCCTCCCTCCTCTCCCAGAAAGATCGGATCGACCATCGGGATTCGGACCGCTCTCGCGTATACTTCCTAAAACCCCCGAACGGTTGCCGCGCCATAGTTGTGCCTGGACGGGGTTGAGGGGTTCATGGCTAAATTCATTTTTGTTACTGGCGGCGTAGTGAGTTCGATTGGCAAGGGAATCGCCACCGCCAGCCTCGGCAGGCTCCTGAGAAATCGCGGCCTTACCGTCGCCCCGGTCAAGCTGGACCCCTACATCAACGTAGACGCGGGCACCATGAACCCGTACCAGCACGGCGAAGTCTTCGTCACCGAAGACGGCGCAGAAACCGACCTCGACCTGGGCCACTACGAGCGGTTCATCGACGTGAATTGCGCCGAGGGCTCCTCTGTCACCACCGGCAAGATCTACAGCAGCGTGATCGCCTCCGAGCGGCGCGGCGACTATCTGGGCGCAACCGTCCAGGTCATCCCCCACATCACCAACGAGATCAAGCACCGCATCGAGGACCTGGCCAAGCAGCAGGAAGCCGATGTCGTGATTGCGGAGATCGGCGGCACCGTGGGCGACATCGAGTCCCTCCCCTTCCTGGAAGCGATCCGCCAGATGCGCACCGACCACGGCGTGAACGACACCCTCTACGTCCACGTGACCCTGGTCCCCACCGTAGGACCCTGGAGCGAGGTTAAGACCAAGCCCACGCAGCACAGCGTGTACAAATTGCGCGAGATCGGCATCGCTCCGGACGTCTTGATCTGCCGTTCTGAGGTGCCCCTTCCGCCGGACGTGCGCGAGAAGATCTCCCTGTTCTGCGGCGTGCCGCCGAACGCCGTCGTGGAGTCCACCACCGCCGACACCATTTACGAAGTTCCCCTCCGCTACGAGGCCGCCGGCCTTGGCGAGTACGTTGCCAGCAGGCTGGGCTATGAAGACCTGCCCTGCAACCTCTCCGAGTGGGAGAAGCTAGTTCAGGTGGTCAAGAACCCCACCCACGAGGTCGAGGTCGCGGTCGTCGGCAAGTACACGTCCAACGGCGACGCTTACAAGTCGATCAATGAAGCCCTGATCCACGGCGGAATCGCCGCCGACGCGCGGGTGAACGTGCGCTGGATCGAGAGCGACACCATGGAGCAGGGCCACTCCCCGGCGGAGATGCTGGCGGGCGCGGACGCGCTCATCGTGGCGCCCGGCTTCGGCGGACGCGGCATCGAGGGCAAGATCGAAGCCATCCGCTATGCCCGCGAAACCGGCCTCCCGTTCTTCGGAATCTGCCTTGGCCTCCAGATGGCGGTGATCGAGTACGCCCGTAACGTCTGCGGCCTGACCGGCGCCAACTCGGAGGAGATGCTGGACAACCCACCCTACCCGGTGATCCACCTCCTGCCCGAGCAGAAGGGCGTGACGGATAAGGGCGCAACCATGCGCCTCGGCAGCTACCCCTGCAACCTTGTGCACGACACGCTAGCCGCCAAACTCTACGGCGCAAGCCGCATCACCGAGCGCCACCGCCACCGCTACGAGGTCAACAACGACTTCCGCGAGGAACTCACCGCCAAGGGCATGGTTATCTCCGGCGTCTCGCCGGACTACCGCCTGGTGGAGATGGTCGAAGTTCCGGGTCACCCGTTCTTCATCGGCACCCAGGCCCACCCCGAGTTCAAGTCTCGCCCCAACCGCGCCCACCCGCTGTTCGAAGGCCTCGTCCGCGCGGCGGTCGCCCAAAAAGCCCGCCTCGCGGCAGCCGTCTAGGGCTCAAGTACAAGCGGGGGACTTGTCATCCCGAGCGAAGCCGAGGGGTCTCCTCCCTTGCTGACCCTCGCACGGGCAAGAGCCAACCCCTCCCGAAGTAGCCGCTTCAGCCAACTCCGGAGCCCGAGAGAACCCGGCCCCGGCGCAGTTCAGAAGCACCTTCCCCCAGGGGAGGGTGCTTCGACTCAGGTCGTCGCGGAAGACGTCACACGCATAGCCCGGAGCGCCGCCCATAATCAGGGCTTGATCGTGAAGCTGGCCTCCACGTCAAGGTCCGCGAGGGAGGCGGACACGCGATCCGCACCCAATGCTGCAGTCGGCTTCACCATGAGGTTCATAGTCGCGGTTGCTTTGCCCGCTGCTACCCGGACAAGGGAGGGGCCGGTGAGGTTGTCCGTATCCAAGTAGATCCGAACGTCGGCGCCACCTGGCCCTGCCGGAGCAGCCAGAGTGATGGTGGCAACAAACGACTGGCCGCGCTTCGGACCCGAGGTGCTGGACTTGATCGAGACCAGCTTGGGAACCACGGTGAACTTGCTGGAGTAGGTCTTCCCGCCAACCGTGGTGGACACGGTGGCCGGACCGTAGGCCGGCGTCTTGCCGACCACTACGGAGGTCCTCTTCTGAGAAGCTCCCGCCGGGATCACAACCTGGCCCGGAATCCAAGCCGCGTGCAGGCCCCGAGCCAAAGGAAGGGTGAGCGAGTTACCGTTCGGGCGGAACGTTGCGGCAAGCAGGTTCAACCTCTGCCCGGGGCGGACAACCGTCATATCCAGTCCAACCTGTACCATTTCGAAGATCGCGATCTTAGTGGCAGGCTGGTAGTAGTTGAAGACGTCCCGCTTGACCTGGAGCGTCTCGCCGGTGCCAAGGTCTAGGGATTCGCTCTCGTAGAACACGATGTCGGCTGCCTTGGCGTGGTTCTTCCACTGGGTGCTCCCAGACCCGTGCTCGCTATCGAAGTCATAATCCCAGTACTCCCACAGATCCAGCTTCCCATCCCATCCAAGGCGCGGCGTGAGCAGCGTGGCCGAGTCGCCGTAGGAATAGCCGGCAGCGGCGAACGACGATGACCAGCCCGCCGGGTAGAGCTTCTCTCGCAGGACGGCGCCGGACTGTGCCAAAGTCCTACAAGTGGCATCGCTTATAAGTTCGCAATGATAGTTCTCGTACTCATCGGTGTATTGCCTTCGTCTGTCGATCGCCACCAGCGTGTGGGCCTCACCCTTTGAGTTGAAGACGGCTTGGGCCTTGGCCGCATGGGGCAGCGCCTTCTGGAAGCTCCATCGCAACGCTCCGGTGGTTTTGCGTGCCCGGTAGGTGACCATCGCCACGTCGGCGGCGCCGGTGATGCCGATCTCCAGCGGCTGGCCCGACGGGTCGGCGAAGACCCAGGACTTGGCCTCCGTCGGCTGGCTCCACAGGACCGCCCCGGTAGGGCCGAACTTTCGGAGCAAGTTATTGCCGGTGACGTAGGTATTCGCCCCGTCCCGTGCCAAGGTTGGCGGAGAAGCGCAAGGGCCGAGGTCGGCGCGCCAAAGCACCCCGGTGCGACCCGTACGCACCAGCCAGCGCTTCGCCCCCGTCCCCTTCTGGATCAGGTCGACTTGGTCGGAGCCCACTGCCTGGGCGGACAATACCTCCGTGCTCAAAGCAAGGCTTCGAACGACCCCGGTCGAGAGAACACGAACCAGGAAGTCTGGCGCTACCCCCGCTCCGGCCGCCTTGCCGCGAACCACCACGTCTCCGTTGGCAAGGGGAAGGATTTGCCTGACCTCCACCGCCGTCGCGCCTGCCGGCTTCCAGCCGGAGAGCAGCTTGAACGCCTTGCCCTGCAGGTCGTACCGATTCAGCGATACCCCGGGCGTGTTGCCCGCCACGTAGAACCCGCCTGGCGTCATCTCGATCGTCCTGTGGCCGACCATCTCCAGGCTCCAACGCGGGATTGCGAACGGACCTTCGTCGGCGATGGCACCGCCGGCGAATCCCAAGAGTGCAAGTAGACCAAGACATCGAAACTGCATTTGGAGAGAATGTCCTATCGCACTACACATGTCAACCCCGCAATCCAGGTTAGTGGAATCCGAACAGAGTCTCGCTCCGCACTTGGCTCAGCTCCCATGCTGCCACCGCGCGAGGGGATGGCGTGGCAAGTCCAGCGGGACCATCCCGGCGGGACGACATAAGGTAGCCAGAGCGTCACAAGCACAGGGGACGCAGAACCCCTTCTGCGAGTTGACCTTCGCCTCTTCTCAGAGCTAGAAGGTGAGGAAACCATCCGTCAGATTTACGTCCCGTCCCGACGAAAACCTTCTGCGGACGGCGGGACGGGACGTAATCCTTGCCCGCTGGACCACCGAACAACCCGAACAACCCGAACAACCCGAACCTTCTGAACCCTTTTGCCCGACGGCCGCCTCTTCCCTAAAGTAATGGTTGCCGTCGATTGGAAAGGAGACATGGCTTTCGAGGCCACCCCGCCTACGGGGAACAAGTTCGTGATGGATGCCTATCCGGAGTCCGGGGGCCACGACCTCGGGCCGACCCCGGTCGAGGCGCTTCTGGCGTCCCTCGCGGCTTGCACCGCGATGGACGTTCTGCTGATCCTGCAGAAGAAGCGGGCCAAGGTGGAGAGCTACCGGATCGAAGTGGACGGCGAGCGCGCTTCCGACGGGCCCTACCCGCGGCCCTTCACCAGCCTTACCGTGCGCCATTTCCTGGCAGGCGAGGGTCTGGACCCCAAGGCTGTGGAGCAAGCCGTCGCCCTTAGCGACGAGAAGTACTGCACGGTCATGGCGACCCTCCGTGCCGAACCGAAGATCAGCACGGAGTGGTCGATCGAGCCCAGCCTTACTGCGGTCTAAGGTTAAGTTTGAGCGCCGAGTAGCCGTCGATCTCGAAGTGCTCCACCCGGATTCGGTGGGTTCCGCCCAGCCGGACCTTTGCCGAGTACGGAGTGGGGCCTTGGTACTTCCACGAAGCCAGGACCGGCTTGTCGTCCACGAACACCCGAATGCCGTCGTCGGTGGTGACCTCCAGCACATACTCGCCTTTAGGAATCGTAAGGGTGCCGGTGGCCACGGTAGAGAACCGGTCGTTCGGCCCGCCCGGATAGAAGGAACCGGACGAGCCGAAGTCTAGCCGGTCGGTCTTCATCTCGTGCGCCGCCTGCCCCTTCCACAAAGCGGCCAACGCCGCCGGCTCCGGCGCGGCATGGACGTCGGCCGATTCCGCCAACGTCCACGGATAGAACTTCACCGCCCAATCGATGGGCGCGACGAATTTGGAGTAGCCGAAGGCAACCGGCGCTCCCGCCCGGGTCTGGATTCCGCGAACGTCCGTCGTCGCCTGACCCCGGTAAACCAAGCCGATCCTCAGGCTGCCCGTGCCCGCCGCAACCCGAACCAGGTGGCCGGTGGTACCCGCTCTTGCGGACTTCCAGGTCCCGCCCTTGATTCCGGCCAACTGCCAACGTCCCTTAGGGCCGAGGACCTCGAAGACCAAGTCCTTGCCCTGGGTACCGCGAGGCCAAAGAAGGGGCCGCTTAAAGTCGTAGGGCCCCCAGTCGTCGACCAGGATGTAGCGCCAGCCTCGCTTGGCGTCGAGGCTTAGGAAGGGATCCATCCCGCCCGCCAGCGGGGAAGGAGTCTTGATGCCGTGGTCCAGGAGGATGGTCGGCGCGTAGCCCGCAGCGTTCTGCCAGCCCTCGACAAGAGGACGGAATCGGGCCGCGTAGGCCGCCGGGCTGGGATCCAGCGTTCGATCGACGCCGCCGCTCGGGTTCATGGCGGTCGGCTTGGAAGCGTTGGCCGCCGAAAGCTTCAGCTCGTTCGTCGCCGGAAGGTCGAGGGACTTCTTGTCCGGCCCAAACAGGGCGCCTTCGGAGACCTCGAACACATTGCGCTTTAGGATGGGAAGAGGCTGCCCGTCCTCGATCAGCACGGCGCGGTTGACCTTCGCGAACTCGTTGGACTCCACGCGCGCCCCAAGGGTCGCCCGCAGCCGAATGGCCCCCAGCGCGATGTTGTCGAACTGGTTGCCCAGGATGGCCATGTCGCGGCTACGGGTGTCGCGGTTCTTGGGGTAGCCCCAGTTGGGGTCCTGGCTGGGGTTGGCCCACAGCACCACGCCCTGCCCGTCTCGCACGAACCGGTTGCCCGCGATGAGGCTGTCCTGGCCATGCTCCCAGGCGATCGCCTGGCCGTTGAACCCGAAGTGGTTGGCCACCACCTTGGTGTCGTAGCTGTAGCCGCCCCACACGCCGTGCCAGCACTCGAGGAGCAGGTTGTCCGCGAAGGTGTTGCGGCTGAACGTGGCCTCAATGCCGTTGGTCGGCGCATGGCTGAAATCGTTGCGGATGAGCACGTTGTCGTTGCAGCCACCCTTGCCGGTGTCCATCGTGGTCTGGCCCGCCCACAGGAAGAACCCGTCGCCGCCGTGGGTCACCGAGTTGTAGGCGAACACGTTGCGATGCGACTGCTCATAGACGAGGATCCCGGCGGAGTCTTGGCCCCGGTTGTAGACCCCGTAGCTGAACCCGCGCACGCACCAGTCGATCTTGTTGTGCATGATCCGGTTGTCCGATGAGCGGTACATCCCGATCCCGAGCGAGCTGTTGAACGAGAGGTCCGAGTTCCAAACCAGTCCTTTGTCGCATTCGGTCAGCATCAACGCGTTGCCGCCGCCGTTCACTCGGAGCCCACGGACTTCAAAGTCCGGGCATCCCCGCAGGTAGGCGCCCGCGCCGTAGCGCAGCCACTCGTCCTTCTCGTTCTGGTGATAGCTCATCCAGTCGGCTAGGTCCTCGCGCTCCTGGGTGCTCAGTAGGCGTGGCTTCCAGTTGTAGGAAAGGTCGGCATCCAGCAGCTTGAGGCCGGGGGAGTTCCGGGCCATCAACCCAACCTTGTAGCCGCGGACCCGTAGGTTCTTGATCGTGACGTTGCGGCCCTCGATCAGGATGCCGAGTCCCGCGCGCTTGTCGGGGTCCACCGTGGTGGGGCTTCCCTCGAGAACCACGGAGCGGAAGTCCAGCGTTAGGTTGTTCCCCCGGATCACGATCGCGGGTTTGGAGTCCCCGCCGGACGCGATCCGGTAGACGCCCGGCTTGAGAACCGTGCTGCTGGACAGGACCAAGCCAGGGGAGAGGGCAACCGGCCCTGGCCCTCCGGCAAGAAGAAGAAGGACTCCGAGCATGGGGCCAGTTTACGCGCGTCCTAGATTCCCCGCTAGGCACCATCGGAGTACCCTTAGCCGGTGACCGATTCCCGGCGGACCTGGATCTGGGTGGCTTGCGTGGCGTTGCTACCGCTCCTTGGGTGGTGGCTGTACGGGCTGTTCGATCTGGACGAAGGCTTCTACGCCGCCGTCGTGAGCGAGATGAATCGGCGGGGCGAGTGGATCACGCCGTTCTACAACGGCAAGCCCTGGTTCGAAAAGCCGATCCTTCTCTACTGGGTGGCCAAGCCCCTCGTGGCGGTCTTCGGCGCGGACTTCGGGCCGCGTTTGTCCAGCATCCTTGCCTCACTCGCCACCTACGGGCTGATCGCCTGGTTTGTGAATCGGCACTTTGGGGCTCGGGCCGCGCAGCTGGGCGTGGTGGTGCTCAGCACGTCGCTGCTGTTCGTCGCCGCCGGTCGGATGATGCTCACCGATCCCCTGTTGGCGCTCACTTTCACGGCCTGCATGGTTTTCTTTTGGGAGTCGCTGTCCGGCGACCTGCGCTGGCGAGTGGCGAGCGCGGGCATGCTGGGTCTGGCCATCCTCGCCAAGGGGCCGGTGGCGGGCCTGTTCTTTCTGTTGATCGTTGGCGTGACTGCCGCGATGCAGCGCGACCTCCGGCCGAAGCTCCGGGGCGGGTGGCTACTCGGCACCCTCTTGCTGGCCGGGGTGGTCGCGAGTTGGTACGTGCCGTGCTATCTGGCCAACGGGCAGGTGTTCGTCCAAGAGTTCCTGATCGACCAGAACATCGGCCGGTTCCAGGGCGGAGACCAAGCCCACCGGGTGGACGGCCCGCTCGGGTACGTGTTCTACATCCCGATCCTGCTGCTGGGCATGATGCCCTGGATTCTCGGACTGCCCCTTCTGGCACGGCAACGGTCTTCGGCAACTTCCGCCGAGCGGTACCTCTGGGTTTGGGCGGCGGTCATCTTCGCCTTCTTCACGCTCAGCGGGTCCAAGTTGCCGCACTACATTTTGCCGATGACGCCGCCCCTTGCGATGCTTCTCGGGATCGCGCTGGATCGGAGTTGGTCTTCGCCTGGCTTTGACGGGAGGCGGGTGGCAACGGTGTCTGCGTGGAGCCTGTTCCTGTTCTGCCTTGCCCAGGGAGGGTTCATGACCTACTATTGGGGCGGGAACGCGTTTGGGCAGCGGGTGCCGGGCTTCCACGCCGAGGTGCACTCGCTGGCCGGGTGGCTGAAGTCCCAGCCGGGAGACGTGGTGGTCTATCAGATGCCCCGCCGGAGCAAAGCGCTTGGAACGGGCAAGCCCAAGGTCCAGGAAACCAGCCATCCGAGCATCAACTTCGTGCTTGGACGCAACGTTTGGCAGATCGACAAGCTGGACGAGCTGGCCGCCAGGACCACGGACGCTTGGATCCTAACTCGCTGGAACCGCCTTTCCGAACAGGACATCGCCAGCCTCCGAGCCAAGGGGCGGTATCTGTCCCTGGTAGAGACCTCGGTTCCCCAGGACCTGTACCGGGTCTATCGACTGTCGGTCGTCGAGTAGCGGCGGGTGTTATGCTCAGGGACAGAATGCAGAGCTCGGCAGACCAGTTCGACAGAGTCGTCTCGCGGCACAAAGACGCGGTGTACCGTCAACTGCTGCGAATGTGCGGTAACCGGGAAGACGCCGAGGACGTTCTCGTCGATTCGCTAGTGCGGGCCTATCAAGGTCTCGACGATCTGCGGGACGACGAGAGCTTCCGGGCTTGGCTCGTCCAGATTGGCCGTCGTACCTGCGTGCGGCTCAAGCAGAAGGCCTCTCAAAGGCCGATCGCGGCCCTTCCGGACCTCGAAGCCTACGGGTTTGAGATCCCGGCTGCCACCACTCCCGAACACGAACTGTTCGAGTTGGAGACGAAACGGTGCGTGATGTCTGCCTTCGAGTCCCTCCCGCCCATCTACCAGGAGGTCTATCGCCTCCGAGAACTCGAGCAGCGCTCGGCGGAAGAGGTCGCGGGCACCTTGGGCCTCACCATTCCCGCTCTGAAGTCTCGGCTGCACCGGGCGAGGGCGCTCGTACGGCAGGCGCTAGACGATCAGCTGTGTGAACCCTCTTAGGCCTTAGGGGCCTCTTCCTGCAAGCGTATGGACCCCAACCAGATTCTTGGCTATGCCGCATCGTTCCTCATCGGGGTTAGCCTTGGGCTGATCGGGGCGGGTGGATCGATCCTGACCGTTCCGGTCTTGGTCTATCTGTTCGGCGTGAAGCCAACTCTGGCCACGGCGGAGTCTCTGCTGGTGGTTGGAGCCACCGCCCTGGTTGGCGCGGTCCTCGCCGCACGCCGAGGCGAGGTCAGCGGACGTCACGTCCTGCTGTTCGGAGTCCCGAGCATCGTCACGGTGATCCTGGCCCGACGTTGGCTGGTGCCCGCCATCCCTGCCGACCTAGGACTGATCAGCCGCGACCAAGCGTTGCTGGGCGCATTCTCGATCCTGATGATCCTCGCCGCGCAGGCCATGATTCGGCCCTCGAAACCCAAGCCGGAGACCTCGACGGGGGGCGATTCGCCGCGCATCGTGGCCCAGGGCCTGATGGTTGGGCTCGTCACCGGAATCGTCGGCGCGGGCGGAGGGTTCCTAATCATCCCCGCCCTGGTTTTGTTTGGTGGGTTGGACATGAAGAAGGCGCTCGGAACCAGCCTGGCGATCATCTCGATCAACACCCTGCTTGGCTTTGGCACCCACTTGGTGGGCGGTGGCCAAGCGGAGTTGGGACTCCTCGGCTCCATCCTCGCAATGGCTCTCGGGGGCTTGGTTCTTGGCTCCTATCTGGCGAAGAGGATCTCTGGAGCAAAGCTCAAACCCATGTTCGGTTGGTTTGTCCTAGTTATGGGCTCGGCGATCCTGATCAACGAAATCCTGAGGTCCCGAGCCTAGCGGATTCGCCAGATGGTTCCGTCTTTGCGTCCCAGAATCTCTCGGGCCGAGTAATTCTTCGCATGGCCATCCGCAAAGATCACCGGCGTCCGGCCGTTGTTCGAAAGGTCGCTGAAGTACCTCGCGTAGATCGGCTTGATCAGGTCCGCGGGCAGAAGGGGCGACAGCGCTTTCACGAGATCGCGGTCTGCCACCAGGGGAGTTGCTTCATCGGGGTCCCCACTGGTGGCCCGATTGTAAGGGCTGAACTCGTATCCCCGGTAATCCTTGTCCGAAGGGCCACCCGGGGTGCTGGCGATCAGGGCGATCTTGGCGTCGTCTTCCAACTCGCCGAGGTCGAGGACAGACCTGAAGGCAAGGCAGTTGGTGGTGTCCTTCAGGTCGTCGGGACACCCCTTCTTGGGGTCGAACGCGAGGGCAGAGTTAAGTCCAAGGGTCATTTCGCCTCGCTCTTCCCAGGTTTTGGCGAACTTGCCCTCCGTGCCGGCCGCCACAAAGAGCTTCTCGGCCTTGCCGGCGTACGTGAGCAGAAGGTTGGGCCACAGGCGGTTCTTCGCGGTGACCGGGACGGCGTAGTTCGTGGAAGGAGGCAGCTTCTCGTCGTGGTCCTCGGTGTACAGCGCCAGGGCGCGGCCCAGTTCTTTGGCTTGGGACATGGCGACGGTGAGCTTGCCGCCCTCTTTTGCGCGGGCCACCACCGGAAAGAGGATCGCCGCGAGGATCAAAATGGTCGCGATGACCATGAGGATTTCGATGAGGGTGAACGCCTTTCGCATGGCCTAGCGCCTCCCCATCTGCGACATCGTATAACCCTGCTTCGGACTTGTGGCGTCGAATCGAGCCAACATTTCTCCGCTGCCTTCCTTGGATCCGCGCTTGATCAGGGTGATGGTCTCCCGGCCATCCACGTTTGCGGCGGCGTTGTTCTCGTCGGTCGAAATCACCGACATGGGGAGCTTATCCGGGAAGTTGGCCGTGTCGCCAACGGCTTTGAGTCCGGTGATGGTGACCACGCCCTTGTCCTCGGTGTACTTGCCGGTGGCTTCGAGGGCAGAACCCTCACTGGAGAAGGTCAGGTTGACCGTGCCGTCCTTGAAGTAGATCCGGGCGAACTGGTAGGGCCGGTCGACAAAGACCGTTGGCCCCTTCTGGGTGCGGATCGCCCGCACTACGTCCCAATCTCCTTTAACGGTAAATGGCATCGGCTCACCCGTGAGAACACGAATGTACGACCACGCGTTTTGCCACGGACGTTCCAACACCATGAAAGAAATGAGGCTCATGACTAGGCTGCCCCGGATAAATGGGCCCCAGCTACCAGGTTCCTCAAACTTCTTGAACTTGGGCCGCACCTTCTTCGGAAGGTGCTTGAGTCCCGCTCCGATGGCTACGAAGCCACATTCCGTGCACTTCTCGTAACCCGCGGTCCATTTGGCGCCACATTTTGGGCAATTCCCCAGATCCATCCCGTTTTCCCCACGTCAGGTTATCACACCTGTAGAAAGGTTCATGGTCCCGGAAACGAGCTTTCCTCCAATACGCGCCATAATCCCCCCATGCTTCTCGCAGGCAAGAAGGGTCTCGTCCTCAACGTCACCAACAAGAACAGCATCGGATGGGCCGTTGCGGAGGCCGCCGTTGCCCACGGGGCGACGGTTGGGGTGGGCGCCCAGAACGAGCGAATGCTCGACGGCGTGCAGAAACTCATCGATGGAAGGGAAGGTTTTGTCCCGTTCATGATCGATTTCTCGATCGACGAGGACTTCGTTCGCCTGCGCGAGGAGATCGCGGCCAAGTTTGGCAAGGCCGACTTCCTCGTGCACAGCGCGGCGTACGCTCCACGAGAGGCGCTGGAGGGTCGCTTCATCGAGACCGCCCGCGAGGACTTCGCGGTAGCCCTCGACGTGTCCTGCTACTCGCTGGTCAAGCTCTGCGCCGCCGTCGAGCCGGTCCTGAGCGACGGGGCCAGTGTGATGGCGATGAGCTACCTGGGCAGCACGCGTACGGTGGGCAACTACAACGTGATGGGAGTGGCGAAGGCCGCCCTCGAGAGCTCGGTCCGCTACCTCGCGATGGACCTCGGCGCGCGTGGAATCCGCGTCAACACCCTTTCCCCAGGACCGATCAACACGGTGGCTGCGCGCGGTGTGAAGGGCCTCGGACAGATGATCGACATCGTTACCGACCGCGCTCCGCTGCGGCGGGCGGCAACCCAGCCGGATGTGGCGGGCGCTGCCGTCTATTTGATCAGCGACCTCAGCACCAACGTCTCCGGTCAGATTCTCTTCGTCGACGCGGGCTACAACATCGTCGGACTGGTCTAGGCCCATGCGCGTCCTCACCGTGCCCAACTGGTCTTTTGGGCGTGACCGCAGCCTCTTGAACGCGTTTCAGGACCTGCTTGAGGGTTCCGGCCTGGACGTCCACTACGTCCAGAGCGACCTGGACCACAACCGAACCGTAACCGCGTTCAGCGGCGAGAGCGAAGCCGTTTTTGAAACCGTTCTTCAGCTCGCGGACCTTGCCCTTGACCGCATCGATCTCAACCGCCACGTCGGCGTCCATCCCCGAATTGGCGCTCTGGACGTGTGTCCGTTCGTGCTTCTACCCGGCTCGGAAGGCTCGGAAGCGGAACTGATCGCAAGGGTCGAGCGGTTCGCCCAGACGTTGGCCGAGCGATTCGCCCTGCCGGTTTTCTTGTACGAACGGTCAGAGCGGGGCCGCCACGAAGCCGACCTGCCCGCCCTCCGGAAGGGAGGCTTTGGCGGGATGCTGGATCAAGAGCTCCACCCAGACTTCGGCCCTAGCCGATGCCATCCCCACTTGGGCGTTGCCGTCGTTGGCGTGCGCGGATTCTTGATCGCCCTAAACGTGGACCTGGATTCGAGGCACGCCTCGGTGGCCCGAGACTTGGCTCGCCGGATTCGAGCTCTCCGTGAGGAGGGCGACCCGCGATTCCTTGGGGTGCGTGCGCTAGGGCTTCTGCTTGCTTCCCGAGACCTGATCCAGGTCTCCATGAACCTGACTCTTCCCGACCTGACCCCGGTGGACCCGATCGTGGAGTGGATCCGCGTGGAGGCCGGCAACATCGGAGTCAACTTCGCGGGGACCGAGTTGATTGGCGTAATCCGGGACCGGGATCTGGCCCAGGCAACTCGGCTGAGGGTTCGCGACGCGCAGATTGTGAAGACCATGGACCGGGAGTCGGCGGCTTGAAAGCAGACATCGGGTTCCTCGGCGGAGGCCAACTGGCGCGCATGTCGATCCAAGCCGCCCAGCGGATGGGACTGCGATGCGTGTCCCTCGATCCGGGCGCGGATACGCCGGCCTCGCAGATTGCGCCCGCCATTCTAGGAAGCCTGGACGACCCGGAGGCGATCGCCCGGGTCCTGCGGGGCGCCGAACGCGTTACCCTCGAAAACGAGTTCATTCCCGCGCACGCCATCCGCGAAGCCTTTGAACTGAGCGGAGCAAACCCAGCCATCCTGATGCCCGGAGTGGACACCCTGGAGACCATCCAGGACAAGCTGTCCCAGCGCCTCGCCCTCGCACGCCACGGCGTTCCCTCACCCCATGCCGTACCCGCCGCCGAGGGGATGAGCGCCCTTGGCTGCCCGATGGTCCTGAAGGCCCGTTTCGGAGGCTACGACGGCAAGGGCACCCGGTACGCCCGCACCCAGGAAGACCTGGAGACCCTAGCCGTCTACCTGGGCGACCCCGGCTGGCTCGCGGAGGAGTTTGTCTCGTTCCATCGGGAGCTTGCGGTGATGGTTTACCGAACACCCGACTGGGTGGGCGCGTTCCCCACCGTGGAGACGGTCCAGACCAACCATGTCTGCGACCTCGTGTTGCCTTGCGACGTGGACGCGTCCGAAATCGCGATCGCCGCGGTTGAGGCGGTTGGGGGCTTTGGCCTCTTCGGCGTCGAGCTCTTCGACCTGGGCGATGGCCGGCTGCAGGTGAACGAGCTCGCGCCACGCCCCCACAACACCGGGCACTACACCCTCGACTGGGGAGGCCTCTCGCAGTTCGACGTCCACGTGAGGCTCACTCTGGGCCTTCCCGTCCCATCGCTTGAGGGGGCGAGGGTGGCCATGGCCAACCTCCTCGGACAAGAAGGCGCCCAAGACTTCCGCGCCGCATCGCGGGCCGCCATGGACTCGCAACCGGACGCCCGCGTCCACTGGTACGGGAAGGCTGAGGCCAAGCCCGGCCGCAAGATGGGACATCTGAACCTGCCCGCCCGGCCCGACGAAGCAGCCTTTGAACTCGGGCAACGGGCTCGCCAGGCGCGCGAGGCGTTCTACAAGGGATGGCAACGATGAGACGGGCGATCGTGATCGTTCTCGACGGATGCGGGGCAGGCGCCGCGCCGGATGCCGGCCAATTCGGGGATTCCCACGGGCCCAGCACCCTGCTGCACGTTTGGCGATCATGCGGCGGATTGAACGCCCCGAACCTGGTTGGCGCGGGATTCTTCGCTGCGGCCGGAGTCCCGTCTTCTCCAGGTCTGCCGGATTTTGAAGTCCGCTATGGTCGCCTTCAGGAGCTTTCGATGGGCGGCAAAGATTCGGTGACGGGGCACTGGGAGATGATGGGAATTGTCACGGAGTCGGCGTTCCCAACCTATCCGAACGGCTTTCCTGCCGACCTCGTGGCGGCATTCGAGGTTGCCGTCGGGCGCAGCACGCTCGGCAACAAGCCAGCCAGCGGAACCCAGATCATCGCCGAGCTCGGAGAAGAACACGTTAAGTCTGGATGCCCAATCCTCTACACAAGCGCCGACTCGGTGTTCCAGGTTGCGGCCCACGAGTCGGTGGTTCCAATCGAAGAGCTCTACCGGATGTGCCGAATCGCGCGTGAGCTTTGCGTGGCCCCGAACAACGTGCAACGGGTGATCGCGAGGCCCTTCGAGGGGTCGGCAACGGAAGGGTTCCGCCGCACCGAGCGCCGGAAGGACTTCCCGCTATCTGCCCCGGCCAATCTGACCGACAAGATCGGGGACGTCTTCGGGGTTGGCGTGGTGCCCGAACTCTTCGACGGCCGAGGGTTTCGGCCAACTGCCCGGACCCAAAGCAATTCCCAGCACGAGTTGGCGCTGCGGGAGGCGTTCGCTTCCGATGCCAGGTTCGTGTTTGCGAACTTCGAGGACTTCGACATGCTCTATGGGCACCGCAACGATCCGGCGGGTTTTGGCAAGTGCCTGGAAGACTTCGATCTAGCGTTTGGCCGGATCCTTCAGGACCTGTCCCCGGAGGAATTGCTGATCCTCACCGCCGATCACGGGAACGACCCCACGGACGCCTCCACCGACCATTCGCGGGAGTACGTACCGGTGTCCGTTTTGCGGCGAGCTTCGGGTTCACCATCCCAGTCGCTAGGGGACGTTCCGGGGATGGCGGCGATCGGCGCCACGGTCGCGGGGTGGCTCGGAATCGAGTGGGCGGTCGGTAGAGACCTGATGGAGAGCGCAAGCGGCCAGTAGAGGAACGGTAAATAAGTGAAGGCTCGCAGCTACCAAGGGGAGAGCAAACGCAGCTTTGAGCCTTACACCTGTAATTGTGCGCGGGAATCCGTCGAGCTACAACCAGAGTTATTGCGCTCTGAATCACAATAACTCTGGGTTTGTATCAGGAGAGCCCTGGTATCCCTCGCTTTGACTAGCGGCCCATCTCACGCAAACTCTTGAGGCAGTCTGCGATGGCTACTATCGGAGGGGTGCCTTCGTCCTCGTGCTCCACGATGTACCACTGGGTTCCGGCGACGGTCTCGCAAGCGTCGAAGACCCGAGCCCAGGGAATGTCGCCCTGTCCGATGATCTTGCCGAACGGATACTCCTTGAGGTGGGTGGTGATGCCACGGCCCGGGAAGTCCAGGATCGGCTGAACGGGATCCGCTCCGCCGTGGGCTCCGTTCGCGGTGTCGTACTGCATCACGAACTCGGGGGGAGTGTTCTCGCCGATGACGTGGTAGGCGCCCTTCGTGGTGCCGGGCAACGGCTTGACGTCGCCGTCGTGGACGTGGAATCCTGTTCGGGCGCCCAGCGGCTTGAGCTTGGCCGAAAGAACGGTCAACTCGGCGGCGGTGGTGAGGGAGGTCTCAACGGTGTTGCGCTTCTCCCCGGGGATCCAGGGGATGATCAGGTTGTCGCAGCCGATGGCCTGGTGGAACTCGAACGTCTTCTCGAACTCGTCCGGAAGAAGCGTGTGGTAGCCGGTGTGGCTGCCCGCGCACTTGAGGCCGTTGTCGTCGAGGGCTTTGCGGATGTCCGAAGCCGAGTGTCCAAAGAAACCGGCGAATTCGACTCCGACGTAGCCAATCTTGGCAACCTTGGCGATCGTTCCCAGAAGGTCCTTCTCGCAATCTTGCCGTACGGAATAGAGTTGAACGGCGATAGGAATTTTGCTCATCCGCGCGAGGCTATCCCAAGGGCAATCCTTGATGCACGGGGTCATTTCCCAGGACGCTCAAACCGCCGCCGCCGTATACTCCGTTGCGATGGTCGGGACCTTGATCACGTGGCTCTTCGTGCTTGGCTGCGTGGGCTTGGGACTGGCCCTGGTGGACCGGCTGCAGCGCAGCCTAGACCCCGCACTGCGCATCGCGCTGGCAGGCTCCATCGTGCTGGGTCTGGTCGGAACCTCGCTCCTCTTCTTCGGGCTTGCCGGCGCCCTGCAGGTTGGCCTTGGTGTGGTTTCGGCGGCAGCGCTCGCTGGGCTCGCTCTCCTAGTCAAGGGTAGACCGGCGCTGAGGATGCCCGCGGGCTCCAGCGCACTCTTCCTGGTTCCGATTGCGGCCGCCCTGCTTCTGGCCCTCTTCGGAGTCCTTGCCCCTAGCGATACCCTCGACTGGGACTCGCTGGCGTACCACTTGGCCGTTCCCAAGATCTGGCTGGCCCAGAACCGGGTAGCCCCCATCCCCTTCATCCACCACAGCAACTTCCCGTTCGCGGTGGACAACCTCCATCTCCTCGGCCTCTGGTGGGGTGGAGAGCAGGCCGCCAAGGCTTTCCAGTGGAGCTTCTACCTGCTCGGGATCCTCGGAGCGTTCGGGTTCGCGCGAGCCCGCTACGGAGACAAGGCCGCCTGGTGGAGCGCCACCGCCTTCGCCACGATCCCCATCGCCATCTGGGAAGCCGGAACCGGCTACGTAGACGTAGCGAACGGCGTCTACGGCGGCCTGGGCGTTCTGCTGGCCGGAGCTTGGCTCCAGGACCGATGCGCCTCTGAAGGCGAGGGCGACTGGGGCGGATTGTTGCTCGCGGGACTGATGCTTGGCCTCTGCGCGGGAAGCAAGTTCACCGGCCTTCAGCTGATCGCGTGTGCGGGGCTGGCGCTCCTCCTGCTTAGCAGCCGACTCGTTCCAAAGCTGATCGTTCCGGGTGTGGCCGCGCTGGGTCTTGCCGTTGTGTTGGCCAGCCCGTGGCTCGTCAAAAACGCGGCCTGGACCGGCAACCCGGTGTATCCGTTCTTCTTTGAGAAACTGGGCGGCAAGGGTTGGGACCAGAAACGGGCCGACATCTACAAGAACGAGCAGCAAACCTTCGGCGCGGGCCGGGCCAAGGTCGATCCCGTCTACACCCTGAACCCCCTCCAGCCCACTCGGTTCGGACACGCGGCGCTCGGCCTCGTCTACCAGCCCGGAAGGTACGTGAACCCAGGACAGACCGAAGGCTCGGGCAACCCCTTGGGCGCCGTAGGCTTGGCCTCCATCGCGGCAATGCTTGCGTGGCTCTTCAGCGGACGTGCGCGCAAGCTGGAGGCCCTGGTGCTCCTGACGGTCGGCCTCAACCTTGGGCTTTGGTTCTTCCTGAGCGAGCAAAGCCGGTACTTGATGCCGCTGATCTTCCCCCTCGCGGTCCTCGCGGGCGCGGCGGTCGCCCGGCTTCGGACGGGTCCGCTGGTCGCCGCCTCCGTCGCCCTCCAAGCCTGCCTTGCCCTCTTCGCCCACTACCAGCTCAGGGCCGTCAGCCAGATCGAGGTGGTGCTCGGGAAGGTGGACGCCACCGAGTTCCGGCGCAAGACTGTGAGCTTCGCCGAGCCCGCCGCCTACATGAACGAGAACCTCGGCAAAGACTCGCGGGTTGCCCTCTACGACGAGGTCTTCGGCTTCCTCTTGGACGTTCCGTACGCCTGGGCCAACCCCGGGCACAGCACCGACCTGCCCAACGAAGCCGAGTCGGGGGCGGTGTATGTGAAAGCCATGAAGGGCCTCGGGTTCACCCACATCTATCTGAACCTCAGTCCCATGGTCAAGGAGCAGACTCTGGCCCAGGAACTGGCCGCCGCGACCGGACTGACCGGTGCGCCTGTTCCCCTCAGCCCGGAGCGGCGTGCCCAGCTGGGCGCAGACTGGCAGCAGCGGTTCAGCCTGCTGATCGCGGAGGCCGCCGAACAGGGGCTGATCCGGCCCGCAAAATCGTTCCGCCGAAGCGCGCTCTTCGAGATCCTCTAGCGGGCTAAACTTCGGGCGCAATGTTGCGCTTACCCGGTCCACTGTCGGACGCCGATCTCGACCATTTCGTCCAGAAAGGCTACGTTCTCGTTCGCGGAGCCATCCCCAAAGAAACGGCCCTGGCTTGGGGCAACGAGGCCTACCTGCGCCTGGGCTACGACCCCGACGACAACACGACCTGGGAGAAGGAGCGCCTTCACATGCCCGCGCATCGGCACGTTCCTGTGGCGGAGATCGCCCCCAAGGCTTGGCAGGCGATGATTCAGCTGGCCGGAGGCCCGGAGCGAATCAAACAGCCGGCGACGTGGGGCGATGCGTTCATCGCGAACTTTGGCGAGCGCGCGAACGAGGAGTGGCGTCCCGCCAGTCCGGAGAGCCCCGGCTGGCACAAGGACGGCGATTTCTTCCGGCACTTCCTGGACTCCCCAGAGCAGGGCTTGCTCGTGATCCCGCTGTGGACGGACGTGGTCCACAAGGGCGGCCCCACGTACATCGCCCCGGACTCGCTTCCGGTCATCGCGAAGTTCCTCGTGGATCGGCCCGAAGGCGTACTGCCCGGCGGCTTCAACTTCAAGGAGCTTGTCCAAGGCTGCAACGAGTTCGAAGAGGCGGTTGGCGAGGCGGGAGACGTTTACCTCCTCCATCCCTTCATGCTCCACGCGGTCTCCCAGAACGTGCTGCGGGCGAAACGGGTCATCACCAACCCGCCGCTGGCCCTCGCGGAGCCCATGCAGTTCTGGCGCGAGGACGGCGAGTACTCGCCAATCGAGCAAGCCGTCCTGAACGCCCTCGGGGTCGAAGACCTAGACTTCCAGCCCACCATGCCGCGCGAGCGGGTGATCCCCGGAAGCCAGAAGGCGCGGGACGAAGCCGCGAAGCTAGAAGTGGCGAGGCCCTAGGGCTTCGCCGAGGACTTGTCCCCTGGAACGGGGTCCGGGACGCGGGAATCGAAACTGATCCCGCTCACCGACCCCGAGTCCGAGAACTCCACGTAGGCGTCCTCTTCGAGGGGCGACTTCCGGTCCGGGTCCCACGCCGAGCTTTGGTACCGGTAGGTGAACCCGCCGTCGTCCTTCGGAATGATTCCCTTGGGCTTCCCAACTTTGGCCAAGACGTCGGCCTCCGACATGCCGACCTTGACGGCGCCCTGGCGGATCTGCTTGACCGTGGCCTCCCGGGGCGGCGGCCCGATGAACGACGAGGCCAGCGCCCAAGCGATCAGCAGGAATAGGGCAGGACCCCCGAAAAGGAAGCCGTACTCCAGCGGAGTCGGCTTGCCCAAGCGCTTTCCAGCTTTACCTTTGTCCATAGGGTCCAGGGCGCTGGATCAGGCTTCCGGAAGCATGTGCCCGAGCTTCTCTCGCTTGGTCGCCATGTAGCGGCTGCGCTCCTCGGCGGGTTCGGCGATCAGCGGCACGTGCCCGACGATCTCCAGGCCGTAGCCCTGAAGCCCGCTGACCTTCTTCGGGTTGTTCGTCATCAGCATGAGCTTCCGTACGCCCAGATCGGCAAGAACCTGCGCGCCGAGGCCGTAGTCCCGTAAATCGGGCTTGAACCCGAGGGCAACGTTGGCCTCTACCGTGTCCATCCCGCCGTCCTGCAGCTCGTAGGCTCGGAGCTTGTTGATGATCCCGATGCCCCGGCCCTCTTGGGCGATGTAGAGCACGACGCCCCGCCCCTCGGCTTCGATCTGCTCCAGCGCCATCTGCAGCTGGTCGCCGCAGTCGCACCGCAATGAGCCCAGAAGGTCCCCGGTAAGGCAGCTCGAGTGAATCCGGGTGAGCACGGGCGCCTCGGTATCCACGTCGCCCTTCACGATCGCGATGTACGGATGGGGTTCCACCGAGGTCTCGTAAGCGAAGAGCGTGAAGTGGCCGAACTTGGTGGGGAAGTCGATCGGCCCGGCAGCCCGGGTGACCAACTTTTCGTTCATCCGACGGAAGGCGATGAGGTCCGCGATCGTAATCGTCTTCAGCCCGTGCTCCTCCGCGTATTGCGGAAGGCCGCCGTCCAACCGGAGCATCTCGCCTTCGTCCCCGATGATCTCGCAACCCACGCCAACCGGCTGCATGCCGGCGAGGGTGCAGAGGTCGACCATGGCCTCGGTGTGCCCCGCGCGGCGGAGGACTCCTCCCTTCTCGGCCCGCAAGGTCAGTACGTGCCCCGGGCGGCCCAGGTCGTCGGGCGTCGAGAGCGGATCCACGAACACTTCGACCGTCCGGGCCCGGTCCGCCGCGGAGATTCCGGTCGTCGTGCCGTGCAGGGCATCCACGGTTTGGCCCATCGCCGTCCCGTGTCGCGCCGTGTTGTGCGCGGTCATCATGGGCACCCCGAGCTGTCGCATCTTCTCGGGCGTCGTTGCGATGAAGGGCACGCCGCGGCCGTAGCGGATCATGAAGTTCATCGCCTGGGTGGTGCACTTTTCAGCGGACATCACCAGATCCCCTTCGTTCTCGCGGTCGGGGTCGTCGACCACGATGATCATCCGGCCCGCCCTTAGTTCGTCGAGGGCCTCCGGGATGCTGGCAAATTCCATATCTCTATTCTACGTCTGCAGGTTCCAGCGCCTTGCGCGTGGCTTCGTGGCGGTAACGGAACATCTCGTCCAGCTGGGGGCCCACAAGGAGTCGGTCGATGATCGGGGATAGGGGGCCGCCCGGCGGACGGTACTCGATATCGTCCCGCAGGAGCGCGCCTTCTGGGTGGGGTAGGAACTGGTGGCGGTGCTTCCAATAAGGGAACGGAGACTTTTCGGCGGTGTCCGTAAACCCGTTCGGAGGGTCTACTTCGGAGATCCGAGCACGCCACTCCATCGGAATTCCGAATTGGCGAACCCGTAGGATGTGGAGGGCCCCATCTCGTACCTGCAGGTCGTCACCTACGACTTCCACGTGGCGGTCTGGTGGGGTCAGGACTTTGAGGGCCGCGGCGCTGGCATGGAACTCCCATAGCCGGTCGACCGTGGTGCGCAACAGGGTCTCATAGCGCCGTTGGAGGTTTGTACTCGGCATTGTTGCGTTCTGCTACGCAAATACGAGCAGGACACGTAGCATAACCTGTTAAAAATACTGGTAATCACGTCACACTACTGACCGTGGAGACGCAATCCCAGCTCTTTATGCTGTGGGCCTTGACCCTGTTCCCGGGCGTGAGCACCCTCATGCTGGCCCTCTGGGGTCTCCGCTACCAGGACCGGCCCGGTGGAAAGGAGTTCGTCACTTTTGCGGCCCTCGCTTCCGGCTTCTCCCTCATCTACTGCCTGGAACTCGCCCAGAAAGCCCTGCCCGCGGCGCTCTTCTGGGGCAACGTTGGCACCGCTTTTGGGGTCTGGCTGCCGGGCGCCCTGTGGCTTTTCGTATGCCGCTACACCGATGCCCGGTACAAGGCGCGCCTCGATTCCATCTGGTTCATCCCACCGGTCGCCTTCAACGTTTTGCTGATGATCGAGCCTTGGGCCCAAGTTTGGCGGGCTAACGCCAGCCTTGCCCAGAGTTTCGGATTTTCGGCGATCGACTCCACGCCCGGTCCGGGCCAGTTGGTCTTCTTCGCCTGGGCTTACGCCCTGATCACCGGAGCCATCCTCAAACTCCTTGCCTTCCGCAGCCGCATCCACTCGGCATTCCGGTGGCGGATTACGCTCCTGTCGGGCGGGATCCTGATCCCGGTGGCGACCAACGTGATGCACGTGATGGGCTACCAAGCCCTGCCCCACCTCGACCTCACCCCGCTGACGATGGCGATCTCCTCGGTCCTGATCGGAGTGGCCATCGGCGCCGGCGAGGGCTTCGACGTGCTTCCGGTGGCGAGAGAGCACGTCTTCGAGCGGATCGGGGAGGGAGTGGTCGTTGCCGACCGGCGCCACCAGATCGTGGACATCAACCGGGCTACCGAAAACATGCTTGGCCGGACGGCCGCCGAGTTGCTCCGCACGGACGTCTGGAAGGGACTCGGCCTGCAAGACCGCCGCGCGGAACTCATGCAGAGCGGCTCCCTCGATTTCGACATCCTAAACGGCGATCGGGTCCTGAACGTCCGCTACACGGTCGCCCAGTCGGGCGAGGGCGAAGTCGCCGCCCACATCTTCGTCCTTCAAGACGTCACCGAACGTAAGCGAGAGGAACAGGGGCTACGGGAGAGCCGGGACGAAATCACCCGGGCTCTCCGGGCGGCCGAGGCGGCAAGCCTAGCGAAGAGCGAGTTCCTCGCCAACATGAGCCACGAGATGCGGACCCCCTTGAACGGGATCCTGGGCGTGGTGCAGATACTCGAGCGCCAGGGCATTCCCCTCCCGGTAGGAGCCCGCCTCAACCTGATTCGAACCAGCGCGGAGTCCCTGCTCGCCCTGATCAACGACCTGCTCGACCTGGCTTCGATCGAGAACGGAAAGCTGCGTCTGACCAAGGAGCCCTTCGTGCTGGACACCGTGCTCCGCGACGTTGCCGGCCTGCACGCCGCGCAAGCCGAGTCCAAGCAGCTCAAGCTCAGCTACTGCCCGACCGGCCTGGAGGGAGTCGACGTCGTGGGCGACCGTGACCGACTCCGGCAAGTCCTCCATAATCTCGTCGCCAACGCGATCAAGTTCACCGATCAAGGCTCCGTCGAGATTCGCGCCCAATGCGTTCGGTCTAGTTCGGACCAGGTCGAATTGCTGCTCGAAGTCGTCGATACCGGGATTGGCATCGCCCCAGAGCTCCAGGAGTCCATTTTCGACAGCTTCGTCCAGGTGGATTCCAGCGTCCGGCGGAGACAAGCCGGAGTCGGCCTCGGACTCAGCATCGCCCGTCGGATTGTGCAGGTCATGGGCGGCACCCTGACCGTTTGGAGCGAGCCCTCGGTCGGTTCGACCTTCAAGGTGGTGGTGCCGCTGGAACTCAGTCAAACCCCGGCGGTGGCGACTACGCTCAGCGTGGAGCGCAAGCCGCTGCGCGGGATGAGAATACTGATGGTCGAGGACAACCTCGTCAACCGGCTGGTCGCAAAGGACATGCTCGAGTCCCTCGGTTGCCATGTCTTGGCGGCCGCCGACGGGCTCGAAGCCATCGACCGCGTACAGGTGAACCGAGTCGACGCGGTGCTGATGGATGTCCACATGCCAAAAATGGACGGGATCGAAGCCACTCGATGCATTCGTCGCTTTGGGATCCAGACCCCGATCTTCGCCATGACGGCGAGCGCGATGTCGAGTGATCGCGAGGCCTGCCGAGAGGCTGGGATGAACGGCTTCCTGCCGAAGCCACTCGTCTTTGACGACTTGCTCGAGGCCCTTGGGCCCTTGGCCGGCACGAGGGCGGATCTAGAGCTTCAAGGTTCGCGCAAGTCGCCGGAGGCGGTGGCGTCTGCAGCCTAGGTATGGCGGCGGTAGGAACGAACCTGGAGGGACGGACATCCCTCCAGACCGAAAAGTAGGACTTGCATTCCTCCAAGCGGAGAGTGCACAACGATAGGAAACACCAGGATGAATACTGGTACGGGATGATTGTTAGGGAAGTGGGCCGAAGGGAGCATCGGCCAACCTCCCGTTGATTATTGGTATGTCGATGCTCCCCGGTTGGGCTATCACGGTGCTCGCGGCGGTCGCTCCAGCAATGGTTGCGACGGCCCTGCTTCTCGTGGCAAACCGCCGACGTGGATTCCCGGCGGCTGCCTTTCTCGCGCTGGCCACGTTGCTCTCGATTCTCCGGTGTGTTGCCTACGCGGCGGAGCTAGCCTCTACCACTCCAGAACAGGCAACCGCTTGGGACGCCGCCGGAGCGACGCTCCTGCTACCCATTCTCCTGCTTCTTGGCGGAAGCACGCTCTTCTTCGTCAAGCTCTCCTGGAAGCCTGGGTGGGGATTTTTGGCGGCCACGTTGGCCGTCGTTGCCCACTCCGCGTTGCCGTGGCTACCTCCGGCAGAGCTTTGGCGGGAGCCCACCCGCTGGCTCGTTGCCGAGAACGGCGGATTCCTGGCCTACGGGAACGGGGTTCTGCGTCTGGGGTGGCTGTCCTGCGCGGCCCTGCTCGCCGCCTATTCGGTCGGCCTGGTCGCCTGGCACCGGTCTCGGGTCCACCTAGCGTTCCGGAGCCGAGTCGACCGCTACCTCGCGGGGACCCTCGTGGTCGTCCTGATGCTGGTTTTGGAGGCCCAACGGGACTCGGTGCCGATCTCGGCTACCCCATGGCTCTTGGCCCTCGGGCTCAGCCTAACCATGATGGCGGCGCTCAAGGGGAATGCGCTCGACGTCATGCCGCTGGCGCGAGACGAGGCTTTCGACCATATGGGCGACGGCCTGATCGTCGTCGATCCTCTCAGCCGCGTCGTCGATATCAACCCTGCGGCGGCGCTATTGTTCGGGGTCAAGTCCGAGAGGGTGGTCGGCAAGAAGCTAGCCGACCTCGCGTTCGGTGCCGACCTTCAGGATCTGGTGGGTCTGGAAGGAGCCCACGAAATCGAGATCTGGGAGCTTGGCAAGGAGCGGACTCTGCGTGCATCGGTCCGCCGCATCCCGATGCAAGGCGGCAGATCCACCGGCGCGGTCATCGTTCTCAACGACATCAGCGAGCGGAAGCGGCTAGAGAAGTCGCTCACCGAAACCAGCGACGACCTCGTGGTTGCGCTACATGAGACGGAGCGCCTAGCCCACGAAGCCCAGCAGGCAAACGATGCCAAGAGTCGGTACCTCGCCACGATCAGCCACGAGATCCGCACCCCGCTCAACGGCTTGATCGGGATCACCGAACTCCTGCAGCGAACAAATCTCACCCCCGAGCAGCGCGAGCATGCGCTGATGATCCAATCTTGCGGGCAGTCCCTGCTCCGCTTGGTCGGCAATGTCCTCGATATCTCGAAGATCGAGGCCGGGCGGATGACCCTCGAGTCCGTGGAGTTCGACCTCGCCGCGCTGATCCAAGAGGTTGCCGACCAACACCGCGTGGTCGCCGCCCAGAAGGGCGTGGGCGTCCAGCTTCAGCTGCCCCCGGCGGCGCTGCCCATGGTCTTCGGCGACCCGATGCGGATTCGCCAGGTGCTCCACAACCTTCTCAGCAACGCGGTCCGGTTTACGGAGCGAGGTTGGGTTCGTGTCTACTTGGAACGAAAGGCCTCGGAGACGGGCACCTTGGAGGTTGTCATCGCGGTAGCCGACACCGGTATCGGAATCGAGCCAGACCGACTTCACACGATCTTCGAGGACTATGAACAGGCCGACTCTACGATCTCGCGCCGCTTTGGCGGGACCGGGCTTGGGCTCTCAATCACCAAACAGTTGGTGGACCTCATGGGCGGCCGCATCGCGGTCCGAAGCAAGCTTGGCGAGGGCAGCACGTTCTTGGTCGACCTAAAACTTCGGGCCGCGCTAACGCCCCCTGTTCCGACAACCCCCTGGCCCGCCTTCAGTCAAGAGGCCTCGCCTGCGGTCGCCGAGGCGCCTAAGGAGGTCGGCCCTCCAAGAACCGCGGATCCGCCGGCTTCAAGGCCCGTCATCGCGAAGGCATCCAAGAGAGCGTTCCCCGGCATCCGGGTTCTGGTGGCCGAAGACGACGAAGTTAGTACCCTTGTGGTCAGCGGTCAACTGGAGTTCCTCGGATGCGAGTACCAGGTCGCGCGGGACGGCATGCAGGCGGTGCGCCTGGCCCGGAGCGAGGTCTTCGACCTTGTTTTCATGGACATGCACATGCCGGTGATGGGTGGGCTGGACGCCACCCGTGAGCTGCGCGCCAGTGGTTTCCCCACTCCAATCGTCGCGATGACGGCAAGCGTCCTCGATGAAGATGTGAACGAATGCCTCGCGGCAGGCATGAACGCGGTCGTGTCCAAGCCGATTTCGGCAGATGCCATCGCAGGCGTCCTTTCACAGTTCGTGCATGTTCGGTCCCAGTCCTAGGGCCTCTGGATCTGAGATTTCCGTAACGGTAACCTCCCATCCACGTTGAACTGGTTAGGAACCGGGCATTCGCCCCCTACCCACAAAAGAACATGGCACGCAATCCGCTCAAACTCCTTGCCTTTGCCGCCTTGGCGATGGCCGCCAATCCGGCCCCGGCACAGAACACCAAGTTCCTGGCCTGGGACGACGAATCTTCCGAGTACGGAGACTGGGCCGTTCAGAAGTTCAAGATCCCGAAGCGCACCCAGTACCGGCTTCGCACCGCCACGGACTACAAAGCCGACGTGGCCGTAATCCCTCAGAACCAGCTAGGCGCCTTCCAAGACGGCGACGATTTCTTCGGCTGGGGCTTCGACGACGCCTATGGCAACAAGACGGTCACTCTCAACGCGGGAACCTACTATCTCGCCGTACGCAACCAGGTCGAGGGCAGCAACTACGTCCGGGTCGAGCTCGATACGCTCCTGACCATTCCCGGCTTCGCTTTCAGTTCCTGGGGCATCTACGACACCGACTACTTGGAACCCGGTTACAGCTACTGGTCCAAGTTCAACGCGCAGAAGAACGTGCGCCTGTTCCTGGACGGAGCGAACACCGGGCTGGAGACCTACGTGGTGGCCAAGAAGGAGCTCAGCCGGTTCATCGCGGGCAAGTCGTTCCGCTACTATGCGGCCTATAGCAAAGTCACCACCGACATGCCGGGCTTCTACGAGCTCAAGCTCCCGGTGGGCGAGTACGCCCTGTGTTTCTACAACGACCTAGACTTCGATCTCTCCTTCACCTACGAAGCCGAGCGCTGGGTCAAGGGCCGAACCCCCTCCGCGCCGCTTGCTCCCGTGGGACCCGCTCCAGAGGTTGGGCAGATTCTGACCCGTGGCGGTGCTTCCATCGCGCCCTCCCTGGAGCCCTCGCCGGCGATTGCGGTGGATACGGAGCGCACCCATCGAGGCATCACCCCCGCCTGGATGAACCTCTTCGGCCCGGCCAAGTCCACTCGCTTGGACCCGCTTAAGGCGAAGCCCGAACCGGCCGAGACCCCCCTGGCGCGCGCCTTTGGTGCGGCTCCCAGCGTTTTCCGGGGCCGCTAACCTGCAACCGGGCCGACTCTCGGTCCGGTTGACTCATCCGCCCGGAACCTCTATGCTATCGCCATGATCATGCCGATCCTTGCCGTGCGCGACGTGGCCGCCAGCGCCGACTTCTACAAATCGAAGCTTGGGTTCACGCTCGACTTCTCGATGCCTGGTCCCGACGGAACGCCGGTCTTCGCGGGCGTCTCGCTGGGCAGCTCGCCTTTTGGCCTGGGCCTCGACCCGGAGTTGCAGGACCGTGGCCGCGGCGTCGTCTTCATGGTTTACGTGCCCGACGAGGTAGACCTCGACGCCTACTACGCCGACGTCAAGGCCCGCGGTACCGAGATTGCCCAGGAGATCGCCGACCAGTACTGGGGCGATCGAACCTTCCGAGTTCTCGACCCAGACGGCTACGTGGTGGACCTCTGCAAGACCACCAAGCCGATGTCGATGGACGAGATCCTGGCCGCCGCCTAGCGGCGCGTGAACTCCAGCGTCATCGGACCGTCGCTCCACCGGATCGTGCTGAACTCAGGGTCCATGTTCATGGTCTTGGCCTTGCGGCTCGTGGCCAGAGCGGAGGCTAGGGTTGGGCGGCCGTCGGCTCCCGTCTGGGATTCGGGGGCCGAGGGCTGCAGGGTGAGGCTGGCGCCCTGAAGTTGGTACGTTCCGGTCTCTGCGCCTAGCGCTCCCAGCGGAGAGATGGTCAGGGCGTACCGCCCGTCGGCATCCAAGACCAGCCGTCCCTCGACCTTCATCGATCCGGCCCCCGCATCAAACTTGCCCGCCCCCTTGTACTCGCCCGCCGGGGAGTCGAACCGTTTAGCGGCGAGTTGGCCCGAGGAACAACCGGAGAGGGCGATCGAGCCGATGAGCAGGCTAACGACGAAGGGGCTGAGCGTGGCTTTCATGCGCTTATGGTTCCTCGCGGCGGTGACATGGGCAAGGACTTGGCGTTACAAAAGGCCTCAATCCGACGGCAGGGCGAATGGGTACCGTTCCCACCATGCTCCTTGAAAGTGGTGATCGGTTGTTGATGATCGGGGACTCGGTTACCGACGGCGGGCGGGCGCGTCCGGTGGGGGAGGGGCTCTTCGATGCGATCGGCAACAGCTACGTGCGGATCGTGGACGGATGGCTCGGCACCGCGCACGGCCAGCTCCAGGTCAGGGTCCAGAACCTGGGGAGCAGCGGAAACACGGTGCGCGACTTGGAGGCCCGCTGGCAAGACGACGTGATCGACCTCGAGCCGGACTGGGTCACCGTCCTCATCGGGATCAACGACGTTTGGCGACAGTTCGATCTGCCGCGCCAGCCGGAGAACCACGTCCTGCTTCCGGAATACGAGGCCACATTGGACCGGCTGGTCGCCCAGACGAAGCCGAAGGTCAAGGGAATGCTCCTTGGCACCCCGTTCTACATCGAACCGTTGCGGGCGGACCCGATGCGCGCCTGCATGGACGAGTACGGCGAGGCGGTGCGTCGCGTCGCGGCCAAGCATGGGGTGCCAGTGGTGGACGTTCAGGCCGAGATCGACGGCCTCCTGCAGTTCCAGCACTCCGCCGCGATCGCGTGGGACCGCGTCCATCCCAACCACCTTGGGCATATGGCGATCGCCCGGGCGTTTCTACGGGCGCTGGGTGCGCTCTAGCTTGCCCTCATGCTTTGCTCATAGCCGCGGGATAGGATAGGTCTGAGATGCGAGTTCTCGTCGTCGAAGACGATCCGGTGATCGCGGATCAGATTGCGGATGCCCTGAAGCGAGACGGGCATGCGGTGGAGGTCGCCCGCGATGGCGAGGAGGCCCTGTTGAAGGCGATGCCCGACTCGTTCGGCCTGATCGTCTTGGACCTGATGATGCCGAAACTGGACGGATGGCAAGTCTGCCGACGCCTTCGAGCGGAAGGACAAGCCGTACCGATCCTGATGCTCACCGCGAGAGACTCCGTTGCAGATCGGGTTCGTGGACTTGAGGAAGGCGCGGACGACTACCTGCCCAAGCCCTTCGACATGCGCGAACTCCTGGCCCGCGTCCACGCGCTGCTCCGGCGCGAGTCGCAACATCGCACCGGCGTTATCAATATCGCCGACCTAGAGATCGACACGCGCGCCCACACCGTGCACCGGGCGGGCCGCGAGTTGCCGCTCACGCCGCGGGAGTACCAACTCCTGGAGGCCCTTGCCCGGAATGAGGGGCGCACCCTCACCCGAACCGTCATCATGGAAAGCGTGTGGGGCAACGAGGATCTCTATGAGAACACGGTGAACTTCCACGTGGCCAGTCTGCGCAAGAAGGTGGACGCGGATAGTGAGGTGAAGCTCATCCATACCGTTCACGGCATTGGCTACTCGCTCAAGGTTGTTCGATGAGATCTGGCCTCCGCGTACGCCTTACGCTGTGGAACCTCGGGATTGTCGCCGCTGCCGCCAGCCTCTTCGGGGTAGCTCTTGTCGTCGAGAACCGTCGCCAGGTCTTGGACCGGCTGGATCGGGACCTCCTGGCACGGGCGCAGTTCTCTGCCGAAAGTCCGCTTCCGCCGGACCCGGCATTCGGCTTCTCGCCTCCCGGCGAACCGGGACCAGAGCCCCAGGGCGGAGGCCAGGGACCAGGGTTTGGCTTTGGACCCGGGCGGGGCGGCCCCGGGGGTGGTGGCCCCGGCGGAAGAGGACCGGGCGGGCGAGGTGCGAACGGCGAAGGGGGACAGGGCCGTGGCTTTGGTCGGGGTCGCGGCGGGGGAGGTCGGGGACTGGGGCCCCCCGGGTGGCTAGGGCCGGATGATCCCTTCGCGACCTATCGCCGGGCCCAGTTCATCTCGCCCGACGGCAAGGTTCTTCGTCCGGCAGAAGACGGCTCGCCGTTCGATGCCGATGCGGTCCCTCGAGCGATGAAGGGTGCCCGAGTCTTCTCCACCGTTCAAGCCAACAGCGAGAGAATCCGGGTGCTCTCCTTGCCATGGCGGCCTGGTGGCGGCACCCCCGAGGGCGTCATCCAGGTCGCGCGGGAGCTCCGCGAGGTCGAAGCTTTCGAGCGTACGCTGGGCCTTACGTTTCTGTGGCTCCTGCCGATCGTCCTGGTGGTTGCCGGGGGTGGCGCCCTCTTCCTCACCAACCGCGCCCTCCGGCCGGTGTCCGAGGTCACTCAAGCTGCGGGACAGATCCAAGCGGTCGATCTCTCTGCTCGGCTCCCGGTGACCGGCGACGACGAACTTGCCGAGTTGCAACGCACCTTCAACGACATGATCGGACGCCTCGAAGGCGCGTTCGGAGAACTGCGCTTTGCCAACACTGGCCTGGAGAAGGCCATCGGCAACCAGCGCCGCTTTACCGCCGATGCTTCCCACGAGCTTCGGACTCCGCTGACCCGACTCCTCATGGCCACCAGCGCCGCTCTTGAGCAGCCTGACGATTCCGAGGCGATGCGAAAGGCCCTCCAAACTGCGGAAGCCGCCGGGGTGTCGATGAGCCACCTCGTCCAGCAGTTGCTGATCCTCTCGCGGGCAGATGCGGACGAACTGGGCCTCGAATTTGCGCCGCTCGACCTACGCGTCGTTGCAAGCGATGCCTTGGAGGAGATTCCCGACGCGGGCCGAGTTCGGGTCGATCTTCCGGAGGAGGAGATTCGGGTGATGGGAGACGACGCTCACCTGCGGCGGGTCGTTGTGAACCTCCTTGAGAACGCTCTGCGCTACACTCCGGCCGACTCTGAAGTGGTGCTCCGCGTGGGAATCGCCCATGGAATGGCCTTCGCGGAGGTCGACGACCATGGCCCGGGAATTGCTCCGGAGCATCTACCCCGGCTAGGCGAGCGTTTCTTTCGCGTGGAGGCATCCCGAGCTCGCAAGGACGGGGGGTGCGGTCTCGGTCTCGCGATCGTCAAGAGCATCCTAGATCTCCACCACGGTCGGCTCGAGATTGAAAGCGAGCTGGGCAAAGGAAGCCGTTTTGCGGCGGTACTGCCATTGGCAAGTAACGGCCTATAATCCATGGCATGTCTTTGTTGCCCGCGCTTGCAATGCTGGGGGTTGCCGGAATCCAGACCCTGGGGAGCCAAGTTGTCCAAGACCTGTACTTCCTGCGTCACGCCGAGACGGTGGCAAATGCGACGGGCAAGTACAGTGCTAAGACCCTGAACGCCCTCTCAGAGAAAGGCCAGGCTCAAGTGGTGTCGGTGACGAAGCGTCTGAAGGACTACCGCTTTGACGCGATCTACGTAAGCCCATCGGCTCGGGCTCTGAAAACGATCGCCCCCTATCTGAGGGACGCGGGCCAGACCGCCACCATCTGGCCAGAACTGTACGAGTGCTGCCACGAGCGCGGGGCGGCGCGAAGGATCCCTGCCGGTCCCCTCAAGTACGGACCTAAGGTGGAGGCTCCCTCCGTCATTGCGAAGTACTTTTCTACGGCTCCCGGCCATGCCCGCTTCGTTGCGGTATCGAACTATCAGGAGGGCCTGCGGCAGGTGGCGATGTGCGCAGACCAGGTTCGAAAGTTGCGCGCGCGCAGCGTTCTCTTGGTCGGGCACTCTCTGCAGGGCTCACGGCTCTTCCGCCAGCTCCTTCAGCGAGAGCCCTTCATCGAGATCAAGAACGCCGAGATCACCCATCTGCAGAAGTTGGGCGACGGCCGGTTCCGCGTCGCGCCGAAGAGGGTAGCTAAGCCGTGATCCCGGCCTACCTGCTCACGCTCCTGCTCAGCCAGGAGCGGGCGGTGGCCGGAACGGTTCTCGCCTACGGCACGATCAAGAGCGTGGACGTCCGCGCGGGGCGCCTCGTGGTGGAAGTTGATCGCACCATCGATTCCGCCGGAACGGAAGCCAACTTCATGAAGCCGGTACGGCAATCGGTGGCGGTCGGACGTGGATCGGTGATCCGGTCCCGTAAGGATACGTCCAAGATTGGCGCCCTGAAAGACCTCAAAAGCGGCCTGGCGGCGGCGATCTCGCTCGAAGGGAGCCGGATCGGTGAGGCCACGATCATGCGAGCGCGGGACATCGTAGCGGACATCGTGACTTCGGGAGCAGGCAACCCTCGAACAAGTCCCAGCCGAGGGGTGCCGCGCGGCGTCCCGCCTCCGGCGTCCGCACCCGCCGGTCGGCGGGTGGTCGATTCCTGGGGCATCTGTCGGGACCCGGTGATGGTGCCGATGGTCTTCCCGGTACTCGGTCGCAAAGCTCCTCCCGACAACTGGCTTGTGGGGCGGGACAACAACACGAGACCCCACTTGGGGCAAGACATCATGGCGCCGCACATGACCCCCCTGGTCGCGTGCTTCGACGGCACGGTCTACGTCCGGAGCGGGGGAATCGGAGGCCACTATCGCCTCACCGTCGTGGGCGACAACGGTTGGTCCGCCGAGTACATGCACATCAACAACGACCGTCCCGGCACCGACGACGGGCAAGGCGGCAACGAGAACGCGTTTGCCCCGGGCATTCTGTCCGGACGGCGGGTGGTTGCGGGGCAGTTGCTCGGCTGGGTAGGGGACAGCGGCAATGCCGAGCCGCTGCGCAATGGCTGGCACCTGCACTTCGAGCTCTGGCAGGAGGGGGCGGTCTTCAACGCCTGGCCCTCGCTGAGCCAGGCTGAGCAGCTCTCCGCCCCTCGGTTGGCCCTGCTCGAGCCTCAGCTGAAGCCAAAGCCGGGAGAGATCCGCGTGGACGGAGTCGTGCAGTCGTACGACCCGAGCCGCAACGTGCTTACGATCGGTCTGGTTGCTGCTCAGAGGGCCGGGAAGTCGACGGTCGCCGCAACTCAGCCGGCCAAGCGGTACGCGACCTTAGAATCGGTCACGTTCGAGGGGGACGTCACGGATGTTAGCGGTCTTGCGCCGGGGCAGGACGTGGTGGTCTTGGGCCTGGACCTGGGAGAGGGCAAGGCCGTGCGGGCAACGAAGGTGTTCATCTCGGGATCGCCTCGCGAACGCGCAGTGCCGCCTCCGGTCGATGAGCCGCCGCCCGAACCTCGTCCCAACGTTCAGCCTCCGGTCACCGAGCCCCGGCCCACGACCACGCCAACTCCCGCAGGGCGGGTACTTGATCGTCCCGAAACGGAGATTCTGACCAGTGTCAAAGATGCGGTGAACGCCTACCGGAAGCGGTACAACGCGGCCCCGCTGGAGACCAGTCGGGCGCTGACCCACGTTGCCATGCAACACGCCCGCGCCATGCTTCGAGAGGATTTCTTAGACAGCCAGCCAAGAGGCAAGGCCTTCCTGGACCTCAGCAAGGAGGCCGGCTACGCGGGATCTCGGGTGGCGGTGTTTGTGGTCGGCGAGGAGGAGGACCCCTTCCAGGCCGTTCGCGCCTGGCTCCGCGATGCCGATGCGCGCGACGCGCTCCTGAGCCCAGGAAACCAGGCTCTGGGCGTTGGGTTCCTCGAGGACCTAGCCGACTCCGGCACCGTCCGCGCCAAGCGCTATTGGGTGGTTGTTCTCGGCGGCCTGTAGGGGTTCGGCCTAGCGCGGGGGAATGACCGGCTTAGGCCCGGAGACTTGGCCAACCTTGGCGTTCTTGTACTGCTCACGGAGGTTCGTCAGGGTTTTCGCGACCTCGTCCTGAAACTCTTTAGGTAGATCGGCTAAGGCCATCGGCTTCTCGTTGATTACGTTCTCGGCGAGGGAGCGCTTGACGACGTAGAGATCTGTGAGGCGGATCGAAACCTCGATCAACCGTCTTGTTCCCGTGAGAAGCCGATCGACCGGATTTTGGTAGTAGGGCTGGTCCGCCCAGGGAAAGAGGTCCGGGCGCTCTTTGGCGATGGTTCGGAAGGCGAGGTCGTAGGCGGTCAGAGGTTGCGAAGGCTGAGTGAACTGGCCGTTGTTGTGGGGGACGGTGAAGTACGCGGGCCCGCCGGACTCTGGCATGAAGAGGTAGCCCTTGGCGGGTAGCCCGTTGGGCGCGAGTTCGGTGGGCTCGTTCTGAAGCTCGCCGTGGGCAACACTGCGCATGATCTGGGCATCGGCGGCCGCTTCTTGGGTGGGCTCCATGGAGAGTCCAGATTCCGTGTCGTACGCCAGGCGGGCGGCGAGCTCCAATTGGCTAGGGTTCAGCCGCACCAGCGGCAACCCAGGGGCGATCGAGGCCACTTTCCGCTGTTCCGGGCGGAGGCTGGCATAGAGCCGCAGGGTGGGCACATCCCAATACTCGCTCCGGGATTGGCCGATGACGCTGCGAACGTAATCCTGCATGAACTGGTTGGCGAGCATTCCCTGGTTCGAGAGCGTGAACGTCGCGACGGTATCCAGGTCCAGCCGACCGACCCGGTCGGCACTCCGGATGGCTCTGCCAAGCGCCTCCCGGTCTAGGCGGGTAGCGAACTCCCCGACGGGGACGGAGGAAGAGACCACCAGCCAGTCATCGTCTTCTTGAAGATCGAAGAGGAACGAGTAGATCCGGAGCAACTTGCCGGGGGTCATGTTGGGGGGCATCTGGCTCGTCCCGATCATGGCTAGGAGATCGGAGACGTTGGCCACCACCCCGATCCTCTTGTTGGCGCCAGCCTGGGAAACGAGGTCGGTGGCGGCAAAGGCGAGGGGATCCTCCTTTTCCGGCCAGAGGAGGCGGGACTTGAGCTTAGGATCGAGAACAGCGGGGTCGCCTTTGCGCCGTGCCTCGGCGAAGGTGAGCAGGGCCTGAGCGTCTGGGCTCAGCTTGAGCGGGGGGTCCGCGGTGGGTGTGCCCAGCGCTTTTTCGAACCGCTCCTCGTTCATATCGCCGGAGGTTAGGCTCCCGTTGTACGAAGCGACGGTTCGGCCATCGGCATCCAGCACTTTGACCCGGGCGTCGAAACTGCTTCGGAGTCCCTGCGAGCTTAGGGACAGGATCGCGCGGACCCCTGGTCCGGTGCCGGGGACTGCCGTCGAGTTCAGCTCCCAGTCTTCTTCACGAGAGACTCCAGCTTTTCCAAGAACTTCGGCCCAGATTCGCTGTTCGGCCTGGAAAGCCTGGATCGCCTGGGTGGCTCCTGGGCCGAGGGGGAGTTGCATCCGGTTGGGTTGGCTTGAGAATACGACGCGGCGGCCAGACTCTTGGGTGACTACCGAGGCCAGGTCGATGAGCGGGAGCAGGCGCTTGAAGAGGTTGCCAACCGGCGATTGCCCCATCCGCCTCTGGTGCTCCCGGTAGTTGGCCATTCCGCTCTGGTTCGGCTGGCGGCGGACTTTTGCCAGCAAATCGCGGGCGCCGTTTGCGTCGAACGACGCCGACGGAGTTTGGGCTGCGATGCTCTGTCGCAGCTTTACAACCTCGCCCCGGACGTACTCCTCGACCCGTTTGCGGTGTTGGGCGGCGTCGCGCGTCAAGATCAGCCCCTGTCGGTTCGGCTTCCAGGTCCCGTGGGCGGCTTCGGCGATGCGGTCCAGTAAGCCCTGGCGTGGCGCACCCGAGACGCGGATCAGGAGAACATCCGAACCGACTACGGTTGCCGCCTCCAAAGGCACGCCCATCGTCCGGCCCAGTTCGGGTAGGAGCTTCGTCAGCGTCGCTGCGGGCCGATCGAAGGTCACCGGTTTGGACTGAAAGGCGAGGGCAAGGCTAGCGAGGACTAGGGTCATCGAAACGGCTCCGCCAACAGGATACGTCACCTTAACGCGCGTCGGGCCAATCCTAAGGGAAGCTAGGTCGAAAGGTAGACTGGCTTCCATACCAACGTCCTGCCGAACGATCCGTAGCGACCGCGTCGGGATGCGGACGCGATCAATCGGAGGACAGATGAACAGTTTCGGCGCGAAAACCACCCTCAACCACCAAGGCAAGGCCCTCGACATTTACTCCCTCAAGGCCTTGGAGGCGGCGGGTCACAACGTGGCCCGACTCCCGTTCTCCCTGCGGATTCTGCTGGAGAACCTGCTGCGGAACGAGGGCAAGGGAAGCGTCGAGAGCAAGGACATTGAGGCCCTGATCCACTGGGATCCCAAGGCCGAGCCCAGCAGCGAGATCGCCTACACCCCTGCCCGCGTTCTGCTCCAGGACTTCACCGGAGTCCCCTGCGTGGTGGACCTCGCCGCCATGCGACAGGCAATGAAGGACCTCGGCGGAGATCCCGAGAAGATCAACCCGCTCCAGCCCGTCGAGCTGGTCATCGACCATAGCGTCCAGGTCGATGCCTACGGCTCCGAGGCCGCCCTCCTGATCAATCGCGACCTCGAGTTCGATCGCAACGGCGAGCGCTACACCTTCCTCAAGTGGGGCCAGCATGCGCTGGACAACTTCAAGGTGGTCCCGCCCAACACCGGAATCTGCCACCAGGTGAACCTGGAGTTCCTGGCGCGCGTGGTGTTTGTGAACGACGCTACCGGCGAGGCCTACCCCGATACCCTCGTGGGTACAGATAGCCACACCACCATGGTCAACGGCCTCGGGGTCCTCGGCTGGGGCGTCGGCGGCATCGAGGCAGAGGCCGCGATGCTCGGCCAACCGGTCAGCATGCTGATCCCCCAGGTTGTTGGCTTCCGCCTGAGCGGCGCGCTTCGGGAAGGAACCACCGCCACCGACCTCGTACTGCGTGTGACCGAGATGCTCCGCAAGAAGGGCGTGGTTGGCAAGTTCGTCGAGTTCTTCGGCGACGGCGCCCTTAGTCTTCCCTTGGCCGACCGCGCAACGATTGCCAACATGGCCCCCGAGTACGGCGCAACCTGCGGCATCTTCCCGGTGGATTCCGAGACCCTTCGCTACCTGCACGTGACGGGTCGTAGCGAATCCCAGATCGCCCTCGTGGAAGCGTACATGCGCGCTCAGGGCATGTTCGCCGAGATGGGCCAGCCGGAGGCAGAGTACACCGACGTTCTGGACCTCGACCTTTCGACCGTGGAGCCGAGCGTGGCCGGTCCGAAGCGTCCGCAGGACCGGATCGAGCTTAGCGTCGCCCGCGGCAGCTTCGCGGCCGCCTTCCCCAACGTTCTGCCCGCTGGCGGCG
>JBGSIJ010000076.1:0-78016 GCA_041742595.1 Fimbriimonadaceae bacterium | reverse complement strand
TCCGAGAATTTGGGCGGCAACCGGCCGGCGGCTCTCTATTCCGCGAGGACATCGCCTCAGCCCCGGGGTCCGCCGATGGTTCCGACCGGTTAGCCAATGTCTAAGATACAAGCCCGGCGGTCGAAGACCCCGGGTTTGCGGTCCCCGCGCCTCCCCGACCCTGGAAGGGTCGAATCTGGATAGCCCGGCGGTCGAAGACCCCGGGTTTGCGGTCCCCACCATCCGCACCCTGGAGGGGTGCCACCCCTCGACCCGAAAACTCGGTTGACCAAACCCCACCCCAGCCCCGCAAAGCCAGATGGCCAACTGCTTCGGACCCTTTCACACCGCCGCCGAATGAATCTGGCTCAACTATTCCGCGATATTGGATCGTAGGGCAAATGTCCCGTCCCGACGAAAACCTTGTGCGGACGGCGGGACGGGACATTCTTTGAACCTAGCCCCCGAACGGCCCGCCACCGACTCGGGAGCCGAGGATGCGGAGTCCATCCGGGCCTCCGCTCGAGACTCTTGTAGTGGTTTCCACTAGTTTTGGCGAATTCGAGACCAAACCCTTAGTAACATTCGGCTAACGCTGGAGGGGCATTCAAGCCAATTCGGTCGACAATGAAACGGTACGCACCGGCCACGAGCACGGTCGCCTGTGGGGCGGCCTGGGCCGGACTTTTTCGCCGCGTGCCCCCCAACCCTCCGCCGAGCCTGCCACCTAACCGTGGCCCACTCCCACACAGGAGACCCATGCGACAGCATCACATCAGAACCGCAGCTACTTCTCTAGCCGTGCTCGCCGCCACCGGCGGCATGGCCGCCGACATTTCCTACAAGAACCACCTTGCTACCAAGGACACCTCCATCGTCATCGCCGCGCGGGACGGCGGAGTGGACCTGGGAAGGCTGGCCAGCCGCGCCGGGGCGCCCAATTGGGCGGCCCCAACTGGGAGCCGAACCCTCTTCGTCCCCGTGGGCTCCGTGGATGGCAAGAAGGTCGCCCTCAAATGGGTGCTCAAGTCCCGGACCGCCACCCCCAAGCGGATCGTCTACACCTTCGAGTGCGCGTCACCTCCGATGGTCGCCCGCTCCGAATGGAAGGCCAGCCGCGACACCGGCCCGATCCAACACACCCTGACCCTGGAAAACCGAGGTAGCCGACCCGTGACCCTGCCCCCGCAGAAGTCGCTCGTCTGGTCGTTCTTCCCCCGACCCGGCCACGCGGTAGAAAGCTCCTGGGTTGTCAAGAGCGCCGGAAAGCCCGGCCTGACCGGAATGCACACGCGCCCGATCGGCCTGGGCTTCTCCCAGCACTTGGTCGCGATGCCCAACTCCTCGACGGTCCAGCCCGGCGAGAACGAGCCGCTACCCTGGGTAACGGTCTACGACGCGTCCGCCAAGTCCGGCTGGTACGCGGGGATCCTCCCGAGCAACCGCGTCACGCTGGAGATGTTCACCGGAACCAAGAAGCGAATCTGGACGAAGCTCGGCCTAGCGCCCGCCGCCAAAGGAGCGCCCGGCTCCTCCATCGTCGTCATGCCCGGTGGCGCCTACTCGCTGCCCACCGTCTACGTGGGATGCTATGAGGGCACCGTAGAAGCCGGTTGCGACCAGATCAACCAGTGGATGGACGCTGGAGGACTCAACGTAGCCGCAAACTGAACCGCGCTCCCAATGCCGCCGAGCCGATCCACCCAAGGACCCGGCTCGGCGGTAACCTTTATCCCCCGGCCCGGGTGGTGAAATGGTAGACACAGGGGACTTAAAATCCCTTGCTCGTAAGAGCGTGCGAGTTCGAGTCTCGCCCTGGGCACCAAGTCGGCTTCTCACGCGGGCCAAACGGTAGCCTTCTAAGGTGCGCATCGTCTATGTCACCGGCTTCGGCCCGTTCGGTCCCCACGAGACCAATCCCTCCGGCTGGCTCGCGGAGCAACTTGAGCATCCTTTCCGAGTTCTAGACGTCCGGTTCACTGCCATCGACGCCCTCTACAACGATGCGTCCTGGCAAGATGCGGACGTCCTCCTCCACCTCGGCCTCCACGGCGGGGCCAAACGCATGCACTTAGAACAGTTCGCCTTCAACGAGATCGGCGATCACCCTGACAACGACGGGCTCAGCCGAACCGGATCCATCCAAGCCGGCGCGCCCCGGGTGCTCGGCACCACGCTCTTGCCCCAACGGGCACCCGACAAGCGGTACCGGGTCACGTTCGACGCCGGCCGCTACCTGTGCAACGCGATCTACTACCAAAGCCTCCTGAAGTTCCCAGACAAGCGGGTCGGCTTCGTCCACGTCCCTCCCGAGGCCGCCATGACTCTCCCAGACCAGCTAACCGCCCTGCAGGACCTGCTCGCCCGGATCCTCGAAGCCTAGGTTTGAACAGCTTCCCGGGTCTCTTCCATGGCTTGGGCGTCCACGTCCTCGCCCTCCGGCCAGATCTCAAAGGAACCCGTATCGAAGAACCGACCCTCACGAATCGTCCACCGACCGGAGATCATCTGGCCGTCCCACTTGCCGTCGTAGCGAACGCTCCACTCGGGATAGCGCTTGAAAAGGAGAACGTCGGCGCCCTCGTACTCGCCTTCCGTCACAAAGTCGCCGGACTGGTCGCTTCCCCGCCCGCCGATCTTGCCCGATGAAAACCGAAGGGTCATCCTTTGATGCCCACGCACGAATCCCTGGATCCACCAGCCCTGCCAGGGCCCGCTCTTCTGCTCGAGGGGTTCCAGGCTAGAGGTACCGCCGCGCGTTCGCCAGGGAGCGCGGAACCGCCTGAAGCGGATCCTCCACGCCTTCGTACTCCACGCTCAGGGGTCCGTTGAATCCCGCCGCCTTCAGTTCCCGGATGCATGCCGCCAGGTCCACTTCGCCCTCGCCCACCGCCGTCCCGGCGTACTTCACGCCGTCGATCGCCGGGTACGCGAATCCCGCATAGCCTTCGGGGGCTCGCTTGAAGTCCTTGAAGTGCACCATGTGAGCCAGCGGCGCCACGTCCCGAATCGCCTCGTGACTCTTCTGGTTGACCAGAACGAAGTTGCCGGTATCCGGGTTCGCGCCCAAGGTCTTGGTGCCGGTGATGGCCCGAACCTCTTCCACCAACTGCCGAACCTGGTCTGATCGCCCCGCCAGCTTGCCGTGGTTCTCCATCGCCAAGCGAACGCTGTTGGATTCTGCATAGCCGACACATTCGGCCAGGCCGTCAAGAATCCAACCCTTGGCGTCCTCGTAGGTCACGCCCTCCGACACATCGCCCGCGTAGATCCGTACGATTCCCGCGCCGTAGCGCAGCGCCTCGTCGACTCCGGCCTTGACCTTCACGATCTCCGCCTTGCGATCCATCGCGTCTGCCTTGGCGAAGTTGTTCGAGATCGAGAAGATAGCCACCGGAAGCCCGGTTTCCTGGAGGGCATAGCGCGCCTGGTTTCGATCGAGATCTCGATCCCGGTAGAAGAACTCCAGGAGCTCTACAAACTCGGCACCCGCCCGGTTTGCCTCATGGATGAAGCCCGGGATATCGATCTTCCCGTCCCGCCAAGCGGGAAAGTAGCTCCACATGCTGACGCCAAGCTTCATGGCCTAACTGCCACCAGGGGCAACCGTACTCTCGAGCGCGGTAACCGCCGCCTTGGGCGGGGTGGCGATCGGAGTCTTGATTCCGGTGAAGAACTCCAGAATCGGGGCCAGCAGCAGGGTTCCCGCCACCACGCCCACGGCGCAGATCACCGAAGCCGACGTAACCCCCGCCAGAAGCGGCTTGCCAAACGGGACCAGACCTTCCGCCGGCTCGTCCACAAAGGCCGCTTTGGCGATACCCAGGTAGTAGTAGGCGCTGATGATGGAGTTGACCGCCAGCACGATAGCTAGCAACTGAAGGTTGGCCGTCATCGCGTCGCCGAAAATCAAGAGCTTGCCAAAGAACCCGCTCATGGGCGGCACGCCCGCCAGCGAGAACATGAAGATGGCAAGGGCTCCGGCCGCCAGCGGTGCCCGCTGGCGCAGTCCACGGATATCGTCCAGCGTGGTGGTCTCTCGGTTAGGATTCGCCGTCAGTGCGACTACCGCAAACGCGCCGATCGTCATCAGCGTGTAAGCCATCAAGTAGTAGGCCATCGACTGGAAGCCGACCTTTACCGGCGACTCGAAGTGGGCGAGCATCGCCACCAGCACGTACCCCGCATGGGAGATCGAGGAGTAGCCGAGAATCCGCTTGACGTCCTTCTGGACGAGTGCCAGCAGGTTTCCGACCGTCATCGTCAGGATCGCCACCACCGTCAGTGCGGGCATCCATATCTGGGAGTACATGCTAATGCCTTCCAGCACTCTCCACAGCGCGGCAAGCGCGCCAATCTTGGAGCCGGCCGCCATGAAGGCGGAGACGTTGGTTGGGGCGCCCTGGTAAACGTCCGGCGTCCACTGGTGGAACGGCACGAAGCCGGCCTTAAACCCAAGCCCAATCAGCATGAGCGCGCCGCCCAGAACCATGATTCCGCGGATGGAGCTATCGGCTGCCAGCCAGGCCGGCCCCATGTCTCCCAGGTTCAGACTTCCCGATCCTCCGTAGAGCATGGCGATGCCGTACAGAAGGAACCCGCTGGCAAACGAACCAAGCAGAAAGTACTTAAGCGCCGACTCTTCCGAACGGTCGTCGCTTCGGTTCATTCCAGCCAAAACGTAGAGCGCGATTGAGAGGATCTCAATCCCCAAGAACATCATCAGCAGGTTCTGGGTCGAGCACATGATAAGGCCGCCGACCACGCACCAAAGCAAGAGCGGATAGAACTCCCCAAACGGGATGCGCTTGGCCCGCAGGTACGCCTCGCTGAATAGAATCGAAAGGACCGCCGCCACCAAGACCAGCAGCTGCATGCTGAGACCGAACCGGTCGATCAGGATCATGCCGCCGAAGGTCTCTCGAGCCACGTCCACCAAGCTGAACTGGTAGACCACCCCCGCCACCGCCGCAAGGAGGCTAAGGAGGGAAACCGCAACGATGGAGCCGTTGTCCTTCTTGGGGTTGACGATCTCGAACAACAGCCCGAGCACGCCTCCCAGCGAGGCCAGCAAGACCGGAAGGATCGACACGAGGTCGAACTCGACGGGTGCGAATTTGAACATCTCCATAGTTAGGCTTCCAAGAATTCGGCGACGCGCGGCACGCCGCTTCTTAGCTCGATCTCACTTTCCGGATCTGCCGAGGCCTGAGCCCCGGGTCGGATGCTCCTCACGTATTCCGAGGTGAAGGCGGTGGCCTGGGAGTCCCAGGCGAAAACGTTGGCGGGCAGGTCGCTCACGAAGTCCAGATAGACCTCCTCGCTTCCTACCACGTACAAAACATGGGTTCCCTTTCCGGCGATCTCCTCAAGCAGTTCTCGATCTCGCTCAAGGTAGAAGCCGCCGTACTGCATCGGCGTGCAATGCTTTGGCTCGGCCCCGTGCAAGCGGAACAGAACGCCATCCGCGCCTTCCGCCAGTCGAGCGTTCATCTGCGTGCGGGCATCCCCAACGTAGCGATCCAACAACGCGTTGCCCGCTTCGGGGTCCGCGTCCAGTGCTTCGTTCAGGTCGACGCCTGCACCGAAGGCCAGCCCGAACGGGTTCAGGGCCTCCGCGAGGACCATCCGACCGTTACCGTCCGGCAACACCGGCTCGTTCATCGGAACGACCCTTACGTTGCCCTCGTCCAGGCCCGGCCAAGCCAGAACCGGTTTCGGAGAAACCGACTCGCTCCGTGCCGCCGCCAGGAACTGGTCCTTGAGGCTCAATGAGCCTCCCCAGAAGCCGGGTCGCCCGACGTGCTGGATGCCGGCTCGACCACCGCGTTGGCCGCAAGCTGTGCCGGGAATCGGAGGTTGGCCTCGGTCACGATCGAGCCACCCTCGACCGGCCCCCCGACCTCGGCGGCAAGCCGACCCTTGAGCGAAACCAGGTTCATCGCGGCGTCGATCTCAAACTGCGGATCCTTCCAGGTGGGCCGCTTCTCGGCCGGAGCCAGCGCCATCAGCCGCACTCCGCCGATCGCCTTCTCCATCGGAGCAAGGAACGTGTTGGGATACAGGCCGCCCCAGAAGATGAGAACCACGAGCGGAGCGCAAAGCCCGATCTCCCAGGGCTTTAGGTCCTTCAACCGCTGGTTGGAAGGATTCTTGTTCGGACCGTAGAACACCTGCTGGAACATGTAGAGCAGGTAGACCGCCGCAAGCACCACGCCAAAGCCGGCAACCACCGCGTAGCCCAGGTTCAAACCGTACGCTCCGGCGTTAGCCGCCTCGAAGGCGCCGAGCATCGCCAGGAACTCGCCGATAAAGCCGTTGGTGCCGGGCAATCCTACCGAGCTCAGCATCACGATCAGGAAGATCGCCGCGTAGATCGGCATCTGAGCCTTGAGTCCGCCGTAGTCCTTGAAGTCGCGGGTGTGGGTCCGCTCGTAGATCAGGCCGATGAGAAGGAAGAGCGCGCCCGTGCTGACTCCGTGGCTCAACTGCTGAAGCGAGCCGCCCATCAACCCGTTGTGGGTAAGCGAGAAGATGCCGAGCAGAACGAACCCCATATGGGCGACCGATGAGTAGGCAACCAGCTTCTTCCAATCCGGCTGGACCGCTGCGACGACCGCGCCGTAGATGATGCCGACCACCGCTAGCCCCATCAAGATCGGAACCTGCTGCTGAACCACGTCTGGGAACATCGGCAGACAGAATCGCAGGATGCCGTAGGTCCCCATCTTCAGCAAGACGCCCGCCAGAATCACCGACCCAGCGGTCGGCGCTTCAACGTGGGCGTCCGGCAACCAAGTGTGGAACGGGAAGGCCGGGCACTTGACCAAGAACGCGATCGCAAACGACCAGAAGATCAGGGGCTGCATTTGCAGCGCCCCGGCCCACAGTTTTCCGTTGGCCACCTGCTCCTGGATGTCGATGATGCTGAACGAACGGGAACCCGTCGCCTGCGTGTACAGGTTGCTCAGCACGATCATGCCGAGCAGCATGAAGATCGAGCCCGCGAACGTGTAGACGAAGAACTTGACCGAAGCATAGGCGCGACGCGCGCCGCCCCAGATGCTGATCAGGAAGTACATCGGGATCAGTGAGGCCTCGAAGAACGAGTAGAAAACGATCATGTCCAGGCTTAGGAACACCCCAAGCATGGCCGTCTCGAGGATGAGCATGAAGATCATGTAGGTCTTCACGCGCTCCTTGATGTAGAAGCTGAACCAAACTGCGATCACCGAGAGGAACGTGGTGAGAACCACCAGCCAAATGCTGATGCCATCGATCCCGAGGTGGTAGTGAATCCCGAACTGCCGGATCCACGGCATCCACTCCACCATCTGGAAGTGGAAGGTGCCCGCTTTGAACCGAGACAGGACCACGAGGGAGACCGCAAAGGTGGCCAAAGAGGTCAGCAGAGCGACGTGCTTGGCAAGCTTGGCGTTGTCCTTAGGAAGGAACCCAAGGATCAATGCTCCCAGAAGCGGGAGGAACGTGACGAGCGAAAGAATTCCGTACCCGGTTGGTTGCATTATCGTCCTCCTCCCAGCTGACTCGCCTGGTAGACGAACCAGCCCACGAGGCCAACCCCGCCCAAGAGCATCATCAAGGCGTAGAGCCGAATGTAGCCGGTCTGGATCGCTTTGAAACCAGTTCCGAGGCCACCGGCGACCTTAGCCAAACCGTTCACCGTGCCATCGATCAGCCAGGAGTCGATCCCCTTCCAGATGCCCACGCCAAGCTCGCGCCCGCCGTCGACCGCGCCGCCCATCATGGACTTGTCGTACAGGAACTGCTCGCCCGCGAGCCGGCGGAACGGATTCCACTTGGACTCGTCGAAGCCTTCCTTCTTAGGCAGCCCCTTAGCGTAGACCAAGGCGCCCGCCAGGATGCCGCCAAACGCCGCGATAATCGAGAGCCAGAGCAAATCTAACGGCAATCCGTGTGGGTGGTACTCCACCTTGCCCAGGACCGGGAGATCGTTCGGATACAGGAAATGCTCGAAGAAGTGGTTATTGTAGAGCAAGAAACCGCCCGCCACCGAGAGCACCGCGAGCGCCGCCAGCGGGATCCACATGCTCGGAGGAACTTCGTGCGGAGTGTGCGTGCCGTCTAGCTCGTGGTGATGCTCGTGCTCGTGGGGCTGCGCCGCCATCTCTTCTTCGGTGAAGAAGAAACCGTGCTCGTCCGGCCCGTGGTGATGGTCGTCGTGGCCGTGCTCTGCGTGATCCGCTTGATGCGCATGGTCGTCGTGCCCGTGCTCCGCGTGCGCCGGGATGGATCGCCATCGCTCTTCCTTGCCAAAGAAGGTGAGGAAGGTGAGGCGCGTCATGTACATCGCGGTGAGGAAGGCCACAAACAGCGCCGTCCAACCCGAGATCACGCTGAGGTTCATCCCGTTGATCGTCGCGTGGTGGTTCGCCAGGGCCGCCCCGATGATCGCTTCCTTTGAGTAGAAGCCCGCAAAGCCAAGGCCCGGAGCCGTACCCACCGCGATCGGCAGAGCAACACCCGCGATCGCAAGCCAGCCGATGATCATGGTCCAGCCCGTCTTAGGCAGGTACTTCAGCAGGCCGCCGTAGTTCCGCATGTCCTGGTTGTGGGCCATCGCGTGGATGACCGCGCCGGAGCCAAGGAACAACAGAGCTTTGAAGAAAGCGTGGGTGGTGACGTGGAACATGCCCGTCCAGTACGCGCCCGAACCCGCGCCTACGAACATGAAGCCAAGTTGGGAAACCGTCGAGTAGGCCAAAACCTTCTTGATGTCGGTCTGACCGAATGCAACCAGCGCCGCAAACAGCGCGGTGAACGCGCCAACCGCGCAGACCACCCCGCTCGCGATCGGCGAGATCTCGAACACCACGTGCATCCGGTTCAGAAGCACGACGCCAGAGGTAACCATGGTGGCGGCGTGGATCAGGGCGGAAACGGGCGTGGGGCCAGCCATGGCGTCCGGAAGCCAGAGGTACAGCGGGAACTGCGCAGACTTGCCGCAGGCGCCCACAAAGAGCAGAAGCCCGATCGCCGTTGCCATCGGAACGTTCTCCTTTAGCAGCGTCTCCAGCGCGGGCAGGATCACGTCGTAGCTAAGTAGCCGGCCGTCCTGGATGGGCAATCGAGACCAGTTCGCTCCGAGGAAGGCTACGATCAGGAACATGCCCAGCGTAAGGCCCCAGTCGCCAATCCGGTTGACGATGAACGCCTTGTTGGCCGCCTTCGAGTTGGCGAGGTCCTTGTACCAGAAGCCGATCAGCAGGTACGAGCAGAGTCCAACCCCCTCCCAGCCGATGAACAGCAGGGCCAGGTTGTTGCCCAGCACCAGGATCAGCATCGAGGCGACAAACAGGTTCAGGTAGGTGAAGAAGCGGGGATAGTCCTTCTCCTCCGCCATGTAGCCGGTGGCGTAAAGGTGGATGAGCGCGCCGATGCCCGTGATGATCAACACCATCGTCATGGACAGCGGATCCACGATCAACTCGAACGGCACCTTCAAGCTGGCCAGATCGATCCAGCTGAACAAGCTGACCACGTGGCCGCCGTGGCCGCCCTCATGCCCTTCGGAATAGAGCTTCTGGGTGATCCCCAGCCCGATCGCAAACGCGGCCGCGATGGGAGTTACCGCAAGGGCGCCCAATAGCCGCTTGCCTTTGGCCGGGCCCATCGCATCCACGATGGTCTTGCCGAAGAAAGCCTGGATCAGAAAGCCGAGGATCGGCAGTCCGAGAACCCATGTGATTGCGCTGCTATCCATATGCTTAACCCTTCAGCAGGTTCATTTCGTCGATATCGACCGAGTCTCGAAGTCGGTAGATCGCCATGATGATGCCGAGCCCAACCGCGACCTCCGCCGCGGCGACCGCCATGACGAAGATGACCATCATCTGCCCGCCCATTACGCTCGCCGGGATCGAGGGGTTCGTAACCACCGGAGCCGGCATGTACCGCGCAAACGCGAGGAACGTGAGGTTCACCGCATTGAGCATCAGCTCGATGCACATGAAGATCACGATCGGGTTTCGGCGCATGATCACGCCGACCACGCCAACCGTGAACATGAACAGGCCAAGGGCCAGGAACGCGACGAGGGGTACTCCTTGCATGGGCTTAGTTCTTCTCCGGCTCCATCGCGAGCGCTAGATGCGCCTCTTCGCGAGAAGGATGGACCCGACGATGCCGACCATCAGCAGAACGCTGGCGATTTCGAACGGGTAGACGTACTGCGACATCAGCGTGTAGCCGATCGCCTGAGGCGAGCCGAACTTGTCAGGCGCTCGGATCGCGGTGATTTTGGCCAGCGGCAGAACGATCTGGGAAGCCACTGCTCCCGCCATCACCACTCCGAGTCCTAGGCCGATGAACTTCTTGGGGTCCAGCTTCTCCTTCACCAGCTTCTGAGACCCGAGGGCCAGCAGCATGATCACGAAGAGGAAGAGGACCATGATCGCGCCGGTGTAGACCACGATCTGGGTGATTCCCAACATCTCCGCGTTGAGCGAAAAGTAGAGGAACGCCAAAACGAAGAAGTTGATCACAAGGCAAAGAGCCGACCGAATGGCGTCTTGGAAGAACACCACGCCGACCGAGGCGATCGCCGCGATGCTCGCAAGAAGCGCGAAAACCCCGAGTTGCGGGGTGATCGGAAATGGAAGCGAAAATCCTTCTAGCATCGTTCTCCTAACCCGCCGCCTTGGCCGGATCGACAAGGGTGATCGTGCGGTCTTCGTAGACTGGGCTCGGATAGACCTTCTTCACGCCACGGTAGATGCCAAGGATCACCAAAGCACCCACCAGAACCGAGCCAAGTCCCGCGACTGGGCCGTACATCTGGTTGCAGAAAATCCAAGTCGTGACAACCAGGAAGTTGGCAAGTGCGGCCGGCAGCAGTGACTTCCAGCCTAAAGACATCAGCTGGTCGTAGCGGAGCCTTGGCAGAGTCGCCCGAAGCCAAATGAAGGCGCTCAGGAAGACCACGCACTTGGTCAGGAACCAGATCGGCGCAAGCCAGTAGTCCATTCCTCGGAAGAAGCCGATGAGGCTGGCGAACTGCGGATTGGTACCCGACAGGAACTCCCAGCGGATCGGAAGCATGTGGTAGCCGCCGAAGAAGACCACGGAGAGAACTCCCGCAAAGGTGAACATCGCGGCGTACTCGCCCATGAAGAACACGGCGAACTTCATCGAGGAGTATTCGGTGTGGTAGCCCGCGATCAACTCGTTCTCCGCTTCCGGCAAGTCGAACGGCGCTCGGTTCGTCTCCGCAACCATGCAGACCATAAAGATCACCATGGAGATGAAGCCGAACGGAGTGAACGCGTGCCAGTTCTGGATCGCGTTGACCACCGGAACGTTCGCTAAGCCAAGCAACGGACCTTCCTGATCCTTGACCATGTCCGTCATTCGCAGCGAACCGGTCGCCAAGACCATGCAGGCCAGGCTCATGCCCATCGCCAGCTCGTACGAAATCAGCTGCGCGGAGGCGCGCAGGCCGCCCATCAGCGAATACTTGTTGTTGCCCGAGTAGCCCGCCAGCACCACGCCATACACGCCCAGCGAGGAGATGGCCATCACGTACAGCACGCCGATGTTGACGTCCGCGATCGGCGTGAGCTCCTTGATCGGCCCCCACGGCAAGGTGCCGGAGAGCGCGAAGGCCGGGAACAACGCAAGCGCCGGCGCGATGAAGTAGATCGCTTTGTCCGCTGCCGCCGGAGTGATGTCTTCCTTCAGGAAGAGTTTCACGCCGTCGGCGATCGGCTGAAGCAGGCCCCAGAAGCTGATCTTCTTGCCGTTCTTCAGCGTAAGGGTAGCAACGCGGTTGGGCCCGATGCGGTCTTGCATCCAGCTAAGGAGCCTTCGCTCCCACCAGATCATGCCCGGAACCAGGATCAGAATCGGAAGCACGATGAGAAGCACCCGGATGAGTGCCTGTGCCACCGGATGAATGTGGATGAACCAGTCCCAGATCATGGACGAAGAGACTTTACCCGTTCAGGGCGCCTGCGCGGAACCGCAGACGCCCCTCTGGCGTACGCCCCCAACATTTCCCCGCTCTAGAAGAACTTCGGAAGCACCAGCATCTTGCCGGACACCGACGTCTTACCAAGCGAGACCTTGATCGTCACCCAGCGGATACCCCCGATTCGGCGTGTAGAAATGGGGAAGCCGACTGTGCTCGTGCCGGTCTTCACCGTTGCCGTCGCCGGTACTGCCGCCACCGTCGGATGGCTGGAGGTAGTCGCAATCGCGGATCCGGTCAGGCTCGCCCAGCTGTCCAAAGTGACGCCTGCGGAAACCGTCATTCCGCTCACGACCGCGTACGGCAGGGCCAGGCCCTGGATCGAAGGCGGAACCAGACTGAGGTTCGCCGAGACCGTCCGGCTCTTGTATGTCGCCTTGACCGTTCCCGAGGCCGCCACGTTCACTCCGCGAACCAGGAAGCTAAAGCTCGTGGCCGTTTTGCCGGCCGGCACCGTAACTCCCGCCGGAAGCGTGAGTCCGGCCAGCGTCGTCTTCAGCGCCAGCGCCAAGCCGCCCACGGGAGCCGCTGCGCCGAGGTGCACGATCCCCGAGATCGTCTGCCCACCTTTGGCAGAACTCGCCGAAAGGGTGACCTGGGTCACCGAGGGCACCACCTCGATCGTCGCGGACGCGGTGGTCCCCAACCGAGACGCCTGGACCGTCGCCGACTGCACGGAGGCCACCGCACTCGTGGTCAACGTAACGACCTTGCTCATCTCGCCCGCCGGGATCACGACCGAGGCGGGTCCGCTAAGGACCGCAGACTGCGGGTAGGCGAGTTGTACGGTGGCACCCCCAACCGGAGCCTTGCCGCTTAGGGTGATCGTCGCGGAGAGCGGAGCCTCCCCTAGCGCCTTCGCCGTGGAGAAGGCGACGGTGCCTGGCGTGGGCGAGAAGATGCCCATCTGCTTCTCTAGAACCGTAGTACCGACCGTCGCCCGGAAAACTCCCTGCTCGTGGGCCAACGGAACGGTAGTCGTCAGTTGGAAAGTTGCTTCCGAGTTGCCCGCGGCAACCGTGACGGTGGACGGGAACGAAAGCGAAGGAAGGCCCTCCGCCGAAAGCGACACCGGGAATCCGCCGCTGGGGGCCGGACCCGTGAGCATCACCGAGCCCGTCGCGCTCTGGCCTCCATTCAGAACTTGGGGAGTGACCACAAAATCGACGAGACTGGGGGGCTGGATCTGGACGGCGGTCAACTTCCCGCCAAGGCCCAACCTTGCTCGCACGCGACCCTCCGTCACCGAACCTACCGGCGTCGCCTCCAAGGTCGCGAATCCCTCGGTAGCGCCCTCAGGAATCAGGATCGAAGGCTGCACCGCCAGCAACGCGCTGTCGTCGGTCAGATGGATCGTAGCTCCGCCCAACGGCGCGGGGCCGCTGAGTTGAACCCGGACCTGCGCGGTTCCGCCGCCAAACACAACACCCTGAACACTGAGTTGGTCGATCAGAAGCGACGAAACCGGAACCAGCTTCACCGGGTAGCCAATGCCGTTGTAAACCGCTTGCCCAGCCATCACCCCATCCTCGTTAACACTTTCAATCCACTTGACCGTCCAGCCGTCCGAGTTCTTCAGCATGTCGTTGACGTCGGTCGCCTCGTCGGTTGGGGTCCACACCATCCCGAATCGGTTGTCGAAGTTGATCTTGTAGATGCTGCCCACCACCACTCCAAGCTCGTTCAAATCCGAGCCCTCGGTATGGATGTAGCCGTTCCCAGGCGGGATCATCGTGATCTCGCCGTCCCAGGAGCGGTGAAAGGCATGGTTAGTGTCGGTCAGGATGGTCCTGAAGTAGCCACTAATTTCCCCCCAGTCGTTGATCCCGGAACCTACGCCGTACGCATACTCGGTCGGGATCGGTATCCGGGACGCGCCTTGCCCCGGCTTGCGAAGGAATGGGCCGCTGCCGAAGCCTGGGAAATCGATAAACCCGGTCACCCAGCCCTTGTTGTTCACGTCCCATGCGATTCCCCGACTAATGGAGTTGATGACCGTGATCGTGCCGTCCGGCGCCCAATAGGCGGCCCGCCGAAGGTCGTCCGCATTGTCCCACCAGTTCAAGGAGTGGATCATTCCCGCAGCGTGGCCCCCATCGCCCACCCCGAACGCTGTGGCGTAGGGCTGCAGGGGCGACAGGCCCAGGAACGTCAACGTGTTGTCCGCTTCCCAGCGCACCGGGACTTGACCGATGTCGTTCACCAGCTTGCCGCTTCCCACCATCTGACCGTCGCGGTTCACGGAGAACACCGAGCAGTCGAGGCCGGCGGTCACCACCGGCAGGTTTGAAAAAACTCCGCCCCGCTCGATCCACGGCCCGGCGGGCGCCATCCCGCCAAACACGTTCCCGGCCCCGTACGAGTGAGAGTAAGAAAGGTTGAACTCCTGGATCGGCACGACCTGGTACTTGGGCATCTCACCCTGTGCCCAAAGGGGCGCGATCGAAGCGGCAAGTATAAAAGTTGCTTTGGCAAGGATAGCAGGGCCAGCCTTCATGGCCTAAGCATAGATCATTCGTAACCACGCCGCCCCGTCCCAAAAGCAAGGACAGACGTCCCCGTGGCAGCCGGGTATCCTCTTCCTTCGCGCGCGGACGTAGCTCAATGGATAGAGCATCAGTCTTCGGAACTGAGGGTTGGGGGTTCGAGTCCCTTCGTCCGCGCCATTAACCGTGGTGGCATGGGCGGCCCACCCATGAGTCTTAAGGGCAGCTTGCCCTTGATACGAAAGCTTGCCGACCTCTCAACCCGCCGATAGGTTGTCCGGCGGAAGCTAGCGCAGCCCTAGCGCCCGCTGACGTCTTCCGAGCCAGTCTTGCCCTCGAAGCTCTCGCCCGCATGGGGGCGCATGACGTCTTCCACCGCCGGTCCGCGGTCTCCCTGGTCGAAGAGGACATCCTCTCCACCCAGCGGAACTTCCTTGCGAAGCGGGAACCCGATCCAGTCGTCGGGAAGCAGGAATCGCTCGCCTTTGACCAATTCGTTGCCCGAGAACTTGATCCCGTAGAGATCGCCGATCTCCTTCTCCGGGTACTCGGCGCCAAGGTAAACGTCCTTCATCGTGGGAATCGCCTCCCCGTCGTTCACGCCGACTTTGACAAACAACCGAGACGCCAGTTTGGGCGAAACCAGGTTGTAGACCACCTCGAACCGCTTGCCCGGCAAATCCCGAGCGTGCTCCCAAGTGCTGTAGTCCGCGCCAACGCACTCTACGAAATAGGTGTACTCAAGCTCGGGATCGTCCCGAAGGAAGGTCAGGACCGCCTCGAGGTGCTCGACCCCGACCGCCACCCAGGTATCTCCCCGGTGCTCCTTCGTCGCCAGAATGGCTCCCGGCACGGCCTGGTTCAAGCGCGCGACCTCAAGCCGAACGTCGCCCAGCATCGGCGTGGCCACTAGTTGCCTCCGCCGGCCGTGTAGGCGGGCTGAAGAACCGGCTTGGCTTCCTCGGCCTCCGGGGTCTCGCCCAGCTTTGCGTGCTCGAGCGAAGTCGTCTCGTCCCAGTCGATCGCGTTCACACGGATCACGTAGGCATACCCGAGCACGAAGGTGGACATGTAGACCATGACCGAGATGAAGCTCGTCGTCATGAACTCGGGACCCGAGTCCTTGAACACCGTCATCCAGGGCCACAGGAAGACCACTTCGATGTCGAACAGGATGAACATGATCGCGACCAAGTAGAACTTGATCGGGAACCGCTCGCGGGCATCGCCGATCGGCTGCACGCCGCACTCGTACGGGCTCTGCTTGTAAGGGGTGATCTTCTTCGGCCCGAGCACCCAGCTCAGGGTCACCATCGCGCCGCAAAGCAGGGAGGCCACCGCCACCAGCCAGATCAAGCCAACGTACTCGTTGAACATCCTTTCGATGGTACCTCTGCTCCTTCGGCGGGAAGACAAGTCTCCGCGTCGCCATAATCGTAAGGATGGACTTCGCGTCGTTGATCGACCCCTTGCTCGCCCGGCGAGACCTTAGCCCCGAGCAGGCAGCGGACCTGATGGCTTTCCTCATGTCCGGCGATGCCACCGAGGCCCAGATCGGTGGCGTGCTCCTCGCCCTCCGAGTCAAAGGATGCACCACCCACGAGTTGGCCGCCTTTGCCGGAGTCCTCCGCGAGAAGGCGCTGACCGTGCGAAACTCCTTCCACGACCTCGTCGATACCTGCGGAACCGGCGGCGGCATCCCCACTTTCAACATCAGCACCGCCAGCGCCCTTGTGGCCTCTGCGGCGGGCGTCCGCATCGCCAAACACGGCAACCGCGCCGTCACAAGCAAGTGCGGTAGCTCCGACGTCCTAGAAGACCTCGGGGTCCCCATCGAGGGCGATGCCGAGACCCTCCTGAGGCGCCTCGAGAATCATGGCATCGTGTTTCTCTTTGCTCCGGCCCACCACCCGGCCATGCGCCACGTGGGCAAAGCCCGGAAGGAGCTTGGCGTCCGAACCGTGTTCAACCAGCTCGGCCCCCTCTCTAACCCGGCCGGCGCCAGCCGCCAGCTCATCGGCGTGTACGAGGAAGGCCTGATGAGAAGCATGGGAGAAGCCCTGAACCGGCTGGGCACCGAGCGCGCCCTCCTGGTTCACGGTGACGATGGGATGGACGAGATCTCGCCCGTGACGACGACTCAGGCGATCAAAGTCTGGAACGGCCGGGTGGAGCCGATCACCCTCCGCCCCCACGACTTCGGCCTCGACCCGATCTCGCCGGACGCCCTTGCCCCCGGCGAAACCATCCATGAGAGCGGCCAGATCCTCCAAGAAGCCATCGGGGACCCCAACTCGCCCCGCGCCGCCGCCATCCTGCCCAGCGTGGCCGCCGCCATTTGGCTTGGCGGACTCGAGGACACCCTCCCTGCCGCCGCCGAGCGTGGCCGTCGCGCCATCGCCGACGGAAGCGCCACTCGGAAGCTGGCCGAAGTGTCGGAAGCGCGGGCCACCGCATGAGCGTGCTCGACAAGATCTTCGCCACCAAACGCGAGGAGGTCGCGCAAGCAAAGTCGCTGGTCTCCGAGGCTTCCCTTCTTGGCGAAGCCCGTGGAACCCCCCTGGGCTTCCGAAGCGCCCTTCAAAACTCAAGCCACCCGGTCGCCCTGATCGCGGAAGTCAAAAAGGCCAGCCCCTCCCAAGGCCTGATCCGTGGCGACTTCGACCCTGTCGCCATCGCCGAAGCCTACGTTACGGCCGGTGCGGATGCCCTTAGCGTCCTCACCGACGAGCCGTACTTCCAGGGCTCCCCCGAATTCTTGCGAATGGTCCGGCAAGCCGTCAAGCTCCCGATCCTGCGCAAAGACTTCCTTTACGACCCCTACCAGGTCCTTGAGGCCCGTGCCTGGGGCGCGGACGCCATCCTGGTTATCGTCGCCGGAATCACCGTGGCCCAAGCCCACGAACTCATGTCGGCGGCCGAGGAACTGGGCATGGATTCCCTGGTCGAAGTCCACACCCGCGAGGAGCTGGACATCGCCCTCTCCCTCAACGCCAACCTCATCGGCGTCAACAACCGAGACCTCTCCACGTTCGAGACCGACCTGGGAGTCAGCGAGGCCCTCCTTCCCCACCTCGGCGAGTCGATCGTGGGCATCAGCGAAAGCGCCCTCGCAACAAGCCAAGACATTCAACGGGTAGCCAACGCCGGCGCGCGAGCCGTCCTCATCGGAACAACCTTCTGCGGCACTCCGGACATCGAGGGCAAAGTCGGCGAGGTAATGGGATGGTAGCCAAACCGATCCTCCTCGATTTCCCTGAGCACTGGCTCGGCGAGCGCGTGCTCGTGCGATCTTGGCGTCCGGGAGACGGTCCAGCGTTGTTCGAAGCGGTCGACGAGTCTCGGGCGAACCTCGCCCCTTGGATTCCCTGGGTCGATCACCACCCCGACATCCAAGCGTCGGAGGAAACTGCCCGCCGCCTTGCCGCGGCGTTTCTCCTCCGCGAGGACCTGACCGTTTCCATCTGGGATCAAACCAGCGGACGCCTCCTCGGCGGCAGCGGCCTCCACCGGATCGACTGGCAGCTCGGCCGGTTCGAGATCGGATACTGGCTCCGCACTTCGGCGGCGGGCCACGGCTACGCCAGCGAGACCGTTCGGCTCCTAACCCGCATCGCCTTCGAGGACCTGGATGCCCAGCGGGTCTTTCTGCGGTGCGCCGTCGCTAACCTCCGTAGCTCGGCCGTTGCCCAGCGGGCCGGTCTGAACCTAGAAGGCTCGCACCCAATGGACATTCAAGTCGGCAACGAGTTGGCAGACGGCCTCGTCTACGGCCTCACCCGCGACCAGTGGATGGGCGCCCGATGATTCGGGTCAAGATCTGCGGTCTCACCCGCCGCGAAGACGCCATGCTCGCCGCCGACCTGGGCGCGGACGCTTTGGGATTCATCCTCGAGCCGACCAGCCCTCGGTACATTGGCGAAGTCCTGCCGAAGTGGCTCTCCGAGCTACCTCCCATGCCCGTCAAAGTCGCGGTCTTCGGAGTCGTCTCCCGCCCGGTCCACCGAAGCATCTTCGACCTCGTTCAGGGAAGCGAGTGGGAGGTCCTTTCGGAGGCCCACGCCAAGCGCATCCACACCCTGCGCGTCCGTCCCGGGCAGCGAGCCGACGACTTCATGCAGCAGAGCGTGAACGCAGCGGCTCTCCTCCTAGACTCCCACAAGGACGGCGCTTACGGAGGCACCGGAATCAAGCTGGACTGGGACCTGGCCGCCGAGATCGTCAGCCGAGCCGACCGACCGGTCATCCTGGCCGGAGGGCTGACGCCCGACAACGTAGCGGAAGCGATCCGCCGCGTCCGCCCGTTTGCGGTGGACGTCAGCAGCGGAGTCGAAAGCTCGCCCGGAATCAAAGACCCGGTCCGAATGCGGGACTTTATCCAAGCCGCGCGCAACGCCTAGCGCGCATGCGCCCGCTCTTTGACCTGCGCAATCTCGTGCAGAGCGTAGTCGAGCGACTGGCGAGAGCTGTCCGGGGTAGAGACCGTGAAGGGGCGTCCCTCCTCTAGGCACGAAACGAACTCGGCAAGCTCGTGGTAGTAGCCGCCGAGGTCGCTGATGTTGCCACCTCCCGCCGCTTCCATCTTCGGGAATTCCGGTACCAGTGGCTCCGAGCCCGGCGTGTAGATCGTCAGAGGTCCGCCGTCCATGATCGCCGCCCCGTGCTCAAAGATCGCCCGGAAGGCCATCTTAAACGGCGTGTTGCTGGGCAGATTCCAGCCGCCCTCCAGATGCGCAACCGTGCCCTGCGCATAGTGCATCGTCGTAAAGATCTGGCTGACCCCGCGATCGTCCACCGTGCCATGGGAGCTCATGGTCGCCGGCTCGCCCAGCAGGTAGAGGATGTAATCCGTGTCGTGGATGTGCATGTCCAGCGCACCGCCGCCCGACTTCGTCTCGTCCGCGAGCCAGTTGTCAGAAGACCAGTAGGGGAACTCGCCGTAGCGCGTCAGGTTGATGCTCAGGAGCTTGCCGTATCGGTGGTCTTCCACCATCTCCTTCAGCAGCTTGTACTCGGGCCAGAACCGGATGCAGTGACCGATCATCAGCCGAACCCCTTCCATGTCGCACGCGGCGATCATCTCGTTCGCTTCGTCCAGCGTCATCGCCATCGGCTTCTCGCAGAACACGTTCTTGCCGACGTTCGCGACCTGGATGGTGAAGTCTCGGTGCAGGTAGGTCGGGAGACATAGGTCTACCGCGTCCACCGTGACCGACGCCATCATCTGCTCCAGGGTTTCGAAGGCTGGAACGCCAAAGTCCTTGGAGAACGCTGCTGCCTTCTCCGGCTTGCAGTCCACCACACCAACCAGTTCCGCTCGATCCAGGAGTCCGTAAACGTTGGCGTGCATCCGCCCCATGAATCCGCAACCGACGAGCCCAATCCGTACCATTGCGCTAGCTTACGCGTTTGCCGCTAAACGAGCCGTGAATGCCTCGAGTTGGGCGATAAGGTCGCCAGGGGACAGAGTCCGCCCTACTTCCTCTAGCTCGGAGAACGCGTCCCGGCCAAGCGCTGCCAACGTCTTGGCGCGGGCTTCTTCGTAGGCCACCAGCTCCAAACGGTGTACGCCCCTGCCCTGCGCCGCCATGATCTGATCCCAGAATCCCAGCGCCTTTGCCGCCGCTTTGGCGTCGCCCGAGTCCGAGAAGAGAACTCCGATCAGCAGATAGACTCGCCACGCCACGATCGCCTCGTGAGGCGCCAGGCGCCAGGCCGTTAGAAGCTCGCGGCCCATCGCCTCGGGGTCCTTCTCGGCCCGGGCCAAGCGCGCCCGGATCAAATGGACCATCGCCCCGTGCCACCGATGGTCCACGTCTTGCAGCCGCTTTACGGCTTCGTCCAACCAGCTTCTCGCCGCCTCCAGCTTCCCTTCCAACAGGGCGAGGTTCGCCAGGTTGGTGAGCGATGCCGCGACTTGGTCGTCGTCGGCAGCGAGCTTCGCGGAGGCAAGCCCGCTCCGGTAAGCCTCGCGGGCCCCCTCGTTGTCGCCCTCTTCCAGCCGGGCGTTGCCCACCGCCCGCCACGAGCTCGCCATCGAGGCATAGTCGCCAACCTCCTGTGCCGCCTCCAAGTTGACGTTGAGGAGCCTCGCGGCGTCACTGAACCGTCCTTGGCGATGGAACTCGACCGCCAAGTGGTACCGAGGCAAGAGAGCCAGCGGGCCGCCATCCTCTTCCTCAACCTTTGCCAAGGAGGCCTCGAGTTGCGCCGCCCCGGCCTCGTACTCGCCAGAAAGCCACGTAAGCCTGCCTAGGGCGCCAAGCGCCAACGGCGATTCGGGGCCAGGCTCCAGCCGCTCCAGTGCGTGCCTGCCCTCCGCGATCCGCCCGCGGGTCTCCCAGTAAGGGCCAAGCCGAGAAGCTAGCTCTAGCGCGCGGTCCCGGTCGCCTTGGGCGTCCAGCCAGCGAAGGCTGCCCAGCACGTTTGGATAGAAGCCGTCGAGTTCGCGTGCCCAATCAGCCAAGATTCCCGGGTCGCGGGCCAGCGCCAAGCTCCGCTCTGCGATTGCCCAGCGAACCTCTGCCTCCAGGGCGGGCGAACAGAAATCGTCGCAGAAGCGCTGCAGCGTTTCCAGCATCCGGTAGCGGACCCCCTCTTGGACCACCATGCCACGCTCCGCCAGGACGCTGAGCAGCTCGTCCAAACCATCCTCCGGGCAGACGGCCAGAACGTCCTCCCGCGAGAACCCGCCATCAAGGAGCGAGAGGCGCACAAACCCCTCCTGCTGGTCCTTCTCCAAAAGCCGGAAGCTACCCTCCAAAGCGGCCCGCATGGTGCGGTGCCGCGCCGGAATGTCTTTGCGGCGGCTGACCAGCAAGTCGTAACGCTCGCTCACCTGCTCCAGCATTTGGTTTGGGGTTAGCGCCCTTGCCCAGCCCGCCGCAAGTTCGATCGCCAAAGGCAGCCCCTCCAACCGGAGGCAGAGGCCCACGATGCTCGCGGCCGTTCTTTCCGTGAGTTGAAAGTCGGGGCGTGCCGCCTGGGCACGCGCCACGAACAGGGCGACGGTCTCGTTCTCCGCCAGCGGCTGCAAGCGGCCATCCCCCGGTAGCTCGGGCAGCGCCAACGGCGGGATCGCGAGCTGACGCTCGCCCTCGACCTGCAGCGGAGCGCGCGAGGTGGCGAGGACAACCGCCTGTGGGCACTCCGCCAGAAGCCGGGCGATCGGCTCCGCGACGTCGAGATGCTCCAGATTGTCAAGCACCAGGAGGCATCGCCCCTGCAACCTCGCGAGCTCGAGACCGTCGGCGCCGGCGTTGGGCTGGATCGCGGAAGCGACCTCCAACCAGAACGTATCCGCCGTCTCACGATTCCCGAAGGCAACAAAATACGCTTGCCCATCAAAGTCCGCGGCGGCCCGGTGGGCCGCCTCCAACGCCAGACGGGTCTTGCCTGAACCTCCAACTCCGAGTAGCGTGATCAGGCGGGCTCCCGATCCGAGCCATTCAGCGAGCTGGGCTAGCTCAGACTCTCGACCAAAGAACGAGTTCGGAACAACGGGAAGCCGGGAGGTCGGGGCCGCCACCCCCAAAGTCGTCGCGGGGGGTGCAGAGTCGGGCTTCGCGGTCGCCTTGGGCAACATCGTGGCGGGCGCCGCCTTCGCGTCCTTCTCGGCCCGCTTACGCAGCTGGACCGCTTCGGCAGGAATCGGCTCGTCGCTCTGGCGGAAGAGCCGCCCAAGCTCCTCGAATTGGCGCAACGCGCTGCTGGGACGATCTGCCCGCAAGTACAAGTCCATCATCTCGACGTGCATGCGAGCATCCAATGGATCGTGCTGAAGACGCTTGCCCTGAAACTCGATCGCCTGGTCCGGCTCCCCCGACTTCGAGTACATGCGCACCAGGCTCTCGAGGGCCCGCGAATAGAGGTCGCCGAACTGGAGCCGATGGCTCAGCGCCCAATCCTCGTAGTAGCCGGCGAGAAACTCGCCCCGGTACAAGGCCACCGCCTCGCGCAGGGCCCGAAGCTTCTCGCTCCGCGCGGGGGCCGTTTCCGCCGCCCTTACCGCTCGGAGGAATTCGTCTACGTCGGTGGCAACCAATTGGGGGTTCACCCCCAAGGTGTGATGGTCTGCCACCAAGATGAACGCGCCCTCCATCTCCGGAAGATGGAGCTGGCGGCGCAGGGATGAGATCGCCTGGTTAAGCCGGTTCCTCACCGCCGTCGGGTCCCCATCCGGCCAAAGCAACTCGGCCAGGTGCTCCCTTGCCTGGGCTTTGCCCAGATTGAGGGCAAGGTACGCGAGGAGCGCACCCGTTTTTTGAGTTTGGAACCGTTCCACCGTGCGGCCCGCGTGGTGCACGCGCAATCCGCCAAGCATCTCGATGCGACAGCGTCCTACCATCCCCTGTCCATGATTGTGGCCTATCTCAAATTTAGCCACCTGAGCTATTCTTGGCGAAGGTATGAAGCACGTATTCAGCTCGATTCGCACGGGCGCCTTCTGCGCGAGCGCGATTGTCGTTGGGGTTCTGGCCGGTTGCAGCCCGTCCGCCCCGGAAACCAAGCCCGCGCCCAGCGGCGAGCCCACTGCGGCCAAGGAGTTCAAGGGCAAACTCGAGGTCGCCGCGTTCCAAGGCGGCTATCGCATCGACTTCTATCAGGAGTCCGCCAAGGAATTCGCCGCCAAGCATTCCGGCCTGGAGATCAAGGTGGAGGGCAGCCCCCGAATCTGGGAGCAGCTCCGACCACGATTCGTCGGCGGGAACCCGCCCGACCTCGTGTTCCCCGGATGGGGCATGGACCACTGGGCCCTTGCCGAGGAAGGCCAATTGGTCGACCTGACCGAGGCCATGAAGTCCAAGGCCTACGGCAGCGACCTCGCTTGGGGCGACACCTTCGACCCCGCCATGCTCAAGCTTGGCCAACTGGAAGGCAAGCAGTACGTCCTCCCCTACTACTTCAGCATGCATGGCTGGTGGTATGACCCGGGCCTCTTCGCAAAGAACGGCTGGACCGCCCCCAAGAACTGGGATGAGCTTCTGGCGCTTTGCGAGAAGATCAAGGACAAAGGCATCGCCCCCATCACGTACCAGGGCAAGTACCCCTACTACATGATCGACGGCATGCTGCTCCCATGGGCCCTCAGCGTGGGCGGCGCCGACGTCATCAAGGCCTGCCAGAACCTGGAGCCGGGCGCGTGGAAGAACCCCGCCATCGTCAAGGCCGCGTCGATGATCAAGGAGCTCAAGGACAAGGGCTACTTCCAGTCCGGCGCCACCGCGATGAGCCACACCGAGTCCCAGCAGGAGTTCCTGCAGGGCAAGGCGGCGATGATCCCCTGCGGCACCTGGCTCTACTCCGAGATGAAGAACGTGATGCCCAAGGGCGCGCAGATGGAGTTCCTCCTCCCGCCGGTGGCCGTGGGCGGCAAGGGCGACCCAACCTCCGTCATCGTGGGAATCGAGCCGTGGATGGTCCCGACGGCCAGCAAGCAGCAAGACGCCGCGATCGAGCTCTTCAAATACATGACATCGCTGGACAAGGCCAAGCAGTTCGTGGAGGCCAAGGGCACCCTGACCGCGATCAAGGGAAGCGACGACGCCAAACTCCCGCCCGTGCTAGAGGTCCCCGCCAAGATCTTCCGGGCCAGCAAGAACGTCTGGGCCGTCCAGTACCGAGCCTGGTACCCCGCCTTCGGCACCGAGATCGAGAACTCGATCACCGCGCTCGTAAACGGTGAGCTCACTCCGGAAGCGTTCGCCGACCGAGTTGAGGCCGCTGCCGAGAAGACCCGCAAAGACGATAGCATCTCCAAGCACAAGGTCCAGTAGCCCATAAATTCGGCGCGCCCACCGCGCGCCGAATGCCTTAGACTAGGCGCGTGATGGCCCTCTTTGCCGCTGCGATATCTGGCCTCCCCGTCTGGAACGGGAAGGCCGCCCAACAGGATTGGCTCGTCGAGCCCGTGCGACTCAAGGCTGCCGTCTACCAAGGCGCCAAGCCCAACGAGTTGGTGCTTGCCAACGGCCTGATCGCCCGCCGATTCCGAATCTCTCCCAACGCAGCGACCGTTGCGCTCGACGATCTCGTCCAGGGCACCTCGCTCCTCCGCGCCGTCAAGCCCGAAGGCTCGGTTACCGTCGACGGCAAAACCTACGCCATCGGAGGCCTCGTCGGCCAACCCAACCTCGCCTTCCTAACCGAAGCATGGATCGATGCGATGAGGGCCAACCCCGACGCCTTTCGCTACGTGGGCTACCAAGTGGGCAAGCCCCGCAAGCACCTGGAGTGGAAGCACACTCGTCAAGCCGGCAACCAAGAGTGGCCGCCAAAAGGCGTTGCCCTCGACCTCGAGTTCGAGCACCCGGCCACCAAGCTCCGTGCCCTCGTCCACTACGAGCTTTACGACGGCGTTCCGGCCTTCCTCAAGTGGCTGGAAATCAAGAACGAAAGCGGGAAAGCCGTCCAGATCGATGCCTTCAAGAGCGAGATGCTTGCCCTCGCTGAAACCCAGTCGCTGGTCGACCGAACCGACAGCTGGGAGCGCCCCGCCGTGGGCTACCTCACCGACTACGCCTTCGGCGGCATGTCGTTGACCAACTCGATGAAAGGCGTCCGAATCGTCGCCGATCCGGAGTACAAGACCCAGGTCAACTACGACCTCACCACCCCCTGCCTCCTGGAGGCCACCCCACCCATCGGGCCCGCCCAGGCCCTGCTGCCCGGCGAGACCTTTAAGAGCCACCGAACCTACATCCTCGCGTTCGACTCCACGGAGCGGGAGCGCCGCACGCTCAGCCTTCGCCGCCTGTACCGCACGATCGCTCCCTGGGCCACCGAGAACCCGATCATGCTGCACCTGACCTCGACCGACCCAGCGACCGTCCACCGGGCGATCGACCAAGCCGGCGAATGTGGCTTTGAAATCGTGGTCATCAGCTTCTGGAGCGGCCTGGACATGGAGGACGGCAGCCCCGCCAACCTCGCCAAGTTCCGCGAGTTCCGTGAGTACGCCAACTCCAAAGGCATCCAACTCGGCGGCTATTCGCTGCTCGCGAGTCGCCGCATCGACGACAAGAACGACGTCATCAACCCCAAAACGGGCAAGACCGGTGGGGCCATCTTTGAGAACTCGCCCTGCCTGGAGAGCGAATGGGGCCAAGCCTACTTCGAGAAGATCCGCAAGTTCATCAAGGAGACCGGCTTCCAAGTCTTCGAGCACGACGGCAACTACCCTGGCGACCTCTGCGCCTCCACCACCCACCCCGGACACAAGGGCCTGGAAGACTCCCAATGGAACCAGTGGCGGCGAATCACCGCCCTCTACGCCGACCTCCTCGCCCAGGGCGTCACCATGAACGTGCCGGACCATTACTTCCTGGCCGGCTCCACCAAGACCGGTATGGGTTACCGCGAATCCAACTGGTCTTTGCCGCGTGAACAGCAGCACATCCACGCTCGCCAGAACCTATTCGACGGAACCTGGGACAAAACCCCGAGCATGGGCTGGATGATGGTCCCGCTCGTCGAATACCAAGGCGGCGGCCCCGCCGCCACCATCGAGCCCCTCAAAGACCACCTGCCCGACTACGAGATGCACCTGGCCAACAACTTCGGCTACGGAGCCCAGGCCTGCTACCGAGGACCTCGCCTGTACGATTCCCCGGAGACCAAGGCGGCCGTCCAGAAGTGGGTCTCCTGGTTCAAACAGCACAGGAGCATCCTCGAATCGGACATCGTCCACCTCCGCCGCCCCGACGGTCAGAACCCGGACGCTATCCTCCACGTGAACCCCTCGCTGGAGACCAAAGGCATGGCCCTCGTCTGGAACCCGTCGACCCTCGAAGCCACCGTAACCCTAGAACTTCCCCTCCACTACACGGGAATCCGGGGCACCGCCAAACTCAGGGTAGCCAACGGTCGCTGGAAGTCCGCCAAGCTGGACGCCCAGCATCGCATCAAGGAAGTCCTGAAGATTCCCTCTCAAGGCCTCACCTGGGTGGAGCTCAGACAGGGCTAGGCAATGTGTCATCCCGAGCGAATGCGAGGGATCTACTCCCGCAAGCAGAGCGCGCAGGCGCTGGCTTGATCAGATGGTCTTTGAGGGGAAGTCTCAGCCCCGCTCTGATTCGAATAGGATGGGACGGCACCCAGTTCCTAGGAGAAGGTCGTTGAGCCTCCGGGATGCATTGTCATCCCGAGCGAAGGCGAGTGATCTACCCCGCAAGTAGAACGCTCGGTACTTGCACGCAGGTCCAACAGGTTGACCAGCCGCTCCAAAAAATGAGAACCTCACCCCCTCCACGAGACCGCGCCGCATCCCCGTAGGGGCGACCCAACACAGCGAGGGGCGAAGCCCTGGTACCGCGTCACCGCCACCCAGAGCCCCATGGGGGGCGACACAATCCGATCCCAAATCCATCCCATACGGGATGGCATTCGCCAGACAATCCGCCTCGCCAACCGCGCCGCAGCCCCAACGGGGCGACACAATCCGACCCCAAATCCATCCCATACGGGATGGCATTCGCCAGACAATCCACCTCGCAGACCGCGCCGCAGCCCCAACAGAGCGGCCAACCTAGCGAAAGGCGAAGCCCAGGTACCCCACACCCTAGCCGGATCCCCGCACCATCCCGGATGGGATGGCAGACCATAGCCGGGCGGTCGAAGACCCCCGGATGGGCAGGACCGCCGTTCCGACCCCGTCAGGGGTCGCAGAAACCAGCGCCACCACCCAACCAAATCAGCCCCTTACGACTCGGGCCAAAGCCCGCCCCGACCCTCAAGTCGCATCCCTAGGCTGAACACTGGTGTCCGAAAACCACGACGGTTCGCCAGCAATCCAACTCGCCAACCGCGCCGCCGCCCCAACGGGGCGACCCAACACTGCGAAGGGCGTAGCCCTGGTGGCAAGCCACGACTTACCCGAGCCCTGCAGGGGCGGCACTTCCGACAAGCCCGCCCTTGCCCGGTACTAGCGCCATTGGCACCCCTAAATCAGGAGCCGGACGGCTTCGTCCGACAACGGACCAAAAACGCGGTCACACAAAGACCAGTCACCAACAGCAGAGCGTCCACCGCCGGATTCTGAACTGCCCAAATGGAAACCCCCAGCCCGACCCAAAGCACCACGATCGCCGTCCGCTTCGCGGAAGGCGAGATCGACCGGTGCTCGCGCCAGTCCCTTAAGGTCTGGCCGAAGAGCGGGTTGTCCAGCATCCACTGCTCCAGGCGAGGGCTGCTCCGCTGGAACGACCAAAGTGCGACGAGGAAGAAGACGGTGGACGGCATCACCGGCACAAAGAGCCCGATGTAGCCAAGCGCCACGCAGACCCCTCCCAGGGCCAGGTACGGCCAGCGAAACGCCCCCACTACGGGGGCGCCAGACTCGCGCGTGGGAGGCGGGCTAACCACTTGGATTAGCTTGGCGCGGCTTCGGCACCCGGACGTTGACCCTGATGCCGAAACCGTGCCCCAGGTGACTAGCTACGCGTTTCCGTAACCGCGATGCCGCGCTTGCGCAGCTCGTCTACAAAATACCGGCCCGTCATCACGGATTCGTAGCGGAGGCAGCCCGCCGGCGCCCGGCCCTCTCCCAGATACGCCGCGTAGATCGCCGCGCTGAACCCGGTCATGCGCTCCATCGCGCTGAACCCGGTGGCCGCGTCCTGCTTGTCCAGGATGTCCAGCTGGATGGTCAGGGGCTTGCCGTCCTTCGTGCCCGTGCCCACGCCGCGCACCACGATCAAATCTTGGTCCGCGTCGTCCTTCAGTTGAGGATTCATGAGGGCGATGAACAGATCCAGCGGGACGGAAGGTCCGCTCCGCGTGGCGACTGGCTCCTTGCCCCAGAATCCAAAGTCCTTGAACACCTTCATCAGGGCGCAATGGCCCGGATAGCGGATGGTCTTGTACTCGTACGTCCTCAGCTTTCCTTCCAGCGTGAACGGAGCCGTGGACGCGCCACCCGAGGTGTGAAAGGCCTCCATTTCGCCAAGCCCGTCGATGTGGAGCATCTCCACTTCCGTCAAGGTCTTGACCCGCTCCAGCTTGCCGTCGCGGATGATGTCGGAGTCGTCGTCGTATTCGGCAACCAGCCCTTCCAGGTTGAACACCAGCTTGTAGTTGAACGGAGGCTTCGGATGCTGAGGCAATCCGCCACAGTACAGGCGGATCGTGTCCGTCGTGTCCAGCTCCTCCATTAGGTAGGAGGCCAGATCATTCACCAGCCCAGGAGCCAGGCCGCAGTCCGGGACGACCGAGATCCCGGCGTCGATCGCCTCCTGATGGAATCCCAGCGACTCCAAAGAGACCGCCGTTTCTCCGCCCAGGTCGATCATGCTGGTGCGCGTAGCCACCGCCACCGGGGCGATCCGAGGGTGCATCCAGTATGGGACGCAGCTCAGCAAGACGGACGCCGGCTCTAGGAACGGCCTCAAAGACCCAGGTTCCAGCGCATCCACGTGGAAGGCTTCGGCAATGGACCGGCCGGCGAGGGCGTTCACCCGTTGGGCGCTACGTTGCGCCTGCTCGAGCGAGATGTCTCCCATCAAAATCCGGGAGGGGGAAGCATGGAGGGCAAGATCGTAGGCAGCGCAGGTTCCCTGCATGCCGCTACCGAGAATCGCAAAGGTTTTGCTCATATAGGTGGGGACTCCTTCGTCCCTTTCACCCGTAGTTTATCCGGTTGCCTCTGCCGGGGTTTGTGCCGGAATCTCAGGACGCGGCTCCAGCATCCGGGCCTCGCGGAATGCCCGGCTCAGCAGCCCGGAGAATGCCGCCAGACCCATCCCGCCCCCCATCCCCAGGAAGACGTTGACCAAGCCGAACCGGTCGATCAGGTTCCCCGCGATGCTCAGACCCAGCGGCTGAATGCCCATCTGAGCCATGTTCAGCACCGAGTTGACCCTGCCCCGGTACTCGTCCGGTACCGTCGATTGCGTGTAGGTCTGCATCGGTATCCACGCGAACGGAATCGCGATCCCCGCCGCGACATTCCACCCGAAGTAAAACCAGAAGCCCTGCGCGTAAGCCATTGCACCCACTGTTAGGCCACACAAGCCGAGGCCCCAGACAAAGGCGATGCCCGGACGCGCGATCTTGGCCTTCGCCACGATTGCGCTCCCCACGATCATCCCCGCCCAGAACGCCGCCTCCAGCCAGGTCAGCGTCTGTGGCTTACCGCCAAACCACATTGCGTTCGCCGCCACGTGCGTCACAAAGAATGGCGAGATCATCAGGTTGAGCAAGACCGTGACCACCACCAAAACCGTGAGTTCCTCCCGGCCCCGGATGTACTTCAGCCCCAGCCGCAGATCGTCCGTCATCACCAGCTTCTTGGTAAGGTCCCGCTCCGGGATCATCGCCGGCAGCCGAGCGATGAACACGGCCGAACCCAAGAACGAGGCCGCATTCAAGAACACCGAGGCCAAAAAGAACCAGGTGGGCGAAAGTAGATAGAGCGCGCTCAGCACGCCCGCCGACACGCTTAGCGCCATCAGTTGCACCACGTTCTGCGAGGCCGCCGAGAGCGCGTTCGCGCTGTTCAGCCCTTCCTCTTCCACCAGCACGGGAATCGCGGCGTTCTTGGCGGGCATAAAGAAGACTCGGACCGTTGACAGCGAAAACGCCGCGACAAAAATGAAAGCCACGGGAGGCTGGCCACCGGAAACGAACACCACGAGGCCAAGCAGAACCAAGATCGCCGCGCTCGCGAGGTCGCTGGCCAGCATCACCTTCCGCCGGTCGAATCGATCCACGAGGACACCGGCGAACGGTCCAATCGCCAGGTAAGGAAGAAGCTCGAACGCCGCCACCCAGCCCACCATCGCGTAGCTGCCAGTGATGCGATGGACCATGAAGGCGAAGACCACGTAGTAGAACGCGTCCCCAAGCTGAGACACGCATTGGCCCAACCACAGGTTCTTGAAGCCCTTGTTGCGAAGGATGGAGGGAGAGGTCATAGGGATTTCGGGCGGACGGGGCGACATCGAAATGCCGCGAGGACGGTGAGGCCGGGCGGCCTACCGAAGGCCGCTACCGAAAGTGCGAAGTACGCATGACTTGGTTATATGGTGACAGGTCGGCCCTGGCCGACGCACCGGTATAGGACTACCGGCCCAGGTACCTTCTTAGTTGCATGAGCGCCCTAGACACCCTGAAATACGACGCCAATGGCCTCATTCCCGCCGTCGTCCAGGATTACGAAAACGGCCAAGTACTCATGGTCGCCTGGATGAATCAGGAGAGCCTCGCCCGCACCGTCGAGTCCGGCTTCGCAACCTACTGGTCCCGCTCGCGAGCCAAGTTCTGGGTCAAAGGCGAAACCAGCGGCCATCTCCAGAAGGTCAAGCGGATCAGCGTCGACTGCGACCAGGACTGCCTCCTGCTCCAAGTCGAGCAGACCGGCCCTGCCTGCCACGAAAACTACCGGTCTTGCTTCTTCAGAGACCTCGTGGATGGCGAGTTGGCCGTCAACGAGACGCCAAGGTTGGAGCCCGCCCCATAATAGAGGGGACACGATGACGAAGGGACAGGCCTGTGATGTGCTGGGCATCCGCCCAGATGCGGACGGCGAAGAGGTTCTCGCCGCCCACCGCGGCCTCGTTCGCGTCTGGCACCCCGACCTCCACTTCGCCACCAACGAAAGCGAAGTCGCCGAGGAACGCCTCAAGCAGATTAACCACGCGAGGGACATCTTGCTGGAGGGAATGCTCCCGCCCGAGGAGCAAGCCTCGACCACCGCAGAAGCCCCCGAAGCTCCGGAGTCGCGTCCTCCCACGATCTACAACCTGGGTCCAAATAAGCGCGAGTTCCCCATGGATACCGTCTTGATCTACGGGAGTATCGTGCTCGGTACTCTTCTCCTCCTCGTCATCTTCATGGCCACCAGCGACCCCAACGAAGCGGGCGAGAAGTTCTACTCGCCGCCCGCCCAGCAACGCCTCTCGCCCGAAGCGCCAACCCTCTGGAACCAGGGCTCCGCTCGCATCCTGCGCGCCGACGAAGTCCGCTAACCAGCCGTCCGCCGGTGCCCTGGGCTAACTGGCGCCTCGGCTTTCCAGGATCCTCTGCAGTCCGCGGAAGCAGCCACGGCAGGTGCCACGGCGGGACCTAGGTATACACGCGGAGGGGGTCCTCTCTGGCCATGTCTAGGTTCTGTGCGTCTCTGGTGCAATTCATAGTTCCGGGCTTCTCCATCGGTCGAGGGCGATCTGGTTGTAGACTCCCGTGGTTGCTCCTCATCCTTGCGACCGGATCGGCCGAGGCAGCCTCTCCCCTAGCCGGGCGAGAGGTTCTGAGCCTGGATTGGGGTTGGCGTTTCCACTTCGGAGACATCCCGGCCACAGACTTCCGGGCGAACGGAGACGAGGCTCAGGGAGGCGGCAAAGGCGCGAGCGCCTGGGGAGCCGCCGCTCCCGGCTACGACCACCAATCGTGGGCCCAGGTAGATCTCCCTCACGACTGGGTCGTCGAACAGGCATTTGACCCCAAAGCCGTCCGAAACCAGGGCTATCGCCCGCGAGGCATGGCCTGGTACCGGCGTCAATTCAAACTCCCTCAGGAGGACCAGGGTAAGCAACTCGAACTCCAGTTCGACGGAGTTTCAACCCACTGCCAGATCTGGTTCAACGGCGCCCTGGTTGGGCGGAACTGGAATGGGTACACGTCGATCTACGTCGACATCTCCGCCCTAGCCCGCTATGGAGACGAACCGAACACGATTGCCGTGCGAGACGATGCCACGGCGATGGAAGGCTGGTGGTACGAGGGCGGGGGAATCTACCGCCACACCTGGCTCGTCAAGCGAAGCCCAGTCCACATCGTGACGGACGGGGTCTACGCCAACCCGGTGAAGTCGGCAGGCGGCCAGTGGTCGATTCCAATCGAAGCCAGCCTCCAGAATTCCAGCACGAATGCTTCCGTGGCCGATGTGGAAGTGAAAGTCCTCGACCCCGCAGGCCGGCAAGTCGCGTCAGGACGGGCGCGGAAGAAGCTGGAGCCTTGGGCCAAGGCGACGGTGGGGGTAAGGCTCAAGGTTCGCAACCCCCAGTTGTGGTCCACCTCCAGCCCTACGCTTTACACGGTATCCACCAAGGTTTCTAGCAACGGGCAGACCGATGAAACCCTCACCCAGTGCGGATTTCGCACGCTGCGATTCGATGCCGAGCGGGGCTTCTTTCTCAACGGAAAGCCGCTCAAGATCCAGGGGGTTTGCTGCCATCAGGACCATGCCGGGGTCGGCGTAGCCGTTCCCGACTCCCTCCTGGAGCGCAAGTTGCAGGAGATGGGTACCAACGCCTACCGGACCGCCCACCATCCGCCTTCCAAGGAGCTTCTTGACGCTTGCGACCGCTTGGGCATGCTCGTGATGGACGAGACCCGTCACTTCAGCTCCTCTGCCGAAGGTCTCCGTCAGCTGGAGTGGCTCGTTCGCCGAGATCGGAACCGGCCAAGCGTGATCCTCTTGTCGCTCTTTAATGAAGAGAACGACCTGCAGGGCACCGACCGAGGTCGGGCCATCGTTCAGCGCATGATGGCCGTGGTGCGAAGCTTGGACACCACGAGGCTCATCACCGGCGGACAGAACGGCGGGCAGCTTGTGGACGGCAAGCTCAATCCGCAGAGCGTGTCGCGGGACTTGGACGTCGTCGGGGTCAATTACCAGGTGGACCTCTACGATATGATCCGAGAGGCCCATCCCGGCAAGCCGATCCTGAGTACGGAAGACGGCTCGCAGGTGATGACGCGCGGCGTCTTCTTCACCGATTGGCAGAAGCTGGCCCTTGCCTCGTACGACGACAAGTATCCGGGCTGGACCGCTGAAAACCGTGGGACGTGGGAGGCGATTGCTCGCCAACCCGCCTTCGCGGGAGGCTTCATCTGGACGGGATTCGACTACCGGGGAGAGCCTTCGCCATTTGGCTGGCCCGCGGTCAATTCCTACTTTGGGTGCCTCGACCTCTGCGGCTTTCCCAAAACGGGGTTCTATCTCCGGCAGGCGATGTGGGTGCGCGACCGCCCGGTGCTCTCACTGATTCCTCACTGGAATTGGGCCGGCCGTGAGGGGCAGCCGATTCGGGTGATGGCGATGAGCAACGCCAAGAACGTCGAGCTCTTCCTCAACGGGAAGAGCCTCGGCGAGAAGCCAGTCGACCCGTTTCGGATGGTGGAGTGGCAAGTGCCCTACGCTCCGGGACGCCTGGAAGCGGTGGCGAGATCCGATGGCAAGGAGTTGAAACGGGCCGCCGTGGAGACCACCGGTGAGCCGGTGGCGCTGCGCCTTGTTCCGGACCGTAGTTCGCTGGCAGGAGATGGCCGCGATGCGGTTCCGGTGACCGTCGAGGCGGTGGACGCAGAAGGCCGGTCGGTGCCTACGGCGAACCTGGCGGTGGAGTTTGAGATCTCCGGGTCTGGCGCCATCATCGGCCTGGGGAACGGCGACCCAACGAGCCACGAGCCCGAGAAGGGGACGCGTCGAAGTCTGTTCAACGGCCTGGCTCAGGTCATCCTTCAATCGCGCCGTGGCGGCTCTGGATCACTCGTCCTGCGCGCCAAGGCGTCCGGAGTTTCTGCGGCGGAGACTCGGATCAACGTAAAGGCGGCCGCGCCTCTGCCCGCCGTCGACTGACCTTGTCCTATGAAGTTCTTGTACATTCTTGTCATGGCGCTCGCGCAGGCGCCTTCATCCATGGGCCAAGCAATCTATGTTTCTCCGAGCGGATCGGACCGCCAATCCGGAACGGCCCGAAAGCCGGTTCAGACCCTGCACGCCGCCCAGAGGCTTGCCAGGGATGGGGCGGGCGAGAAACCGGTTACCGTCATCCTGCGCGACGGCGATTACTTTCTCACGGAACCCCTCGTCCTCACCGGAGAAGATTCGGGGAGCCGCCGCTTTCCGGTTGTGTATCGGGCCGAGCACGAAGGCAAGGCGATCCTGAGCGGCGGTACCCCGCTCAAGTTGAGCTGGGAGCCCTACCGAGACGGAATCTTCAAGGCGTCCTATCGAGGTGGAGCCCCGATCGATGAGCTTTACATCGATGGCGAAAAGCTGAGGATGGCGAGGTACCCGAACTTCGACCCAGCCAAGCGCGCGGAACCCTACCGGGGCGCGGCGGCGGACGCGATCTCGCCGGAGCGGGTTGCCAAGTGGGCAGACCCAGCGGGAGGCTACATCCACGCCATGCACGTCAGCCTGTGGGGAGGATTCGACTACCGGATCACGGGCAAGGACGCGGCAGGAAAACTCACTTACGAGGGGGGCTGGCAGAACAACCGTCCGGCGGAGATGCACCCACGCTTCCGAATGGTCGAGGGCATCTTCGAGGAACTCGACGCGGCCGGCGAGTGGTTCGAGGATCGAAAGACCGGAACCCTCTACGTCATCCCGCCGGCAGGCTGCGACCTTGCCAAGGCAGCCGTCGTGGGTGCGCGCCTCGATTCGCTGGTCAAGGTTCAGGGTTCGCGTGAGAACCCGGTCCGACACGTGCAGTTCGATGGGCTGACCTTCCGCCACACCGCCCGTACCTTCATGCTCAACAAGGAGCCTCTGCTGCGCTCCGACTGGACGATTTTTCGGGGCGGAGCGGTTACCTTCTCCCAGACCGAGGACTGCGACCTGCGGAACTGCTTCATCGACCGTCCGGGCGGGAACGGGGTCTTCGTGGACAACTACAACCGCCGTCTACGGCTCTCCGGCTTGCACATTTTTGGTTCTGGAGCCAGCGCCGTTGCCTTCGTCGGCGACCCGGCGGCCGTCCGTAACCCGGTGTTCAACTACTACGCTCCGCACGACATCGCCAACGTAGACCGAAAGCCGGGGCCGCAGTCGGAGAACTATCCGATGGAGTGCGTTCTGGAAGACTCGCTGATCCATGAGGTTGGGACGGTGGACAAACAGGCGGCGGGAGTCCAGATCTCGATGTCCCGCCGAATCACGGTACGAAACTGCTCCATCTACGACACCTCCCGCGCAGGGATCAACATCAACGAGGGCACCTGGGGCGGACACCTGATCGACGGGTGCGACGTGTTCCGAACCGTCCAAGAAACGGGCGACCACGGTTCTTTCAACTCCTGGGGTCGGGATCGCTTCTGGGTCCCCAATCCGGATGAGGTGGCCGCGGCGGTTGCCAATGAACCGAGCTTGCCCTTCTTGGACGCCATCGAGCCGGTCGTGATCCAGAACAGCCGATGGCGGTGCGACCACGGCTGGGACATCGACCTTGACGACGGCTCCAGCAACTACATCATCCGAAACAACCTCCTGCTCAAGGGCGGCCTGAAGCTGCGAGAGGGCTACCGGCGGATCGTCACGAACAACGTGATCGTGCAGAACACGCTGCATCCCCACGTCTGGTACCCGGAGAGCGGGGACGTTTTCACGGGCAACGTGGTCATGGCCTCCTACCGTCCTGCCGTGATGCGGCCCGGAAAATGGGGGCAACTCATCGACAAGAACCTCTTCGCGAGCAACGACGCCGATCGACGGGCGTTTTCTGAAAACGGAGCGGATCACCATTCCGTGGTCGGAGATCCCAAGTTTGTGGACCCAGCCAACGGTGATTTCAGGATCTTGAACGCGGGTCTGGCAAACGCATTCGGGTTCAAGAACTTCCGGATGGACCGCTTCGGGGTGCGGAAGGCGAGCCTGAAGGCGATTGCCGAGAAGCCTCTGTTGGATTTTCGGCCCGCAGGCGTGACACCGGCTTCTCGATCCGCTTTCCTCTGGATGGGCGCAAAGCTGATCCAGCCTCAAGATCAAGAGCTTTCCGCCTACGGCGTCGGATTCGACACCCGGGCGCTGGCGGTCCTCGAGATCAGCCCTGATTCGCTGCTTGGCGGCAAGCAAGGACTGCAGAAGGGCGATCTGATTCTCTCCGTCGACGGCATTGCGGTCCAGGATATCGAGGATATTCGGAAGGTGGTCCAGCAGTCTAGGGCTGGTTCAAGGGTGTTTTGCATCGTCCGGGCTCAGAAGCAGGTTAGCCTGAGCCTTTCCCCGGTGCGCCTCGATGCCCCGCGAGTCGAGTAGGCGGATCGCGCCCGGGAGGCCGACTTGGACGTGGGAGTAACGCTTCCTATCTTGCGGTAGAGCACGAGAACCAAGGGGATCACCGTGGCCCAGAATGTCCCGTCCCGCCGTCCGCAGAAGGTTTTCGTCGGGACGGGACATTTCCGTTTCCACTGCCAGATTACGTCCCGTCCTGCCGTCCGCAGAAGGTTTTGACGGGACGGGACGTAATCTGGGGCGTTTGGTTTGGTTGGGCATGCGGGTCTCCAACCTTTCGGTTTGGGTGGGGACTCTCGTCAACCGGCAATCGTGAGCGGGGAAAACCCGCGCGGGTTGGGCAGCGTAGCTTGAGTTGATGGTCGACGAATCGGACTCCCGATCGTTCATCTCCCTGGCCAAGCGAGGCGGGGTCTCGGACGAAACCGTGCTTCTGATCCTCCGCGAGCGGGGTTGGAACGAGCGGCGTGCTCGCGAGGAGTTGGTGGCTTACTACGAGGACTCCCTCGGGATTGCCACGCCAGTACGGGCCGACGCGGCGTCTTCCAACCCCTTGGACGGGTTTCTCTACGTCTTTGCTACCGGCACCCTGATCTCGTGGGTGGTGGCTACGCTGAACCTGACCAACACGCTGGTGGACCAGGCCCTGCCTTCGGTTCGGGAAGGTCGCGGCTCGGAGTCGGGTCTGGCGGGAATGGTCGTCTGGGCGACGGCGACCCTCCTCGTAACCGGGCCCACCTACCTGGTCCTCATGGGCATCCTGCACCGACGGCTGAAGGCCGGCGCGACGGCTTGGGCTTCGCCGGTGAGACTGTGGGTATTGAGTGCGACCCTATTGCTGGGCGTGGCCACGATCCTTGGCTACGTAATCGGTGCGATCGCCCTGATTCTAGGCGGCGAGCCTTCGCTGGCGTCTGGGCTTAAGACGCTGGTTGCGCTTGGGCTGGTTGGCGGCCTGGTTGCTTACTACCTGCGGTGGCTGCGGGCAAGGGGAACCCCATGAGCCGAAACAGCCTGTTCGGTGCGATCTTCGTGGCCGTTACGGCGGCGCTCCTGGCGGGGGCCTTCCGCTTGCTCGGCACTCCATCCGAGATGGCGGCTTTCCAACGCGACCGTCAGCGAGTGGGCGACCTCTTGAGCATTGCCGGGGCGATCCACTTGGATGCGTTCCAAGGGAGGGTGAACCCGAAGCCGCTTCCAGCCGCCCTAAGCGAGGGGTTCTACAACCGAGACTCGACCCGGGACTGCAAAGACCCCTCGACGGGAGCGCGGTACCGCTACCAGCGGGTCTCGGACGCGTGGTACACGCTGGAGGCCAACTTCGAACTCGGATCCGACGCGTTGGTTCGGAGGGGAATGAAGTTGCCCGGCCCCGAGTGGACCCACGCCCCCGGCCCCCTGAAGGTCAAGTTGCATGTGAACGAGGACGGCTCGGAGGCTTGGTCTTGGAAGTACCGCTACTGACCTAGCGGTAGAGCACCAGAACCGAGTCGATCACATGGCGGGCCGGGTTTCCGTCGGCGGGCGTGCGGTTCACGTACGGCTGAATTTCGTAGCGGAGCTCGGTTGGGCCAGAGCGGGCAAGTTGGCGAGAGACGTCGACCATCCAGGGGCGGACCACGTCTCCGGGACGCCAGCCCGCGCGGTCGAACTTCCAGGTTCCGCCTTGGGGGCGGCACGGGTTCAGGTAGCAGTCTTCGCGCCAGAGGGTGTTCTGGAAGGTCTTGCCTGCCACGGTTAGCCTGCGCCACAAGGGCAGGAACTCCGCGGCGTTGTCCGTGTTCGGATCCATACCGTGGCCGGTGACGGTCGTCCAGACCTGCGCCTTGCGCCAATCCCGACCCGCCTGAACCGCGAGGGGCGGAACCGATTTCTCGAAGGGCAAGCTTGCCTGCCCGATCGGCGCGGTTATGCTCCAGAGCTGGCGGACTTCGACCGGCCGGGGACTTAGCGGCCCCTCCACGTACTCAAGGTCAAGGCTGACCAGCCAGCCGGCCGAGTACGTCTCGCATTCGAGCTGAAACTTGCGGCGACCTTGGAGGAGCGGCATCAGGTGGGTCACGTCCATATGCCAGACCCACCCCTTGCGGTAGGGCGTGATGTAGCGAAGCAGCTCGTACCGCTTGCCGTCGGCGGCCTCGAAGGTGATCGACGCAAGGCGGTCCCAGGGGTCGATGCCTTTGGGAGTCGGACCGAGTTCGAGGGTTGCGATGACCCGCGCGTAGGGGTTCAGGTTCTGAGGAAGCTCAACCGTTTGGGTTTGGCGGTGGTGGTCCTGGTCATTGATCGCTTTGACGAAGACCGGGATCTTGGTCGATCGCTCCGGGGGTTGCGGCTTTCCGATTGCTTGGCTCAGTTGGGGAGAGCGCATCCCCTTGGGGAGTACGATGGCCCATCCGCCCAGGGGCTTGACTCCGGGCACGAAGTCGCGGTGGTAGATGGGGGTTCCGTCGACTTCCACGGTCACGTTGCTGCCCCCGGGAACGCTGTCCAGGCGGACGCGGAAGTGGCGGGGCAACCCGCCCGCGATTTCGGCGGAGGAGAGGCGGTTGTCCAGTTCGCGTCCGTTGGCGTGGAGCGAGATCTCCCGCTCGGGTCGGCCATAGATGTTGCCGGATCCGCGGAAGATGTCCTTCTCAAGCGGGTCCGAGGTGTCGAATCCGATCGCGAAGGCGCCTTCGAGGTTTGGCTCGGCGATGTCGGTTAGCTCCCGGGCGGGGCCTTGGATCAGGGAGAAGCCCGGCCCGGTCCTGGGTACGGCTAGGTCGAACTCCACTTGGGAGTAAGAGCGCGCGGCAGGCGCGCCTGCCAACGCGAGGACGAGGGCGGGGACGGTGAGCATGCGTTGACGATACTTCGCAAGCGAATTGCTCCGCATCTTGCGGGCTTGGCACGGATCGCGAGCTTAGCTAATGGGGCATCCGAATCACGCAGCAGCCCGGAGGTGCTTCAAATAGCGCCAAGCCCAATACAGGTTAGAAATTGCGACCAAATCTAAAGCAACAGTTGCATAGCCAGTCCAACCAGGGAATCGGCCAAAGTCTTGCGCCACGGTTGCCAGGCTTTGTGCAGTGGTCAGGGCCCAGAAGATCATAGCTACCACGATTAGCCACTGAGGAGACCACTTGGCTACAACGAGCAGAATTCCGAGCTCTATCGCGGCAATTGAAACGACCCAGATAATCGCAAATGTGCTGGTTGCTATGGTTGGGCCAGACCAGGCTAGCCAGACAATTGAGGCGATGTAGTGGAATATCCAACCGGCTAGCATGAACTTCCGGGATGATTGAACATCGTAGTGCACTTGTACCCGGGTTGACTGCCCAAGCTAACGGTCACCCGTGCTTAGAAGTCGGCGCTGCCGGGGGTTCGGTGGAACGGGATGACGTCGCGGATGTTCTTCATGCCGGTCACGTACATCAGCAGCCGCTCGAAGCCTAGGCCGAAGCCCGCGTGGGGGGCGGAGCCGAAGCGGCGGAGGTCTAGGTACCACCAATACGGCTCCATCGGGAGCCCCATCTCGTGGATTCGGGCCTCCAGGACGTCGAGTCTTTCCTCGCGCTGGGAGCCGCCGATGATCTCGCCGATGCGGGGGGCCAGCACGTCCATGGCTCGGACCGTTTTGCCGTCCTCATTGGCGCGCATGTAGAACGCCTTGATGTCCTTGGGGTAGTCGGTGAGGATCACCGGTCGGCCCACTTTGACCTCGGTCAGCCAGCGCTCGTGCTCGCTCTGGAGGTCGGTTCCCCAACTCACCGCGAACTCGAAGTTGGCTCCGCTGGATTCCAGCATCTTGACCGCCTCGGTGTAGGTGAGCCGCTCAAAGCCAGACTCGGCGACGTGGGTGAGGGTCTTGAGAAGCTCGGGCTCGATGCGCTGGTTGAAGAAGTCCAGATCCGGCCCACATCGATCCAGCAGCGCTTGGATGACCTCGCGCAGGAACTCCTCCGCCAGGTTCATGTTGCCCTCGAGGCTGCAGAAGGCCATCTCCGGCTCGATCATCCAGAACTCGGCGAGGTGGCGGCTGGTGCTGGAGTTCTCGGCGCGGAAGGTGGGCCCGAAGGTGTAGACGTTGGTAAGCCCGAGCGCCAGGGTCTCGGCCTCAAGCTGCCCCGAAACGGTGAGGAACGAGGGCTTGCCGAAGAAGTCGTCCTTGGGGTCGGCCTTGCCCAGCTTGTACGGCTGGCCGGGGTGGACGTCCACGTTGGTCGTGACCTGGAACATCGCGCCCGCGCCCTCGGCGTCGCTGGCGGTGATGATCGGGGTGTTAACGTAGGCGAATCCGCGCTTGTGGAAGAACTCATGGATGGCGAAGGCCGCTTGGTCGCGGACGCGGAAGACCGCGCCGAATGTGTTGCCGCGAACGCGCAGGTGGGCGATTTCGCGGAGGAACTCCATGGTCGCGCCCTTCTTCTGGAGGGGGTACGTGGCGGGGTCGGCGGCTCCGAAGAGTTCCACTCCCGTCGCGCTCAGCTCAACCGCTTGGCCCGCCGCGGGAGAGTCAACGACGGTGCCGTCGAAGCGGACGCAGGCGCCGGTGGTGATCTGCTTGAGGACGTCCTCCGGGATGGTGCCCTCGTTCACCACGATCTGCAGGTCCTTGAAGGTGGACCCGTCGCTGAGCTGGACGAAGGAGATCCCCTTGCTGTCTCGCCGGGTCTTCACCCAGCCGTAGGCGCTGGCTTGGGTTCCCGAGGAGAGTTGGAAGAGGTCGCGGAGGTACGTACGGCGGTAGTCCATAACGGCCCCGCCAGTGTACTTTGCCGGTGGGCTGCGTTCGGGCCGCCTCCGCTTTGCCCACCCAACCCCGTCCCGATTCCGAAGGGAGTCGGGATCGGGACTCCCGCGTCGGCGGCCCGCCGGGTCCCGGGGTCTTCGACCACCGGGCTACCGATGTTCGACCCTTTCAGGGTCGGGAGGGTGCGGTCGTGAGAATTCGTTCGGGGTCGGGTGTTCGACCGTCGGGTCTACCTGCCGGTAAACCTGTTTGGGGTCGAGGACTCTAATCCTAGCCAGATTCCAGGGACCTCAGCCAAGCTTCGGTCTCGCGCGGGCTGCGGAGCCGTAGGACCTCGCAGCAGGGCGGGTTCTGGGCCCAGGAGCGGATGCGCATGCGTTTGCGCGAAAACGACCGAAAGTGCCAGAGGAGGATCGCCTCGCGGGAGAAGAAGTTGCGGAGGGTCTCGCGGTTTCCGTTGCAGATCAGCTTGCCATCGACCAGGCGCAGGAGGGTCCGCTTGGTCAGGCGCCCGAGTGAGAGCCAGCGTGGGTAGTCCAGGGCGACGATTAGCTGGACCCGCGCGAGGGGCAGATCCACCCACTTGCCATACGCGGTGTCCAGGATCCAGCGGTCGCGTTGGCAGATGGCCTCGAAGCGGGCGCGTTGCTCGTCGTCGGAGACCTGCACCCAGCCGGGCTCCCACGTCAGGTCGTCCACGGAGACCCAGTCGCGGTTCGTGCGCTCGGCGATGCGGCGGGCCAAGGTTGACTTGCCAGACCCGGTGACCCCGTACATCATGACCCGGTCTGGAAGCTGCGCCATGGGACAAGGATACGTCTTGGGCGGCACTCCCGAGACGGCCCGAGCGTCAACACTAATGATGCTGATTCCTTCGCTCGTCTCTCTTGCCCTGGCCTCGCTTGCGGGCATGGCTCCGCCTCAGAAGGAGACGCAGGTTCTCGTGTTCGGAGAGGTGTCCTATCGACAACGGATCGCGCTCTCGCCGGATGCGGTGGTTCACGTGTACTTGCGTCGCATCGACGCCGAACACCGGATTTCTGACCTGACGGTGACCCGAGTTCCGACCGCGGGCAAGCAGGTTCCGATCCCGTTCGAGGTGGTTTCCGAGGGGATGAAGCCGGAGGAAGGCGTTCGCTACGTGCTCCAGGCGACCATTGAAGAAGCCGGGAAGGTCACTTGGCGAACCTCGGGGTTACGCGGACTTGAGCTGGACGGAAGCGACGCGAAACAGGAACTCATGGTGATCCAAACGGGCGGGCGCAAAGGCTACGAGGAGAAGGACTGGGTTCTCTACGAGCTTGGCGGCAAGCCATCGGTACCGGCGGGGACACGAATTCCGGGGATCACGTTCAGCGCTCCGCAGAAGGCGTTCTCGGCCTTTGCCGGGGTCAACCAGATGGGTGGCTCGTACGAGCGATCCGGGCACTCCCTACGCTTTGGCGCCACGCGGAGCACGATGATGGCGGGGCCGCAGCCTCAGATGGATCAGGAGGCCGCCTTTGGTCGGATGCTCGGCCAAGTAGATCGGGCCAAAGCGTTCGGCCGGGCGCTGGTCTTCTACTCCAAGGGCAAGGCGATCGCCAAGTTCCGGACCCCGGCGTAGGGGAGGCTGTACAATCTCCCGGTGAGGCGAACGGCATGAGTTTTGGCGCGGGCGGCAGTTGCGACATCCGGTTGAACACGGTGCTTGACCCGGAGCAACGGGCGAAATTCCAGGACTCCGGAGCCATTCGGGACCTGCTGGGATCCGCCAAGACGATCGCGGTCGTTGGGATGTCCACCGAGCCGACCAAGGCCAGCAACATGGTCGCAAGCTACCTGAGGGACGAGGGTTACCGGATCGTGCCGGTGAACCCGAGGGCGACGGAGATTTTGGGCGAAACCTGCTACCCGGACCTCAAGAGCATTCCGTTTCCGGTGGACATCGTGGACGTGTTCCGCCCCAACTCCGAGGTTGCGGGGATTGTGGACGAGGCGATCGCGATCGGTGCCAAGGCAGTCTGGCTTCAGCTTCGGATCATCGACATGCCCTCCGCGGAGCGGGCGCGGGAAGCCGGGCTCACCGTGGTGGTGGACCGCTGCATCAAGATGGAGCACGGCCGGTACGGCGGGATGCTGCATTGGGCGGGGATGAACACCGAGGTCGTCTCCGCGCAGCGCCGTCCCCGGCGCTAGGAGCGCCAACTATCGGATTCGCTGGCGGCGGTTCTCAGCTCGGAAGGCACGAGGCCCAGATACTCTTTAATCGACTCGCGCAGGCCCTGGGTGGTGCCGAATCCGCAGGTCGAGGCGACGACGTCGATCGGCTGGTCGCTCTCGCAGAGCATCTCGACCGCCATCTGAGTGCGGCAGCGGTCCACGTACTCGTGGAACCCGTAACTGACCATCTGCTTGAAGACGCGGGAGAAGTGGAAGGGCGAGTAGCCGGCAAAGTCGGCGGCGTCTTTCAGCGGCCAAGGCTTCGCGGGACTGCGCTTAACCTCCTGGGTGAGTTCTCTCACGGTTTCCGGCAGGTCCACCGGAAGGGAGGCTAGCTCCATCTCGTCTCCGCCGGAAAGTAGACGGGTGGCGACCTCGTAGGCGACGCTGAGGAGCATCGGCTCGGCAACGTCCGGGGTGGCGTTGCGGGCGACGAGGAAGCGCTCGACCGCCGAGGTGAAGTTGGGGTCGAAGGGCTTGGCCCCCACGTTGCGGTTCAGGCTGGCCTGGCCGCGCTGGGCGGCGCGTTGGTTGATCCAGTGGTCGAGCAGGGGCGTGAGGGCACTGGCCCAAGAAAGGAGGTTGATCTCGTGCTCGCCGCGGGCGGCCTGGACGCCGAGTCGAGCGCCGGCCCGCACGAAAGCGATGCTGCGCGGAGGCATGACGATGGTCCGGCCGGGGGCGGGTGGGCGCACGATCAGGCTGCCCCTTCGGTTCACTACGAGGAGGTGCACGCCTTGCGGAACGGCCACGTTACCGCTGACCGTTTTGTTGGCGGTGGCGATGATCGCCTCGAGGCGGACGTTCGGGAGGTTGCCCACGTCCGTCCGCTTGACGCTCCCAACCGAAGGAACGCACTCGAAACCAATATCTATACTTGCTTCTGCCTCAGTTGGGCGCAAACGACGTTCCCCCTAACCCCTGCCAGTCTACAACACCGTACCTTTGCATGACGAAGGTATAACCCGGGTTCGTGGCTCGTGATTATACTGTCGCAATTATCGGCGCAACGGGAGCGGTTGGCCAGGAGTTTCTTCGGCTCTTTGAGGATCGAAACTTCCCGGTAGGCGAGCTAAGGCTTCTGGCGAGCGCGCGCTCGGTGGGCAAGACCGCTGCTTTCAAGGGGCGGGAGTACGCGATCGAGGAGGCAACCGAGGCCGCAATGGCGGGAGTTGAGCTTGCGTTCTTCAGCGCCGGGGCGACGAGGTCCAAGGCCCTGATCCCAGCGGCCCTGGCGGCGGGCGCGTACGTTTTCGACAACTCCAGCGCGTACCGCATGGACCCGGCGGTGCCGTTGGTGGTGCCGGAAGTGAACCTGGCGCACGTGAAGCCGGAGGACCGGCTTTTCAGCGTTCCCAACTGCACGGCGATCATCTTGATGGTGGCGGTGAACCCGCTTCTCAAGCTAGGCAAGATCGACCGACTGATCGTGAGCACCTACCAGAGCGCCAGCGGCGGCGGGGCGCAGGTGATGCAGGAACTGCTGGACGAGACGCGCGAGTTTTTGGCCCCCGGATCGGTTGGGGATCGAGAGAAGATCCTCCCGCACCCATATGCCTTCAACCTCTTCAGCCACAACACCAAGGTGGCGGACAACGGCTACAACGAGGAAGAGAACAAGGTGATCGAAGAGAGCCGCAGGATCCTGGGCCAGCCGGATCTCAAGATCAACGTCACCTGCGTTCGGGTGCCCGTGCTACGCGCGCACACGGAGTCGGTTACGGTGGAGTTTGATGGGCCGGCGCCTTCCGAGGAAGAGGTGCGTGCGGTACTGGCAAGTGCGCCCGGGGTGCGGGTTGTGGACGACCGGGAGGGCAACCTTTTCCCAATGCCGGTGGACGCCAGCGGACAGGGCGACGTCTTGGTGGGTCGCATCCGCAGAGACCTCAGCAACCCCAACGCCATCTGCATGCTGATCGCGGGCGACCAGCTGCTCAAGGGCGCAGCCCTGAACGCGGTGCAGATCGCGGAAGCAGTGCTTACGCAATAGCGCGCCGTTGCCAGGCGTGACCGGGCCACCAGGCTGTGCCGCCCCGATGGGGCTCCGGTCTTGGGCGGACCCCTACCAGGGCTTCGCCCTTCGCTATGTTAGGTCGCCCCTTCGGGGCTACTAGGTTTCCGGGGACCCATGCGAGGGCTTCACCGATCCCTATGTTGGGTAGCGCTCTTGTGGGCTAACAGAAGGAGGCGCGGGCTACGCTCTTCTTAGTGCATCGTGCGGGAGCAGGGCGTGGACGCCTCGGACACCGTTCACGACCTGTGTTATTCGCATGTTTACGCACACGCTGGCGAGAGCCAGGGCATCCAGCCTTGCCAGGCCGTACTGGCGCCCCATCAGCTCCAGCATGGATTCGAGGGCTAACGCGGTGGCCTCGTTCGAGTCCTCGTGCAATCCCATCGCCAGCCAGCCGGCGGGCGTGTTCGCCACCGGGCCGGAGATCGGCATGTCATCGAGCAAATCGAACGTGAGCACGGCCGAGGCCATGGGGATCTCGATCGCGGTGACTGAGACCTCGCCGTCGCCTTGGGCGCCGTGGCCGTCGCCGGTGCTGAAGAGGGCGCCTTCGACCTCGATGGGGAGGTAGAGCGTTGAGCCTACGACCAGCTCTTTGCAGTCCATGTTGCCTCCGGTGCGGCGGGGCGGGACGGTGGACTGGATGCCGGGGATGTCTGCGGGCATTCCCATAACGCCCAGGAAGGGGCGGAGGTCCACTTCGAATCCGAGCTGGCTTCGGGCGAGGCCGGCGGCTTGGTCGAGGTCCCAGATGTAGAAGACGCCTTCCTTGCTCACCCCGAGCCGATCGTTCCACGGGCAGGACCAGCCGCCGGCAAACGTGGTTCCCCAGCTGCCCACGCGCAGTTCCTCGATATGGACGGCCAGGGTCATTCCGGGCTTGGCTCCTCGAATGAAAACCGGGCCGGTCAGCGCATGCCCATCGTCCAGAACGCGGTCTCGGTCCGGGAATTCCCGACGGTGGATGTCCAATCCGTTGTGCGGTTCCAGCCCCCAACCCGCGTCTAGGCATTCGAAGTCCACGGTGTCGCCGGGCGAGATCTCCAAGACGGGAGCAAGGTCCCTCGAGAAGTGGCCGTGGAGATTCATTCTGGTTGCGGCAAGGTGGCGTTTCATAGCTGGCAGACGTAGCGCGCGTCGGGAGTCTTCTCCATGTTCTCTTGGCCGTCGGTTTCGTACTCCATGTGGAAGCCGTTGCGCTCGTAGAAGGCCCTCGCTTGGCGGTTCTCTTGGAAGACCCAGAGCTGGACCTCGCCTTGCTGGTTCTCCAGCGCTTTGCCAAGCATGGCCTTACCGATGCCCTTGCCGTGGAACTCGGGAAGCAGATAAAGGTGCTCGACCTCGCCCGGGATGAAGGCGACGTAGCCGACCACCGCGCCATCGAGCTCGGCTAACCACATCTCCATGTGGGCCATTTGGTGAGTGAACACGTCTTCCATCACGTTCTGGGAGTAGTCCCAAACGATGAAGGGGAGGCACCTCGTGCGGGTCTCGATGAAGACCTTGGCGATGGCGGGAACGTCTTCGGGGGTGGCTTGTCGGAGGTTCATCGGGATCGTCGTCGGGTCTTGTACTGACTTCCAACCACGCCCGGCGGAGGCCCCTGCCCTGCCATACTCTAGACCATGAAGGTTAGCATCATTGGCGGCGGCGGACGGGTTGGTTCGGACGCGGCGTACGCGTTGCAGCTTGGAGGGAAGGTCCGCGAGATCGCCCTCGTCGACATGAACGGCGATATGGCCGACGGCGAGGCGCTCGACCTGCGCCACGGCGCTTCGCTCACCGCGAACATCAAGTTCACCAGCTCGGCGGACTACAGCGTGGTGGACGGCAGCGACTGCGTGGTCATCACCGCCGGTTTGCGCCGCAAGCCGGACGAGAGCCGGCTGGAACTGATCAACCGCAACGTGGGCCTGTTCCGCGGCATTCTTGAATCGCTGAAGGGCTGCAAGCTGAACGAAGGCGCGACGATCGTGGTGGTCAGCAATCCGGTCGACATCCTAACGCACCTCGCCGCGAAGAGCGGGATCCTGCCGGAGAGCCAGGTTATCGGCCTAGGCACGGTGCTGGACACCTGCCGCTTCCGATCTTTGCTTGCCGACAAGTTCAACGTGAACGCCCTGGACGTGAAGGCGCTGGTGCTCGGCGAGCACGGCGACTCGATGGTGCCGATCCTGAGTTCGGCGACGTTGGGCGGCGTGCCCCTCCTGAGCATCCCGGGCGTGACGGCGGCCGACATCGACGCGGTCTTCGAGTTCACCCGCAAGTCGGGCGCCGAGGTCATCCGCCTCAAGGGCGGCGCGGGCCGCGCAGTGGGCGTTTCGATCAAGGAAGTTGTCGAAGCGATCGCCCTGAACTCGGAAGCGGTGCTCCCGGTTTCAAGCGTACAGACTGGTGCCCTGGGGATTTCCGGGATCGCGCTCTCGCTGCCCACCAAGGTGGGTCGGCACGGCGTGGTCGAGGTGATCGAGCCCGTCGTGACCGATGCGGAGAAGGAAGGCCTTCACAAGTCGGCGCAAAGCCTGAAAGACGTCCTCGCCCAGATCGGCTGAGGAAGACCCTGGCCCCGGGGTCCTTGGCCCGGGGCTACCTCTGTGCAACCTCTGCGAGGTTGAGCTTAGCCTGAGCAATGCCCACCGAGTGTGCGCCTTGAAGATCGTTGCCGCACAGCGGGTGCCACCTGGCTTCTCGCGGCAATACCTCCCGTCGGCTGCAGGTTCCGGCACTCCAGGCAACCCGACTGGCGACCGCATACCGATAGCTCGGTCAGTCCCAGTTGCTGAATGTTAGGTTGTCCCGCCTGAGTAGGAGACAAGCTCCAACTATGCCCTACGAGATGTATAGTAGAACAATGTTGCTGGCCATGCTCGCCACTGTCGCTGTTGCTCAGGGCTTCCCGGAAGTTTGGGACGACTTTCCCGCGGTAGATCCAGGGTTCTGCGGCCTTTGGAAATCCGACGAGGGCCAGGTGGTTGCCTGGTGGACTCCTCGAAATATGCAGTTTTACAACGGCGTGAACCACTATGTAGTCTCCAAAATCTACCGAGTCCCAGATGGACGTTTCCGGGGTCTCTCGCTATCGGGCGAGCGCCTCGAGTTCGCGCAGAATGTCACCGCGACCAAGCTCCGATCTGCCGGCAAAATCCCAGCCGATTCCCATGAACTTTCGAGCTTGGATGGACGTTCCAAGGCGTTCTACGATTGGTATTGGGGAGGCGAAGTACGTCGCGAAACGGGGGCAAGCAGAGAGGAAATGATCCCCCTACAGGACTATCCTTCGCTGGGGTCGGTCATTGGCGCATCGCGTGTCAACCAGGCCTACCTAAGATTTGCCAACCCAAATTCGGTCGGGGCAATCGAGCGTGTTTCGATGGAGTTCATGGATCGAACCGCAACCTCCATGAAGACCTGGAACTTAGGCTATCTTGCACCACTGGGTGCACTTCGAGTTGACGGTAGGTTTGCCGATTCGCAGGTCGCGATGTCGGTCACTTCGGACCCTTCTCTTCCCGGATTCCTGCCATTCAGCGGATCGCTTCAGACGGGTGGGCAGGCCTTCTCCATTCGAGGAAGGATGTTTGGCGCACGGGGTACGTTCACGGCCCTCGACCCCCGTACTGGCGTAATGAACTTGAAGGGTTACCTAGAGTGGGCACCAACCCCTGCCCATGGGTTAACGCTCAAGAAGGGGCAACCGTGCACCACGGATAGGTTGGTCGTGTGGTTCGTCACGAAGGGATTTCCGAACGGTAAGGCTGCGACTCTGCTGGCACCGAAGTAAGGTCCAATATGTGGATTTCGTCTTCTCAGAGGACGCGGGCGGACTTTGGCTCTGGAGCGCAGGCACTAGCCACGGAATGGGGTCTCGTAGGAAGGAGAGAAGAGCTCTTTGCCTTGGGCCCCTGTAGTTAACGAACAAAGGAGTGCCGAGCACGATGCTCCAGGAGATCAGACGTTCTTCAGCGGTACCCCCGCCTCACCTGGCCAAGAGTTCGAACCTAGTTGACTCGCGCTCATCAATGAAACCCATCAAAGGAATGTCCCGACCGCAATCTTGCTAGGACCTACGAGATCCGATCCACCAGTTCCTGCTCGGCCTCGAATCGCTTCAGGTTGGCCAGGAAGTGGCGGACCAACGTGGGGTCTTCCTCCTGCCGCCCACCCGCGATGTGCGGGGTGATGTGGCAGTTGGGAGTGCTCCACAAGAAGTGGTCGGCTGGCAGAGGCTCCGGATCGGCTACGTCTAGGAACGCCCGAGCCACCCGCCCAGACCGCAGCGCCTCGGCCAGCGCCTCCTGATCCACCGTGGTCCCCCGCCCCACGTTGTAGAACCGAACCCCCTCTTTAGCCTTTGCCCAGAACCCCCCATCCACTAACTTCCCCGTCTCCGAGTTCGCAGGCAGGATGTTCACGACATGGTCGGAACCGCCTAGGAATCGATTCAGCTCGGAGATCGCGAAGGTCGGCACCGGCTCGTCGCCGCGCACCCTTCGACGCAGCGCCACGATCTCCACATTGAAAGGCGCCAGCAACTCCGCCAACCGCTTCCCGATCGCGCCGTACCCAAGGATCAGCACTTTGTCGCCTTGCAGGATCCGAGTCTGGCTCCGATGCTGAGCGTAGGACCAAGTACCCCTCTGCTCCAGCGCGCCGGGCAGTTCCCGCGCCTCCGCCAACATGAACGCCAGCAGGTGCTGGGCGCATGGCTCGTCGTAGACGGAAGAACTGTTCGTCATCACCGCCCCGCGCGCGGCGAGGGCGGCCCGACATACGTCGTTGTCGTAGCGCGTGTAGCCCGCGCTGGTCAGATGCACCCAGCGGAGGCCTGGCAGCGAGGCCACCTGCTGAGGATCCGGCTGGCCGAAGGCGATGTCCGCGGTCTCCAATTCAGGGTCCGCCCCTGCGGAGCTCAAGTTGCCCGTCCGGACGGCGGGGATCACCAGTCCGTGGTGGCCAAGTCCAGCCCGAAGTTCGGCAAGCGCCTCCGCGCTCAGGTCGGCGTTGCACCAGATCGTCATAGATCTAGGATTGCATGATCCTTAGTTGCCTCAGGGGCGTATTGAGGGACAATAGGACGATGCTGAGCGAATACTTCCGGGCCGCATTGGGTCATGCCCAGTACGATCGGCTAGAGGATGGAACTTGGGTAGGAACGATTCCTGGTTTCCATGGGTTGCTGGGCTCCGGCGACAGCCAGGAATCTTGCGAGAAGGACCTTGCCTCGGCTCTTGAGGACTGGACTTTGCTTGGGCTTCAGCTCGGGCACCCCTTGCCAGTTGTTGGAACCCTCGACCTTAACCTTCAGCAGGCAGCGTAGCCTTGGCCCTTCGCCCGGTTTCCCGTCGTGAGCTGATCGTCCGCCTCAAACGTATCGGCTTCGTCGGGCCGATCACCGGGGGACGCCACGAGCATATGGTGCGAGGGACAATCCGGGCAACACTGCCAAACCCTCACGGTGGAGACATCTCAAAGGACCTTCTTGCGATCTTTCTCCGCCAATCCGGCATCTCCCGAGACGAGTGGGAGGGAACCGCCTAGATGGCGATCCACCTCTTCAAGAAGTTCGACTCCCGGCTCGCCGCCGAGCTCAAGACCCAACGGGGCCTGATCCTCAAGGGCCTCGCGTGCGTGGTCGTCACCTCCGCCCTGACCGGCGCAACCGTCCCGCTCATCGGACACGCCGTCCAGGCGATCAGCGACGCCAGCGCCATGTCTGGCCGAACCTACGCAGAGCAGAAGTACCTCTCGAAAGACGAGCTCCGCAGCTTCGCTGCGATGGTCGGCAAGCCAGAGCCCGAAGTCGCCAAGATCCTGGGCAACCTTCAGGCCACCCGCGACACCAGCGGAGACCTGATGTCCTCCGGCGAGACGATCACGGTGGCCCGAACCCTCTCCATCAGCCAGGAGTCCGTCCAAAGCGCCCTGCGCGATCTAGCCAAAGAGCGTAAGGCAAAGCGACAAGCGCCCCGAGACGCGGTCGACAAGCTCGCCTGGATCAGCCTTTTGGTCGTCGGTCTGTTTGGCGCCAAGTACTGGTTCACCCGTGGCCAGAGCTACTTCCTGAGCAAGGCCGCCGCCCGGCTGGCCAGCAACTTGCGCATCCGCCTGTTCAACAAGCTCCAGCGCCTGCCCATCACCTACTTCAGCGAGCGCCGGACCGGCGGCATCCAAAGCGTCCTCACCAACGACGTCAACGTCTACCAGAGCGCCGTCACCATCATCCGAGACAGCATCGACGGCCCGATCAAGGCCATCTCCGCGTTTTCGTACATCGTCTGGACCCAGCCTCAACTCGCCTTCGTGGTCCTCATGTTCCTGCCGCTCATGGCGATCGCCATCCAGAACAACGGCAAGAAGATGCGCTCCGCCCAGCGTGAGGTTCAGCAAGACCTTGCCGAGGTCAACGCCACCACCACGGAGTCCATCTCGGGTACCCGGGTGGTCCGCGCCTTCTCCGCCGAGGCCCAGGTTGGCGAGGAGTACGGCAAGCTCGTAGAACAGAGCTTCCTAAGCCAGATGAAGGCGGTTCGCCGACAGGCCTCGCTCCGTCCTCTTGTGGAGTTCATCGGCGCGGGCGCCCTCGCCGTGGTCCTCTATATCTGCGGCTGGCTCGCCTACAACGGCGTTCTCAACGTCGGTCAGCTGGCCTCGCTCGTTTTCGCCCTCGACGTCATCAACCAAGGCGCGCGGAACCTTGGCTCGGTCAACAACACCTACAACCAGGTCCAGGCCGCCTCGGATCGGATCTACCGCGAGGTCCTCGACGTGCCCGAGGAATCCGAGACCATGCCGGGAGCGCGCGTACTGGAGCAGCCGCGAGGCCAGATCGAGTTTCGCAACGTCACCTTCGCCTATCCAGATGGAACCGAAGCCCTGACCGACGTCAGCTTCGTAATCGAGCCGGGAACCTCGCTTGCGCTCGTAGGTCCCAGCGGCGCGGGAAAGAGCACGGTGGCAGACCTGCTGCTCCGGTTCTACGAGCCGACCTCCGGCCAGATCCTCTTTGACGGCGTGAACACCCGCGAACTGGACGTCTCCTGGCTAAGACGACAGATCGGCGTCGTGCCTCAGCAGACATTCCTCTTCGCCGGAACGATCGAGCAGAACCTCAAACTTGGCGCGCCCAATGCAGGGCACGACCAGATCCTGGCGGCGTCCCGAGCCGCCCACGCGGAGGAGTTCATCGCTCAGATGCCCCTCGGTTACGAAACCGAGCTCGGCGAGCGAGGTACGCGCCTCAGCGGGGGTCAGATGCAACGGGTTGCCATCGCGCGCGCCCTCGTAAAACAGCCGGCTATCCTGCTTCTCGACGAGGCCACCAGCGCCCTCGACGCGGAGAGCGAACAGGCGGTGCAGGGAGCGTTGGACGAGATCATGAAGATCAAGACCACCCTCTTCATCGCCCACCGCCTCACCACCGCGTCCCGCGCCAGCAAGATCGTGATGCTCCGGCGAGGGCAAGTGGTGGAGCAAGGCTCCCACGAAGAATTGTTGCGAGCAAACGGCCAGTACGCCGCCATGGTGAAGGCCTTCGGGAGCGGCTTCTTCGGATGATCCAAGTTGCCGGGCTTCGGGTCGGATATGGCGATACCCCGGTTCTCCACGAGATCGGCCTTACGGTTCCTCCCTCCGGGATCCTTTCCCTCCTCGGCCGGAACGGCAGCGGCAAGAGCACGCTGCTAAGGGCGATCGCGGGGCTCCTGAAACCTACCGGCGGGAGCGTGCGGGTAGATGGTTTGGACGTCCTCAAGAGCAAGCCCTACCAAGTCGCGCGCAAGCTCGCCTTGGTGCCTCAGCAGGAACTGTTCTCCTTCGAGTTCACCGTCCGCGAGGTGGTTGCGATGGGCAGGATCGCGGCGGGCACCGGACTTTTTGAGACCACGGAAGACCGCGAACGCGTGGAGCAGGCCATTCAAGAAGCCGACCTAGCAGCCCTCGCGGACCGGAGCATCCTCGCCCTCAGCGGCGGCGAGCGTCAACGAGTCCTCATGGCTCGCGCTTTGGCCCAAGACGCGCAAGTTCTGCTGCTTGACGAACCAACCGCCCACCTCGACCTCGAGCATCAAGCGGGTTTCATCCGGACCGTCCGGGGTTTGCAGGAGAAGGGCATGACGATCGTGGCGGCGCTCCACGATCTGGCTCTGGCGGCCGCCCTTGGCGGCGAGGCAATGCTGATCGACCAAGGACGAACCGTTCTGACGGCGCCGGTTGAGGTCCTGCTTCGAGATCCGGCGCTCGAACAGACCTTCCGAGTTCCATTCTCAAGGGAGGTAGACGCGCAGGGTGTCCTGCGCGTCTACCCTCAGATCGCTCCCTGAGCGGCTACTTCGGCGTTTCCGGCGTGTACCACTGGGTAGAGGTGGCCGAGTCGTTCGGTACCGGCTTCTGCATGCTGGGATCCTTGGGGAGCTTGTCGAAGTTCGGATTCTTCCGCTTGATCATCTCCTTCATGTTGTCCGGGATCATGGCGTCGCCAGAGGGGGGGGCGAGCGGGTTCTCTCCCTTGCTGGTGGACGCGCCTGCCGTGGTAGGTGCCGCAACCGAGTTCTTCAGCTTGTTGGCAACCGCCTCCTTCGACTCTGTTTCGCGCGGAGCGGTAGCGGCTGGCGGCGTCGGAGGTCGTTGGTTAACGGGTGTGCTGTTGTAGTTGACGTAACCGACGATGCAGGCGAACACCACTAGCAGGGTGATCGGGACGATGGGTGGCTTTCGCTTTCTCATGGCTGGCACGGATAGGATAACTTCTAGTTATGGTAGCAGAGCGGTGCAGAGGCGAGGTTTGACCACCGTTGCGATCGACGCCCGCTTGATCGGCACCCACATGACCGGGGATGCCACTCACTGGGCCGGAATCCTTCAAGGCTTCTGCGAGCTCTTCGAACTCGAGAATCCACATCTACGACTTCTCTTCCTATGCAACGCTCCAAAGCCCTCAGGGATTCCCTGGAACGATGCCTTCGAGTGGGTAGAAGTGCCAGGGGCCTATGCCCGATGGTGGAGTCTGGTGCAGTTCCCCCTGGCCGCCCGAAGACGGGGTGCCCAGGTGGCTCATGTCCAGTACACGCTTAGCCCGCTGGTTCGCGGAGGGGTCACCACCGTCCACGACGTCAGCTTCTTCATTGGGCCGGACTGGTTCTCGCTCAAAGACCGCACCCTTTTGCAGCTTGGAGTGGCTGCGAGCGCCCGGCGAGCCAAGCGAGTGGTCACCGTGAGCGAGACCTCTCGCGCCGACATCGAGCAGTACCTCCCCGGGGCGCGCGGCAAAACGGTCGTGGTGCCAAACGCATGCCCCCCGTGGATCCATCCCAATCCCAAGGAGATGGTAGACGCCCACCTCGAGGAACTCGGCCTCAGCCGGCCGTTTTGCCTTACCGTGGGTACCCGGTGGCCCCGGAAGAACATGGAGCTTGCGGTGCGAGCCATGGACCTGCTGCCCGAACGCTTTACCCATCGGTTGGCGATCACGGGCAAGGCCGGCTGGGGCGACCAAACCTTGGGGAATCGAGCCCAGGCCCTTGGCTACGTAAGCAACGAGCAGCTCTGCTCGCTCTACTGCGCGGCCGATCTCTACCTCGCGCCAAGCCGACACGAAGGGTTTGGGCTTCCCTTGCTGGAAGCGTTCCGTTGCGGGTGCCCGGTCATCTGCAGCTCGGGCGGTGCGTTGCCCGAGGTAGCTGACAACGCTGCGCTCGTGATGGACTCTTGGGAGCCCGAGGCATGGTCCGTGGCCATCCAGGACCTCCTGGATGATTCGAGTAAGCTTCAAGGGTTGCGGGAACGCGGGTTGAACCGCGTGGGAGACTTCTCCTGGCTGGACTCTGCCCGGCGCCTGCGCGACCTCTACTTGGAAGTGGCGAAGTGCTCGACCCCGAATTCGTAAAGAAGCTGGCCAACCCTCTCCTGGACTCGCGCCCCGCGCTCATCCAGCAGGGCATGTACTTGGTCTGCACCGAGACGGGGACCGGTTTCCCCATCGTGGACGGTATTCCCCACTTGCTTCCCGAGGACGCAATCCCCGCCGAGAAGATGAAGGAGTTGCTGATTGAACCCAAATCCGCTTAAGGTCTTAGTGCTGCACGGTCCGAACCTGAACCTCACCGGGTTCCGCGAGCCGGACATCTACGGCAAAAAACCGCTCGAGGAGATCGACTCGGACATCAAGGACCAAGCCGCCAAGATGGGCGTCGAGGTTCGGATCCTGCAGTCGAACAGCGAGGGCATCTTGATCGACACGATCCAAGAGCATCGACGATGGGCGGACGCGATCGTCATCAACCCGGGCGGCCTCACCCACTACTCGATCGCCCTCCGCGACGCCCTGGTCAGCGTCCGGCTCCCGGTCGTCGAGGTCCACCTCAGCAACGTCCACTCCCGGGAGGAGTTCCGGCACCATTCGGTGATCGCCCCAATCTCGGTCGGCCAGATCGTCGGATTTGGCGGCTATGGGTACGTGATCGCGATGCAAGCCCTTCTCAACGCGGAGCGGGAGATCGTATGAGCCCGCTGGAACGGCTACGCAACTCGATGTCTGGGGCAAGCACGCCCGCCCTTCTGGTCTCCCACATCGGCAACGTCCAATGGCTCACCGGGTTCACGGGATCGTTTGGCTACGTGGTGCTGACTCCGGACAAGGCGGTCTTCATCACGGACAGCCGTTACGCTATCCAAGCGGCGGAGCAGGTGAAGGGCTACGAACTCTGCACCTTTGGCAGCCCAAAGTCCTTTCGAGACGCTCTGTCCGAGACGGCCACCAGCCTGGGACTGAGCCAGCTTGCCTTTGAATCCGCCCACGTCACGTACGCAACCTACGAGGAGTGGTCTGGCTCCTTGCCCGGCCTTAAGCTGACGCCGTCCAAGGACTTGATCGCCAGCCTTCGCATGGTCAAGTCGGCAGACGAAGTCGCCAGCATCGAAAAGGCCTGCCGATTGGCCGATGCCACGTTCGAGCACATGCGGCGGCTCATCCAGCCCGGGATCTCCGAATACGATCTCAACTTGGACTTGGAGTTCTTCATCCGGCGGAACGGCTCCCCGCTCGCCTTCGACCCGATCGTGGTCAGTGGCCCAAACAGCGCCCGTCCTCACGGCAAAGCCGGCGAGCGAAAGCTGCAGAAGGGCGACTTTGTGACCATGGACTTTGGCGCAAAGGTGGACGGCTACTGCAGCGACCTCACCCGCACCGTGGTGGTTGGCGAAGCCAGCGAACGTCACCGCGAGATCTACAACCTCGTCCTTCGGGCCGAGGTCGAGTGCATCGCCATGATGAAGCCTGGAGTCGCCGCGAAGGATGTGGACGCCCTAGCCCGCCAGATCTTCGCGGAGAAGGGCCTGGACGGCTACTTCGGACATGGCCTCGGCCACGGACTTGGCCGGGACGTACACGACACTGGACGCATGAACGCTTCCAGCACGGACGTGCTGGAAGTGGGCCAGGTTTGGACGGTGGAGCCCGGAATCTACATCCCTGACTTTGGCGGGGTGCGGATCGAGGACGACGTGGTCATCGAAGCCGACGGCGCGAGGGTCCTGACCCACGCACCCAAAGAACTCCTCGTGCTTCCCTAACCAGATGGCGGACCTACTCCGGCTCGATGGCGTCTCGCTCCGGGCTGGCAGTTCACTTACCCTAGGGCTCGGACCTGGCCAGATGATGGGGGTCGTGTCTCCCGCTGGCCAGGGGGCCTCCGAACTCGTTCGCGCGATCGCCGGCCTCGAGCGCCTCAAGACGGGCGGCGTCCACATGGAAGCCGAAAAACTCTTGCCCCCGGGCGGCTTCGGAAGGCGAGCAAATCTGAACTCTCTCTTGGCACGAAAGGACAACCTCGAGGACCAGGAGCGAACCACCCAAACGGTCATGGACCTTGGCTTGTGGGAACATCGAGCCACCTCGATTTCGGACTTGCCCGAAGCCCTCCATCAAGCCTGCCGCCTGGTGCCCGCGCTCTCCGCCGCCACGGGGATTCTGATCCTCGACGGCGATCTGGACCTCCTCGATCTTTGGTTGCTGGAGGGAGTGCGGATCGCTTTGGCTCGCCTGCTGGCCCGAGGGGGCGCCTGTGTTCTTGCGACCAATCGCCCCGACCTCCTGACCGACGCCGACATCCTCGTCGTTCTCAAGGACTCGGTCCCCGTCTTCGCTGGCCCCCTCGAAGACCTGTGGCGCCGAGCGGGCAAAAACACGCTTGAGGTGGCAACCCGGAACCAGCCTGGAGCCCGTGCCCTCGTCGAGCCATTCTCCGTGCGAGTAACCGAAACCCCGGACGGCTTGAAGCTAGAGGCCGAAGAAGGCCAGGAGATAGCCGCGCGCCTGTTGAGAGATGGCTACGGAGACGTACGCTACGTGATCACTCGGCGCCCCTCGCTAGCCGAAGCCATTAGGTCTTTGGTGGCTTAGCCAGAAAGATTCGGGTTTCTCCGGTCCGAATCGTGGTCTGCGTGCGGTCCAGCATCTCCAGGAGCGGGATCACGTACTTTCTGGAAGTAGCCAGCGCATCCCGAACCTGCGCCGCCGCAAAGGGCTTGCCGTCCGCGACCTCCCGAACACGATCGATCAAGCGCTTCAGTTGACCTGGCGTGTACCAAACGCCCTCGTCCAGCCGCACAAGCTCTCCAGCCTCAAGCCCGAGCTTGAGGATTTCCTCCGTTGCCTGGATCGGAACCCCCAGCCTCTGCGCCAACTGATGGGCGTTCGGGGTGTTCACCAGTTCGCTCTCTAGCTCGGTCACGACGCGATCCAAGAACTGGCGTTGCCGGTCCGTAAGGCTCATCCGAAATCCAACGAGCTTGACCAGTCCACCGTTTGTCTCCACCTTGCCAAGCTGCTGGAGCGCGGCGACCAGCCGGTCGAGCGGCTTCCCCGCCCAGTTCAGTCCTGCATGGGCGACTATTCGCTCCTTCGCGTGATAGGGCACCTTAGGCTGAGATTGGTGCGCTCCCCCCAGCGAGGTGAGGAACCGTTGCATCGCCCCCTTCGCCCCTTGGGGTGAAAGCCACAAGCCCGCGAACCCAATGAGCTTCCCGCTCGTGCGAAGGTCCTCGAAGACGTCTCCTAGCTTCTGGGGAGTCGAGCCGAGCATCCGGCAGATCTCCTCGGTTGGCAGGCCTTCGGGACGGTCCCCAACCAGGTCGAGGATCGCGGTTCGGGGGTCGCTCGCGTCCGAGCGGTCCAGCTTCTCGGCTTGCTTGCGCGGCTTAGCCACCGGCACGACCACGTTTCCGCCTGCGATCAGGTCTGGCGGACTGTAGCGGCGAACCACGATCGGCTGCCCAAGCGCGCACGCGATCGGGGTCTCTAAGCGAAGCTGGGCTACGTCCGGCTCCTCCGCGCTCAGGAAGATGCGGCCGATCGCCTCCTCCGCGCCAATCGCCAACCGAACTCGTAGCCCGTGTTTCGGCATCTCTGTCCACCGCATTCGGGCGTCCAACACGGTTGTGACGAAGATGGCGTCGGGAGAACCCACGACCATTCCCCGCACGATGTCCTGATGCTTCACTCCGGTCAGGTTCAGCGCAGTCCGCTTGCCCGCCTCGGACGAGTCGGATTCCTCGCCATGAATCTGGATGCCCCGAATCCGCCCGCGATGCCCGCCCGGCTCGATCACCACCGTCCCCCCGGCCTCAACCTTTCCCCGCGCCATGGTTCCGGTGACCACCAGCCCGTGACCCTTCGCCACGAAAACCCGGTCGATCGGCATGTACCAGGCTTCGGTTAGGGACTTCTCTGGTGCGTCCCGAAGGGCTTTCGCGAGCGCATTCTTCAGCTCTTCGATACCCAGTCCCCTTGGCGCGCTCACCTCGATAAGCGGGGCATCGGGCACCAGTTCGGCCACCTCGTGCTTTGAGGCCACGCGCATCGGCTCGTCCGCGAGGTCGGCACGGGTCAGAGCGACCACGAACCGCTCGACGCCAAGCGCCCGAAGGATGGCCACGTGTTCCCGAGTTTGGGGCTTGACCGATTCGTCCGCCGCCACACAGAGCAGGGCGACGTCGATCCCAAGCGCCCCGACCAGCATGTTGCCGATGAACCGCTCGTGCCCCGGCACGTCCACGATCGAAACCCGGCCCAGATCCGGAAGGTCGACGTAGGCGAAGCCGATCTCGATCGTCATCCCGCGCCGCTTCTCCTCCGGGAGCCGATCCGCGTCGATGCCCGTGAGCGCCTGAATCAGGGTTGTCTTGCCATGATCCACGTGGCCTGCGGTGCCGATGAGTTTGGCCATGCTAGACGCCGTGGAATGCTTGAACCTGGATTCCGTTAGGGTCGATGCTCCAGAGATGGAACTCGCCCACGGTAGTGGCCGCCCCAAAGTCTCCGGCCTTCGACATGGCGAAGACCACGCACGGCATCTCCATGGATTTAGGCTGACGCCGCCTCATCTGGGCCACCACTTCCTCGCAGGCTTCTTGGGCGTTCATCCCAAACCGCATGTTCTGGACCGCCCGGAAGCTGGCGCACGCTTTCCAGAGCTCCTCGCCCCAGCCGGTGGCCCCGGCGGCGCCAAACTCGTCGTCCGCGTAGATGCCGGCCCCCACGATCGGCGAGTCGCCAACCCGGCCCGGAACCTTCCAGGAGATTCCGCTGGTTGCGCTGGCGGCAACCAAGTGCCCCTCGTCCCAGCCGATCATCGTCACGGTGTCACCGTGGTCCTGGTCTCCGCCAACGCGATCGCGCACCGAGTGGATGTACTCGCTCTTGCGATCCTTGGCGTTGCCGGCCCGCCACTCGTCGTAGGCTCGGATGCTCTCCGCGGTCATCGTCTGCTCCGGCACGAACCCCTGGGACAGGGCAAAGCGCCTGGCTTGGTCGCCCGCCAGCATCACGTGGGGCGTCTTCTCCTTCACGAGCTTGGCAACCGAGATCGCGGGCAGGATTCCTCGCAACGCGCACACCGCGCCCGCGCTCAGGTCTGCCCCGTCCATGATCGCGGCATCCAGTTCGAGTTCGCCGTCCGAGTTCGGCAACGAGCCCTTTCCGATCGCCATGAAGGTCGGGTCTAGCTCGCAGGCCGCAAGACCATGCTCGAGGCAGGTCGCTAGGTCGTGCCCGGCAATCCGGGAGTTCTCGGCCGTCTGCACGGCAACTTCGCCCGGCGTCAGCCAGGTCGCAAGGAATCGAGTCATGGATACGAGGGTACCGCCCGCCCTGGGGTCCGGTCAGTGTCGGGTACGGCGGTCCTTGATCTGCAGAACGTAAATCTTCTTGGAACCATAGTCCGAGACGAGAAGCCCCCGGGCTCGATCCCAAAGAAGCGCCAGAGGGTTCTCGAAACCGCTCGCGATCCTTACGGTTTCCTTGGTCGTCCGGGATACGCAGACCACGTCTGCGTATCGGAGAGTCCGTTTCTCGGAGCCCTCTTCTTCCTCCTCCTCGACCTCGTCGGTCCAGCGCGCGATGAAGAGCCCGCCGTCTAGCTCTGCAGGCAGCAAACGGGACCCGATGACGGCAATTCCGTTCGCCGACGAATGCGGTCCAAGTCCCTTTGGGTTCGCCGGGTCGTGCAGGGTGTAGGGCCCGGCGTCGTACAACGCGTCGTAGCGGAGCGGATGCACTCGAACGTAGTTCCGATGCGTCGGGTCCAAGTACGGCGAGACGCCCCGCCAGTTCTGGTTGGTGTAGCCGTAGTCTGCCCCCCGGCGGGCCTCGAAAACCTGGTCGTGGACATCGTTGGAGAAGTCGGCGTCTAGCGCATCCCGAAGCGCCCCAAACCCTACCGAGCCATCGCCTTGACTGTTCACCCGATGGAAGTTGTTGGTAAAGAACAGCTTCCCTGAAGGCTCCTCGAACACGAGCCCGTAAGGGTTCCGAGTCCCCGCCGAGTGCACCACAAGCTTGTTTGGCAAGGTCTGGTAGGGGCTGGCATCTTGCTGGATCAGCGTCTGCGTGACGGTCGGGTCGGGATAGGCGTTGGCCGCCCCGGTTTGGCTGGGCACCGCCGCCAGATTCTGGATCCATCCGATCGATCCACCGTAAGCCGATTCGCCCCATGACCGACCAAGACCGCCGTCGCGGAATCCGGTTCCCCCGTAGTCGTCGCCAGACGCCCGCGTATAGTCCCCGGTGCAGCCGTTGCTCGTCCGGGCTCCGATGCCAATGTAGAGCGCCCCTCGGCGGATCTGGATCTGGTTGATGCCATGGTCTCCCACCGGCATCCCGGTCACGATCGCGACCTTGGTCTCGCCAGCTTCTCCGTACTTGAAGTCGCCGTCGTCGTCGCTAAGCCGCCATAGGTTTCCGGGAAAGGTTGTCTGGTACAGGACGTTGCCGTCGAAGGCGAGTCCAGCTCCGTTGAACTCGGAGCATTTGATCTCCTGGCTAAGGGCCCCCGTACTAGGGTTGTACTCGTAGCTCCAAGATCCGTTCAAAGCGGTCGAAACATAGAGGCGGCCGCCTGGCCCCCACTGCATCTGCGTCACATGGCCGGGCGCCTCGAACGGGCCCGCGAGGTCGAAAGTGGCAGCGTAACGCTGGACTACGGCAGGACCATCCGACATTAAAGTCAGGACAAGAAGGACGCTTCCCAGCATTTAGGACACTAGCCTATCCGCACGCGAGGGTTAGCCGCGCCCGGTGAACTTGCTGTACAGAGCCACTACTTTGCGCACGTAGTTCTGCGTCTCCCGATAAGGAGGGACCCCGCCGTGGCGTTTCACCGCCCCCGGCCCGGCGTTATAGGCCGCCAACGTCAGAACGAGGGTCTCGAAATCCTGGCCGCCTGTGCGCCGGTTGTAGGTGTCGAGGTGGTTGCGAACCAGCTTCACCGTGCCAAACAGGTTCTGCGCCGAGTCGTAGGAGTTCGCGACCCCCAGCCCTTTGGCCGTCCCGGGCATCAACTGTCCCAGGCCTTGGGCCCCAACGCGGCTCGTCGCGTACGGGTCGAATCCGCTCTCGACCATCACCATCGCCATGATGAGTCGGGCATCGACTCCATATCGAAGGGAGAATCCGACGATCCCCGCCGCAATGTCGTAGGCGTCCTGATTCGAGAGCCGCGGATTCCGTCCCTTGATGAAACCGGCGTAGATCGGGGTGACCTCGCTCGCGGGCAGATTCCAGTTGCGTACCGCCGACTTCGTGCCGCCGCCCTTTCCGATCGGCCCGTACAAGGGGCCGCCGCCTTTGGGAGGCGCGTAGCTCTTGGAGGTTCCTTTGGGAGCCGTCTTCGGTCGAGGTGGGACCGGAGGTTTCTCGTCGTACTTCGCGACCTCCGACACCGGCGCGATGGAAAGCAGCTTCGCGTGGACCGGCGCCGTCACCGCTTCACGGGTAACCCGCAGCAGCAACCTCGCCTGAACGTCCCCGCCGTCCAGCCATGCCGGCAGGAAATCGCTGTCCACCATGAGCGTTCCACCGTCCGAGCGCTCCAGAACGATCGAGCACTCTCTTCCGCTGCTGAAAGAGCCCTTCACCGTTCCTTCGATCTCCAGGACCCGCGTACCCAGGGTGGTCTCTATCGCGGCAACCTCGGCGGCGCGCACGATCTTGTAGCGCTTCCTTAGCTTCAGGTAGTCGGCGGTCGTCTGCCCAGACGCCACGGTAGACGCGGCCCCGAGGGATACGACAAGAGCGACCAACAACAGAAAAAGGCGATGCATACGCAAAAGGAAAGACGGGTATCGAACCAGCTTCCTCCGAAGTTTAGCTGAACAACCCCGTCCCGACCAAGCGTCACCGTAGATACACCCATGGATGAGCGCGATCCAGCCGATGCCGTTTGGGCCGAAACCAGCTCTGGCGGCATGCTCCGCGACCTTTTCGGGGCCTCCCCCACCCTCCACGATGCCCGGGTCCGGCAGATTCGCTTTGAGTCCGAGACAAAGCGCCTTGAGATGCTGGTCGACTACGAGGACGAGGGAGAAGACTTACCGCCCTTCAGGGTTCTGATTCGGCTGATTTGGTCGGGCGTACGACGGGCCTCCTTCTCCCACTACGAGAACTGGCTCTACGGGGTCGGATTCCGCATGCTGCCGGAAGGGGGGATGCGCACCGACTTCGATCAAGGGATCGGCTTGCATGGCTTTGTGGAGGCCGACGACTTTGAGGCGACGATGGAGCAGGCGTCGCCCAAAGACCTTGCCGACCATGAAGAGGGCCGGATGGACATCGAGCTTTCATAATGAGCCGATGCAAGCCGCCGACCTCTGGTACGGGAAGTCTCCCGGGCTTGCCCTGCTTCGAGGATTGCTAACCCCAGCGTCTTGGCTCTATGCCGCCGGCTGGCAGGGGTATGCCTCGCTGTACCGACTCGGCCTGAAACAAAGCGCAGAACCGCACCGACCAGTGGTTTGCGTTGGAAACCTGACCGTGGGCGGCAGCGGGAAGACGCCGATCGTCGCCTATCTCGCCAAGGGGATTCGTTCGCGACTGGGACGATCCGTGGTCCTCTCGTGCAGCGGCTACGGTAGCCCCGCCGCCGAAGCTGCCGCGATCGCGCCTCACGGAGACCTCGATCCCGCCAAGTGGGGCGATGAGCCGGCGCATCTGCGAACTCTAGCTCCCGAGGTCCCCATCATCGTCGGCCGACGAAGGGTGCTCGCCGCCGAATTCTGCCACCGGGAGTTTCCCGGCGCGGTGCTCCTTATGGACGACGGCTACCAGCATCTCCCGCTGCGCAAGCACGTTAGCATCCTTCTCGATCCGGAACGCGGAAACTCCCGTTGCCTTCCTGCCGGGCCGTACCGAGAGCCCCGGGCCAACGCCGCCCGGGCTGACCTGGTTTTGCCTGGTGCATTCAAGGCCGTGACCACCGCGCTCCTTCCCCCGGGAACCGAGGGCGACGTGCAAATGCTCTGCGCGATTGGCGATCCCGACCGATTCCGACGGGACCTTGAAGGGCTGGGTCTGAGGATCGTGGCCGAGAAGCGACTCGCCGACCATGACGATTTGGCCGGGCCGACCCTTCTCAAGGGGTTCCGCGAGGACGTCCCAATCCTAACGACGGCCAAGGATTGGGTCAAACTTCAGAAGCGTGGCGACCTAGGTCCTTACGACATCCGAGTCGTGGGACAGGAAGCGCGGATCGAGCCAGAAGACGAGTTCTGGGCTTGGCTGGGAGCGAAACTGAATGAGCAAGGCTAGCAAGGAAGCCGTCAAGAAAATTGGCGGAGTGCTCTTTTCGCTCGCGCAGAAGGGATTCGCGGGCAAACCCATCGAAGTAGCGGAACGGCGTGGCGAGCGCCTGGGACTCCTGCTGTTCAAGCACTCCCGGAAGCACCGCGAGCGTTGCCTATCCAACCTAGCCCTCGCCTTTCCCGAATGGAGCGAGGAACGGCGGCTCGAGGTTGCCTACGGCGTGTTCCGGCACTTTGGGCGTGTCGCCGCAGACTTTTTGCGGGCTGAGTCGCTGCCCGAGAGAGAGCTCCTGGACTCCATCTCGGTGGAGGGACAAGACGTGTTCGACGAAGCCGCCAAGACCGGGGCGATCCTAGTAACCGGCCACTTCGGCAACTGGGAGCGGATGGCCCGCTACATGACTCTGCAGGGCTACGCCTTGACCGTCGTGGTGCGCGACGCCGACGATGCCGGGCTCAACAGCCAGATGCGCCGAATCCGGGAAAGCGCTGGCTTGGGGGTGGTTTCCCGGGGAAACGCCGCCCGAGAGTTGATCCGGATTCTGCGGAACAAGGGCTTTGTGGCGATGCTCCCCGACCAAAACGCGGACGAGGCCTTCATCGAGTTCTTTGGCCAGCCCGCCGGCACCGTGCTTGGCCCTGCGGTCATCGCCCAGCGAACCGGCAAACCCATCGTCCCCGCCTACTGCGTGCGCGTCGGGCCGGGAAAGTATCGAACGGTCGTGAAGCCGCCCCTTGAGGCACCGGAAGGCGACGACTCGCCGGAAGCCATGATGCAGGCCTACTATCGGTTCCTCGAGGAAGCTATCCGCGAGTACCCGGAGCAGTGGCTTTGGTTCCACGACCGCTGGAAGAGCGCCCGGCGCAGGAATCGAAAATGAGCGCTCCCCGGGTCCTGCTGATCCGCTTCTCCGCGATCGGAGACTGCGTGATGGCGGTGCCCGTCGCGTCCGCGATCCGCGCGAAGCATCCGGGCGCGGAGATCGTGTGGGCGATCGAAGACCGCTGCCTCGATGTCGTCGACCAGAACCGCCTGGTCGATCGGGTGCATGTGTCATCGCGAAAGCGCTGGAAGCAGTCTCCCGGCCCAAAGGTTTGGCGGGAGCAACTGACCTTCTACCTCGGCCTCCGCCGCGAGCGGTTCGACCTTGGACTCGACCTTCAAGGCCACAGCAAGACCGCCCTCCTCCTGCGCCTCGCGCAACCGGCCCGTCGTCTCGCCGCGGACGCCACCGACGCTCTGGCCCGAAAGCTCAACCCGCTGGCCGCCGGAGCGCCCCGGTTGGACCTCCACGTGGTCGACTGGAATCTCGAAGTCCTGCGCCAAGCGGGAATTGAAGCGAACGCGCCCGCCTGGACCATGCCCGATGCCCGGAACCCCGCCCCGCGCACAAGCGCGCCGCGTGTCGCCATCTCGGTAGGCGCCGGGGCGCCGGACAAACTGGTCCCCGTCGCACACTGGGAGGAAGTCGCTCGGCAGTTGCAGGCTGAAGGCGCCGAGGTCGTCTTCCTCGGCGGGCCCGGAGACCCGGTCCCCACTTGCCCTGGAGCCATTCAACTCGTCGGAAAAATCAGCTTGCGCGAGAGCATGGGGGCGATCGCCGCCAGTGACCTCCACCTCTCGGCCGACACCGGCAACGGCCACATCGCGGCCGCGTACGGTGTCCCCACCGTCAGCGTGTTCGGCCCGATGGACCCAAGCCGGTTCCGGCCCTACGGCCCGCTTGCCCGGGTGCTCCGAGACCCCAGTTGCCGCCCTGAAGCGGTGCCTCCCACTCAGATCCTGGAAGCCGCACGGGCCTGCCTGAGCGCCCGGAGGACAACGGTTGCCTAGATTCCTGGTCAGCCGCCTCAGCGCGCTTGGAGACGTGGTCTGCACGCTCCCGGTGGCCAGTGCCTTGAAGCAGATCCCGCACGCCCACCTCGTGTGGATCGTCGATCCCCGCTTCGCCGGGATCGTCGAGTGTTGCCCAGACGTGGACGAGGTCATCCGCTGGAAACCCAGCCTCGACCCCCGCAAGGCTCCCGATCTAGGCGAGCCGTTCGAGGCCGCCTTCGACATGCAGGGCCTACTCAAAAGCGCGCTCCCCGTTGGGTACGCCAAAGCCAAACAAAAGCTCGGCTACCACTGGCAACGCGAAGGCAGCGCCCTCTTCTCCAGCCGGGTCCTGCCAGATCCCACAAGCTTCCACGTGGTCGACCAATACCTGGATGTCGTGAGGGCTTTTGGAGTCGAGTGCGATGCCGCGAAGTTCGCCCTTGAGCCCCGTCCCGAGGACCTCGCCAAGGTCCAGCAACTACTGGCCGAGTCCGGCATCACCGGCCCGTTTGTGGCGGCGAACGCCGGCGCCGGATGGGCCAGCAAGCGCTGGCCCCCCGCTTCCTTCGCCGCTGTTCTAGACGCCGCTGCCGAAGCGGGCTTCCAGGCCGTGCTGCTGGGAGGCAAGGCGGAAGGCGACCGCGCCGCCGCCAGCGAGGTGCTGAGCCTCTGCAAGAGCCGACCGGCCGATCTTCTCGGCGAGACCTCGGTCCGAGAACTCGTTGCCTTGATCCACTACTGCCGAGCCCATATCGGGGGCGACACCGGCAGTACCCACCTGGCCGCGGCGCTCGGACGCCCGGCGGTCGGACTCTACTCCGTAACCAGACCGAAGCGAACCTGCCCCTACGGCCAGTTCGACCGCTGCCACTACGATCCCGAGCGGCTCGGCAACATCTCTCCCGACGCCGTTCTCCGAACCCTCATGGAGGCCCTTCAATGACCCTGACCGAAGCCCTGTCTCTCCGCGCTGGCAAGCGGCTCGTCCTCACCAACGGCGTCTTCGACATCCTTCACGCTGGGCATGTCCGCTATCTAGAGGAAGCCTCTCGCCTCGGCGATCTCTTGATCGTCGGCATCAACTCCGACGCCTCGGCGAGGGGCCTCGGCAAGGGGCCGGACCGCCCGATAAACCCCGTCGATGATCGCCTCGCCGTCCTCTCGGCCCTCCGCTGCGTGGCCGGAGTCGTGGTCTTCGAAGAGCCGACCCCGATCGCCCTGATCGAGGCGCTTCGGCCGGAGGTCCACGTCAAAGGCGGCGACTACCAAGCCGACCGGTTACCCGAAACGCCCCTCGTCCAGAGCTACGGCGGCGAAGTCGTCATCCTCCCGCTCTTGCACGGGCGCTCGACAACGGAGATTCTTCGGAAGGCCCGGGGGTGACCGTCTTCGACCCCGACCCGGGGTTAAGGTGGCTTTTTTGGCTTGCCCACCCGGACGACGAGTTGGCGATCGCCGGGTGGCTCCATCGGCTCGTGCAAGCTCGGGCACCGGCCCAAGTCGTTTGGCTTCATCGAACCGGTACCCGCGAAGCGGAGTCCAGAAAAGCGGCAAACCTGATCGGGCTCCCGCCCGACGCCTTTACCTTCCACAACTTCCCAGACGGAGACATGGTCGATCACCTCGGCACGCTGGTCGAGGTGGCCTCGAAGGCGATTTCGGACTTCCGCCCGGATCGCGTCGTATGCCAAGCCTTCGAGCAAGGGCACCTGGACCATGACGCCTGCCACTACGCGATGCGCCAAGCGTGGGAAGGACCTTTGCTGGAGCTCCCCATGTACCACTCCTATTCGCGGCGCTGGCAAACCGTCAACCGCTTCTCCGACAGCGACCCTGGCGAAGAACTGCCTTTGCGGCGTGACGAGGCAGAACTCAAGCGCCGGATCGCCGGCTGCTATCCCAGCCAGCGAATGGGTCGCCTCCTCGGTCTTCAGGACCGCGCACTCGGTCTTGTCGGCAGGACTCCTGGCTACTTGCAGCACGAGCGCCTTCGCTGGGTAAAGCCCTGCCCCTATGACCAACCGTGCACGCTGGGAGTCGAGAACCACCCCAAGTGGCGGCGTTGGCGAGAAGCCTTGGCGGGACAAAGGCGGCAGGTACCCTCAACGAATGTTTCGCAGGCTGATGGAGCGCTTCGACCGGATGCTCGGACGGGGAGTCATCGACGATGAGTTCTATGAAGAGCTCGAAGAGGCGCTACTCCAAGCCGACACCAACATCAACACCGTCACGGAGATCCTGAACGAGCTCCGTCAGGCGGTTCGCGAGGAAAAGGTCGTGGAGCCGGAGGCCATGAAGGAGCGGCTCAAGCAGTCGATCGCCAAGCGGTTCGGCCAGCAGAAGGCCGTGGGCCTCGACATGAACGACGAAGCCCCCACCCTCTTTCTCTTCGTGGGAGTCAACGGGGTTGGCAAAACCACCTCGATCGCCAAGGTCGCCCACCTCCTGAAACGCAAGGGATTCACCGTCCTCATCGCCGCGGGCGACACCTTCCGCGCCGCCGCCATCGAGCAACTTGAAGTGTGGGCTGGCCGCGTCGGCTGCGACCTGGTTAAGCACCGTCCCGGCTCCGATCCCAGCGCCGTCATCTTCGACGCGATCACCGCGGCAAAAGCCCGCGGGATCGACTTCGTCCTCGCCGATACCGCCGGGCGCCAGCACAGCAAGGGCAACCTGATGGCGGAGCTCCAAAAAGTCGCCAAGGTCGCCGAGAAAGCCCTCGGCCGCAAGCCTGACGAGGTCCTCCTAGTCCTCGATGCCAACACCGGACAGAACGCGATCCGCCAAGCCGAGGAGTTCACGAAGGCCGCCGGAGTCACCGGACTAGTCCTCACCAAGCTGGATGGCACCGCCCGCGGCGGCGCGATGCTGGGCATCTACGACCGGTTCAAAGTGCCGATCAAACTTGTCGGCGTCGGCGAAAAGGTCGAGGACCTCCGGGACTTCAAGCCGGCCGAGTTCGCCGGACAGATGTTCGACTAGAGCTTCCGCGCCTTGATGACCTCCAGGATCAGGTCGTTCAACGCCTTGGGCACGTCCGGCCCGCCCTGGTTGGCCGAGACCACGATCGCAATTTTGCGCCCCGGCACCACCCACACCAACTGATGGTTCAACGTGTTGCTCCCTCCGTGGGTCAGCGCCGGGCCGCCGGTCCAAGCCTGGTCGGTCACCACGATCCACCCGCCCGCGTACCCGCCTTCCGGCCTATGGAGATTGCGCATCGTCTCCGGCTTGAGCAGCTTTCCGCCTTGCCCAAGATGAAGCGTCAGATACTTGAGTTGGTCGGCGGTCGTCAGGTTGATCGTGCCCGCTGGACCCACGGCCGGGGCGTTGTCCGCATCAGGAAGCGCCGGGTCCACGGGAACGGCCTTGCCGTCCTTGAACGAGTGCGGCCACGGCTGCTCCAGGTTCTTGGAGGGCTCCGCACCGAAGTGGGCGGTCGCCCCCAACGGACCCAGCACCTTCGTCTGAACGAGGACTTCCCAACTCGCCTTGCCCACCGTTTCCAGCATCTTGCCCGCCAACACGTAGCCGGCGTTGGTGTACTCGAAGGCCTCGCCCGGAGGCCGCTTCAGGCCGTGCTTGAAGAGCACCCTCGCATACTCGGACCGGAGAGCGGCCATATCTGCCGAACGCGCGAAGTACGGAGCAGTAGGCTCGGGGTAGGTCTCAGGCGAGAGTCCCGAGCGATGGGTGAGCAACTGCCACAAGGTGATCGGGCGGAACTCCTTGGGCGGGTCGAGTTCCTTCAGAACCTCGCCGACCGTGCTGTCCCAGCGGATCTTGCCCGCGTCCACCAGCACTCCCGCCAGGGTCGCGGTGATGCTCTTGGTATTGGAGCCAATGTGCCAACGCGAGTCCGGCTTCACTTGCGCGTCCGCACCCGCCTTCATGGCGCCCGAGGCGGCCACATAGGTCTTCCCCTCCTGCCACACGCCGCAGGCCACCGCCACCAGACCGTTGTCCTTCTGCGTGCGGACAACCAACTCCTGAAGCCAGTCGTCCGGACCGCCTAGCATGAGCGATAGAACCGCAACAACCATGCGCTCATTCTTACCCCGAGGGCAGGCCTCGCGCCCTCGTCGGGTAGGTTCGAAAGCGGGATGCTGGACGAAACCTTGAAACTGGCCCTACTGGCTCGCGTGTACGAGGTCGCCCGCGAGACCCCACTCGAGCTTGCGCCCAAGCTTTCGGCCCGAACCGGCAACCACGTGCTCCTCAAGCGCGAGGATCAGCAACCCGTGTTCTCGTTCAAGTTGCGCGGGGCGTACAACAAGATCGCTTCGCTGACCGGTGAGCAGCTTGGCCGTGGGGTCATCGCCGCTTCGGCCGGTAACCACGCGCAGGGCGTCGCCCTGGCAGCCCAGCGGTTCGGTTGTCGAGCCGTCATCGTGATGCCGCGCACCACGCCGGACATCAAGGTGGGGGCGGTGCGGGCGCTGGGCGGCGAGGTGGTGCTGTTTGGCGACACCTACGACGAAGCCTCCGACCACGCCAAGGAACTGTGCCAGAAGGAAGGTCTGACCTACGTCCACCCCTACGACGATCCGCTGGTGATCGCGGGCCAGGGGACGATCGGGCTGGAAATCCTCAAGCAACACGCCGGAGCGATCGACGCGATCTTCATCCCGGTTGGCGGGGGCGGGTTGCTGGCGGGGGTGGGGGCGGTGCTGAAGTCGCTTCGTCCGGACATCAAGATCATCGCGGTGGAGCCGGAGGACGCGGCTTCCATGCGGGACTCGCTGGCGGCCGGGGAGCGAATCGTACTCAAGCATGTGGGTCGGTTTGCGGACGGCGTGGCGGTGAAGCAGGTGGGCGTTCAACCGTTTGCGATCGCGAAGCTGGTGGTGGACGATTGCGTGACGGTTGACAACGACGCAATCTGCGGCGCCATCAAAGAGATCTTCGAGGACCGGCGCGCGATCCTGGAGCCCGCGGGGGGCCTGGCCTACGCGGGCCTGGTGAAGTACGCCGGGGCCCATGGATGGCAGGGCAAGACGCTGGTGGCCATCGCCTGCGGGGCCAACATCAACTTCGACAGCCTGCGCCACGTGAGCGAGCGCGCCGAGATCGGCGAAGGCCGAGAGGCGGTTCTGGCGGTGACGATCCCGGAGAAGCCCGGGAGCTTCCGCAGGTTCTGCCGCACGATCGGGGCGAGGTCCGTTACCGAGTTCAACTACCGCTTTGCGGACGAGAGCGAAGCCCACGTGTTTGTGGGGCTGCGCATCAAGGACCGGTCCGACGCCCACGCCGTGGCGGATGCTCTGCGCGCCGAGGGATTCCCCGTGCTGGACCTCTCCGACGATGAGATGGCCAAGCTCCACCTTCGCCATATGGTCGGAGGCCGCGCCCAGAACGCGCCAGAGGAGGCGGTATTCCGCTTCGAGTTCCCGGAGCGCGCGGGGGCGCTGATCCAGTTCCTGGATTCGCTCGGCGAGTCGTTCAACATCTCCTTGTTCCACTATCGGAACCACGGGTCTGATGTGGGGCGCGTGCTGGTCGGCTTCCAGGTCTCGGACGCGGAGCGTCCGGGGCTTGCCACCGCGCTGGCGGCGACCGGTTATGCGTTCGAGGACGAGACGGAAAGCCCGGCGTACCGCATGTTCTTGCGCTGACCGGTTCGGGTTTTCGTAGACTCGGGCGATCACCGATCCAGCCCATAATCCCCACATGAAACCCTGCCGAATCGTTCGCGCCGGCGATCCGTTCCACGGCAAGCAAGGCCTCGACTACTTCTCCGGAATCTCCGCCGAATCCGTGGGCGCCGAGGCCATCTGCATGCACATGCTGGTCATGCCCCCGGGGGCCGAGGCCAAACCGCACTACCACGAGAGCCACGAGACCGCCATCTACATGCTGGAAGGCGTGGCCGAGTTTCGGCATGGCCCGAAACTGGAGAACCTAGACCGGGTCCAGGCGGGCGACTACATCTACATCCCCGCGGGCACCCCCCACCAGCCCTACAACCCCACTGGGTCTCGGGCCGTCGCCATCATCGCTCGAACCGACCCCAACGAGCAGGAGAGCGTGGTCCTGATCTAGCCGACGGCGCCTAGTCTTCTCGCAGTCGGTCTAGGATGCGGAGGAGGCGTTGGGCGGCGTTGCGTAGGGTGGCTCCGAAGGCTTGCTGCACTTCGGCCAGGAGTTCGGGCAGGGTGTCAGGAGCTTCCTTTCGGGCGGCCCGTAGAGCGTCGATGGCGGCCAGGAGGGCTTTGATGTCGCCGGGGCCGGGCTCGCTCAGGAGTCGCCAGACCGTGAGCCAATCCGCTTGGTTTTGGGTTCCAAGCCGAGCCACCATCGCACGGGCGTCGCCGAGGGTCTCGCCGGTGAGCTCGGCTTCGCCGAGGAGGCCCTGGACGGCGGCCAGGTAGCGGGCGCCCATCTTGGCGCTAATCGGCAGGCGGCCGAAGTCGCCGTTGTAGACCAGCACCTGGCCCTTGACCGGGGTGATGCGGCCCACCCAAAACGTGGTGTGGCTCCCCAGCTGGATCGCCTCGGGGTCGGTGGCATGGAGCTCCACGTCCCAGCCGCGCGGCACCTGCTGGCTGGTGACCACGAATCGGCTTCCGCCGGCGTGCTTGACCACGGTTCCGTTGAGCTCGTCGCCCAGTTTAAGGTGCCTAGAAGAAACGGGGTCCACGCTTCATTCTGGCGCATCGGGGCGGTAGGGCCAGTTTGGGATCGACGATTCCCTGAGCCACGGTTCGGCGATCCTGAGCATGCGGTTCGAGAACCGTCTGCGGCGCGATTAAGCCGTACAATTGTAGGCATGACACGCACGGACCTTCTGGACACGTCGCCAGAGGCGCATGATCGCTTGGTCCATCTCCTGCGGAAGCTAAGTCCGGAGGCGCGACTGGCGATCTTGGATCGTAGGCTGCGCTCGATGCGAGAACTCAGAACCCTTACCAAGCACCTGCGACCGAATCCATGACCGACCTGGAGCTTGTTTCTGACTTCGTTGAGCGGCTGGCTCGCGCTGGCATTCGGTCCGTTGTTGGAGGATCGATGGCCAGCTCAGTGTGGGGTCAGCCGCGCCAGACGAACGACGCCGATATCTCGGTTTGGCTTCGAGCGGATCAGGTGCAGAACCTAGTAGCGGCTCTTCCGGACCCCTACAACTTGGTGCCCGACGAGGTCGAGGAGGCTACTCGTTCGACCGTCGACTTCGCATCCTTTAAGGTCTTGCACATGGATGAAGTGTTCAGTTTCGACTGCTTCGTTCACGGCGACTCCGAATGGACGGATGCCCTTTGGGATACTCGCCGGGTGGTGGGAACGCTTGCCTTCCTGGGGCCTGAAGCGATCCTTGTCCTAAAACTTCGATGGTTTGTTCTTGGAAACAAAGTCAGCGACCGCCAGTGGAACGATATCTGCCAGGTCATCGAGGTCCAAGGTGATCGACTTGACCGCTCTTGGGCCCAACTCTGGGCCACTCGGTTTGGCGTAGACGCTCTTCTCGAGCAAGCATTAGCCCAAGCAAGACCTTAGTTTTTCAACGCCTTTGCCTGGCGCACACGGCTGGCAGAAGCACGGGCGAGCCACGGCTTCGGTTAAGGAATTCACCTCTTCATCCCCACTTCACCGCCCCCGCGGGAACCTGCTCGGACTCCCTGAGGTGGCGACCAGCGCTCAAGGGCTCTCCGAGCGCGATACTCTCGCATGGACCGGGCCGCGTGCCTGGATCTTGTGTGCCTTGAACTAGGAATGAGTCCGCTTGCCGGACCCGATCCGGGCCTGGACGCGGTGCCGAATTATGTCCCGTCCCGCCGTCCGCAGAAGGTTTTCGTCGGGACGGGACATTTTTTCCGCCTCGATTTGGCCGAGCCAAGCCGTTGGGGCTTGATGTCTTTTCGGGGTCGGGGGCGACCTTTGTCAACGGGCGGGCCTAGAATGGGGCATGCCCGGCGAGTACTCGTTTGAGAAGCTGCGGGAGACGCTGGTGGTACGGGAAGGCACCCGGCGCAGCATGCAAGGGAACCGGGGGACGGGGACCTCGCCGGAGGTTCGCCTGCGCAAAGCGCTCTGGGCGGCAGGTTTGCGCGGGTATCGGAAGAACGTTCGAAAGCTGCCCGGCAAGCCAGACGTGGTGTTCGGCCGTGCCAAGGTGGCGGTGTTTGTGCACGGGTGCTACTGGCATCAGTGCCCGCGCTGCACCCGGAACCGGGCTCCCAAGACGAACGCGCTGTACTGGCAAGCCAAGTTCGCGGCGAACGTGGAGCGGGACGCTCGGAACGAGGCCGCCCTACGGGACCTCGGGTACCGCGTGGTGGTGGTCTGGGAGTGCGAGCTTGGGGACATGGAGGAGGTTGTGGGGAGGGTCCGGGCTACATTGCACTAGCCCTAGAAGGAAGGAGCGCTATTCTCCTGTATGGACCATGCTGTTTGCCTCGATCGGATCTGCCAAGTGTTGGGGTTGAGTCCTCTTGAATCTCCGGATCCTGTTCTGGAAGCGGTTCGTTGGATAGTAGCCTCTTCCACGGAGGATGGGCAGGTTAATCTTGACTTCCTAAGTGACCAGTTCGCTTGGTTCCGGGACGAGTTGGTCCGAGCCGAGGCGTCGCTCATGAGGGTCGGCTAACCTGACGTCCGGAAGGTGCATGCCCAGCGTGTCTGAGCCATGGTGGGCGCAATCGGCCTAAGCTTTAGCTCGCTCGCCGGATTAACGAGTACTTTGGCGGAAGGCACTTTGTCCAAGCTGTGCACAACGCAGAGCCAGTAGTTCTGTTGCCGAATCTCCGCCTCCCTGTACTCGCGATCTGTAAACAGAAGTGAACCTGATGGACCCACGAGCCCCTTCACCTCGATGGCGACTCCAGGGTGTCCCTCCAAAGCGAAGTCGAATCCCTTACCGCTTGATGTAAGGTCGATTACTCTTCCAGCTTGAGGCGTGAGGATTGCGTGCACGTTCTCGCAGAAGAAGGACTCTGCCCTGCGTCCAGTCTCAAGTCGCGATGCAGCATCACGCATTGTGCTGGCAGCGGAAATGGCTTGGTACACGTCGTCCAGATCCCGACCTTGGAGTGCGCCAGATACAAGCTCCATGACCTCTGAATCGGTCAGGGACCGAAATTGGTCGAAGACTGAAAGGATATGTGCCCTTGGTTCCCGATTGCGCCATCCCTTTCTGGGACTGTCGGTGAGTGCGTCGAACTCGTCCCGCAACTGCTTGATCGAGGTTGGTTTGGTACCGAGCCTCTCACTAGCAAATGAGTAGGCCGCTTCCCACGTTGACACATTCCAGGCTCGAAAGCAGTCCGCCTCACTGCGGCTAAGGGCGTACCCGATCAAATGGTCTTGTGGAGAAAGGGTTTTGCGTTGATCTTCCATCCGCCTATTGAGTCCTATGGTCGCTACAAAGCAAGGTCGAACGGCAGGTCTGCGATGTCCTTGAGGCGCTTGCCGTCGACCATGGTGCTCATGATCTCCTGCGAGTCCTCACCTCCGACTTCCGCCACTGCGCGGATTAGCTCTTCAAGGGCGAAGTGATAAACACAGTCGATGTCCCCCGTTCCCAGCGCAATGCTGGCTATGCGGCTTGGCATCGGTTCTCCCGTCACAACAAGAATGTGCGGAGACTTCCCCTTTCGATTCCGAATGAGGTTCAGCGCCTCGGACCGCGCATTCTGGGCACGGTCGCTCCGTATTGTCCACTTGCAGGATATTGACGCGTGGAGCGTAGACATCCGATCGGCGGAGGCCCTAATCGGGGAACGGCGCCCAACTTCCTCGTCCACGAGTAGGCTCCGGGAATTGATCGCGGTTGTGGGTTCAGGAACACGAGCAACAGTAATATCTGGCTTGATCAGGTAGTCGGTGCCTAGCACTGCCGAGAATCCCTTGTTCTGCATAGCGATCTGGCGAAGGAGTTTTAGGTGCTCGTACTGATCGAATTCGCTTATCGGTTGTACTCCCGCGCCGACAGCAAACTGCCAGTCTCCGGGCCGGAGATGCCTCAGTTCGGTGAACATTAAGCGGATGAAATCAGCCGTGGCGGTCTCGAATTTCCGCCCTGACATCTGTCCCGCCAAGCGGCGCATCAGGGTTGCCCCACCCATCTGCTGGTATAGATGGTCTGCCAATTCACGACTTAGCCTGCTGTGGCGATCTGCGTTTGAAACCACGCCGTCTGAATCTCGCATGAGCACCGCATCAAGCAGTACGGCGTGATAGGAACTCCTTAGCTGAACCGCGAACGGAAGGTCACCTGCCAAGTTCCGCCACCTCTAGCACCATGGCCCTAATCGCGAGAGCCACCGCCCTGGCAAGGGGAGGGGGAACAGCGTTTCCTATTTGTCGGGCCACTTGTATCTTTGAGCCAGTGAACCGGAACTCATCTGGAAACCCCTGAAGGCGAGCGGCCTCACGGTGTGTGATGGGCCTGTGCTGCTCCGGGTGGAGGTACCGTCCCTTCTCCGGCTTGAAGAACTCGGTGCGGATGGTGAAGCTCGGTCGGTCCCACCACATTCTGCCAAAAAGATCAGTGCCCCCCTTCTTGTTGAGCCAGCAGTTAGGCGTGAGTTCGGGAGCGTTTCGCAGGAGGTCCTCGCGGTTCATCCCCTGTTCAGGCACGGCTTGATAGCGGGCAAGGCTCTTCGCAGTGGGGTTTCGGCCAAAGTGAAGGTCGGACGGCGCACCGGCGCTCACCCGAATCTCTGTCCCGACCGGCGGCTCCAGGTCGCCAATGGCGTCCCGCACGGTCCGCCACGGGCGGACGGCATCCATTCCTGGCAGGCCCAACTGCGAGTTGGGTGAGCGGTGCGTCGGAGTTGGGGGGAACGAGTCGCAGTCAGCCTGGCCCTGCCAGCCAAAGATAAAGGCACGAGTGCGAGTCTGGGGCACACCAAAGTCCGCAGCAAGAAGCTTGACAGACTTAGTGCGAAAACCCATCTCTCCTGCCCTCCGCAAGATGGCCTCATGTTCGGTCGTACCCAGCAACTGCGGGACATTTTCCATCAGGAATGCCCGGGCCCCGCTGAGCCCTACGATCTGCAGGAATTGCTCCCAGAGCTGACGGCGAGAGTCACCAACTCGTCCCTTATTCAGGAGGCTGAAGCCTTGGCAGGGCGGTCCACCAGCAACAAGGTCAGCTTGAGGAATAGCCTCGGGATTCTCATCGATAAGCTTACAGATGTCACCTACGAAGCAGTGCGCACCAAAGTTGGTCTCGTAGGTTCGTGCCGCCGCCACGTCAATGTCGTTTGCCCAGACGGGCCTGTAGCCAGCTTGGGAGAAGCCGAGCGTTAGGCCTCCCGCACCACAGAACAAATCGATCAGCCTGGGCTGGACCTCTCCCCCGCTTCCAGGCTTGTCAGAAATCGGTACCTGCGAGATCGACGCTGCGGGACTGGAATGCTCAATCAACAGGCTCATGACGGTTCAAGACGTAGCTGGCTTCCTCTAGGTTTCCCCATGAGTATACGTAGAAATGTTTCCACTAGGACCCAGAAAATGAGCCAGGTGCCCCCGGCTAAGTTCTGCCATCCCTCCGAGATGGTGGGGTCTTGTGTCGCCCTTGCGGCGCTTGGGTTTGTTGTGGGTTGGTACCGGGGCTTCGGAGGGACTTGCTTGCCCGCAACTCACTAGCGATCTTGCCGATCACTCCCCGAGTCGAGGTCCCCGACCTCGAAGAGGTCGCAGCCGAATAGCCGCGGGTTGGCGCTCCCGCGCCTCCCCGGGGTATGGAGCCCGCCGCCGCGGGAGTCCCGATTCCGGCTCCCGCCGGAATCGGGACGGGGTTGG
>JBGSIJ010000075.1:0-22730 GCA_041742595.1 Fimbriimonadaceae bacterium | reverse complement strand
GCCAAAACGTCCTCCGTCTGGTGCGCGACGCTCTCCAGCACCGCCCGAGCGACGTGCGCCTTGGTCGACCCGCGAGTCAGGCCCACCAAAGCCCCCCGTGCCGAGGAATCCCAGTAAGGGGCGCCCAAGCCCACAAATGCGGGCACGAACGCCACCCCGTCGCTGTCCGAAACGCTGGTCGCCAGGGCTTCGCACTCGGCGGCCTCGGAGATCAGCCCCAGCCCATCGCGCAACCACTGAACCGCTGCCCCCGCCGCGAACACGCTGCCCTCGATGGCGAACGCCGGGGACGCGCCGGGCAAGGCGCAGGCGGCCGTGGTCAGGAGCCGATGCCGCGAGGCCACCGGTTCGGTCCCGGTAACCATCAGCAGAAAGCACCCCGTACCGTAGGTGTTCTTGACCGAGCCTGGCTCCTGGCAGCCGTGCCCAAAGCTGGCGGCCTGCTGGTCCCCTGCCACCGCATAGATCGGCAACGCGGCGCCTAACACGGAGGGGTCGGTTTCGCCAAAGAACCCTGCGCTCGGCTGCACCTCCGGAAGCACTTCCTCCGGGATGCCGAAGAGCTCCAGCAGCTCTGCGTCCCAACGGGCTTCTCGCAGGTTCCAGAGCATGGTCCGACTAGCGTTCGTAACGTCCGTTGCATGAACCTGCCCGCCCGTCAGCCGCCAGACCAGGTAGCTGTCCACCGTGCCAAACGCCAGCTTGCCCGCTTCGGCACGCGCTCGCGCTCCCGGAATCTCGTCCAGCAGCCACGCGAGTTTGGTGGCGGAAAAGTACGCGTCCAACTCCAAGCCGGTCTTTTGCCGGATGCTCTCCGCGTGCCCCTGGGCCCGGATCGCCTCGCAACGCCCCGCCGTGCGACGGTCCTGCCAAACGATCGCGGGATGCAAAGCTTGGCCCGTCTCGCGATCCCACAACAAGGTGGTCTCCCGCTGGTTGGCGATGCCGATCGCGGTGGGAAGGGAAAAGGCCACGGCTTCACGGGCCGCCGAGATCTGGCTCGCCCAGATCGCCTCCACGTCGTGCTCCACCCAACCGGGCTGGGGATACCGCTGAGGGAACTCGCGCTGGGAAACGAACGCCGGCTGAGCGTCCTCGTCGAAAAGGACCGCACGAGAGCTGGTGGTGCCTTGGTCCAAAGACAGGATCATCGATCTTGCTCTCCCCTTCTCCTTGTCCCGAATGTTCTTCCCGGAAGAAGCAAAAGGGTCGCTCTTTGGAGCGGGCATGAGGTTTCAAAGGCGTTTGAGCCGTAGTTCGGGATGGAAATTATGGCGGAGAGATCGGGATTCGAACCCGAGAAGAGGTTTTTAGCCCCTTACCCACTTAGCAGGCGGGCGCTTTCGTCCACTCAGCCATCTCTCCGCGCAGGGGGAATTATACACGAGCCGGAGGATCGCGCCATGATTTAGGGAATGAGCCGCGTGCGGAGAACCTTGGCCTTCCGCTGGTACGTGCGCCTTGTTGGGTTCTCGATCCTGGGCTCGGCCCTCAGCAAGGCCACCAGTCTCGACCCTGGCCTGATCGCCCCGGTTGCTTCGATCCTCACGCTGACCCTTGCCGTGGCCTGCGTCGCGAGGCCGATCTTGGCCAGCGCCGGACGCATAGGCTGGCTCGTCCTGGCGGCGATTCTCGCCATCGGCGCTACCGCCGAGATCGTGGGCCTCTACACGGGCTGGCCCTTCGGAGCCTACGAGTACACGGGCCGCTGGCTTCCTTCGCTCACGCTGCCGGGCGGCCGTTCGTTCCCGGCCGCGTTGCCCTTCGCCTGGCTGATGATGGCGGCGGGAGGCTATCTGGCTGCCCTTAAGCTAGGCGCCGGGAAGGCAGCTCCCGTTGCGGGAGCGCTCTTAGCCACCCTCGCCGACCTCGCGATCGAGCCTGCCGCCACCGGGCCGCTGGGCTACTGGACTTGGTCCGAATCCCAACCGGTCTCGGGGTGGCTGGGCGCCGCGCCGCTCCTCAACTACGCGGGGTGGCTCTTGACCTCACTCATGGCGGGAGGCGTCCTCTCCCTCGCGGGCGTCAGGAAGTGCGAAGATCCCGAGCCGGGTCTCGTTCTCGCCCTGCACGTCGGCCTCATGGCCGCCCTCTGGCTTCTGCGCTAACGGAAGAGCCGCTTCCAGCCCGGAAGCCTCCGCCACTCGCGCAACTCGGCGACCTCCGCCTCCAGCGAGTCCACGCGATGCGCCAAAGCCTCGATCGTTCGCGCATTGGCCTCCAGCACGCTCACGATGTCGCCGCGCATGGCTTCGATCTTCTTGCTGCCGAAGGGCTCTTTGAGCGCACGGGTGAGGTCGGCGGTCGCCTTTACCAGGGGTTGGGCGAGGCCGAGCGCACCAAAGATCGAAATCGGTTCCACACATCCTAAGACGCCCGCGCCGGAGGTCCGGTTGAACTTCGCGAGAAACGACCTCGAGCCTGGACCTGTAGACTCAAGGCGTGTCCCAGCTGCCGTACGTTGTCATCGGTGCGGGCGTGGGCGGCCTCGCCACGGCCCTCCGCCTCGCGCATCGGGGTGAGTCGGTGGTCCTCCTCGAGAAGACGGACCGCGTGGGCGGCCGTAACAAACCGGTACGGGTAGGTGACTGCGTCTTCGACGGCGGCCCAACCCTGATGATGATGCTGGACCCGTTCCGCAAGCTCTATGCGGACGTGGGCGAGCGAATCGAAGACCACCTCGACCTCCACCTGTGCGACCCCAGCTACCGGGTCTTCTTCGCCGACGGGACCGGGATCGACTCCACCACGAACCTGGCCCAGATGGTCCCGCGCATCGCCGAGCTTGCGGGTCGAGAGGAGTCTCTCCGCTATCCCAAGATGCTGGGAGACCTGGCCGCCCTTTACCACGCCTCCGTCCCGAACTTTGTCGAGAAGAACTTCTACAACCCGCTGGACTTCTTTGGGGGCAAAGCCCTTGCTCACGTCACGCGCCACCGGATGCTGGGCAACCTCGCGAGCGGAATCGCCCGCTACGTAGAGGACCCCCGCCTCCGGATGCTGTTCAGCTTCCAAACCATGTACCTCGGCCTCAGCCCGTACGAGGCGCCCTGGGTCTACGCGGTGCTCACCTACATGGAATACGGCGAAGGAATCTGGTACCCGCGCGGAGGAATGGTCCGCATCGCCGAGTCCATCGCGGAGCTCGCCGCCGCAAAGGGGGCTGATATCCGTCTCAACTCCCCGGTGGCTCGCGTGGAGGGAAAGACCGTCCTCCTGGAAAGCGGCGAGCGGATCGAGGCCAAGGCGGTTATCTGCAACGCCGACCTGCCGTACGCCGAGCGCGAACTCCTCCGCGAGAACCAGCCCAAGAAGGCGAAGCGGCGCTACTCCTGCTCGGCCTTCATGATGTATCTGGACTACCAGGGCAGCCTGCCCAAGCTCCTCCATCACAACGTGTTCTTCGGCCCGGACTTCGCCGGGAACCTGGACCAGATCTTCCACCAGCTGACCCTTCCCGAAGAGCCAGCCTTCTATGCCGCGATCACCTCGCGTACCGATGCGGTCAAGGCCCCGGAGGGCCACGAGAACCTCTACCTCCTCGTCCCCTGCCCAAATCTAGGTCGGCCTTGGACCGAGCATGACGGCGAGATCCTTCAGAAGAGGGTCTTCGACCGTTTGGCCAGGGAAACCGGTTTCGACCCGGCCAAGGTCGTCGAGATGAAGACCTACTCCCCTGCCGATTGGCGGGGCGACCTGAACCTCGACCGAGGCGCCGCCTTTGGCCTCAGCCACGACTTTTGGCAGTCCGCGTACTTCCGACCGGGCAACCGAAGCAAGACCAACCCCAACGTCTACTTCGTCGGCGCAAGCACCGTGCCGGGAAACGGGCTGCCGATGGTGTTGATTTCCGCCGATCTTGCGGTGCAAAGGTTGGCCCACGACGGTTTTCTCCGCTAACGTAGGGATATGCGAGCAATCCTCCTTCTTGTTCTGATGGCGGCGCTGGCCGGTTGCGCGGAAGTGGACCAGCACCGCAAGACCGAACCCGAGCCAGCCGCGCCGGTTAAGGGGGCCTAGGCTGCAGGAAGAAGGGCTCCCGGGAAAGCTGGTGGGCGGCATGGTTCGGCGTTCGGTGCGAGCCAGGTTTCGACGCGTCTACTGGGTGCCGCCGGATCCAAAGCCCGTTTCGCCCACCATCTTCGCCACGAACCATCACGGCTGGTTCGACGGCTACCTCATGTTCCACGCTCTTACCAAGCTGGAGGCGCGCTTCCTGGACTGGGTCCAGGAGTACGATTCGTTCCCGCTCTTTGGCAAGGTAGGGTGCTTGCCCTTCCCGGCAGACCGGCCCGAAGCCCGCGCGGCAACCGTCCGCAAGACCATCCGGCTGATGCGAGAAGAGCGGCGCAACTTGCTCCTGTTCGCGGAAGGAATTCTGCATCGCCCTCCGGACTTGCTCGAATTCGGCAAGGCTCTCGAGCTGGTGGCGGCCAAAGTGCCGGGCGTCTCGGTTACCCCCGTCGCCATCCGCTACGACTTCGCGATGAACGAACGCCCCGAAGCCTGGATCCAGTTCGCCGGCCCGGTTCCTCTAGGCCCCGACCTTTCAAGCCGGACGCGGCAGGCCGTCCAAGATCTCCTTCAGGACACGGATCGAAGGCTTCGAGAAAGCCCGGGAGATTTCGAGGTTCTGGTGGAAGGCACCCTCGACGTCAACGAGCGGATGAAGTTTCCCGGGAAGCGCTGATGCCGATCTTTGCATGCCAACCAACGTACGGTTCTAAAGGCCAGCGGACATACCGAGCAGAGTCAAGATGATCAGGGGAGTCCATATTTGATGCGATCGGGTGAAGGCCGCACGGAGACCGGGGCGAACCCGGGCGAGGTCGTGATGTCGTTCGCGACTCCCGCGGATTACGCCGTCTGCCGACGCCTTCATCGCCAGTACGGGACCACCTACTACTTCGCCAGCAAGCGTTTCCCGCGCGACGTGCAGCGCCGAACCCACGCCGTGTACGGCTTCGTCCGGGTCCCCGACGAATGGGTGGACAACCCGGGTGCGATGTCGCCCGACGAGCGCCTCGCCAAACTGGATGACTACAAAAGCCAGCTCATCCGGGGGCTCGACGGAGTCCGTCCCGAGCACCCGGTGCTCCGAGCCTTTGTAGACGTGATGCACGAATCCGCAATGCCGCTGGACGAGCCGCTTCTCTTCCTAGACGCCATGGCGATGGATGTCTCGGTCGACCGGTACGAGACCTACGCGGACCTGAAGGAGTACATGCGCGGAAGCGCCAGCGCGGTGGGCGTGATGATGTGCAGCGTCATGGGCGCCCCCCTTCGCCCGGACGTTCTGGAAGCTGCCAAAGCGCTAGGCGAGGCCATGCAACTCACCAACTTCCTGCGGGACGTCGGGGAAGACGGTCGCCGCGGCCGGCTTTACCTACCGCTGGAAGACCTCAGGAGCTGGAACGTAACGGAGGAGGAGGTTTTCGCGGGCGAGGTTACGGACCGGTTCGTTCAACTCATGAAGTTCGAGATGGATCGAGCCCGCATGCTCTACGCTCGAGCAGACGAAGGCATCCCTCAGCTCCCTCCCCATGTTCGCTTTCCCGTGCGCCTTGCCCGGGTCCTCTACGCGCGAATCCTCGACAAGATCGAGGAGCGAGGATACGACGTGTTCAGTGGTCGCGCCCGCACCTCCCTTGCGGAGAAGCTGCGGACGGCAGGACAGCTGCTCATACGGCGACAGACCTAAGTCCATCCAAACTACGTCAGGGCGAGAACCAGGCTCACCGTCAGCTCCGCAAGCTCGGCAATCGCGTCCGGATGCATCACTTCAAACCCGTGGCTGTTCTCCATCGGCAGTCCCAGGGTGATCGGCCGGGCGCAAAGGCCGCGGCTGGCGGCGCACGACGCATCGCTGCCCCCGCGAGATAGCGCTTGCAGTTGGACCGCGCCCAAGGACCGCACCAACGCCACGTCGCTCGGCTTCATCGCCGCGTAGGAGTCCGACACCCAGAGGGTTGGCGTGGAGTCCAGATCAACCGGGGCATCCGGCACGTTCGGGCCGAGTTCTAGGGCGATGCAGATGTCGGGCTGCACCTTGTGCATGAGGTACTGCGCCCCTTCCCCGCCGACCTCCTCCGAGACCGTGGCCGCGAACCACACCGGGAGGTCCTTGCCTTTCAGCTCCGACAGAGCCAGCAACCAAGAGACGCAGTCCGCCCGATCGTCCAGGAAGCGGGACGCGATCAGCTCCCCGATCTCGTGAACCTCGCGCTGGGCCGAGACGACCCGGGTGCCCGGCGCAACCCCCGCCTCCACCACGGCCTCCGCCGAGAGCCCGGTGGCCACCTCGGCCAGCTCCCAGCTCAGATTGTCCTTGGCTTGCACGCTACGAGCGCCGCCGTCCTCGGTGTGTACGCTTCCGAACCCGAGCGCGCCGTTGAGGGGCTCGTCGGCCAGGATCGTCACGAGACCCTCGCCCAGCTTCCAAGGGCTAAGCCCGCCCATCGGGGAGACGCTGAGGCTCCCATCCGTGAGCACCTGGGTGACCATCAGGGCGATCTCGTCCATGTGCGCGGTGACCACGATCTTGGGCTCGGAGCCCAGCTTGACGATCAGGTTGCCCTTGGGGTCGGTCTCGGGCGCGTAGCCCATCTCCCAGCAGCGGGCGTCGAGGAAATCCCGCACCAAATCCTCCTGCCCCGGAGGTCCGGGCAGTGCCACGAGCGAGCGAAGGAGGGCCAAGGGATCCATGGGCTTATTATGGGTATCCGCCCTAGTCGGGAGCACGCCTCGCGGTCCTATATCATTTCCCGCTTGGCCCTGCAATAATCTGCCGATGCAGAAACGAGTGGCTTTGGAAGGGAAAGAGGATGACTTTAAGTCCCTGAGCGGCAAGGTGGCGCTCGTGACAGGAGCCAGCCGCGGCGTGGGAAGGGGTATCGCCATCGGCCTCGGAGCGGCAGGAGCGACCGTGTACGTCACTGGCCGCACTCTCGTTGAGGGTGATTCCCCGTTGCCGCTCTCGGGCAGCCTCGAAAGTGTCGCCGAGGAAGTGACGAGAGCCTCAGGCCGAGGCGTCCCGATCCGATGCGACCACACTGACGATGGTCAGACGCGGGCTGTAATCGAGAGAGTGCTCCACGAAGAGGGACGCATCGACGTTCTCGTCAACAACGTGTGGGGCGGGTACGAGCACTTCGTCGACGGCACTGCGTTCTTGGAGGAGAGGGGGTTCTGGACCGTGCCGATCCCCCGCTGGGATTCTTGCTTCCAGGCCGGCGTGCGGGCGCACTACGTCGCAAGTGCGCTAGTGGCTCCTGGCATGGTGGAGCGGGGCTCTGGCCTAATCGTGAACGTCTCCTTCTTCTCGGCGTTTCGGGACGTCGACGGGGTCGCTTACGGCACGGCGAAAGCAGCGGACATCAGGATGGTCGCCTGCATGGCACACGAGTTGAAAGACCACGGGGTGGCGGCGGTAGCGCTGATCCCGGGCCTCGTGAGAACAGAGGGCGTGATGCGGGCATCCGAGCACTTCGACCTATCCAACTCCGAGTCGCCGACGTTCCTCGGCAGGGTAGTCGCTTCCCTCGCCGGTGACGCGAGGCTGATGGAGAGGACGGGTCAATGGCTAGTCGCTGCCGAGCTGGCCGAGGAGTACGGGATCGTCGACGTCGACGGGAAGAGACCACGATCTATACGGAGCGACATGCTGGGCTAGAGCTTGCGTGGGGACCTCCCTTACGCGGAGACCCATCGGGTTCCGCTATCGGTTGCGTCCAGGCCCTTCGCAACCAGGTTCAGGATGTCTCGCACCGCGTTCTCTTGTCCCGCGGGGCCAGGGTGCGCCACGAATTGGGCGAGGAGATCGCGTGGGTTCACGGGGTCTATCTGGCGTCCAGGACGCGGCCAGTGCCGGAGTCGGGCCTAGCCCCTCGCTTTGTCATCCCGACGAACGGAGGGATCTCACCCCATGGGCCGAGTGCTCGGTGCGCAAGGATAGATCCCTCGCATTCGCGCGGGATGACAGAGGCCTTGTTCCCCGGGAGGCTCTTCGACCCTTCTCCAGAGTGGAGAAGGGTGTGGGAGGTTAGCCGCCGAGGAGCTTGAATCCTAGGAAGCCGCCGAGGCGATCCAGGATGAAGAAGGTGTTGGCCAGCTGGCTAATCGCTTCGAAGTCCGGATTGTTATTCTGCGGCACGAAGATGAGGTCGCCCGGCCGGAGCACGATGTTCTGGCTGGAATCGTTCTTGCGAACGTAGCGAACGTAGTCCGCAATGATCTGCACCGTTTGGCCCGGATTGCCCGGGTTCTCGCGGATGATGATCACCTTGGAAAGCTGCGACTTCCGGGGAACCTCTCCCCGGGCCACCGCGATCGCGTCCTGCAGGGTCATCGGCTCGCGGTAAGGATAGGCGCCGGGCGAGGCGACCATGCCCTGTACGAGAATTCGGTTCTTGGTCTCTTCCGGAACGTTGAGCTCGTCACCGTCTTCCACCGCGTAGTTCTGGGAGGTGTCTCCAAGAATCAGCATTGAATAAAGATCGATCGGGATCAGCTCGTTCGAGTTCTTGCGCCGAAGGGTGGCGCGCCGCATGTCGGCCTTCTCGAACACCGTGCCTCCGCCTTGGGTAAGGAGGCTGACCAGGCTGTCGCCAGGACGGACTTCGTAGACTCCGGGGCGGTTCACCGCACCGCCAACCGCCCCGCGAACGCCGCGGAACTTGACGATGATGACGGAAACCTTGGGATCACGAATCTTGAGAACGTTGATGTACCGCAGCACCAGCTCTTGCTGGACTTCCGAGGCCGTCTTGCCTTCCGCGCGGACGATGCCCACGAACGGAGCGACGATGTTGCCGTCCGGACCTACAGGAACTTCAGCGGTAGCTTCCTGCTCCCGCCAAACCTGAATCCGCAACACGTCGTCTGGCTTGAGACGATAAGTTGATTCTGTGCCCGTTTGCGCACAAGCCCAGGTACAGGCTGTGGCCACGAGTAGCGCCGTGAGTATCCGTTTCATCCCTTCTTGACCAATCCTTTGACCGAGCTACGCCGACTCAGCATCATCATACCACTGCTCTTCTCGTTCTGCGGAAGTCTTGCGCTTCCCCTCGAACACGATTGTGAACTCGCCTTTCGCCAAAACTTCCGAATCCGTCGGGATGTACGGAAGACGTTGCCGGTACACCTGTTGATGCAGCTTGGTCATCTCCCGGCAGATTGCGTACCGCCGATCGCCTAGGGCGTCGGCCGCCGCCTCCAGCAGGTTGCGGAATCGGAAGGGCGATTCGAACGCCACAAGCGTGAATGGCGAATCCTTGAACGGCTCCAGTTCCTTGCGCATGGGGCCGGCCTTTCGCGGCAAGAACCCTAGAAAAGCATAGCGCTGGGCGTAGAAGCCGCTGAGCATCAAGGCATCCACCACGGAGCTGGGGCCGGGGATCGCGTCCACGTCGACGCCCGCGTCCCGGCAGAGGTCCACCAGGGCCGCGCCAGGATCGCTGATGCCGGGCGCGCCGCCATCGGTAAGGAGGGCCAGGGTTTCCTGGCCCGCCCGCTCGGCAAACGCCTTCAGCTTGTCCGGCCCGGAATGCTCGTTGAGCGTTTGCATCGGCTTGCGGATGCCCAGGTGGGCGGCAAGCTTCCCGCTGACGCGGCTGTCCTCCACGATCCAGGCGTCTGCCCCCGAAAGGGTTTCGATCGCCCGGGCGCTTAGATCGCCCAGGTTTCCGATCGGGGTGCAGACGAGGGTCAGGCCCACTACTTGTCGCTCTTCTCGCGTGGCTTGGGCGGCTCCGAAGCCTTGGCTTTGGCGGCCTCTTCCTTCGCCTTCTTGTCTGCTTCGGCCTGCAGGCGCTTGGCCTCGGCCTCCGCCTTATCCTGCTCCACCTTCACAACTCGCCAGTTTGCCTGGGCCACGTCGATCCGCTTCTCTTGATCCGGCGTGATCAGCTTGGCTTTTTGAAGCTGGGCCATCTTGGCGAAGACCGCAGAGTAGACGGACTGTCCGGGTTGGGTGGGATCGAAGTTGCCTTCTGCAACGCGGGCCAGCTCGTTTCCGGCGCCCGGGTCCTTCTTGGCGGCGAGAAGGTCGACGAGTTCCAGCCGAAGTTGAGCGCTCTCGGTGATGGTAAGCAACAGGTTCACGGCCTCGATTCGAGACTCTCGAAGCGCCTCCTTCTCCTTGGGGTCGCTCTCCGACCAGATCACGGAGTTGGCGGAGAAGTGCGCGTAGATGGCGGCACGCTGGCCCACCGAGTCGGTGGTGAGGGCCGCTTTCGCGGCCTCCGCGACCGCCTGAAGCTCGGCATGGCGCTTGGCCTTGGCCTCGCCAACCAGTCCGAAACCGCCGTCGGCGATCTTCTTCCAGTCCACGAGCGCCTTGAAGCCGGCGCTGTCCCACTTGACCGGGACGGCCTTCTTGATCGCCTCGAGGCTCTTGGCCAGCTCTCGCTGGGCCACGGTGCGCTTGTACTCGGACTCGTAGGTGGCCTTCTTGTCTGCGAAATCCTTCGGCAGGTCGGAGCTCTTTCCGATCAGCTTGTAGATCACGATGTTCCCAGACTGCGGAATCGGGTCGGTAACGGCGCCTACGGCCAGCTTTGCCACCGGCTCGTACGCCGAGTCTCCGGCGATCATGCGGCCGGTGACCTGGGTGACCGTCTCGCTCAGAGCCTTCTTCGGCTCTGGCTGGTCTTTGCTGTAGCGGTCCATCGCCTTTTCGAAGCTCAGACCGCCCTTGATCTCCGCGACCACTTTGGCGCCAAGCTCCTCCGGAGTTTGACTGCCCGAGGCGGCGGCGGTGATCAGGATCCGCTTGGTCTTGTAGATGTCGAAGAAGGCCTTGAGGTCGGTTTCAGAAGCCTTGGCTTCCGACTCGAACGCGGCCTGCACGTCTTGGTTGGCCACATAGGCCAGGATCTGAGGACGGCGCACCGGGTCGGCAAGGGCCTGCTTGGCGGTATCGACCTGCTTGGCCTTCTCCGCGGCGGGGTCGAAGTTCGGCTGCTCCTTCTGGAGGGCCTCCACGAACTGGGAATCGCTGGCGCCCTTTGCGAGCTTGCCCGTGCCCTCGAGCCGCTGACGCTCCTGGGAGAGCTGCCGCTCAAAGCTGGCCTCGATCGACTTCATGACGCTAGCGTCGGAGAGGTCGAGCTTGCGTTCCTTGGCCAGCTCAAGCAAATAGCCCTCGTCGAGTTGCCGCTCGAGGGTCTCCGCGAGGAAGCGCGCCTGCAACTCGGGCCCAAGCGCGGTCATGGCCTGGCCGAGCTGCTCGAGCTGCTGGTTGGCGAGCATCTCCACCTGATCGGCGGTGACCTTGTAATCGCCGACCGATGCTACGGCCGGGCCGGATGCCCCCGGATTGGCAGGGCCTCGCCCTCCGTCTCCGGCAAAGTAGCCGTAAAACAGACCACCGGCGATGCCGACGGTCATGGCGACGGCGACGGCGATTGAGCAGCCGGGCTTCTCGATGATATTGCGGAATGTACTGATCGACAAAGTGAGGAACTCCTGGAGGGCCGAAACGGAATTATGACACTTCTAGTTCCTAGCCCTCTTGACAGGTAGACGAACCAATGCGTATCCTGTCTACTAGTAAGGCGGTCTGACATGGCAAAAGGGTTGACAGAGAGACAGGACATGATCCTGAAGTTCATTCGGGATTACGTGGCTCAGGAGGGGTATCCGCCCTCAATCCGGGAGATCGGGGCAAAGTTCGCGATCGGATCCTTGCGCGGCGTCACCGTCCACCTGGATGCCCTAGAGCGCAAGGGTTTCATCGCGCGGTCCAACACTCCGCGATCCATCAAGGTCACCCACACCGCGCCTCCGGTGCCGACCAACGTTTCGTTCCTTCCCCTCGTGGGCCAGATCGCGGCGGGCGCCCCGATCTTGGCGCAAGAGCAGGTCGAGGACCTCATCCCGGTTCCTTCCGAGATGGTGCGGAACATCGAGGGCGCGTTCCTTCTGCGGGTTCGAGGAGACTCGATGACCGGAGAAGGCATCATGCCCCGAGACCTGGTGGTGGTCAAGCCCCAGCAAGCGGCCAACCACGGAGACTTGGTGGCGGTACTGCTGGGCGACGAGGCTACGGTGAAGCGCTTGAACCTCGACCCTCGCGGCGTCAAGCTAATGGCGAGCAACCCGGCTTACCTTCCGATCGAGGTCAAGCAGGACAACGCCCGGATCATCGGCAAGATCGTCGGCCTGATTCGAGATTACGAAGGCATGGCGTTCTAGGGCGGTTCGGCTCCGCCACCTCCAAGACCATTTCACCAACTCACGCCTGTACCGATCATAGGTTGGAGGCTTTGGCACCTCAGCCAGAACCCCCAACCGCAAGCGGTCGGGGGCAACATCGCGTCAGGAGCCGACCTATTCGAGCCCAGCTAAATCCAGGAAGGTCCTGCGGACGTCCGCTGGCGCGCGGTCAGGAGCAGGTGGTCGGGTGATTCCACGCAGATTAGGAGGTCTAGGTCCTTGGTGAAACGCGGCTCCGCATGAAGGCCGACCGCTATCCCGCCGATCACGAGGTACCTACTCTCGGAGGCGTCGAGTGCCACCAACAGTTCGATCCAATCTTTCAGCCCCTGTCCCAGGATGCATCACCTCGTAGTAGAGCTCGCGAAGCTCGAAGATGGCTTGAACGTGCTCCTCGGGCGTGGCCGCCGCCCAGAACGCGCGGTCAAATGATCGGTCAGGAGCTGAGACCCTTCCCTTGCCGCTTACCATTCTCGCGGACCGTTCCACCAAGTCATTATCCCTCGGCACTCGCGTTGATGCCAGCCCACTCTCCCTTTCGCTATCGAGCTTGGCGGCGGGGACTAGAAGTCCCCTGCCCGGATGTGGGCTCAAGCCCGCTCCTTGCGTTAGGCGCCCTTGATCAGCCACTCGGTGCCGCCGGGGCCGTCTCGGAGTTCGATCCCGAGGGCTTCTAGTTCGGCACGAATCGCGTCGGCTCGGGCAAAGTCCTTAGCCTTCTTGGCCTGGACCCGTTCCTCCACCAGCGCGCAGACCATGACCTCGTCGACCGCTGGAGCAGCCTTAGCCGGGATAGCGGTGAGCGCCGGGTCCGCGCCTTCCACGATTCCAAGCAGAGCGTTGATCTTCTCGAAGAACGCCAGAGCCGAAGCTCCGCCTGCCGCGCTCAGCGCCTCGGCGCGGAGGACCACTTTGACCCCTTCCAGCGTCTTGGCGAGGGCGACCGGAGTGTTGAGGTCGCTGCACATCGCGTCGAGCGCCTCCTCGTAAAGCTCGTCGAGCGAGGCTCCCAAGCTGTCGTCTCCCGGCGTTGCGGCATCGACGGCAGCCTGGGCGGCTGCCTTGGCTCGGCGCAAGCGCTCCAGGTTGCCAGCAGCATCACGCAGTCCTTGGTCGGTGAAGTTGTAGGGCTTGCCGTAGACCCCGGCCATCAGCGCATACCGGATCGTTAGCGGGTCGTAGCCTTCGGCGATCAGGCCGCGCACGGTGTAGAAGTTACCCGTGCTCTTGGACATCTTCTCGCCGTTCACTTGAAGCCATCGCGTGTGGACCCAATGGCTGCAAAAGGGCTTGCCCGTCAGCGATTCGCTCTGGGCGATCTCGCACTCGTGGTGGGGGAACATGTTGTCCTCGCCGCCGCTGTGGAGGTCTAGGGTGTCGCCCAGGTACGCGCGGGCCATCACGGAGCACTCGATGTGCCAGCCAGGGAACCCCCAACCGAACGGCGAGTGCCACTGCATGAGGTGCTTGTCGTCCTTCTTCCAGAGGGCGAAGTCGGCGGGTTCGCGCTTGTTGTCGTCCTGGACCACATCCCGAACCCCTCGGCGCAGGTTCTCCTGAGTATTCCCGCTGAGCTTGCCGTAGTCCGGGTAGCTCTCCACGCTGAAGTACACGCCGGTGGGAGTTTCGTAGGCGTGGCCGTTCTCGATCAGGGTCTTTGCCGCCAGGATCTGCTCGCGCACATGCTGAGTGGCCTTGGGGCGAACCGTGGGCTCGGTTAGGTTCAGCCGCTTCCAGTCTTCCTTGAAGGCATCGGTGTAGAACTCGGCCAGTTCCCAAACGTTATTGAACTGCCCGCCCTCCTTGCTCCTAAGGGCTCGCTCCATCTTGTCCTCGCCGGTAGCGTCCGCCACGTCGTCCTGGGTCATGTGGCCGACGTCGGTGATGTTGCAGACCCAGTCCACTTTCCAGCCAAGGGCCTCGGCGGTTCGAACGATCAGGTCGGCGGTGAGGAAGCTGCGGAAGTTGCCGATGTGGGCGAACGAGTAGACCGTGGGGCCGCACGTGTAGAAGCGAAGTCGGTTGGGCTCCTGAGTCTGGAGCTCCTTAACCCGCTTGTCCATCGTGTCGTAAAGCCGCAGGGTTCTCGCCATAGGGGTTCAGGATACCGGGCAGGGGGTAAGACCACGAACAAGAAGGCCCCGTCTGGAACCAGACGGGGCCCTCTGCTAACCTTCTAGGCCCTTACGCCTTGCGTCGGCGAGCGATGGCGGCGAGGCCAAGGCCGATAACGGCCATGGAAGCCGGCTCAGGAACGGCCTGGATGTCGGCGATGCCGAAGTCGCCGTTGCGCGGCGCGTTGAAGCTGATCCACATGAAGTCGACGGCGCTCATATCGACGCCGCCGTCGAACGTAATGTCGCCAACGCCGATCGTCTCCGTTCGGCTCCCGCCGGCGGCAAAGGTCTTCGAGTAGGTTCGCGTGGTGTTGCTGCCGATGAGCAGAACTTCGACCCCAAGCGCGGCATCGTTGCCAAGCATGTTGAACTTGAAAGTGTCGTTGCCTGCGAAGTCGTAGTTCGTGCTAGTGCTATACCAGAACGTGTTGTTGTTGGCGACCGAGGTGCTGAAGTAACCCAGGATCGTGTTGCTCGCATTGCCGAACTCGTTGTTGCCGAACGCACCGTTCTGGATGCGAGCGGTCGAGTTCTGCTTGTAGTCCGAGGCGAGCAGGCCAAGGTAGAGCGCGCGGCTTCCGCCAATCGCGCCGCCGGCGGCAATCCGGTCGATCTGCTGGGGCTGGCCTTCGTTGACCGTCAGGGGTCCCTGAGCGTCCGTGAAGTCGTCGATCACGATCGCGGCAGAACCGATCGAGGTAAGAGCACCGAAGGAAATAAGAAGAGCAAAGTTTCGCATTGTTGGCACCGTCGATAATCGAGGGGCTAGCGCCACTCAATGACCTGTACCGGTTCGCCTCCAAACCTCCGTTGCGAAAGTCACCGAAAAGCGTGTCCCCCGTATCTGCGGGAGGCTCGGAGCGGTCCAGGCTTGCCTGAAGGCTGGTGGCGGCAAGTAGTCGCTCGGGGATGCCGCCAGGGTCGGCAGACAGGCGGCATCGGGTACAATTAGGCTCAAATTCGGGCCGGTGCGCCAACTTGGAGCCCGGTCGTCCGTCTTTTTGAAGTACCCAAATGGCCGAAGAGCACGACGACCAACAAGAGCAGATAGACGCCCTCCTAGCGCGCGTCGAGGGCGATTACAACGCGAACCAAATCCAGGTCCTCGAGGGTCTGGAGGCCGTACGGCTCCGCCCCGGCATGTACGTGGGCGACAACGGCAAGCGCGGTTTGCACCAGATGTTCCGCGAAGTGATCGACAACTCCGTGGACGAAGCCTTAGCCGGACACTGCGACCACATTACGGTGACCCTGCACGCCGACAACTCCATGAGCTTGGAGGACAACGGCCGCGGAATCCCCGTGGACACCCACGAGAAGATGGGCGTCTCCGCCCTTCAAGTCGTTATGACCGTGTTGCACGCCGGCGGAAAGTTCGGCGGCGGCGGATACAAGACCTCCGGCGGCCTCCACGGCGTTGGCGTCAGCTGCACCAACGCGCTCTCCGAGTGGATGGAGACCACGGTCAACCGCAACGGCAAGAAGTACATGCAGCGGTACGAAGCCGGTATCCCTCAGGGACCGGTCAAAGAAATCGGCGTTTCCGAGGCAACGGGAACTCGGCAGCACTGGATGGCCGACGCCAGCGTGCTCACCACCACCGAGTACGACGCGCACATCATCAAGTCCCGAATGCGCGAACTGGCCTACCTGAACCCCAAGGTCACCTTCGCGTTTGTGGACGAGCAGGATGTCGATCAGTCCGAGACCTTCTTCTACCAGCGCGGCATTCCGCAGCTCGTCGAGGACGTCAACGAGGGCAAGGATGCGCTGCACCCGGTCATCTACTTCAAACGGATCAAAGAGAACACCGAGATCGAGGTGGCCCTCCAGTACCACGACGGCTACAACTACACGGTTCTGGCGTTCTCCAACAACATCCACAACCCGGATGGCGGCACCCACGTCTCTGGCTTCAACGCGGCCATCACGCGCGTGGTCAACAGCTACGCCCGCAAGATGAACTTCCTCAAGGAGAAGGACACCAACTTCACCTCGGACGACGTCAGCGAGGGCCTCACCGCCGTGATCTCCCTCCGCCTGGAGAACCCGAGCTACAACTCTCAGGACAAGGTCAAGCTGGTCACCCCGGAAATCCAGGGCCTTACCAACTCGCTGGTTGGCGAAGGCCTGACCCAGTTCCTCGAAGAAAACCCCGGCGTGGGCAAGCGGATCATGGACAAGGCGTTGCTGGCCCAGCGGGCCCGCGAGGCCGCCCGCAAGGCGATCGAAGCGGTTAAGCGCAGCAGCGCGATGGACAGCTTTGGTCTTCCCGGCAAGCTCAGCGACTGCGTGAGCAAGAAGCCCGACGAGTGCGAAATCTTCCTGGTCGAGGGCGACTCGGCCGGCGGCTCGGCGAAATCCGCCCGCGACCGTCTCACCCAGGCTGTTCTTCCCCTCCGCGGCAAGATCCTGAACGTGGAGCGCGCCCGCGTGGACAAGGCGCTAGACAACAAGGAAATCCAGGCCCTGATCGCCGCCCTCGGCGTTGGGATCGATATCTCCTTTGGACGCAAGCCCTACGATCCGGACGAGGATACGCAGCCTGCCTTGGACATGGCTCCTCCGTTGGCGAATGGCGCCAGTTCGGCGGCGACCAAGACGATCATCGAGCTAGGCACCCGAGAGCGAAAAGAGAAGAAGGAAGTCGAGTTCGATATCTCCAAGTTGCGGTACGGAAAGGTCATCATCATGACCGATGCCGACGTAGACGGCGAGCACATCCGCACCCTGCTTCTCACCTTCTTCTACCGCTACATGCGGCCGTTGATGGAGAACGGAAACATCTACCTGGCGCAGCCGCCGCTCTTCGTCGTGCGCGTCGGAAACAACGAGCGCCACTACGCGATGACCGAGCAGGAGCGGGACGAGATTATCCGCAACCTGAAGCGCAAGAACTTCACCGTCACCCGGTTTAAGGGTCTGGGCGAGATGAACGCCTCCGACCTCGAAGAAACCACGATGGCGCCTTCGGGTCGCAGACTGGTCCAGGTCAAGCTAGACCGCGAGTTCGAAGCGGAGATCGAGCAGATGTTCTCGCGCCTGATGGGCGACAAGGTTGAGCCGCGCCGCGACTTCATCGAGAAGCACGCCAAGATGGCCCTCGACGTGGACTGGCACTACTAATCCAGTCCTGATCTAGTGGTCGAAGAGAACGCGCTCGGCGATCACGAGGGCCGCGAAGTCGTCCACGGGTTCCGGCGGAACCTGTAGCGTGCTGGGCAGGAACTTGCGCCAACCCTTGCGGGGATGGTGCTCCCAGTAGCGCTCGCGCGCCTGCATGGTGGTGTCCCGCTCGTTGACCACCAGCGTGCCCATGGCCGGAAGGTGCTCGCGAATGTTGCGGATCAGGGTGGAGGAGTTCGTGCCCTCTCCAATAATCACCAACGAAAACGGGTGCACCGCATAGGCGGTGTGGAGATTCGGAAGGACACCCTCCACGCTGGTGATGTTCTTCCAGAGGAGGTCTAGGCCGCCCGCTTCGCCGCGGCGGACCAGCGCCATCCCGCACTTCTTCGTGCCGGGGTCAATCGCAAGGACCGTTTTTTCCATTCACTTGTACTCGAACAGCAGGTTCAGCTGGTCGGCTGCGCGGGTGGCCACTCGCGCCTTCACGAGGAGCCGCACCACTCTGCTTGCTGATTTTAACTCTTTAACAAGATCGATCACCGTCTGTGGGGAAATGGTCCCAAAGGACTCCTCTTCCCCTTGCAGCGGGATCATCCCGTCTCGGCGAACGGCCGCCCGGATCTGGCTCTGCAAAAAGTCGTCGACTTGCTTCAAAATCGCCTGTTCGGACAACCTGCCATCCACCCGAGTCTCTGCAATCGTCTGGCCGGCACGGTAGATCAGCGGGTTCCGGAACACGCCAATTTCTAGCGACACGAACTCGCCGGCGAAGGCGTTCACGCGAGACCGAGCGATGACGACCAACGGCTCGTTCTTTCCGGCCATGGTTCGGGCGAGCTCCTCTTCCTGGTCCGCCGCGGTCTTAAGCACTCCGCCATTCGCGTCGGCGATGTCGTAAAGTCCGGCGGGGGAGTCGTCTTGGCGAGCGCCCCGGGTTCGGGCCAGCTGGCGGCTGCGCAACAGGAGGTCTTCCAAGAGCTTCCGGGCTTCGGCGACCGTGCGAGAGGCATCGATGGGCACGCGAGCCAGCTCCTCCCGATAGCGGAAGATCATCGGACTGAGGCGTGAGGTATCTCGGTTCTGCTGGAGGATCCGCCCCACTTCGCCCAGGAGGTCGCGTTGCTGCTTCAGTTCGTTCTGGGCGGAGAGCAGGTCGCCGCGGAGTCCGTCCAAGTCCTTCTCGTAGGCCAGGCGCGCCAGCTCGTACCGGGCCTGGGCGGCGGCAAAGTCCTTGGAGAGGGTGTCCTTCTCCCCCGACAGTCGCGCAACCTCCGCGGTCTGGGCGGAGACGTTCGCCTCCAGCTTGACCAGTTCCTTGTCCAGGGAGTCCCGGTTGGCCACGAGGTCCAGATAGTCGGACTGAGCCTGCTTCAGGGCGGCCGCGGCACGCTTAGCGCCCGCCTGGGTCGTCTTGAGGTCTCGCTGGGCGCCGGCAAGCTGGGAGCCTTGGCGGCGGACATCCCGCTGGAGCCGCGAGAGGTTTCCGGTCAACCTCGAGGCTTGGGCCTGCAGCCGCTGGGATCGCGAAGTTGCCGCCGCGAGCCGGGTGCGCATCTCGGCGAGGCGGAGGGTCTCGGCCTTGAGCTTCGCGGTGGCTAACCGCTCTTCGTTGGTTTTGCGTTCAATGGTCTTGTTCAGGTCGAGGACCCGGGTGTCCAAACCTTCCACCCGCTCGTTCAGAGTCCGCTCCTGGGCCCGGAGCCTCTCCACGTCTTGGATCGCTTGCTGGCCCTCTACGATCCACTTGCGCACGTCTTGGCTGGCAAGGGAGACGAGACCGATCGTCAAGATCGAAACAAGCGCGCCCACAAAGCCGGTCGAAATCGTGGCGACGTGCCGCGGGCGGAGCCCCCGAAAGTGGAGCCTCTTCTTCCCGAGCTTGCGTCCGAGGTTGTCCGCGATGACCGCGATGGCGATGCCTGCCAGAACGATCGCCGTCAAAAACAGGGCGGTGGTTACCACGTGAGATTACGCGTTCTTCTGCTTGATTATGACGGTCGCGGCGAACCCGCCGATTAGCAAGGGCAGAAAGCTCGCTACGTAGGGTGGGATCGCCCCGTTGAGCGCCCAAACGTTCATGAAGTTGGCCAGGGTGATGTAGCCGAAGATGATCGCCACCGCCAACGCAAACCCGGCCGCCGCCGGCGTACGGTGCGACCGAACCCCCAGCGCCCCTCCGAGCAACCCGAACACCACCGCCGCCAAGGGCAAGGCGATCTTGTTCCAGTAGCCGTACTCCATGTTGCGGACGTTCTTCTTGCTGAGGGTCTGGTTCTCGATGCCCTTCCTGATGCGCTCCTTGATCTCGCCCATGCTCAGCGCGTCGAACGACTTGAGGTTCCGGGCAAGGATGTCGCCGGGGTTCAGGGTGATCTTGGGAACCTGGTCCGGCCAAGCGTCGCCTTCGAGCTGAAGCCGGGTCTTCATCGAGCGGTCGATGAGGGTCGCCCCGCCGCGCACCCGCCAGTCGTCCTCGTTCCGATACTCCAGCTCCTTGGCGAAGAGCACGAAGGACTCGGTGCCGTCCTTCTCGTAGGCAACGATGGTGACCCCTTCCAGCGTGCGGGCCATCGGGCTGACGTTCCTCGCAAAAATGAGAGACGTGAGCTGTCCCTTATCGAACTGCGTGAGCGTGACCGGGTCGGAGTCCTTGGAATCCATCGTGCGGGCGAGGCCGGTCATCAGCGCCTCGCTACGCTTCGCCGCGCGGGGAACGAGGTTCTCGTTCGCCATGAACGCGACCACCGCGACCAGCACCGCCATTCCCGCCACCGGCAGGAGGATGCGAGGCAGGCTGGCGCCGGCGGCGCGGAGGGCCACCAGTTCGCTGTCCCCGCTCAACCGGCCAAAGCCCAGGAGCGAGGACAGGAGCATGGACATCGGGAACGTCTGCACCAAGATCGCCGGAAGCAGCAGAAACGCCAGCTCTCCAAGCACCGTTGGAGGGACTCCCCGAACCGCGTACTCGGCGATTCGCCCCAGGTAAGTCGCGGCGAGAAGGAGCGAAGAGAAGAGCGCCACCCCAAAGGCCCACGGACCCAGCAGCTCGGAAAGAACCAGCCGGTCTAGGCGCTTCAAGCCTCGGGCTCCATATCGGGCGGAGCGTCCCAGGGCGTCTCGGTTCCAAACTGCTGCCCCAGGTAGTTGCGGCGCACCGCGGGGTCGTTGGCGATCTCGCTGGCGGTGCCAGACCGAATGATCTTGCCATCGACGAGGATGTAGTTCCGGTTCGTGATCCGCAGGGTCGCCGCCACGTTGTGGTCGGTGATGAGGATTCCGATTCCCCGGTCGCGGAGTCGGAAGATGATCTCTTGGATCTCCTCGATCGTAACCGGGTCGATGCCGGTGAACGGCTCGTCGAGCAAGATGAACTTGGGCTCGAGGGCCAGGGCGCGGGCAATCTCCACGCGGCGGCGCTCGCCACCGGAGAGCACGCTGCCGTTGCGGTCGAGGATTCGCTCGATGTGCAGCTCGTGCGCCAACTCGGCAATCTTTGCCTTCTGCTCCGCTCGGCTCCGGCCCGCAAGTTCAAGCACAAGCCGCAGGTTGTCCTCCACCGAAAGCTTGCGAAACACGCTGGCTTCCTGCGGAAGGTAGCCCACTCCGGCGCGCGCCCGCTTGTACATGGGCCAGCCCGTGATATCGCGATCGTCCAGAAAGACCTTGCCGGCGTTCGGGCGAACGAGGCCGGTGGCCATGTAGAACGTCGTGGTCTTGCCGGCCCCGTTGGGCCCGAGCAGGCCCACGATCTCGCCCGTGGAGACCTCGATCGAGACGCCCGCAACGACGAGGCGACCTCGGTACGATTTCTCCAGGTTCTCGGCGCGGATCCTCAACCGTTCCCCTTCTTCTTCTGGTTCAGAAGGGTCTGGGTGGGCTCCCCTTTCATCTCGACTTCCTCAACCAGGCCCTCGGCGTCGAAGCGGACGACCACCTCGTTGGCTTCGGCGGTGCCGGAGAAGGCGTCCCCGTCGCCGACGATGTTGACGTTCCCGCTTAGGGACATCTCAGCCCGATCCCCGGTAGCCACGTAAACGAGGCGAGACCCGGTCGCATCGATCGTGGAAGCTTGGACCTTGCCCTTAGCACCCTGGCGGTACTCGATCTTGACCGGACCTTCCAAAACGGCCCGCCGGAGCCGCTTGCGGCCCGGCAACTTGGGGTCCAGCGAGAGCTGCGCGGTGCGGCCCACCATCTTCAGGTTGCGGGCGAGAACCGGTTCCGCCGAGGTGAGGGTCACGTCCCCGGCCAGCGCAACCGTGTCGAGCGCGCCCGCCGTCTTGTACAGGATTCCCGCGCTCACCGAGGTGAGGGTGCCCTCGTTCTTAGCCTGCGTGTAGACGGTGTTGGTTGCCCCCTCGGTGGACATCTGCAGGAGGGAGAACCGGTTGCCCACGCGCTCTGCGAGGCCGTCCATTTGCCCGGACCTTACTTCCAGCTCGTTGAAGATGCCCACCAGGCCCGGGCCCTTGCCAGTGAACTGGAGCTGCTGCTTCTTCTGGCTAATCCGGAACTGGCCGATCGGGGCGAGCGAGGCCGATCCGTCTTTTGACCGGAATGCCGTCTTGGCGCCCTGGGCGGCCGCCAAGGCGGCGAGCGCCGCCGCAACTAGAATCCAGCTAGATCGTTTCATGGTTTGAACATTCCCGGGCTCGCGATGGTACCGAGGTTCGGGGTGGCCCACACCTCGTCGGTCGGGCCAAGCGTGTACGTGTCGTTCTCAAAGGTCACGTTGCCCTTGGCCTCGATTCGTTGACGCTTGGAGTCCCACACCACTTCGGCGGCCGTCATCGAAGCCCGCGGTTCTGCCGACTTCACCTCGACTTTGCCGCGAAGGGCGAGCCTTCTGCTCGCCTTGTCCGCAACCGCTCCATCGCCCCGAAAGGTCGTCGGCTTCCCTTGGGCGTCGTACCACTCGCCAGACACTTTCTCCATCGAACCCCCAAACACGCCTTCCTTGTCGAACTGTAGCCGTGAGTTCTCGAACCTCACCTTGTAAAGGACTTTCGAAGTGGCTTCGTCGTAGCGGGTTGCTTCGCCGGAACCGGTCTGGAGGCTGCGGTCGTCTTCCTCCACCCTGGGAGCCGGGGGCTTGGGTCCCTTCCCCACTTGGTCCGCCGCGTTGCGGGGGCCATCGCAGCCCAGCGCCAGCATAGCTAGGCAGGCGAGAGCCGCAGCTCGGATGACGATCCCTCCTTGGGTTTGCGGCCAAAGCGGCCCGCGTGCTGCCCTGCGAGCTGTCCGCACGCGGCCGCGATCTCGTGGCCG
>JBGSIJ010000074.1:0-114997 GCA_041742595.1 Fimbriimonadaceae bacterium | reverse complement strand
CTTGGCCGGGGTGTCCCAGATTCCGCCCTGGGCCAGCTTGACGGAGTTGGATCCGTCGCTGTAGGTCTGCTCACCGTTCTTGACGTAGGGCATGATGGCCTCTCGCCAGGTGAAGGGGGTGTTCCATCCGCCGATGGCGGTTCCGGGTCGCTTGTAGACCTGTCGGGGGAACATGTCGTCGTAGTCGTTGCTGTACATCAAGGTCGCCGTAGCGTGGTTCTTGGTGTTGGACAGATCCTGGGTCTTCTTCGCGGCTTCTTTGGCCTGGGCGAAGACGGGGAACAGGATGGCGGCTAGGATCGCGATGATCGCGATAACAACGAGGAGCTCGATTAGCGTAAATGCTCGTTTCATAATGGCTGGTGTCCTCCTTTGGACATAGCTCGCCCGATCGGGCGAGTCGAATCGTTTCGACTACTTAAGATTAGCGCGTCTTCGCTCGATCTGTTAGCACCATTTTCGGGATAATTTCTTACCTTTTGGAGCTTTGAGAAACGTTTCGCAAGTTGACATACTTGTTGCGACACTACAAAGCTTTGATGCTTAAGCTCTTCGCTCGCCGCACCCGTCGGCCCGCACCCGAACAGACCCCTCAGCTTTCCTGGGCCGATCGCAAGGCCTACGAGTCCCCCGGCGGAGCGCCCGGCGGGCTGCCTCCCGCTGCTCTGGACCAGATGCAGGCGGACGCAATGGTTCAAACCGCCTTAACCATCAAGCGGCTTGGGACGGTCGCCGCCCCCTACCGCATCGTCCCCCGACCGGGCGGGGAACCGGCGGCCGAGTTCATTGAGGAGGCGTTCGCCCGGATGGAGGGATCGCCAACGACCATCCTGCATGGCGTAATGGACGCGTTCGCAAAGGGTTGGTCGATCCAGGAAAAGCTGTTTGAGTTCAGGAACGGGCGGACGTGGCTCAAAACCGTCCGGCCCAAGGACCCCTCTCTCTTCGGCATGGAGGTCGACTCGTTTGGACGGATCCGGCAACTCAGCCTGGAGATCCCCGGCGAAGCCCCGGTCTCGCTCGATCCGGCCAAGTTCGTAATCTACGGAAACCGCCCCCAGTACGGAAAGCCGAAGGGCCGTAGCGACCTCGAAGCCGCCTACCCCCACTGGAGGGCGAAGGCAGACCTGCTCACCGCTTGGCGAACCTACCTCGACCGGCTCGGCCTGCCCACCCTCCTGGGCCGCTTTGAGGCGGGCACCAGCCCGGACGACCGCTCCGCTCTCTTGGCGGCGCTCGACAACCTGGCGACCCGCAAGTCGATCGTCTTTCCCAAGGAGATGGAGGTCGAGACCTTGGGCGGCAGCTCCGAGCCCTCCGCTGGCTTCCTGGAGGCTATCGAGTTCCACAACCGCGAGATCGCCCGCGCCATCCTGGGACAGACCCTCACCACCGACGAGGGCCGACGGGTCGGCTCGCTCGCCCTCGGCAAGGTCCACCTGCAGGTCCTCCTCCTCCAACTCGAGTCCATCCGCAAGGAGCTCGCAGATTCGGTCATGACCGAACAGATCATCCGCCCGCTGGTGGAACTGAACTTCGGCGACGTCCCCTTGCCCCGGTTTGAGTTCGAGCCCGTCGCCCTTGGCGCCTTCTCGAGCGGGATGCTGGACTGAATGCAGGAACTGGCCCGCTAGCCCAGCCCGCGGGTCAGTCCGCCATCCACCAGCAAGCTGGTGCCCGTCACATAGGAAGCAGGCCCAGAGCAGAGGAAAGCGACCGCCGCCGCGATCTCATCCGGGGTTGCGAGACGCCCCACCGGCACCTCCGCGCCCTGGCGTCGCAGGACCTCTTCGGGGGTAAGTCCTTCCCGGTCGGCGCGCAGGTCGGCCAAGTGGCGCTGGCGATCGGTCAGGGTGTGGCCGGGCAGTACCGAGTTCACCGTGATCCCGTGGGGCGCCAACTCGGTGGACTGGAGGCGCGTCAGCGCCATGAGGCCGCTGCGCAGGGTGGAGGAGATCGCAAGCACCGGAACCGGCTCCTTGGCAACCAAGGACGTGAGGTGGACGATTCGGCCCCAGCCGGCGGCTTTCATGCCGCCCTCGGCATGCCGCACCATCCGTACCACGTTCATGAGGGTGGCATCGAAGCCCGCCTGCCACTGTTCATCCTCCAGGTCCGAGAGAAGCCCGGCAGGGGGGCCGCCGGTATTGGTCACCAGGATGCTGGCAGGGCCTAGATCCTGCTCGGTTTGCTCGAACCACCAAGCCAGGTCTTCCTCGATCGCAACGTCCACCACGTAGGTCCGAGTCTCCTCGTGAATCTCTACCGCGGCCGCTTCCAGAGTCTCCTCCGTCCGTCCGCAGATCGATACGGGGCAACCCTCCGCCGCCAACGCTTTGGCGATGGCAAGGCCGATTCCCTTGCTTCCTGCCGCCACCATTGCCACCTTGCCCGCGATCCCAAAATCCATGGCTCCAGTGTAGCCGCGCCCTCCCAAAAACACTTTGGCGACGCTCCGCAGGTGGGTCGGGAAGCGACATAATGAATTCTCCGGAGACCCCACCCCTTGGCCTTGCGTACCGAAGATTTCGTTCCCCTCCACAGCCTCGAAGCCGAGATGAGCACCCTCGGGTCCATGCTCCTTTCGGGGCGCGTCGCGCAGGAGATCGCGGAGATCCTCAACGACGACGACTTCTACCGGCCCGCCCACCGAGAGATCTTCCGCACCATGGCGGAGCTCGTGCGCCGGAACCAGCCGATCGACATCGTCACGATGAAGCAGTCGCTGGAAGACCGGGAGTCTTTGCCAGACGTTGGCGGCCTCGACTACCTCCTGCAACTCGCCGAGTACGTGCCCAGTCCGGCCAACGGGATGCACTATGCGCGGATCGTTCTGGACAAGTCTGTCCTTAGAAACCTAGAAGATGCGGGCCGGAAGATCGTCGGCATCGTCCACGAATCGGACGGCGTCACCGCGAACGAGAAGGTCGACCAAGCCGAGAAAGCCCTCTTCGAAGTCGGAGCGAAGCAGCTTGGCAAAGAGTTCGAGCACGTCTCCAAGCTGGCCACCGAGTTCTTTGTCGAAGTCGACAAGGTCATCTCCACCGGAGAGCCGATTCGCGGAGTCCCGAGCGGGTTCACCGAGCTGGACAAGATCACCAACGGCTTCTTCCCCGGCGACCTCGTGATCATGGGAGCCCGGCCCGCCATGGGCAAGACCGCTCTGATGCTGGACCTGGCCCTCAACGCCGCGCGGCAGGGCAAGGGCAACGTCGCGATCTTCTCCTTGGAAATGACCGGCGTGCAGTTGGTGAAGCGCATGATCGCGATGGTCAGCGGCATCAGTTCGTCCGTCTTCGGCAACCCAGACATCCCGATCTACACCTATCAGAAGCTGGTGGACGCCTGCGAGGTCCTCACCGACCTTCCGATCCATATCGACGACTCGACCGACGTGAACTCTGTGCAGGTCCGGGGTAAGTCTCGCCGCCTCGCCACCAACGGCGGCCTTTCCATGGTTGTGGTGGACTACCTCCAGCTGATGGGTTCTGTGCGCCGCATCGAGAACCGCGCGCAGGAAGTCGCCGAGATCACGCGCGGCCTCAAGAACCTCGCTAAGGAGCTTAAGGTGCCGGTCGTCGCGCTGGCCCAGCTGAACCGCCAACTTGAGAACCGCGACGACAAGCGCCCGACCCTCGCCGACATCCGCGAATCCGGCTCTATCGAGGCGGAAGCGGACGTCGTCCTCTTCCTGCACCGCGAGGACTACTACAAAGCCCGCGATCGTAAGGCCGGAGACATCCCGCCCGATCCCGACCACGTGGAGCAGGCGGAAATCATTGTGGCAAAACATCGCAACGGTCCCACCGGCACCGCCGTCCTCGGCTTCCAGCCCGCCTACATGCGCTACCGCAACCTCCACCTGGGCGGAGGCGACGACTTTTGATGCCGCGCGTCCTCGTCATCGGATCGGGTGGCCGCGAACACGCCCTGTGCTGGAAGCTCGCCCAGGAGGCTCAGGTCCACTGTATGCCGGGGAATCCGGGGATCTCCCAGATCGCTGAGTGCCATGCCGGTAACGCTACCGATGTGCTCGGAACCCTTCGCACGGTTCAGCGCCTGAACCCGGACTTGGTAGTGGTCGGGCCTGAAGATCCCCTGGTACTCGGCCTCGCAGACGCCCTAAGGCGCAAGGGTTTTGCGGTCTACGGGCCAGACCAAGACGGCGCGCAGCTTGAGGCCAGCAAGGCCTTCAGCAAGGCGATGATGGAGCAGGCGGGCGTGACCACCGCCGCGTTCGAGACCTTCACCGAGCCGGAGCCCGCCCTGGAATACGTGCGGGAGCGGTACGGCGCGGGCTTCCAGGTCGCGGTGAAGGCCAGCGGGAATGCCCTCGGCAAGGGCGCGGTGGTTTGCGACTCTCTGGAGGCGGCGGAGGAAGCCGTCCGCTCCATGCTGGAGCGCAAGGAACTTGGCGAGGCCGGTTCCACGGTTGTGATCGAGGATCGACTCACCGGGCGTGAGTTCAGCCTGCTCACCCTCTGCAGCGAGGGCGAGATCCTGAGTCTTCCGGTAGCCCAAGACTACAAGCGGATTTTCGACGGCGGCGAGGGGCCCAACACCGGTGGGATGGGAAGCGTCTCCCCCGTCGGCTGGGTGTCCGAAGACCTCGTCCGCGAGGTCGAGGAACGGGCGGTTCGTCCAATTCTGAAGGCCCTGGATCGCCGCAACATCCCCTTCCGGGGCACCCTCTTCAGCGGCCTCATGGTTCAGGAGGGCGTCCCCTACTGCCTGGAGTACAACGTGCGCTTCGGAGACCCAGAGACCCAAAGCGTCATGGCCCGGCTGGGTGGCGGGTTCTACGCCGCGCTCCTAGCTTGCGCCAACGCGGAGCCGATTCCAGAGATCGAGGTTCTGGACAACGCGGCGGTGACGGTAGTGGTGGCAAGCGGGGGCTATCCGGGGACCCCGAGCAAAGGGCACCCGATCCAGATCGGAGACCTCGGCGGAGCCAGCCTGTTCCACGCGGGAACGGCGATGCTGGAGGGCCAACTCGTGAACTCGGGAGGCCGCGTGTTCGGGGTCACCGGAGTCGGCCCAAGTGTGTCGGAAGCGCGCGCCCAAGCCTATGGGGGCGTCCGAGCCATCTCGTTCGAGGGCATGCAGTTCCGGACGGACATCGCCCAGGACTAAAGGAAAGTGGTCGGGGCGGTCAGATTCGAACTGACGGCCCCCTGCTCCCAAAGCAGGTGCGCTACCAAGCTGCGCCACGCCCCGCGACCAACGGAACATGATACCGCCCTAGAGGAAGCGCCGAACCCACCCTTCTCGATAGCTTCTGCCAAGGTTTCTCGTAATCTGCACTTCGCTAGGCGTCGCCTCGAAGATTTGACCGTTGCCGACGTAGATCATGACGTGCCGGTTGGGCTTCCTGATCACAATTACATCACCATAGCGAAGGCTATCTCCGCCTGAACGACCGTAGCTTTTCATGTCTTGAGAGTGCCGAGGAAGCCGGATACCAAGGGTGGAGTAGACCTTCTGAACGAACCCCGAGCAATCGATTCCGGATCGCCCGTTTCCGCCCATCCGGTAGGGCACGCCCAGCCAGCTTTCCATTTCAGCCTTCATGGCACGGGTCCGATCGTCAAAGGGCTTGTCGTACGGGCTCCGCGGGTCGAACTTGATGGAGCCTCTCTCGCCCCCAAACTTGAACCGCTGGGGGTCTGCGTCGTACTCGCCGTAACCCCCGTTGTAGACCGGGCGGGTGACGGGAGGCGTGTTCGAGAGCAGCCGAAGCACGCGAGTGTCGGCACCCGCCGAAAGCGGCATGGGCATCAGTTTTCCGTCCACCCACTGCACCGAGGTGCCGTTCCCCACGTAAAGCCGCGTCACCGACCCCTCTTGGACCAAATCGCCGTACCGTAGCTCGTCGACTTTCTCCAGCGCCTTCGTCCGGGCGAAGTTCTCCGGCTTATAGGGCAGACTGGCTTCCTTGAACAACTGCCGAATCGGCTCGATGCCGGCCCCGGTTAGCTTGACGCTTCCCGCCTTGACGCGGTCGATCGCCTTGCCCAGACGAATTGCGTCCGCGCTCTTAGGCTTGGTGGTTTTGGCCCCCGCTTCGTACTGGAGGAACTTCATCGCCCCGGCAACCGTCGGCAGGTCGGTCGTGGCCGAGATCACGCCCTGGTCGGTCAACATCCACGCGCCCTCTTCGTCTGCCGCCAGCGCCACCACGGTGGGCGCCTTGCCCATCGGCACATAGACGTCGGTGCTGCCGTCTTCGAGGCTCACGTTCATGAGCTTGCCATCGCGGAACATCCAGAGGTTCGCGCCGAACGCTGCCGCCAACTGGGCGCGACGGGGCGGGATACCCGGGACGATGTCCTCCGGGACCCAGCCTTTCTCCGAGACCGGGGCAACGTGGATCACGTCCTCGTCGATGGAGACGATGCCTTCGCTGCTGATCAGCACGTTGTCCAGTCGCGCCGCCGCGTAGGGAAGGTCCACGTCCATTGCGCCGAGCTTGAACTGCACGCGCGGCCCCTCGACCTCGTCGAACTGGACGTACTTGGCGGTTGGGCCCCCGAGGTTGGTGTAGGTCTCCTTGCCGTTCTTGCCGAAGCCGGTGCTCCAAGCGTTGAACTGGGCGACTTCCTTCAGCCCGGTCTTGGCGTCTGGTTTGTCTCGTTGCGCCACTCGAACAACGCTCACCAACGAGCCTTCCGCCCTGCCCTTCTTGTTGCGGTACCAGGTGGAGACCACCGTGCCGAACTGGACTCGCTGCCAAACGTTGGCGGGCAGCACGTCCTTCAGCGGCATCACCGTGGCTACGCCCGGGTCGATCACAAAGGACTCGGAGTCGCCGGAGACCAGGATGTAGCCGAAGAAGACGCCGATCCGTTTGATCGCGCCCTTCATGCCGAACGCCTCCATGTCGTAGGTGATCGGCTTGCCCGTCTTTAGTTCAACCGTATTGACGATCCGGCTCTTGGTGCGCGTCCACCAGGGGCGACCGCTGTAGTAGCAAAGATCGACCACCGGGCCATCGCCCGTTCCAACGTAGCGAAACTCAAAGGCCTGGGACGCGGAGTCGAATCCGACCACCGAGCCGTCGTTGGCGCCGACCAGGATCTTGCCGCTGGCGGCGCGAATCAGTTGCCCTCGCACGCTGGCCAAGGTCGGGTCCGACTTCTGGGCGATCACGAGTTGGATCCCCGCAAGAAGCATGCAACCGAGAGCGGCTACCCCAAGGCGAGTCCGAGTCATGCGCAAAAGGATAGCAGAACCTCTGCTGGTATTTCACGGCAAAGGTCCTAGAATCGCACGGTGCGCATGGCCGCCGAAACGATCTTCTCGACGCTCGGCAGGACGTGAAGCTCAAGGGGCTTGACCCAAGGCACCGGGGTATCCAGACGGGTGACCCGTACCGGTGGCGCGTCCAGATGGTGGAACGCCTTATCTGAAATTCGCGCGATCACCTCGCCGGCGAAACCGCAGGTCATCGGGGCCTCGTTGACCACCACGACCCGGTGGGTCCGCGCGATCGACTCGAAGATGGTGTCCTCGTCCAGCGGAACCAGCGACCGAAGGTCGATCACTTCCGCATGGATGCCGTGGGTAGCCAACTCGTCCGCCGCCTGCAGGCAGTGGTAGACGTTCTGGCCGTAGCTAACCAAGGTGATGTCGTCGCCCGCCCGCCGAATCGCGGCCTTGCCCAGGGGCACGGTGTAGTCGCCCTCCGGCAGGTACTCCTCGATCTCACGCTTTCGGTAGAGCTCCTTGACCTCGAAGAAGATCGTTGGGTTGCCGGATCGGAGGCACGCCTTGAACAGGCCTTTTGCGTCGCTTGGGGTGCTAGGGCAGACCACCTGCAAACCGGGGGAGTGGGCAAACCACGCCTCGTTCATCTGGCTGTGATAGAGCGCGCCGCCGCCGTAGGCTCCGGCCGGGCCCCGCACCAGAATCGGGAGGTTGACCTCGCCTGCGGTGCGGTAGCTATAGGTCGCCATATTGTTGACGATCTGGTCGAATCCGCAAGAGATGAAGTCGATGAACTGCATCTCGGCCATCACGGTCTTGCCGTTGAGGGCCATGCCAACCGAGGTGCCGATAATCGCGGCCTCGGAGATCGGAGCATCGATAACCCGTTCGCGGCCGAAGCGCGCAAGCACGCCTTCGGTCACGCCGAAAGCTCCTCCAAGCGCGCCGATGTCTTCGCCGATGCAGAGCATGTCCGGATTCGCCTGCATCTCCTCGAAGATGGCTTCTTTAATCGCGGTCAAGTAGTTCTTCTTGATCACGGTTGGGGCGTCGAGAACGCTCATGCCTGCTCCTTGAAGACCCAGCGGGCGCCTTCCGAGGCCTCTGGCAGCGGAGACTTCAGGGCGAACTCGATTCCCTCGTTCAGGAACTCGACCACGTCGGGAGGGAAATCCTCGTTGGTTGCGTCTGCGGCGTTCTTACCCTCGGCCATGTACTTGTCCTGAAGTTCCTTGGGCAGGATGCCGCGATCGGTTAGGATCCGGCGGCAGACCGCGATCGGGTCGCGCTCGCGGCCTCGCTTGATCTCTTCGGGGTCCCGATACTTGTTGGCGCGGTCGTCGTCGTGGTCGCCGTGGCCGTAGGCGCGGAAGGTTTTGCACTCCACGATGCTGGGGCCCTTGCCAGACCGGGCGTATTCCACCGCCTCCGTCACCTTGTCGTACACGTCGAATACGTTCTGGCCGTCTGCAATGAGCCCGGGGATGCCGTAGCCGTCGGCTCGGCGGGCGAAGTCGACGCCTGGGTAGCCCAACTCGTTGGGGGTTCCGTAGGCCCACTGGTTGTTCTCGATGATCGTCACCACCGGAAGTTTGTGGACGGCAGCAAAGTTGATCGCTTCGTGGAACACGCCCTGCGCGGTGGAGCCTTCGCCGTTGTAGGTGAGGACCACGCTATCCCCGCCATCCTGGCGGTCTGCGTACACGACGCCCGCGGCGACCGGGATCGTGCCGGCGAGCATCGAGGTGGAGTGGATGATCCGCTTGGACTTGCTGCCGATGTGGCTCCAGTTGTCCCGCGCCCTTCCCGGCGAATCCGACTTACCCCAGACCTGGGAGCAAACCTGTTCGATGCTCATGCCGATCCGGTCCGGGTTCCGCCACCCCGCGCGCAGGTCTTTCATGAAGAAGGCCGGCATGTCTCGGTGGATCGGGGAGATCCAGTCCGTGCCCTTCAAACCAAAAAGCGATCCTGCTAGGATCGCCTCCTGGTTGTGGGAGGAATACAGCGTTCCCCGTAGGCGGCCGCGCTTCTTCTCCTTGATGAGACGCACGTCGAAGTAGCGGGCAAGGTAGAGCTGTCGGAAGAGCTCAAGGCAATCTTCAGACGACAGTCGCTCACTCGGTAGCGGGTTTGATTTGGGCTGAGGCGGCGTGGCAAGAACCGTCGCCGAGTTTGGGCGAGAACTCAAAAAATCATCTCCTAGGGAGTACTACGGCGATTTTACCCCTTGGCGCTAGGTTCCCCGCTAGGTTGCGAGGGCAGGGCGATGGACATCCCCAGTCGCCGGTACTCCTCGACCCGGTAGATGTCGATGGTTTGCTGCCCCGCTCGAACCGCGCGGGGGGAAGCTCCGAGCCGAGCGCGCACGAAGCGCCCGAACGCGTGCGGGTCCGGAAACCCGCACTGAGCCGCCACCTGCTTGATCGGTAGGGTGGTGCCCGCCAGCAAGTCCTGGGCTCGCTTGGCCCGCAGCTCCAACACGTACTGGTGGGGGGTTCGGCCCGACTCTGCCAGGAAGATGCGGGTCAGTTGAGCTTGGCTGATGTTCAGTTTCCGGGCGAGATGGCTGATTCTCAGATCGCCGGCAAGGTCGGCGTTGATCTGCCGCTCTGCCTCTTCCAGGTAAGGATTGCGCTGCAGAGCCGACTCGGGCACCGCGACCGCCCAGAGCAACGCCGCGGCAACCGAGGCGATGCTCGTGCGGCTGAATTGAACTCGGCTCAAGGCCCGCCGGAAGTTCAGGTCCCAGAAGAGGCCCTCGTCTCCCAGCGGACTTAGGAAGGGAAGCCCCACCAGGTCTCGGGTGTCCTCCACCGGACTGAACCCGAAGAAGTCGTACACCCACGGACCTTCGTCCGCAAACGCGACGGAGCAGCGAGACCCCGGAGGGACGATGATGAGGTCGAAGGCCGAAAAAGGCGTCGCCGTTCCCTGAAGGCGGAACGTGCCGCCGCAACGATAGAGAAGGGCTTGCCAAAGGTCGCGTGGCTGGACCCACTCGAGACGCTCTTCGCTCGTGCCAAAACTCCCACTCGTGCGTACTTCGGGTGGCTGGGCGAGGGAAGCTGGGAAGATCCGACTGTTCTGCATGGATAGAAATGCCCACTAGCTAAGGCTAGCGCAATGAAAAAAGCCCAGTGTCAGTCCAACCATTCTAACTCGGGTAGGCCGGATGGATGGGCAAAAATCGTATTGATGGGTGCAATACCTTCCGATCTTGGTAGTTGACGAGGGTCTCCTTAGGTTGCTCCGCTACCCTGTAGGTTCTATGAGCACACGATCAATGCAGAAGCGTGCACTTTTACTTGCCGGATGTCTGGCTCTTTCCGTGTCGGTGCCTGCCCAAGCCCGGGTCAGGACGGGATTTCGGGACTTCGATCAGAAGTGGAACGACCTGCCCAACAAGGGCAAGATGTACTGCGTACCTACCAGCTACAACGACGTGATGGAGTACATGGATGAACATGGGATGTCCGCCATGGGCCTCATGGACAACTACGGGGACACCCAAATCTGGTCCAACATCATGCTCCTCGGCGTCCTCCTGGGAACGGACGCCTACACCGGAACCAGCGGCTCGTCCAGCTTCATGGCCTCCCTCATGAGCAGCCGCACAAGCAAGTTGCTGGTCCACACAACCTACGGGGCCGGCTCGGAGTGGGGGATCAACACCTTGAAGGCTTTGGTCAACGTGGGGGCGGTCAACCGCTTGGGCGTAGGATTTTATTATCTGTTGCCGACGCCTTACGGGGATCGCTGGGTTCGGGATGGCGGACATGCCGTAGTTCTGGCGGGATACGACTACAACAGCTCTCCGAAGCGCCTCCGCATCATCGACCCGGCCACCGACGAGGGCGACAAGAACAACCAAAGCAACGGTAGCATCGACTACCGGAACACCCGGAACCTGACCCTAACTACTTGGCAGTACGGCCAACTGACGCATGCCGAATTTGGAGCGGGGCCGGACAGCAAGACCCGCTATTGGATCGATGGCGTGCACTCCATCCTTCCGTGCTTTGCCGGCTGGTACGAGTACGCCTTCAAGCCGGGAGGCTCGCTGGAGCCGATCCCGACCATCGTGACCAACCTCCCGTGGCACTTCACGGACCAAGCCCGCCAGGTGCCGTCCACCTTCGCGTTCACCCCCCGCGAGCCGATTGTGGACTGGACCTACGACGTCTTCGAATTCGGCGCGCTGTACGCAACGCGGACCGGCAAGGTCTACCGGGTTGACCTTCAGACCGGAATCCACACCCTCCTCTTCGAGAGGCCCGGAATCCGATCTTTGCTCGCCGGAGGCACGAAGCCGACGGTCTACGCCATGTCGGACAACGGTCTCACCCGCTTCGACGCGCTTCGAGGCTCGACATCGACGGTCCCGCTAAGCCGCCGTCCCGAAGCCATGGCCTACGACCCAGTCAGCGGCGGGCCTGTCCTTTTGGATGGCAGCCTCGGATGGATGGACTCGTACAACGAGGGGCTCCGGTCCTTCACAAGACGGGCATTGCCTCCACTCCTAGACGGAAGCGAGGCCAAGCCACTCTTCCGGGTGGCCGGCGATGGCTCGGTCTACTTGGGCCGTGAAGGGTCGTCGACGATCCTGGTGATCTCCCGAGACCCTCGCGTAGACGGGCCTCGAACCTGGAGGATTCCCGTGCAGAAAGGACTTCGCGACCTGGTGCCTACCGAAAACGGCCGGGTGGTGATCCAGGATGGAGACATCCTGGCCACCCTGGCCGGAGATGGAAGCGTGATGCCGTCCCAGCTGGATGGCCTTACCGTCGGTTCTCAGCTCCGGCTGCCGCGCTCGCATCGCCTTGCCGAAGCGAGCTGGGAAAACAGCCCTGCGTTCCGGCAGGAACTCCCCTTCTACGCTCGCGAGTCGGAGCAGTAGAAGAGACCATCCGCGAATCGGGCAAAGCGGCAGCCTAGAGTGCCATAATCCTAGGTTGCCGCTCCGAGAGCGGCCGTGAAACCAAGATGAGTGAAGATTTTAACAGGCCGCAGAGCACGGGGACTTCCGGTTCTGCCTTAGACCAAGGCTCGAGGTCCGGTCCCCGGAGCGACAAGGATGCGCTCGATCCCACCCAGCGTGTGCGCGCCAAGCGCCGCCGCAAGGTGAGCTATTTGACGATCAACAAGATCGACACGGTGGACTTCAAAGAGGTGAACATCCTTCGCCGCTTCCTGAACGATCGTGGCAAGATTCTGCCCGCTCGCCAGACCGGCAACACCGCCAAGCAGCAGCGCATGATCGCCAGCGCGATCCGCAAGGCTCGCGAGATGGCCCTCCTGCCGTTCGCGGTGCAAGAGATGTCCGCCGAGCGACGAGAGCCGCGACGTGAGCGCTCCTACGCTCCCCGCAGCTACGAAGATCGTGGCGACCGAGCCGAGCGATCCGCTCCTGCCGCCGAAAGCGCAGAGTAACGCGAACGCAACCCACCGAAGCCCCGAACGGCAAGCCGTTCGGGGCTTCATTGCTTTAAGAGGACGGGCCTGAGCGCTTTGTCATCCCGACGAGGGAGGGATCTATCTGCTTGGGCCGGACGCTCTGAGTGCGGGAGCAGATCCCTCGCTCTGGCTCGGGATGACAGCGATGGCCGGAGAAGGGTTAGGCCGCTCGCGTGCCGGGCTTCGTGACCGGGACCGCCGCCAGCCAATCCGGAATCTCGTCTGGGGCGAAGGTCTGCCCCTGCACCTTGTACGAGGCAAACATCGGAACTCCGAAGTCGATCGGGCTCTCCGCCCGATCGATCAGCAGTCCTACGCCCGCCGGCGTGCCGCCAAACTCGCGGACCACGTCCAGCGTCTCTCGCACGGAGAGCCCGGTGGTCAGCACGTCGTCCACCACCAGCACCTTTGCCCCGTCCGGAATCTGGGCTCCGCGCCGGAGGGTCTTCCTGCCGTTCTCCGATTCCACGTACACGGCCGGGACCCCCATCTGTCGGGCCACTTCGAAGGCGATGATGATTCCCCCGGTGGTGGGGCCGGCCACCAACTCGATCCCCAGGCCAGAGAAGCGCTCCGCGATCTCCTTGCACAGGGCAGTCAAGACCACGGGCTGCTCGATCATGCGGAACTTCTCGAAGTAGACGTCGCTATGCCGGCCGCTGCTGAGCTTGAAGTGCCCGCGCAGCACCGCGCCCGAGTCCTCCAGAAGCTTGGAGAGGTCCACTAGGCCACCACGCTAAACGGCGTCATGTCCCGAACGATCCGGTTGTTCTCGTCCAGCAGCACCATCTTGGGCAGGATCGGCTCGTCTGCGAGATCGAACGCCGCGATGATCACGCGGTCGCCCGCGGCAAAGAACCGCGCGGCGCCCCCGTTCAAACCCACCACGCCGCGCGGCCCGGCGAATGCATAGGTGGTCAGCCGGCTGGTTCCGTCAACCGCCCAAACGTGCACCAACTCGCCATCCTGGATGCCCACGCGCTCCATCAGCTCGCGATCGATCTCGATGCTTCCCACGTATTCGGGGTTCGCATAGGTGACGCGGGCGTGGTGGAGCTTAGCTTTGAGGAGTTGGGAGAGTCGCATCGGTGGTGATCGACGCCGGCGAAGCATCGGAGGTTCCATCCTCGGATGCGCTCTTCGGGCGTCGCCTTCGGTAAAGGGCGGACATCAATCCGCCGACGGTCAAGATACCCGCGCCGGCCCAGACCAGGACCGTCATGGGCTTGTAGAACACCTCGATCGGGAAGATCGGCTTCGCGAACATCATCTGCAGGGAAGCGGACTTGTTCCCGGCGTCCATCGCCATCATCGAGATGGCTAGGTCGTTGCCTACCCGCGCCAGATTGGGCTGGGGTGGCCCGCCCTGCACCATTTCCATGGAGGGGCTCGCGGTGAAGGTGCCGTCCTTCGTGGTCACTTGGACGTCCGCGATGAACTTGGTTCCTACCATTCCTGGCTGCCCGTCCATCCGGAACCGCAGGTACTTGACCGTGATGTCGCTCGCCGTTTTGGTCTCGCCCGGCCTGAAGGAGATCGGCTCCGGCCAAGCGTCGATCACCGGCTCGTGGAGCGCTACGTAAACGTCGTGGGTGGCGCGGCGCTCGATGTGCGGCCAGACCATCGCGTTCTGCTCTCCGTTCTCGCCCTTCGTGTAGTACAGACCCGGAGTCGCGAGGAACTTGCGCTGAAGCCCCTCCACATCGATCAGGACCTCGTTGTTGCGGTCGTTGAGGTCCTCTTTCAGGAACTTCTTATAGGTGAACTGGTAGTCCAGACCTCGGGCCGGCTGACCATCCATCACAAAGATCTGCTCCTTGCGCTCAAATCCTCGGCTCACAATCAGGCCAGCAAGCATCGTGGCGAGGCCAAAGTGGGCAATGAACCCGCCCCAGGCCATCTTGCTGGACTTCCGAAGCTCGGCGATCCGCCACAGGTTGGCCACCGCAACCCAGAGGCAGAGGAAGATCAGGAACGTCATCCACGGCCACTTAGGCACCATGCCCCAAGGGAACTGAATGGTCTCGTCACCCTTGGAATGCACCCCGTAGACCGGGTGCTTGATCCACATCAGGGCGAACCCGGTCAGTCCGATCGTGATGCAGATCACGCCGAAGAGCCGGTCGAGAAGCTTCTTGAACGGCATCCCGCGCCATCCCGAGAAGGGAGCCGCCCCCATGATCAGCATCAACGGCACGAAGAACCACGAGATCACCATGTGGTAGTTCTGCTCGTTGGCGACCTTTAGCTGGCGACCCGACAAGGTCATCACCAAGGGGATGCTCATTCCCACCCCGGCGGCCAGCGCGGTCATGCCAAGCATCATCATTCCGGAGGTGTAGGCACGCTCGCGGGTCACGCCCACCGCGTCGATCTCGGGCGCCTCCGCCTTGGCGAGGGAGCGGCCCCGGGTGAACCAGAGCCCCAGGTAGGCAGTGGTCGCGACTAGCAGGAAGCCTACGAGGATCCAGAGCGCCTTCCGGTCCATCTCCGCAAAGCTGTGAACGCTGGTGTCGCCCAGGAAGCCAGACCGAGTCAGGAACGTCCCGTAGACGAAGGTCAGGAACGGCACCCCCGCCATCAGCAGGTTGAAGCCAATCCAGCGCTTTCGCGCAGCCTGGACGATCAGGCCATGGATGAGGATGGCTCCACCAAGCCACGGCACAAAGCTCACGTTCTCGACCGGGTCCCAGGCCCAGAAGCCGCCCCAGCCTAAGGTCTCGTAGGCCCAAAAGCCGCCCATCGCCAGACCGATGCCGGTGATCGTGGTGCTGAGGATCGTCCAAGGTCGAACGCGCGCCACCCAGTCGGTGGCGTTTCGCTCCATCATCGCGGCGATTCCGTAGGCGAACATTACGGTCAGCGAACCGAAGCCAAGGAAAATCGTGGGCGGGTGGATCACCACCCAGTAGTTCTGAAGCGAGGGTGTTAACCCAACCCCGTCCGGAGGAATCCAGTACGAGCCGTGGGCTAGGACCTCCTTATTGATCACGAACGGCGTCTCGTAGGCCAAGATTCCGCAAAGGGCCGCCAGGAATGTGCTGAAAGCAACGCCGAACCAGCGGCGGTAAACGCCCGCCCCGGGACTCGCCATCAGCCCGAAAATGGCCGAAGCGCAAGCCCAAAGAAGAAAGGAACCCTGTTGGCCCGCCCAAATTCCCGCGATCTTGTAGTGGAGTTCGCTGTCCACCATCGCCCGCGCGCGCACGTATTCGTACTGGAACTGGTCCTTAACGAAAAGCGAGCCCAGCAGGAACATCGCCGAGATGAGGGCCAGCGAGCCGAGCCAAAAACCGACGGAGCCAAGCTTTGCCAGTCCCGGCTTCTTGGCGGAGCCAAGCCAGCCGATCACGCTGAGAACGAACATCGCGAGACCCAGCAGAATGACGAAGGTACCGACCTGCCCGGTAGCAATGGACCAAGCCTCCGCCTGACGGAAGCCCGCCTCTTTGAGTTGTGCCGCCTCCGGGATCAACTCTTTTCGCTCTCGTACTTACTGGGGCACTTCACCAGGAGCTTACGGGCGTGGAACTTGTCGCCCTCCATTCCCCCGATCGCCACAACTTTGGTTGCCGAGCCCATGTTGGCGGGAGGCGGTCCGGAGTAGACCACGCTGACCTTGCTGCCGGCCTCGTCCTTGAGCTCGAAGTTCATGACCCCTGCCTTGACGTCGGTCGAAACGGTTCCCTTGATCAGATCGCCGGGCACGTGAAGGTTGTCGCCCTTGGTGCTCCTGGCCTGCTCTACGGTCACGTAGGGGCTGGCCGTGGTGACGAAGGCGTAACAAACGCCTACCATGGCGATGACCGCAATGGCCGCCGAAATGATTGCTCCGCGATTTTTCATGATTCGAATCGTGTTGTGGATTGCCTGGAACCCTCTGTTCCTACGTCGTGTTCCTATCAGACGAGCGGCAAATGTCGCTTGAGGATACAATTCTAGCAATGCGCAGCCCCATTCGCCGCGGAACCCGGTTGGCCGCCCTCGTCGCCGCCATCCTTACGATCGGTTCGATCGCCTCCGCCCAGTCGGACCTCGACAAGCCGATCGCCAACCCGCCCTATGCGACCGTGTTCTTCACGGCCAATGTCGGCAGCTACAAGATTCTATCTCGGGGCCCCACCCCCGCGCAGGGAACCTTGACCATGAGCTTCAAGGGCACCGTCCTGGTGAGCGGCCTCCAGAAGGGTGGGACGATCACCACCGAAGGAGACGTGCGCCGCGAGTACAACAGCGACAAGTACTTGAAGCAGGTCTACTTCGGAAAGGGAAAGATCACCGTCAAGGGCAAGTTCTCCGGCATTCAATGGTTTGGCCGTGACATGAGCTCTAGCTTCACCGGATTCGCCCTGATCCGAATGTTCGGGGAGTTCGACAAGAACCTGGAGACCGGGCGCTGGTGGTACGCCAACGAACCCAACAAGAAGCGCTACTGGAGCCCCAACGGCGCCAACCAAGTGGTCGTGCCTCAGGGCGCGGCTCCCAACCAGGCCAAGCCTTCTCCCAAACCCAGGACCAAAGACGACGATTAGCCAACCCGTGCTCGAGCGCACGTTCATCCACATCCCCGGGGTTGCGGAAACCACGGAACGTGCGCTTTGGGACCAAGGCTGCCTAAACTGGGACGCATACCTTGAAGGTGGCGAGCGGTTTTCGGTGGGAACGGCGTCCAAGCGAAGCGCGCGCACCACGATCCTGCGGAGCCAGAAGGCTCTTGCCGATGGCGAACACCAGTACTTCGCCCGCAGGCTGAAGCAGAAGCACATCTGGCGCGCCTTTCCCGCCTTCAAGCACTCCTGCGCCTACCTGGACATCGAGACCGACGGCGGCAACTCTGGGAAGTCCATCACCACCATCGGCATCTGGGACGGACAGCGCTACCATGCCCTGGTCAAGGATGAGAACCTAGAGAACTTCCGGGACCTGATCTCGACGTTCTCGATGATCGTCACCTACAACGGAGCGGCCTTCGATCTGCCGGTTCTCCAGCGGCGATTCCCGGACATCCCCTGGGACCAGATCCACGTGGACCTGTGTCCGCTCTTCCGCCGACTCGGCGTGACCGGCGGCCTCAAGAAGATCGAGAAGCGGTTCGACATCCAGCGCCCTGCCCACGTGGACGGATTGAACGGCTACGATGCCGTCCTCCTCTGGCGCAAGTACCAGTTTCGACGAGACGACCGCGCCCTCCAAACCCTCCTCGACTACAACGAGGCGGACGTCGTCAACCTGGAGGTCCTCGCCGACAAGGCCTACGAGATGGCGTGTGACGAGCTCCTGGGCAACCGCACTTAACGCGGCCTGACCCGTACCGATAGGATCGGTTTTTCACCGAGCTTCCCACCCCAAGGGAAATACCTGACCCGTGTCCCGCCTTTGTGCGGCTGGCAAACAAGCCTATCCGTGGCTACCCTCTAGTCTCCGGTCTCGACCGGCTTACCCCAGGGGGATATTCATGAGTACCAAAGCTCGTTTCTTTTCAATCGGCGCCTTCGCAATGCTTGCTTCCTTCGGATCCGCGTCCACGTTTGTGGCCGTTTCCCTCGGAACCTACAACAACTCGTTCGGTTCGTACTACACCACGGCCGAGAACGTCCTGAGCAGCGTCACCGCACCCTACGCCGCTCTGAACACGCTCGACTTCACCGCGATCTACGGCGGTTCGGGAGTCACCACCGGTAGCCTCGCGGTCTACAAGAACGCGGCCAACACCGACACGCTGACCCTGGCGTTCGTGGGTGGACCCTTCACCGTGTCCGGCTTTAACACGACCTCCAGCATCTCCGGGTCCTGGAATTTCGTCTCCGGTACCGGCAGCTACGCCAGCGTAGCCTCGGGATCGGGCACCTGGAGCGCGTCCTACAACGCCCTAGCCGGATCTCTCGCCCAGACGACCTTCGTCGGCGACCTCAACCCCGTGCCGGAGCCTGCCTCCATGGCAATCCTCGCCGTTGGCGCCCTCGGAATGGCCCGTCGCCGACGCAACCGAGCCTAGTCGGTCCCACTCATCGCTCAACGAAGAGCCGAGGCCCCGATCCCAGATGGATCGGGGCTTTTTTCTGTGGCGGGCTTAGCCGTTCAGGAGCGACTGGGTTTCCTCGAAGCTGTTCCCGATCGCGCGGACGCGCGTCAGGGCGTCGCGTAGGTCGTCCACCGCTTCGGTGGCGCCCGCACGGTTCTCGCTGGCCATCAGGCTTAGTCGAGTTTTGATTTCGGAGAGCGCGGCCTCCGCCTGTTTCAGTCCGGCCTCGATTCGGTCGATTCCTTCCTCGGCCTTGGTGTAGTGGCTGAGCTCGATCAGGCGGGCGGCTTTTGCTTTCTCCAAGGTCTCCCGCTCGGCAGAATCGGTGGAGTCGGCAAGCCGGGCCTCCAAATCCTCCAGCGCGTGCTGGGCGTTGTACTTGCTCATCAGCGTGCGCTTCAGTTCACGGCGGGTGCCCAGCATCGTCTCCGCGCGCTGAAGCATCGTACGGGCATCGTTCAACGCCTCGCTTCCTAGCACCTGGACCCCGGTGGATTCCTTGTTCTTGGCGATGACCTCTTCCAACTCGCGGGTGAGCCGCTTGAGCGGGCTCAGCAGCGAGCGATCCTGCATTGGCAAGCTCTCGCCAACCTCCTGCTCTCGCGATTTCCGCGTACGGGCCAGCGACCAGAGCACAGCGCCCAGAAAGAGAAAGGCCACCGCCCAAGTCAGAATCGCGAGGTTCATAGCTTCACCCGAAGGCCCAGGCCAAAGTCCCAGCCCTTGCCGTCTCGAACTCTCACGAACGGCTCCAGGACGAGGTTGCGGCTAATCGGCACGCGGCCTTGGGCCCGCAGGAACAGCGCGCTCTGCAGCTTCGAATAGGTAGCCCCGAGGATCAGCGACGAGTCGCCCTTGGTGGCGGTCTCGTAGCGCAGGTCCAGGATCTCTTCGTCCCGGTCCGCGTCCGTCATACCCTGTAGGAAGGAGACGTACTCCAGCGAGACCTTCCCGGGCCCGATCCGCTGGGTGCCATCAAAGCCCAACACCTGCTTGTATCCGCGCCGAGTGCCGAGCGCCGATTCGATGTGGCGGACCAAGGTGAATGAAGAGGCGTTGATCCCAAAGTGGGAGCCGATCGCCGCGCTGACCCCAAACTCGTTGCCAACCCGGATGCTTACCCCCGACTGCCGATCCTTGCCGTTGTCCACCACCGCCGCCGAGACCGGCAACGTGATCAGCAGGCTGGTGTCGGCCCGCGCCGCCAACGCGTTCTCGCGGTACACCACGCCGGTGCCAAAGGGCAGCTGCTGCTTCCCGATGCGCCAGATACCTTCGTCCTCCAAGAAGTACTCCTCAAAGGGCTGCTGGTCGGCGTCGTTGGGGATCTGCCCCAGCTTCTGGCTCAATTGGAACTTGAACCCGGTCTCCAGGGCTCCGCGCAAGGTGACTTTGCTCATCCGGCCAAACGGGTCGTAGGAGCGAATCAACTGCCGATCGCCAAACCGGTGGTAGGTGAGGGCAAAATCTAAGCGCACCGAGAGGTCTGGCGCTTGGGCCACACCAAGCGCTGTTAGAAAGCCCAGTAGCGGAACGGCTATGGAACGCATGGTCGGATCGCCTCGGCTACGGCTCCAAAAGGCACCGCCTTCTGCTCGCTGCTGGCAAGGTCGCGAAGCGTGACGACGCCCGCGGCAACCTCGTCGGCGCCCACGATCGCGGCATAGCGTGCTCCCAGCTTCACCGCTTGCTTCAGCTGCTGGCCGAGCTTGCGCATGTCTAGGTCGAGGGTCGCGGCAAGGCCGGCGGCGCGCAAGTCCCGAGCCAGCTTACGGGCTTCGGCTTCCGTGCCCGGGGTCCCCACTACGTAGGCGTCCAGCCTCGGCTCCGGCCAGGACTTCCCAGAACTCTCCAAGGCCCACACCAGGCGCTCGATCCCGATGCCGAAGCCGACGCTTGGCGTCGGAGCCCCGCCGATCTCGGCGATCAAGTTGTCGTACCGTCCGCCTCCGCACAGCGAAAGGGCGCCCAATGGCTCGCTTAGGATCTCAAAGACCGTCTCGGTGTAGTAGTCCAGCCCCCGCACGATGCTGGGGTCAAGCCGGAAGGGAACGCCGGCTTCGGCGAGTAACTCCTGAAGCAGGTCGAGCCGCGCTTTGCTGTCGTCTTCCAGAAAGTCGAGTACCGGCGGCAAGCCTTCCAAGGCTGCCTTCATGGCCGGGTCCTTGGTGTCTAGCATGCGCAGTGGGTTCTTGGCCGCCTTTTCGCGAGCCTCCGCGTCCTGGTTGGCCAGATACGAGGCCATGTGCTCCAGGATCACCGAGCGATACCGCTCGCGGCACTCCGTGCGCCCGATCGAGTTGCCCACGATCTGAATATCGCGGACCCCCGCCTCCAGAAGGAACTGGTACGCGACCTCGATCACCTCGGCGTCCGCGAGCGCGGAGCTGCTCCCGATCAACTCGAGCCCGAACTGGTGCGCCTGCCGGAACCGGCCCTTGCCCGGCCTCCCGTACCGGAAGAAAGGCGTGGCGTAGGCGTATCGGTTAGGCGCTCCCTGGGGGAGCAGCCCGTGCTCCACCATCATCCGCATCACCGGGGCGGTGCCCTCCGGCTTCAAGCTGATGTCCCGGTCGCCCTTGTCCTTGAAGGAGTACATCTCCTTGCTCACGATGTCGCTGGTCTCCCCCGAGGTCCGCAGGAAGAGATCGGTGTCCTCGAACATCGGAGTCCGGACCTCGCGATATCCGTATCGGGATGTGACCGCACGCCAGAGGTCCTCCAAGTGCGCCCAACGGTGCGACTCGGAAGGCAGAAGGTCGTTGGTACCGCGCGGCGCTTGATATGCCATGGGAATCTAGATTGAACCTTGCTTACAGACCGCCGTGCAGGGCAACTTTTGCGATTCGGTCGAAAGCGCTGTCCGGCATCGGCTGGGCGTTGCCGATCAGGTTGCTCAGCATCACGACCCGAGCGATCCGCTCCAGAGTTTCCATCCGGTTGTAGGCGTCCTCAAGGTCTTTCCCCATCGTAACCGCCCCGTGATGGCTAAGCAGGAACGTCTTGTGGTCGTCCAGCAGCGCATCGATCGCCTGCGGAACCTCGTCGGTGGTCGGCATCGCGAAAGGCACGGTTGCCACGCTGCCCAGGACGTACGCCGCCTCTGGCAACAGGTTGTCGGGGATGGTTTCTCCGGCCAGCGAGAACGCGGTGGCGGTGGGCGGATGGGCGTGTACGACGGCCATGCAGTCTGGACGGCGTCGGTAGATCTGCAGGTGGAGCCGGATCTCGGACGATGGCGTTCCAGGACCCTGAGGCTGGCCGTGGTTGTCCGTCAGAACAAGGTCTGCCGGCTTCAGATGTCCGAGGCTAGAGCCGGTTGGAGTGCACAGCAGAGTGCGCGAGGAGATCCTGACCGAGAGGTTGCCTTCCGCCGCGCCCACGAGGCCCCTCTGCCAAAGCCTGCGACCCACCTCGCACAGCGTGGCCCGCAGAAGAAGCTCGCTCATGGGAAGCAGGGTACCCCTGCCTCAGGTTCGGGTAAGGCCCCAGCGCTGCAGGGTCTCGGTAAGGGTTACCGGCTTGTACGGCTTGCTGATGTAGTCGTTCATCCCGGCCTCGAGGCAGGCGTTTCGGTCCTCTTCCGTCGCGTTCGCGGTGAGGGCGATGATCGGTAGCAAGCCGAGTTTGCCGCCCTGGCGTCGGATCAGGCGGGTGGCCTCGATGCCGTCCAACTCTGGCATCTGGATGTCCATCAAAACCAGGTCAAATTCGTTGGATGCCACTTGCTCCACGGCCTCGCGACCGCTCGAAACGCAGGTAACGGCATAGCCGCGCTCTTCGAGCATGGCCTGGATCACCATCACGTTGACCTGGTTGTCCTCGGCCACCAGAACGTGCGTCTCGCGCCGCGCTCCGCGGGGCGACGTTGCATCCTCGTTCTTGACGCTCCGTTGGGCGGCGGGGAGTTCCACACTTAGGAAGACGTTGTTTGTACCGATTTCGCTCTCAAATCGCCCGTCGAGCAAGTCCACGACTCGTCGCGCCGCCTGAAGACCGAACGGCTCGACCGCAAACTCAGACCTCAACGCGTGCGGTGCGGAAATCGTGAGGTGCATTTTGTCGCCCCCCGGGTTGGGCAGGAATGAGAACGTGACGTGGGCGTGTACGGGGCGGGGAAGGCCGCTGCAAAGCGCTCGCGCCAGGGTGCTGAAGGCGAAGCCGTCAAGGCTCAGAACGGTGTCGTCGTCCATTCCGGAGGTCGCGAGGCTCTCGATCTCGACGTCGCACTCGGCAGCCACGGTTCGGAACAAGCGCACCACCTGGACCGGAGCCGTGGGGCGTTTATGTCGGGCCGCTTCAAGGTCCACCAGGTCGCCGATCAAGTTGGAGGCTCTGAGGCCTTCCTCGAGGGTTGTCTGCAGCCGCGCCAGGCGGTTAAGCGCGGCATCGTCCTGGGGATGCGTAAGGAGCGTGACCGCGTCGCCTGCCGCCTGCTGGAGAATAGCCTGAAGTTCGTTCGCGGTAGACCGAAGCAGACTTCCGTGGCTCCGCATCGCGCGGAGCGCCTCCTCGCGGACGGTCTCAAGCGCAGTGGCCTGTCGACGCATGGAGGCGTTTGCCTTCCGCAGCTGGATCTGAGCCACCGTTTGGCGGGCGAGGGCCTGAAGCATGGCAACCTCAACGTCCTGAAGTTCCCGTGGAACCACATCGATCACGCTGATCGCGCCAAGAGCAAAACCTGAGGCATCGACGAGCGGGATGCCTACGTAGAATCGGACGCCGGGAGCCCCGACCACAAGCGCGTTATCCCGGAACCGGTCATCCTCCCGGGCGTCGGGAACGATGAGCGGATGATCCGGGTTAAGGATGGCGTGAGCGGAGAAGGCCTGGTCAATTGGGGTTTCGGAGGCTTCGATGCCAAGGGCGGACTTGAACCACTCCCGAGTGTCTTCGGTAAGACTGATCGCCGAGATGGGAGCCCTGCACAGGTACGCAGCTAAGCGAGCCAGATCGTCGAACGCTTCCTCGCGTTCGGAATCGACCACGTCGTAGCTGTAAAGTGCGGCGAGTCTCTCAACCTCGTTTATTGGCAAATCAGCTCTCAACCCAAACATCCCCTCCTAGGCACGAGACTGAGTTTAGCTTCCTGGGCAGGCTGGCTGGGTAGCGAGAAAAAGTGACCAGCAATTAGGGCAGGTCGCAAAAATGCCCCCGGCTAAACGGGTGCGCGAACCGTCCGCTGGTACTCTCTCGGGCGTGAGCACTGCCAACCGAGCCTACAATCTTCTCCGTGGCTACGTGGGCCGGGAGTGGGATCGCCTGACCAGTGCCGAAGCCTCCAGCGCCGAGGCCGAGCTTTACCAAGCGGTCAACAGCGTTGCCCTCTACGAAGGCGCCTCTCAGCCGGTCGCGGAACCGGCCGCCATCGACCACACTGCCTACGCGAGGCAGGTCTTAGGTGTTTCACCTGAGGCCGATTTTGGCGAAGTCCGAAAGGCCTACGAGCGCCTCAGCAAGCGCAGCGACCCCGACAAGTTTCCGGAGGGCACCGCTGAGCGTGAGGAAGCCTCCAAGATCCACGCCCTCGTGTCCAAGGCGTACCGAATCCTCTCCTCTGAAGTGGACGACACCGAGAAGCGCTTCCGAACTCTAGAAATCTAGACCCGTTCCATCGCCACCCTCAGGATCTTCCGCATCGGGGCCGGCATCGGCAGGGTCCCCAACTGCTCCGGTCCGAACCAGGTCATCCCCGAGGGCCGCTGCAAAACTCGCGCCAATCGGGGATGAACCCGGATTCGGTGATGCGTGACGCTGTGGCGGATTGTCTGCATGTCCTCCCACCACGCCTCGGGCAACGCTAGGGGCGGCTCAGGAACCGTAGTCCGCGGGAACTCCCACATCCCCTCCCACCACTCTCCCGGCCCGATCTGTCGCAGCCCAAAGCAGCCGCCCTGCCACACGATCCATGCCCAAAACTCTAGCGGCACCGTCGCCGGTTTGGCGGTCGGCGTCGGCAACGCCTCCGTCATCCCAAGGGCGAGCGCCCGGCATTCCTGCGCCAGCGGACATGCCTCGCACCGGGGTGTCCGAGGCGTGCAGATGGTTGCCCCCAGTTCCATCAGAGCCTGGTTCCAATCGCCCGGACGGTCTGGAACTAACACGGATTCCGCCCAGTCCCAGCTTGCCTTGGTTAGTGCCCCGCCGACCGCCGGGTCCGCAGTAAAACGGGCGTAGACCCGCTCGACGTTGCCGTCGACCAGAGCCTCCGGCAACCCGAGCGCGATCGAAGCGATCGCCCCGGCGGTGTACCGACCCACCCCGGGGAGTGATCGGATATCGTCAGGCTCACAAGGGAAGACCTGAATCGAACGTGCAGCGAGGTGTAGGTTGCGCGCCCTGCGATAGTAGCCCAGCCCCTGCCAAAGCGAAAGCACTTCCTGCTCGTCCGCCGCCGCCAGATCCTGGAAGGTGGGGAAGCGCGCCATCCAGCGCTCGAAGTAGGGGATGGCGGTATCCATCCGGGTCTGCTGGAGCATGATCTCGCTGACCCAGACTGCGTAAGGGTCTCGCGTTCGACGCCAGGGAAGGTCCCGCTTGGCGCGGTCGAACCAGTCCAGGAGCGCCCCCTGAGCCCTCGGGGTCATTCCCCGATGCCGATACGCTTCAGTGCCAAGTCGAGGTCGTCGCCGCCCGTCAAGGCTCGTCCCACCACCAGGTAGGAGGCCCCGTCGGCAAGCGCCTGCTTGCCCGTTCCGATCCGCTTCTGGTCGTGCGAGTCGCCGTCCGATGGCCGAATCCCCGGGGTGACCAAAACAGCCCCGTGCCCCAGTCGCTCACGAAGCAACCGGACCTCGTGCGGGGAGCAGACCACGCCATCCAACTGGTGGTCCATCGCAAGCTGAGACAGTTCAAGCATCTGCTCCGGAACCGTACGCAGGACGCCAATCTGGTGAAGACTCGGCCCGTCGAGCGACGTAAGCACCGAAACCCCCATCAAAAGCGGTCGAGACTCCTCCGGGTAACAGTGGGCTTCCTCGACCGCGGCGTCCATCATGCAGGCGCCGCCGGCGATGTGGAGGGTGGTCATCCAGACTCCACGTCTAGCCGCCTCTCGAACCGCAAGACCCACCACATTCGGAATGTCGTGGAACTTAAGGTCCAGAAAAATCCGGTCCGCGCCCGCAGCGCGCAACTCGTCCACCACGTTCAGGCCGTGATTGAGCGTGAGAGCGTGGCCAACCTTGAACGCGAGCACGCGCGGCGCCAACCGGCGCACGATCTGCTTGGCTTGTTCCAAGTCGGCAGTATCAAGGGCACAGATAACTTTGCGGACCACTTCGTCCCTCCACTCTTTCCTCTGATTGTCAGACACTTGCCCTCAGTGTGCCAGATTCGATGCCAAGAGAGGCCGCCGCCGCCTCGTGGAAGCGCGGCCGAAGCTCCAGTATTTTGCGGTTTTCCGCCGTTGGGCACACCCGGTTTGTCAGAAGAACCGCAAACGCCTGGTGCTCCAAGGAGACCCAGAGGGACGTTCCGGTGAATCCGGTGTGCCCAAAGGCGGCCTCCGGCCACGCCGTACCTGCCGACGACGCGTGCTCCCAGTTGGTATCCCAGCCCAAAGCACGCGAAGAACTGCCTTGCCGCAGGGTCCATTCCCCCATCGTGCCTGGCTTCAGAAGGGAGCATTCCACCAACCCTTGAGCAAATTTTGCCACCGATCGAACGTTCGCGAAGAGCCCGGCGTGCCCCGCCACCCCGCCAAGCAACGCGCACGTCGGGTCGTGGACCTCTCCCTGCAAGAACTCTGGGCCGGCCTCTCGCCAAGGCTCGCGGGTCTCGGTGGGCGCACACCGCGCGCGATCCTCGGGGCGAAACCCGGCGTCGAGGCCGAGCGGGCCCGCCACCCGCTGGGCGAACAGTTCTTCCAGGCGCAACCCCTCGATCCGCTCCAGGATCAGCCCCAGGGTAATGAAGCCCAAGTCCGAGTACACCGTGTCGCCTGCCGGCTCCGCCGGACCTCCCAGAATCTCGTCCAGCACCTGCTGGCGTGTGGGGATGGGCTGGCGCTTGTGGAATTCGTGGAATGCCGCCAACCCGGAGCGATGCAGCAGAAGATCCCTCACCCGCGCCGAGCCGGCAAACTCCGGCAGGTACTCCTGAACCGGGGAATCCAGCGCTAACCTCCCTGTCTCCCAGGAAAGCGCCGCCAGTGTGGTGGTGCAAACCACTTTCGTCAGCGAGGCCAGGTCCCACAGGGTCTCCAACTGAACCGTGGCCGCGCCCGGCTGCGGTGACAACTTCCCAACCGTGCCGAAGGAGATCTGGCCGTCGCGCCCAAGCGCAAAGGCCGCGCCCGGGAAAACGCCCTCCAGCACCGCCGCCTCCAAAATCGCGAGCGGCATCGCTAGTCGATCTCCACCTGGCTCACGCGCAGGTCGTCCTTGTCCATCGGAATCAGCAGCAGCATCAGCATGCCGGGGATCGCGAGCACGCACACCGCTACGAAGAACAGCGCGTAGCTAGAGCCTGGATTCTGGGCGGCAAAGTACGTCTGGGCGTACCCGCTCGAGATGCCGGCGATCATCGCGCCAAAAGCCATGAGGCCGGTCGAGATCGCGTAGTGCGAGGTCGGGTTCTTCGCCCCCTGGCTCAGGAACATCAGATAGACCATGTAGGCGCTGAACCCGAAGCCGTAGCCGAACTGGTCCACCCCGATGAGCAATCCCACCGGCCCCACGCCGGGTCGAGCGTACGCCGCCCAAACGTAAAACAGGTTCGGAACGTTCAAGGCCATCACCATAGGCCAGATGCACCGCTTGATCCCGTACTTCCCGATCAGCCAGCCCCCAAGTAGTCCGCCCAGGGTGAGGGCCACCACCCCCACCGTCCCGGTCAGCACTCCCACCTGGTCCAGCGGAACTCCCAGTCCGCCCTTCTCGGGTGGATCGATGAGGAAGGGGGTGCTCAGCTTAGAGATCATCGACTCGCCGAACCGATAGAACAGGATGAAACCCAGGATCGCCAGGATCCGGGACTGGGAGAAATACTCCTTGGCCGCCGGCCCCATCCCAATCCGGTGGAAGAGCCGCACCGTGGACCAAGCCGCCAAAGCGATCAGGCCGAGGGAAGTCCCGTACTGGACCCCGATCTCCACCGGAGACCAGGTACCGAACATCGCCTGAACGACCTCTAGCTTCTCCAGTTTGCCGCTTGCCAAGCTCACCATTCCGTTCGCGTCGGCGAGCATTCCGGGCCGGGGCGCGAAGAGGGGAGTGACGACCTCGAGGGCGGTGGCCTCGCCCGGCTTCCACATGGAGGTCGCGGCGATCGACAGGATCTTCAGTAGGCGTCCTGCCAGGAACAGCGCTCCCAACATGAGCACGATCTGGAGGAACGCCAGCAGAATCTTGCCGCCCTCCGGCTTGGCTCGCGCCATATCTGCCTCCGGGCGCGGATACGCGATCAGCCCCCAGACGAACAGAACCGCGTAGGCCGCGGTCCCGGCCAGGAGCGCCCAGGTCCAACTCGGCACCCCCGCCATCCCCCCTGCCTGTAACCGACCCGCAAGGACCACCAGCCCGCCCGTGCAGAACACCATCGCCAGCCGGAAGAACGCGGACCGTATCCCGACGAAGGTCGCCTGCAGGCTCTCGGGCAGCGAGAGGATGTAGAACCCGTCCGCCGCGATGTCGTGGGTTGCTGAGACGAACGCGACCAGGAAGAAGACCACCAGCGTCGCCGCCAGGAAGTTGGGTTGCCCCAGGGCCACCGCCGAGATCCCCAAGAGCACGATCAGCAGCGCCTGCGTCCACACAATCCAGCCCCGCTTCGTGGCGTACCCATCCACCAGCGGACCCCAGAGCATCTTCACGATCCAGGGCCAGGAGATCAGCGAGGTCCAGAGTCCGATCCGGGCGTTGTCCACCCCAAGGCTCTTGTACATCGTCACCGCCATTTGCTGGACGATCACCACCGGGATGCCCTGCATAAAGTAGAGGGAAGGCACAAAGCGCCAAGCTCCTCGGGCAGATGAGGTGTCGCGGCTCATGGCGCGAGTATAACGATGCGGATGGGATTTGCCGATCCGGGCGCCAAATGGCTTGCCAGCATGGCCGTGCTTGGGCTGCTGCTTACGGGGTGTAGCCCCCCGGCCAAGGCCCCGGCTCCCGAACCCAAACGAGCCGACCGCAGGTCCACCGTCGCCACGTGGAGCGTAGATTGTCAGGACCCCACCGAGACCGAGCCCGCTCTTCTCTGGAACGGACTCATCGGCCTAAGAATCAGCCGAACCGCCACCGCGGGCGACCCCGCTCTCCCGATGTTCCTCGTGAGCGAGTACGACCGGGAAGGCGAGGAGAAGATCCGCGCCCTCCCCAACCCGCTCCGAGTGGAATGGACGATTGGAGACCACACCCTCGGACGGGGCCAGCTGACAAACTACCGACAGACTCTCGACCTCAAAACCGGGATCCTGGATACCCGCTGGAGGGAGAAGAACCTTCACGTGGAGTGCGAGACCGTCTTGGATCCGGCGGCCGCGGTGGTTGCCCAGCGGTGGAAGGTCCACAGCGATCTCGACGCAAAAGCCCAAGTGGTCTCGGGTCTGGCGGGCGCAGGTCTCGACTGGAGAGGACCCATCGCGGGAACCAAGGCGTTCTTTGCCCACAAACTCACCGGAGCGGCCAGTGGCGCTTGGGCCGAGGAGAACGACGCCCATGTGTGGCGAGGAACCCTCGACGCCGGAGAGCAAGTGATCTTCGACCGGGTCGGGTCCTTCGGCGCTCGCGCCAGCCGGGCTTCGTTCGAGGACCTTCGCCGCGCCTCGGTGCTGGCCTGGCAGAACAAGTGGGCAACCGATATCCAGATCGAGGGCCCCGACGAGGATCAGCAGGCAATCCGATCCTTCCTCTTCTACCTTCGTAGCTCCATCCATCCCTTCGGCGGCATGAGCGTCGCGCCCTGCGGCCTTTCCAACGCCCAGTACGCGGGCCACATCTTCTGGGACGCGGACGTCTGGGTTCTTCCCCCGCTCCTCTTCCTCGACCCCAAAGCAGCCCGGGCAATCGCCACCTATCGGCTGGCCAAATTGCCCACCGCTCAAGCAAACTTCGCGCAATGGGCCAAGACCCGCCCCACCGGCAAAGCCCCCCTCGGCCCGCTTGCCAACCCTGGCTCCGGAGCCAAGTTCCCCTGGGAGTCCAGCGTCACCGGCAGGGAAACCGTTCCCGGACCCTCCAGGTTTCAAGACCACATCTCGGGCAGCGTTCTATGGAGCCTAGAGCGCGCCGCCGCCGCCGGACTGATCCCTTGGTCCGAGGTCCAGAAGGCTGGACGACTCGTGGCGGGGTTCTATCAAGCCCGGACCCAGAACTTGGGAGGGAAACTCCAACTCAACGGCACGATGAGCCCGGACGAGAACCATGTTGGGGACAACGACCTCTACACCAACCTGCTAGCCGGGCACGCCGTCGCCAAGTACGGCACGACGGGCCGTAAGAGCCCGCTAGAAGCGGGGAGACAAGATTGGCTGTACCTGCCCCAAGACCAGGACGGCCTCCTCGCCTACGACAACGACCGCCTTCGCGGTTACAAACAGGCGGCCGCCGTCCTCTCGATCTTCCCGCTCCAGTACCCGGAGGCGGAAGCCCAGGCAGAGGCCATGATGGCTCGGTTCGAGGACAAAGTGACCCCTAACGGCCCCGCCATGACGGACGCCATCCATGCCACCATCTGGGCCCGAGCGGGCAAACCTCAGAAGGCGTACGAGGAGTGGCGACGGGGATGGAGAGACTTCACCGACCTGCCCCTCCTCCTCTTCAGCGAGAAGCGTCGCAAAGCGGTCGCCTACTTCACCACCGGCGCGGCGGGCGCGCTTCAGACCGTCCTCTACGGTTTTCTAGGCCTGCGTATCGATGCCTCCAAACCAACCGGCGCTGCCTGGAGCACCCCTCTGGAGGGCGGCTATTGGCTGTCCGCCAAGGCTAATCTGCCGCCTGCCTGGAAGGGGGTCACCATCCGGGGACTCCGCGTGGGCGACCGCTCGCTGGACCTCGTCGCCACCCCGAGTGGCGTAAAGGTGCGCGAAAGCCAGCCAAGGCCCGCTAGGTAACCTGCAACCAGCATGCTTTTCGGGAAGCGCAACGCGCGAGACCGCTTTGAGAGGGAGGCCGAAAAGGTCTTTCCTTCGGTCTTTGGCACCGCCCTGCGCCTCACCCGGTCTCGCGAAGAGGCGGAAGACCTCGCTCAAGAGGCTATCGTCCGGGCGTACGAGGCGTTTGATCGCTTCGATGGCACCAACTTCAAGGCGTGGATGTTGCGCATCGTCACCAACCTCTACATCAACCGCTACCGGCAGCGCCAACGCGGGCCGATGCTCAACTCGCTGGACGAGGAAGGCGCGATGGAGCCGGTGGGCAATGAGGCGGAAGTCCCAGACCGCGTCCTCTTCGACCACGTCCTCGGCGCAGAAGTCGACGAGGCCCTCGCGAAGGTCCCCGAGGATTTCCGGCTCACCGTGATCCTGAGCGATATCGAAGGCATGAGCTACCAGGAGATCGCGGAGGCAACCGACGTCCCGATCGGCACCGTTCGCTCCCGACTTGCGAGGGGAAGAGCGATTTTGCGCAGACAGTTGGAATCATTTGCGATTCGCGAGGGTTACATCAAGCAAGGAATCCCGAATTTATGAATTGGACCGACCTTCATGCTTACGTAGATAACCAGCTCACCCCCGAAGAAAGGGCGAGCGTGAAGGAAACCGTGGCCTCCTCCCCCGAGGCCCAGGCGGAAGTCGCCGCCGTCCTAAATCTGAAGCAACTCATCGCCGACCGCGCGGAGAAGCACACCTGCGAGGTCACCTGGAAGCGCTGCCAATCCCGTCTCAACGAGATGGATAAGGCGCGCCGAACCGAGTATTTCGTCGGACGCTACGCTTGGGCCATCTGCGGCGCGTTTCTCGGCATGATCCTGATCGGAGGCCAGATGAACCGCAACGCGGGCGGCCTCGGTACCAGCGACGTTGCCCGCTACGCCTCCCTGCTCGATACCCGCCCCACCAACTCCAGCACGGACAGCCCCGCGCTTAAGCGGTTCCGAGACACCGTGCTCAGCCCGTCCGGCCAGGGCGTCGACTTTAGCCAACCCCAATTCCGTGCCGGCTACGAGTTTGTCGACAACGGACGCCTCGTCCAAGTCTTGAAGCTGGCCGATGCAAACGGCATGCTCACTCTCTTCCGGGTCCCCGGACAGAAGATCGGCGAGGGCCTCGACGCCATCCCCGGCACCCGCTTCCACGCGGGCATGGTCGGCAAGGTCAACTGCGTGGCCTGGGAGCAGGGCGGCGCCCTCCTCTTGATGGCTGGTCCGCGCACCTACGACGAGCTTAAGGCGGCCGCCGAGCGGTACTGCTGCGAGAAGAAGCCCCTCTAAATACTGCTGAGAACCCCTTGCGGGTATCACGTTGGTCATGCACCGTATCGGAATCCTGGTGGGTAAGCAGGGCCGGGGTTCCAACATGCTCGCCATCCATCGCGCCTGCCAGGACGGCAGACTCGATGCCCGGGTCGACATCGTTGTAGCACCCTCCGAGGCCGCTCCCGCCGTCCACAGCGCCCGCGAAGCGGGACTCGACGTCAGAATCATCCCCTACCCTGAACAGGAAGTAGAGCTACCCAAGGCGCTTCAAGGGTTGGATGTCGTCTGCCTGGCCGGCTACATGAGGCTCCTTCCGGAGACCGTGCTCCGCGCTTTCCCCAACCGTGTCCTCAACATCCATCCCGCCCTTCTGCCTAAGTTCGGCGGTAAAGGCATGTACGGAATGCACGTTCATGAAGCCGTCGTTGCCGCCGGCGAGACCGAGTCCGGGTGCTCAGTTCACCTGGTGAACGAGCAGTACGACGAAGGCGCGGTCGTCTGTCAGCGCAAGGTCCAGGTCCATCCTGGCGACACTCCGCAGGACCTGGCCGCCCGAGTTTTGGAGCAAGAGCATCTTGCCTACCCGGAGGCCATCCGACTTGTCCTCGGGTCCTAGCCTAGCCCCCAGCGCGTTCTTCCGGTACGTGCAGCTTCCGCTCGCCCGGGTTTTCTTCGGCGTCCTCATGCTGTTCTTCGGGCCGCTCAAGGTGGTTGGAAAGGAGAGGGTGCCCCGCACCGGCGGCGTGCTCATTCTTGCTAACCACATCTCCGACCTCGATCCCATCGTCACCTACATGGCCTGCCCTCGGCCCGTCTACTTCATGGCCAAGCAGGAACTGTTCGCCATGCGGTTCGTCGGCGCGATCCTCCGGGCTTTCGGCACGTTCCCGGTCAAGCGCGGAGAACCCGACCGAGAAGCCATCCGCCGCGCCGTCGCCCTCCTCAAGGCGGGACAAGCAGTCTGCATCTATCCAGAAGGGCGACTCAGCCCAGATGGCCAGCTTCTCCCCCTGGAACCCGGAGTCGCCCTCATCGCCCGCCTCGCGGCGGTGCCGGTGATCTGTGTTGGGTTGGAAGGCACCACGCGCGTCGTTCCCTACGGTACGACCCTCCCCCGGCCCGCCTTTGGAGGCGTCTTCGCGCGCTGGGGCGAACTACAAGCCACCCCGCCGGAGGATCTTCTGGCCTGGGCCTCCGACCAGCTCCAAGAGCTATCCGGTCAGCGGTAAGGTTAGGGCATGCCGCTGACTGACTTCCGCTACTACTCGGAGGCGCTCGGAATGCAAACCGCCGCCACGATCATCCTCCCCGACCCCAGCATCGAGCCGCCCTATCCGGTGATGTTCCTCCTCCACGGGCTATCGGACGACCACACCATCTGGCTCCGTCGCACCAGCCTGGAGCGCTACCTGGAAGGAAGCCCCTGGATTGTGGTGATGCCCAACGGTGGCCGTGGGTTCTATACGGATGCCCACCAAGGCTTCGCCTTCGGCTCCGCGATCGGCGAGGAGTTGCCCCGCCTGATCGAGCGCTATCTCCCCACTCGACCAAAATGGGCAGTCACTGGCCTCTCGATGGGCGGATACGGCGCGGTGCGCCTCGCGCTCCGGTACCCGGACCGCTTCGTTTCTGCCGTGTCCCACTCGGGCGCCCTGGACTTCGGCCATACCCTCGAGCGATGGGACCCCGCCGACCCCCGGTACCCCGAGTTCTCCCGTATCGTGGGCCCCGAGCCGGAGAAGCACGGCCATTCGCTCTACTCGCTGGCAAGCCACCTGCCCAAGGCGCAGCGTCCCGCCTTACGCATCGACTGCGGCACGGAGGACTTCCTCATCGAGTCCAACCGCCACTTCCACGAGTTCCTGGACCGCACCGGCTTTGCCCACGAGTACGAGGAATTCCCCGGCGACCATAACTGGGGCTACTGGGACGAGCACGTGCAGGAAGCCATCGCTTTCAACGCCCGCCAGCTAGGGATCTAGGCCCGCGTAGCTAGGCAACGCGACGCCACATCGCTTCGATGTAGGCGTCGCGAAAGCCCAACTGTAGGTTGAGCAAGTACATCGGGTTGTTCTTCTCGTTGTCCGCCACGATGCGGCGCACCCCGTTCTCCTTCGCCCACGTGAGCGCCCGAACCTTGAGGGCCTTGGCAAGCCCTCGCCGCCGGTACTCCCGCCGCGTCCCCGTTAGGCCGGTGCCCGCCAACGTCGGGTCCGCCACCTTTCGAAGAAGCATCGAGAGCCCCACGATCTGCCCGCTGTCCAGCGCCACGAAATTGGACTCGCGCTCGAAGAAGATCGGGTTCTCCACGCCTCGGAGAAACTCCTCGAAAGGCTCCGGCGTGAACGGGGTGGGCATCGGAACGTCTTTCAGGATCTCGTTCTCGGTCTCGTAGTAGGGTCGCTTCCAGTCGACCCCTTCCGCCTCAAGTTCTGCTAGGGTGGCAAGCCGGATCCCAGATGCCGTTACCCTCCGTAAGTCGTCCTCGAAAAGCAAAGGATCAAACTCCGGCGGGTTGAGGAATGTCCAAAGCTGATCCTGGACCCTCTCGAACTCCAGCTCGCTCAGAAGGGCTTCCGTCGCTGGAAAGAGGCTGAACGAGCGGGCCAGGAACCGCTTCGCCCCTTCCGCCCTGGCCCGCTTCAGCACCTCGTCCCACAGCTCCCGATCGATCGGCGTACCGACCAGGTGGGGAAGCACCCGCCCCTCCACAAAGAACTCGCCGTCCTCGCCGAAATGAGGATCGTTGGAGAAGTGGCCGTAACCTACGTCGGCCCCCTCCAGCGAAGCCAACAGATGAAGCTCCTTCCGGTAGTCGGGCCGCGTTTCCTCGGACCGCTTCTGCCCCTTGACGCTCATGCACAGGTCCGGCTGATGCTCGCGGACGATCCGGCTGACGCTTTGGTAGTCGGACTCGGACTTGGAGCGCTCGCGGAACGTGAGACCTGGGTTCTGAAGGGACATAGAGGTCTAGCTGTTGACTCGCGCCTGAAGGGCGGTCGAGGAATCCAGCCGCTGTTCAAGGCGGTGGAGGGAAGCTTCGAGGGACAGATGGAATTCGGTGGAAGTCTCGGTCTGACCCCTAAGCTGGGCACGAATCTCGGCGATCTGCTCTTTTAACGCCTGGACCTCGGCCTTGGTTGCGGCGTCGCTTGACTGGCCACCCTCGGCCAGCGCCATCTTCCACTTGTGGTTGTCCTTGATGAAGGTGTAACCCAGAAACCCAAGAATGGGCGGCAGGATGAGTACACCAAGGCCAAGGACGATTGCGAGACCAGCATCCATCGAGACCATAGAATACGGGTTTGACGCCAACTTGGTGGCGTTAGCGCCGCCAAACTTTTCCTGACCGCGCGATCAGCCTGTCCGCACCTTGCTTGGGTGATCCGGCCGGTCGCTATCCGCGTACTCTCGTCTGAGGCTCCGAGCCCTGGGCCGCGTCCAGCCGCTGCTCTAGCCGATGCATGGACGACTCAAGCGCAAGGTCGAACTCGCTTGAGTTCTCCCGCAGCCGGGCAACCTCGGCCCGAAGTTCAGCCACTTGGGCCTGCAACGCGTCTATCTCGGTGCTACCGGCGGGGTTTCCTTGTGCCTTCGCGAGCTTGATCTTCGCGTCGTTCTGAAGAAACGTATGGCCGAGCCAAGCCAGCCAAGGCGCGGCGAGGATTACAACGACGACGATCGCTTCGTAGGGCTGCATAGAAGTCTACCGATGACCAGAATACGCCCATAGTGTCGCCTAGGTTCAAGGACGCCAAACCTCGAGGATTGGGTTGACCCGTCCCCAACGTTCCATCGTTACGCCTCGAAAGCCCTCAACCACTTCCGCCAACTCCAGCCAGGCGTCCTCGGCTTCGGGCGAGCATAGCGAGTGGCAGGCACGTAGGGTAGCTCTCTGCAACTGGGGAAGCCCCATCGACGCCCTCTCATGGGCCATCTCGCGAACCGAGTCGAGCCCCAGGAACTCGCCGTTCCCAAGCCAAAGCCCTCCGTGGTTCCCGTGCCCCCAGAACCAGAACGCATCGACCGTCAGCATCTGCTCGCGCACCTGTTGAACGGAGGGATGGACGAGCCGCACCTTGTAGCCCTTGGGCTCGTAACGCACGCGGGCGACCGGGTCGGCCAAGACCACCGGCCCGCTCCGATCGCCATACACCACCAGCGTCGCGTCCACCACGGGATCATGATGCGCTAGGATTAGTCCTCGCCTGTGAACTTTCCCCCCGCCCTGCGCTATCCAGATTTCCGAAACTTCCTCCTCGGCTCGTTCGTGTCGAATGTCGGCAACAACATCCAGGGCTGGGCCATCGCTTGGCACGTCTACCACCTCACCCAGAGCTCCCTGATGGTTGGATTGATCGGGCTTGTGCGGGTTGGGCCCTTGCTGGTCTTCTCCCTCTTCGGCGGCGTGGTGGCCGACCACGCGGATCGGCGCAGCGTCCTCCTTCTCTCCCAGGGTGCGATGGCCCTGGTTTCGCTCGCGCTCTGCATCTTCACGTCGCTGGGGTTCCAGTCGGTGGCCCTGATCTACTCGATGGTCGGGATCAATGCGATCGCCCGTTCCTTCGATGGCCCCGCCCGGCAAGCCACCCAAGTGGGCCTGGTGCCCAAGGCGGTCTTCCCCAACGCCGCAAGCCTCAACGGTGTGACTTGGCGACTCAGCGACGTTCTAGGCCCGATCGTCACCGGCGTCCTCATCGCCGCCTACCAAGCCACCCCCCTCAAGGGCCTGGAGCTCTGCTACGGCCTCAACTTCCTAAGCTTCTTCGCGCTCTTCTTCGCCATCTGGCGACTGCCCAAGCGCCCGCTGGAGGACGCCCCCGACTCCCCCAAGAGTTTCAACGAGGTCGTCTCCCGCATCAAGGAGGGCCTGCGCTTTGTGAACCAGACCCCGGTGGTGCGGAACGCCATGTGGATCGACTTCTGGGCAACCTTCCTGTCCGGAGCGGAGGCCCTTCTCCCGGCGTTTGCCGCGCAGGTCCTGAAGCTCGGTCCTGAGGGCTACGGCATCCTAGCCGCCAGCAGCGGGTTCGGCGCGCTCATTGCCGCGTCGTTCCTGACGTTCATGCCCACCGTCCACCGACAGGGGCGCCTCGTGGTCTGGATGATCGCCAGCTTTGGCCTCTGCACCATCGGCTTCGGCCTCTCCCAAACTCTCTGGACTGCGGTGCTGTGCCTCGCCGGAGTTGGCGCATCGGACATGATCAGCACCGTCATGCGCCAGACCATCCGCCAACTGGCCACCCCCGACGAGTTGCGCGGCCGGATGAATGCCACCAGTAGCCTCTTCCACATCTCCGGCCCCCAGCTAGGGGACTTCGAGGCGGGCGCGGTGGCCGCCGCCGGCGGCGAGCGGTTCTCCATCGTGCTTGGCGGGACCCTCTGCATGCTTGTGGCGGCGCACTGGTCGAGGGCCAAGGCCCTCGTTGGGTACGAGCACAAGAACGAGTAGAAGCTCGCGGTATCCACCCTACTTGCCAGCTAAAGCCTTCATCCACTATGATTCTCATGTGCGGAGGCTGGCGGCGTTTATTGCTTCAAGCCTTCGGTGAGGTGTATACGATGAGAGTTGCGTTCCTGAGTTTTGCGTTTCTTGCCATGGGGAGCCTCGGCTCCGCACAGTACCTGCGGGTCAGCGCGAATGCGTTCGTATCCGACCCGGCTGGAAACAGCTTTGACTCGAACGAGCAGAACTGGGTCGTGTCCGGCGCTGGCACGATGCTCACGGAGTCTGCGTCCGCCCTCACCGCAAACACCAACTCCACCAGCGACTTTAGCGCCAAGTTCGGCCAACTCAAGGGCAACGTCGCCGTCTCTACCATCCACTCAGGCGCCGGCACGAGCCAGGCCCACGCTAAGGGCACGTTCTTTCCGTTCACGGACGGCGTGGGCGCCTCCTTCAACGATTCGTTCACTCTTGTCGGCGCCGGACTGGTGGCCTTCCGCGTCACTTACACCCTGCACAGCATCCTCAGCGAGTTGGGCGCGGGATCCACTGCGGAGAGCGCCCTCGACGTGTACGCCTACCCGACGAGCGGTCCCATCCTGACCGGAAGCCCCATCTGGCACACCGCCGTGGGAGCCAACACCACCACTCGCAGCTTCGACGGCACCGCCCCCGGCGGTTCCGTGTACGGCCTTCAGGCAGACCTCTACGCCTTCGCGGCTCTGAACACGTCGACCGATGGCGCTTTCTCCGCCTCCGCCGATGCGTCCCACACCGCCTCGATCTCCATTGAAGTGCTCTCCGGCGGATCCTTCACCACCGCAAGCGGCCACGACTATGCGCCAGTTCCAGAGCCTGCTAGCCTCTCCGTGATCGCGCTGGGGCTACTTGCGCTCCGGCGCCGCAAAGCTTCCCAGTAAGGCCTGTTCCGCTGAGCCGCGCCCGGAGGATGGGTAGCGACGCTTTGCTTGTGGCTAGGACTGGACCGTCTCTAGCCAAGGCAACCCGATAAGCTTTTGATCGACGGTTGCCAGCGGGCAGCCTAGCGAGTAGGCGGTTGCCGCGACAAACCGATCGGCGGGGTCATGGTGCGTGAAGGGAAGCTCGCGAGCAAGCAGTGCAATGTTCGCGTCGAGCGAGCACACGACGAAGCCGGTCTCGCCCACCAGCGCCAGGATCCGCTCCTGCACGTTGCCCGGGCGAATCTCGATCCGCCCTCTCTCCACCAGCATCGCGAGTTCCCATAGGCAGATCGAGGGCACTCGAACCTCAAGCGGGTTCGCGGCGAGACGATCGCAGAGGCTCTTCGCCAAGCGCCCAGGCTCGATGCAGTACCAAGCCTACCAAGCCAAAACATGCGTGTCGATTGCGATCACTGAAGCACATCCCACTCGACCTCAAGCGGCTCCAAAATGTCTCCCACGATTCGAGCCTCACCGGCGGCAAATCCGGGCTTGGCAAACTGGCGTGCCGGCGGAATCCGGGTCAGCAACGCCACCGGTTTACCGTGCTTTGTGATCTCCACGGGCTCGCCGCTCTCCTTGACCTGGTCCATCACGTCAAGGCACTTGGCTTTGAATTCTGTCGCCGTCATCCGCTTCATGTCGATATAGGACCACTATGACTGGTCATAGTGGTCCTATATGGTGCTGGAGAAGGAAGTCCCGACCTTGTAGCAGCCGCCGCCGAGAAGTCTGCAGGTCGCTCTCTGGTGCCCTCCCCTCGTCTCACCTAAGCGGAAACTCGAGCCGCAACTTCCGCCAGATCGGCTCCAGCCGCCTCCAAGGGCTGCTGGCCTCCAACTCGTCTATCGCGTCGTGAAGATCCAACTCGGCCCAGGCCACGATCCGCCCCGCTGGAACCCCCAGACCGTCGGCTAGCCGCGCCACTCGGTGACGGCACATTCCTTCTAGATCAGCCTCACGCGCAAGATCGTTTCGCAGGAATGCCACGGCCTCGAAGGCAGGATCCCCGAGCAGACCCTTCGGATCGATCAAAACCCAGCCGGCTGCTCCCCTGAGGATGTTGAGGCGGTGCAGGTCTGCATGCAACGGCGCCGGTGGCGGGGAAGTGGCCAGCAGCAAATCCAGAAGCGCACTTGGCCTGGAGTAGTACGAGTCCAAAGGCAGAAACCCCGCCGGGTCGGCGGCGCGAAACCGTCCTGCGAGAACCTTCGCCACGTTTAGGGCTTGGTCGTCGCTCAGGCCGCTGTCCAGCAGCATGGAGCCCGGGATCACCCGCTCCATCAAGATGGCGCCGCTAGCCGCGTCTGAGCGCAAAACCTCTGGTCCCAGCCAGCCCGAAATGGCAAGCGAGGCGTGGAAGCCCGATGTCAGTTCCTCGCCACGCAGCGGAACCTTCAGAACCCTCGAAGCATCGGCAAACACCCGCGAGCAGTGCCCCCCGGCAAGTTCTTCTGTAGGTACGAACCCCCAAGTGCGGGCGAGTTCCAGCGCGCGATCGACCAAGGCTCCAGTATAGGAAAAAGCAAGAGGGGCCCGAAGCACTGCTTCGGGCCCCTCAGCAGAGCGGTAGCGGTAAGGCTACTGCGGCAGCGCTTCTTTGACCAGCGCGGTGAACGCGGCCGGGTCGTGGATCGCAAGCTCGCTGAGCATCTTCCGGTTGACCTGGATGCCCTTGATGGTCAAACCGTGGATGAACTGTCCGTACTTCACGCCGTTGTTCTGGCAAGCAGCGGTGATACGAACGATCCAAAGCCGGCGAAAATCTCGCTTCTTCTGTCTACGGTCGCGGAACGCGTACTGCCCCGACTTCATGACCTGCTCGTGGGCTCTCTTGAAGACGTTCTTCTTACGTCCGAAGTAGCCCGAGGCCTTCGCGATGATCTTCTTGTGGCGCTTGTGGCGCATTAAGCCACGTTTGACACGTGCCATAGTTTCTGTTTCTCCTTTGGTTGCACCGGGTCCCAGCCCCGAAAGGCGGTAGCGGTAGAGTGCGAACCGGCCCCTAGATCAGGGAACCGAGTCCGCGTCGACTACATGACGAGAAGGCGCTTGATCCGCTTCTGCTCGCCTCGGAACACTTCCGGCTCCTGCTCAAGCTTCCGCTTCTGCGACGCTTTCTTGTGCAGGAACTGGTGGTTGTTGTGCGACTTCCGGCGCGTGATCTTCCCCGTTCCGGTGATCTTGAACCGCTTTGCCGCCGTCTTGTTTGTTCTGATCTTTGGCATTTTTCTGCTTTCCTGCGCCCGGCTTGGGAACCAGCACCATGATCATCAGACGGCCGTCCAAGACGGGGGTCCGCTCCACAGTGGCGATCTCTGCCAATAGCCCGGCAAACTTCTCCAGCTTTGCCCGCCCCAGTTCGGGGTGGGTGACCTCGCGAGCCTTGAACATGCACGTCACTTTGACCTTGTGGCCCTCTACGAGGAATCCGTGGGCTTTCTTGACGTTGAATGCAATGTCGTGCTCGGCAATTCGAGGACTGATCTTTATACCCTTTACGTCCTGAGACTTGCTCTTCGAATCCTTCTTGAGCTTCTCCGTAAGGTACTTGTGGCGCCCGTAATCGATGATCTTGCACACCGGCGGCTGCGCTGTGGGGGAGACCATGACCAAGTCCAGTCCCTGCTCCCGAGCGATCGACAGTGCTTGTCGACTCTGGAGAATCCCGAGCTGGTCGCCTTCGGGTCCGATGACTCGGACGTCTCGAAAGCGGAGAACTCGTTCGTTGACGGGGGGACCCGGATCCGGGCGTGGGTCTCTGCGATATCCTGCTATGTTCGATTCACCTCTTGGTACGCGGTTTGCGCGTAACGCTTCAGTATAGCGTCACCGGAGCCAGTCGTCGACGGCCTAGACCTGCATCAGCTCGGCTTCTTTCTTCTTGCCAAGGTCGTCCACCTGGGCCACGAAGCTGTCCGTGAGCTTCTGGATCTTCGTCTCGTTCCCCTTCAGCTCGTCTTCGGTGATGACCTTGTCCTTCTGAAGCTGCTTCAGATGGTCGTTGGCGTGCCGACGCACGTTGCGAAGAGCGATCCGAGCCTCCTCTGCCCGCGAGTGGACCTGCTTGACCAGGTCCTTGCGGCGGTCCTCCGTCATCTGGGGGAAGTTGAGGCGGATGCCCGTTCCGTCGTTGTTGGGCGTGATGCCCAGGTCGCTCTTAAGGATCGCGCGCTCGATCACCGCGATCATGTTCTTCTCGTAAGGCTGGATCATCAGCTGCCGGGGCTCGGGAATGCTGATGTTGGCCACCTGGCTGATCGGGGTCTCCACCCCGTAGTAGTCCACGTGGACCCGCTCCAGAACCGCCGGCGAAGCGCGCCCGGTGCGGTAGGTAGAAAAGTCGTGGCTCATCGCTTCGATGGCCTGCTTCATGTGGTTTTCGGTGTCGGAAAGAACCTTCTCAACGGTCATGTTATTCGCCTCCTACCAGGGTGCCGATGGTCTCGCCGCGAACGGCCTTGACCAGCGAGTCCTTGGCGTGAAAATCTAGGACGATGATCGGCATTCGGTTCTCGCGGCACATGGTGAACGCGGTCTGATCCATGACCCCGAGCCGCTTGTCGATGGCTTCGCTGTATTCCAGTGTGTCGTACTTAACCGCGCCGGCGTGCTTGTTCGGATCCTTGTCGTAAATGCCGTCCACCTTGGTCGCCTTGACCAAGCAGCCCGCCTCGAGCTCCAAGGCGCGCAGCACCGCCGCGCTATCCGTGGTGAAGTACGGGTTTCCGGTTCCGGCGGCAAGGACAACCACCCGGCCCTTCTCCAGGTGCCGGATCGCGCGTCGCCGAATGAACGGCTCGGCCACTTGGCTGACCTGGATGGCGCTCTGAACCCGGGCGTCCACGCCCGCGCTCTCGATCGCGCTCATGATCGCCAGGCCGTTCATCAACGTGCCCAGCATCCCCATCTGGTCGGCCACCGTGCGGTCGATCCCGCCGCCTGCGCTGAACGCCTCGCCGCGGATGAAGTTCCCACCACCCACCACGATCGCCACCTGCACGCCCAAAGCGTGAACTTGCGCAATCTCGGCCGCGATGTACTTAAGAACGTCGGCGTTGAGGCCAAAGCCCTCGTTACCCGCCAGCGCCTCTCCGCTGAGTTTCAGGAGAATTCTGGAAAACGGGCGTCGCTCGATCATCAAAAGATGAAGGTACCTAAAGGCTGGCTGAGCATTGGTCGCATCTGGCATCAAAGCCGACTGGATAGGCGCCAGAAACTCGATTCCTCTGCCGCATACAGGAAACCATGTCAAGCGCCAAGACCATCGAGATGACTTCCAGTGCCGACGTTGGCTTCCAGGACGCCATCAAGGCCGAGATTTCCTTTGCTTCCCAGACCGTTCAGAACATCACCCGAGCCTGGGTCCAGGACCAGGAACTCGCCGTACAGGATGGCCGGGTGACGGAATATCGGGTGCCACTCAACCTCACGTTCGTACTGAAGGACGGAGGCCGCGTCCGGCGTTGTGCTGACCCCTTCGCCGCGGATCCGCATCCGTTGCCCTTCAAGGCGCAGGGGCGGGGGGCTGCCTCGCCCTGGGACGAGAGCTTAGCTTTCAGGCTACAGGAACGGATTCACGACCCGCAGGGTTCCGAACTTCATCCCGTGCTGGAGGTCCTCGCTATAGAGAACGCGGCAGTCCGCCAGTTGTGCCGCCGCCACAATGCACGCGTCCCAGTAGGATAGTTGATACCTGTCAATCAGGGAAATGGACTGAACCACCAAGTCTGAGTCTATGGTGATGAGCCGGTGAGTCGGCAGCGCAAGGACGAGATCCCGGACCCGTGATAAGGGGAGCCTTGCCTTCCCGACCAGATTCGAGGCGAATTCCTGCAAGACCTGGCTGGACAAGACAATCTCCTCGCCAGCCACTCCCAGATCGACCACGGCGCGCGCCGCCAGCCGCTTCAGAGGCGCGTCTTCGGCGACCGCGTAGATCAGCACATTTGTGTCAATGAAGATTCTAGCGACGCTCGTGGGCCTCCTCGCGAGTGTAGGGCTTGCCGCCTTCGAGCCGTATGTTCAGCGAGTCCGCAAGGTCGTAGAATCGCTGCAGTTCAGCCCGCCGGTCGGCCTGAGCTTCCCGGCTAATGAGGTCCCTCACCCACTGGTTAAAGCTGACGCCTTGATCTCGCGCTTTCTCCCGGCTACGGGCCAGCAGGTCCTCGTCCAAGCTGATCGTGACGTTTTTCACGAAATCAGTGTACACGAGACTCGTGTGATTTCAAGGCTCAAGCACGACGCGAAGGCTGCTGCTGTCCTCCGGGACCTCGACTCGCAACACCTGTCCCTCCCAAGACCAATCCAGTTCGCCGTCCTCGTTCAGTACAGAAGTCGGCTGCTCCTGCGAGTACGCCAGCAGCGTCCCGCCGTGGGAGACCAGCACCTCGTTGTAGATGGACCAGTCCAGCACCGCGCCCCCGCCGTTGAGCTTGCCTTCCAGCCCAATCGGCGCAAAGCCGTCCTGGATCGGAACGATCGTGAAGACCTCCCAACCCAGTTCTGGCAAGGTGATCGGCCAAGCCTCGTCTCGGCCCAATGCCCGCACCTCACCCGAGGAGAAGGCGTGGACCGCGAAGAGCTCGCCCTCCAGTCCCGCAACGTCCGAAGGCCGAACCTGGCCGCTTACCGCGATCGGATTCCCCTCGCCGCCGTATCGCGCATTGAACGCCCCGATCACGCCGCCGGCCGGGTTCAAGTTCTGGATCTTGAGCAGGACGTCTTCCTTCGTCGGATCATGCAGAATGCAGTCCGCAGTCGGTCGGCCCGGCCGAAGCGCCCGCAGCACCGAGCCGTCCTCCATCACCAAGGACTGAAGAACCTCGAAGTTGTGCGCGCCCGGCTTATCGGAAACATAGACCGGGCCACCGCTTACCGCACGTCCCGCCGCATGGTAGGCGCCCGCCGGGTGTCCGCTCTGGAACATGTCCCAGTCCGGCTGGATGAACTCGCCGAACCACGCGCTGACCTGCGCATTGCAGTACAGATGGAGCCCGTGCGACTCCGGCTTGTTCGGCCAGAAGTCGGTCGAGGTCCTTGTCAGGTTGCTTGCGGGTGCGCCGTAGATCATCTCGCTGGCGCAGCTCATGCAGTTGATCAGGTTGCCCTGGAAATGGACCTGCACCGAGCCTTCGAGCGCCTCGTGGTAGCGATGCATCAGCGGAACCTTTCCGCCAGAACCTACCGGAACCAGCTCCAGCTGAGCCTGAACATCGACCTTCACTCCGTCCACGCCCTGCTCGCGAAGCCCGCGATGGAAGTCCTGGAAGAACCGGTAAGCCTCGCTCGCCGGAACCACCCCGACACTTGGCCCCCACCACACGATCTCCCCAACATGGGCCGCGACCCCCGGCGAAGACTTGCGCGCGCCAATCTTCGAGCCATAACCCATCGAAGGATCGACCCCGCCCCAGTAGCCCGTCATGGCGTGCCAAACCAGGACCTGATCCAGCCCAAATTCTTCCTTGGCCATCTGGATCGTGGGCGCAAGTCCTCCTGGGAACTTGCCGTTGGCCGCGAAGGAAGTCAGCCGCTCCGACCCGTCCTCGTCTTTCCGGGTGGAAAGCCAACCGTCGTCCAGGATCATGTAGCGAGGCGTCACGCCGCCGGCGGCAAAGCTCTCGAGCCCCTCGCGGACCTTCTCCATGCTGACGTCCGCGTAGAACGCGTCCCAGGTGCACCAACCGAACGTGTCGGTGAAGTCCGGAACATCCTTTTCTAGCCGAAGCCGCCCTGCCATCCCAGAGGCGCGAAGCAAGACCGCGCTCTCCTCCAGCAAGGAGAACGGCTCCGGCCCGGTCCCCACGAAGAGCCCGCGAAATGCGGGCAGAGGAACCGCCGGGTCGCCGGTTTCCGCAACCAGGGCCAAGCCGTTGGCGTCGCCCTGCAAGGCGCAACTCACCAAGCCATCCACCCACGGAACCAGTACCGCCCAGGTCTCGTCCTCCAGCTGGCAGAGGAGGTACTTGACCTCCGTCGGCAAGGCAGACAGGTCTGTGCCCGCAACCGGATTCATCCAGAACGGCTCGTAGCGGTGGCATGCCGTGAACCGTCGCAGTCCGGGCAGCTGGCCCAACGGCAACACTTGGCGGTCGGTCGGGGAAGCGGGGAAGGCAAGCCAACCACCGCCCTGGGCGAGCACGTTTTGAAGCATGTTTCGAGGCTACCCGTGCCCCAAAATGCCGATGAGCCCTGACCCAGAAGGGTCAGGGCTCATCGAGTGCTACCGAACTAGCTGCCGATCGCGAAGCGAACGGCCTGCTTGATCGTCGTGCCCTTGGCCGACTCGTCCAGGTACTGCTGAACCGTCTTGGCGGGGTCCAGGTAGAACGGCTGCTCCAACAGAACGACCTTCTTCACGAAGTCCTTGTTGACGCGGCCCTGCGCGATGTTCTTGGCGATGTTCTCCGGCTTGCCCTCGTCGAGGGCTCGCTTGGTTTCGATCTCCAGTTCGTGCGCCAGTTTCTCCTGAGAGAGCTCAGACTTGTTCACGACTTCCGGCGGGAACGCCGTGGCATGAACGGCGACTTTGCGAACTTCTTCGCTACCTGCCGCCGGGCCTTCCGCCACTACGACGGTGCCAGAGGCCTTGTCGTGGTGGAGGTAGGTGGAGATGGGGAAGTCGGAGACGAACTGTTCGGCCTTGGTGACCTGTACGTTCTCGCGGTACTTGGCCACGATGTTCTCCGCGAACTCCTTCATCTTCGCATCGTTGGCAAGGTCGGCGGGGGTGCCGTTGTCGCGAACATAGTCCGCGACTTCCTGGGCCAGCTCGGCGTAGCCGGGGTTCTTGGAAACGAAGTCCGTTTCGCACTCCACCACAACCGCGCCCAGGGTCTTGCCATCGGCCGAAGCCGAGAACGCGACCACGCCCGCGTTGGTGGCGCGTCCGGCCTTCTTGCCGGCCGCGGCCTTGCCCTTCTCGCGAAGGACTTCCTTGGCCCGCTCGATGTCGCCTTCGGCTTCCTCGAGGGCGGCCTTGCACTCCATCATCGGGGCATCGGTTTCGTCGCGGAGTCGCTTGACGTCCGCAGCGGTGTAACCAGCCATTACTTGACTTCCTCCTCGGCTCCGAACGCGCGGAGCAGTTCCTCATCGACCGGGGTCGAGTAGGTGTCCTCGGTCTCGGCGGTCTCGCCTTCCTCGCTCAGCGTGCCTTCCGTCAGCGACTCGTCGATCGGACGGGCCTCCAGGATGACGTCGCTGATCTTGGTGGTGACGAGGCGGATCGCGCGGATCGCGTCGTCGTTGCCGGGGATGACCACGTCGGCCAGGTCGGGGTCGCAGTTGGTGTCCACGATCGCCACGATCGGGATGCCGAGCTTCTTGGCTTCCTTAACCGCGATCGATTCCTTGTTGAGGTCGACCACGAACATGACCGCCGGAATGCCGGGCAGGTTGCGGATGCCTTCCAGGAATCGGTTGAGCTGGTTGCGCTCTTCGCGGCGCTGAAGGGCTTCCTTCTTGGGAAGGCGGTCGAGGTAGCCCTCGGCCTCCATCTTGTCCAGTTCCTTCAACCGGTTGATGCGCTGCTGGATCGTCTTCCAGTTGGTGAGGGTGCCGCCAAGCCAGCGCTCACTGACCCAGTACTGCCCAGATCGCTGCGCGGCTTCCTTGACGGCGGCCTGCGCCTGCTTCTTAGTGCCAACGAAGAGGACGTTTCCGCCGTCTTCCACGATCTTCTTCACGTAGTCGAGGGCATCCTCGAAAAGCTTGATCGTCTGGTGAAGATCGATAATGTAGATGCCGTTACGAGCTCCGTAGATGAAACGCTTCATCTTCGGATTCCACCGTCGGGTCTGGTGACCAAAGTGCACACCAGATTCCAACAACTCTTTCATGCTGAGCTGAGCCATTCAATAACCTCCAGGTTAAAACCGCCGGGCCGGTTGGATTAGGCGCTGATCACCCTCTTTCCTGGTTCGAAGCCAGGGCGAGGGACCTGTTGGCGCCACCGTGCCCGTGTGGGATGCAAACAAGGATACCTGCTCCAGGCTACAGGCCCAGCCAGGCCATGCCGCTGGGGTCGGTGGCGCCCGAGGCGTCCCACCCAGCGGCGGTCAAGAAGGGCCTCGCGGACTGGAAGCAGGCAGGCTTGACTAGGTCCACCCCCTCAAGCTCTGCCATGTTGTAGGCCTCCTCCATGTCCAGCGGTCCATTCGTCTCGCTGAAGGTGTGCACGCAGACGTTCTCGTCGCCGAACAGCGAGGCCATGTAACGTGCGGAGGCCTCGCGGAACTTGCCCGCGCGAGACTGAAGCGGCGCCCAGCCCTGGTTCGCCTGGGTGCCCAGGCTGCACCAGTTGCCCTGCATCCCAAATTCGCTGACGATGATCGGCAGATGCTGGAACCACGCCTCCGTGTTTCGGATCTTGTGTTTCACGTAAGCCATCTTCAGCTCTACCGCCCGGTTCACCGTGGCGACGTTGATCTCGTTGGGGCAACCCCAGGGCAGGCTAGAAGTGTTGTCGCCGGGAGGGGCGTAAGGGTTGAGGGAGATCGCGTCGAACAGCCCATCCCAATCCCAAGTGGATGTCTGTACGGCCCATTCGTCGATGCATGCAAGAGACCGTGCAATCTCGCTTCCGTAACGGCTTCCGGCGTCGGGGTCAGCGATGAGGCTCATGTTGGCCGTACCGTTCCAGGCAACTAACGTGGACGCAATGAGCTTACGCCGACCCCGCCCGTCCGGGTTGAGGTTGAGCCCACGAGCAAAGAAGTCAAGCATCGGGATCATCTCTGGGTCAAAATCCCAAGGAGTGTTGAATTCCGGAATGCCCCGGCCGCCAATACCAGATGGCAAGCACTCGTTCCACAACTCGATCTCCTGATTCTGTACTGGCCATCCGGCTTCCGAGAAACCCTCACAAAGATGTCTCATGTGGGCATTGAAGCGATCAAGCGTTGTTTGCCAGGTCGCCTCGGGGGGCCGAGAGCCGTAAAGATGGGTCTTGTAGTTGCTATTCAGAAAGTCAGTCCTGGCGCCTCCCGAGTCCCCGATCCAAGATGCCACATCGCCTCCAAAGCCCGCAAGTTGCGCCCACGTGAAGCCTTCAGCGCTGTCTGCCATGCGGCAGCCGTACCCAATGACGATCTGGATGTGGGGATAGTAGTCCAATGGAATCCCCGGATCGTCCGTAGTCAGCAGCCGGCTAAGCACCTCTGCATGGTCTCCTAGAAACGGGCCGGCCTCTTGCGCGGTGCCTTGGTAGAGGTACAGAGGACGATGAAAGCGAATTCTGCCGGGTCGAATCGCCTTGAGGTTGGAAATGAGGGCAGTTCTGTTGAGTACCGACTGCTCTCCAAGGTGGCCACTATTGCGGCCATCGATAGCAAGATTCCAGCCTACTGACACAGCTTTAGGCCTATTTCCGACCGCGCCGAGTGGCTAGGAGGGCAGGGGCGAAGATAAGGAATGTTGCAGGCTCTGGTACCGGGTTGCCAATCTCGATGTCCGCACGGCCGTTCCAACCTTTGTTTTGGAGTCCCGTATTCGAGCCCGCCTCGAAAGCGTACACTTCATAGACGTGACCACCTGTCATCTGGAAGCTAAAGTTTTGCTCGATAACGTTTGTCGTCGTATTCCATAGCGTCGCTGGTTCAGTGAGGTCCTTAATCCAACCTTCGAACGTGGTAGGGACGAGGAATGAAGCTGGCGGTGCCGTGCGAAGAGTGATTCTAGATGGGACGAGGCCGCTTGATACCGCTTGGAACCGGTACGCAATCTCGATCCTTCCCCGCCCATTGACCAGGACGGTGTTCCCAGAATTAAGGAAGTTCAGGCGAACGCCGCTCCAGTGAGCAACATTGTCGCGACTAAGGTTCACGCCACCTCGCGTAAGCACCTCAAAGGAGTTGTGAGTCGTGCCATTGAGTTGGGTGATCCCGGTTGGCCCAGATCCAGAGCCGAGATTATCGCTCTGCCCCCAGTCGGCATACACCTCATACTCAAGGGGGAGGAAGTTAACGGCATGGCCGGTGACGGCCGTTAGAGCGAGAGCAAGTAGCACGTAGGTCTTCATAAGATTCAATCTCCAAAAGGGACAGGCGCCGGCGAGTGCCGAAAAAGTAAATCCGCAGAAGGCTTACTCCGTAGTTCGAAGAAAGTACCCGGGCCGGAAGCCAAGGAAAATGCCGCCACTCACCGCGGATATGCCGGCAACACTTGTAGGTATCTCTGCGTCGTTCCAGTCGGTGGTTGCCATGTCAAGCAAGTAAACCGCCGAGCCGGCCACGATGAATCCCCCCACAGATCGGTTCTTAGTAGTGGTGCCGGTGTCCCAGTTGGGCTCCCAAACGATGCAGAGGTAGATCCTTCTTGGAGGGCCGCCGGGCCGTATGGGATTTGTGAAGTTGAACTTCACTGCCCGCCCTTCAGTTCCACCGACAGGTGCGAGAGTGGGGTCGCTCACTGCGCAGGTTAGAACGTCGAACTCCTGGGGAGTGTTGAGCTGTTCAACTCCGGGAGCTCCGCTACCGTCCGCCTCTACAAACGCAACGAGGCATCTCAGCGTCGTAGTTCCTGTCCAGAGGTTCGGTCCGTTTCGCAAGGCAACAAAACACCCCTCGATGACCATGCGTGGATCATCAACGTCGAATGGATAGTACATCGCGCAAAGGTTGCCGCCTCCCTGACCCGTAGTTGTGTGGCTAGCAACCCCGTAGTCTGTGCCAGATGGGTAAGCACCATCCTGGAACCGGACTCGCCGCCTCGGATAGATCGTCTGCGTCATCGTTCGAACGACCGTGGGCCTAGCCATGGTAGCCTCCGACCCCGGCCCGATAAACGATCTGCAGGGTTGCGGCGCTGTCGGAGACGAGCTCTAGGTCGCCGGTGTCCAGGAGTGTCATTCGCTCGCCGGGGAGGAGCCGTTCGTGCCAGCTGGTCTCCGTGACCCACGTGGCGTACGGCGGGATCACGTACGCGATGAAGACCGTACCAACCTCGCTGTTGTTTGCGAACTCGCGAACGTTGTAGTGCTCCGGAATCCCGCTCTGGGCGCTCAGAAGTTCGGGAGTCGTGGTTAGCGTTGCCGTCACTTTGGCGATGGCGGGCATCTCAGGACACCTCCCGAATGAGGACGTTCAAGATCCGCGCTTCCGCTTCGGCGGTTACGGTGGAAAACTTGACGTAGCGAGTAAGGCCAAAGAGGTCTGGGTTTAGCGTGATCTGCTTGTTGGCCGACACCGCGATGCTGAGGGGCTCGCCGTTGGGCAGGTACAGGGGGTGGAACGCTGCACCGGTGATGCTTGCCTTGACCGTTAGGTAGAAGGAAGACAGGGTAGCCGGAGTCTCGAAGCCCACCAAAGCTCCGCCGTCAAGGTCAACGGCCTCCGTATCTCCACCACCCTCCGGCAAAATAGCTTGCGCAGATTGGATCGTCGTCGATGCCACGATATGAACTCCTTTCTTCCCCTTGTTGCCGCATCATACGCCATGCTCATGGACAGTTGGCCCAGTTATGAGAAGAGAACCGCCCAAAATCATCCCGTGAATCCGTTACAGCCTGCAACCCTAGTGGTGACTACCGGTTTCCCCTAGGACTTTGGTCCCGAACGCCTAGCCCAACGCCGCCGTCAGCCGGGTCCGCATGCGGTCTGGGCCGAGGAGTGCCATCAGCTCCCAGAGCCCCGGGCCCGCGGTACGGCCGGTGAGGGCCACCCGCAGCGGATGCACCAGCGGGCCTAGCTTCTCGAATCCGTGGGCCGCCTGGTACTCGCGGACCCAGGCCTCGCAGTCCGCCTCCGTTACCGATCCGGACAACTTAGACTGCATATAGCTGAACAGAGCGGGGACATGCTCCTGGCCCAGCCACTTGGCGGCAGCCTTGGGGTCCATCTCCGGCGCGACGTCCACAAAGAACGCGCAGGCGTCGCCGAAATCCGCCAAGGTGGTTACCCGCTCCTGCTCCAGCTCGATCGCCCGAAGCACGTAATCCGGGTCGCGGTCGGCCAGGTCCAGCAGCGCGCGCAGCCGAGCCGGAACTCGGGCGGGCTCCCCCTGCACGATCGGCGGCTGGCCGTCTTCCGGCACAAACCCGGCCCAGAACGCCTCGAACCCGTCCCCAGAAGCGAACTCGCGCAGCTTCTGAAGCAGGCCCGGAACGGTCATGTTGCGGATGTACGTTCCGTTCATCCACTTGAGCTTGTCGAAGTCGAACTTGCCCGGCGAGGGCTGAAGCCCGCTCAGGGCAAAGGCTTGGATCAACTCGTCCGGGGCCATGACCTCGCGGTCCTCCCCGGGGGACCAGCCGATCAGCGCCACGAAGTTCATGAGCGCCTCGGGCAGGAAGCCCATCGCGCGGTAATCCAGCACGCTGGTTGCGCCGTGGCGTTTGGAAAGCTTCTTGCCGTCCGGCCCGGTGATCACCGGGCAATGCACAAAGATCGGCGGCTCCCAGCCACACGCCTGAAAGATCGCCAGGTGCTTGGGCACGGAAGGAATCCACTCCTCGCCCCGGATTACGTGGGTGATCCCCATGAGGTGATCGTCCACCATCGCGGCAAAGTGATAGGTGGGCATTCCGTCCGCCTTGATCAGCACGGGATCGTCCAGCACGTTGCTGTCCCACTCGATGCGCCCGCGCACCGCGTCCTGCAATACGATGGTCTTGTTCCGCTGGATCCGCAGCCGGATCACGTAGGGCTTGCCCGCGGCCTCCGCCTCCGCAACTTTCTCCGGGCTGGCGTCCCGCCAGTCCCCGCCAAAGTAGCCCTGCGGCAGCTTGTTGATCTGCTGGTAAGTCCGCATCTCGTCTAGCTCCTGCGAGGTCTCGAACGCTTTGTAGACGTGCCCGCTCGCCAGCAGCTTGTCGATCTGCTCCGCGTAGATGCCCGCTTCTTTGCGCTCGCTCTGGCGGTAGGGCGCGTGGGGGCCGCCCACATGCGGACCTTCGTCGAAAACAACCCCCGACCAAGCCATCGCCTCGATGAACTCGACCTCCGCCTCGGGCTGGTAGCGGCCCCGATCGGTGTCCTCGATGCGCAGAATGTTGGCCCCGCCGGCGTTGCGGGCCAGCAGATAGTCGAACAGGGCGGTCCGAAGCGCGCCTACATGCAATCGGCCAGTAGGACTAGGAGCGAAACGAACCCGTACGGACATTCGTTCAAGTGTACCGAGGGTGGCCTCTAGCCTCCGGCCCGAATCGGGGTACCGTTATGGATCAAGCAGGAGCATCAGCGTTGGGCGAGTGGTACTACATTGGAACCTACGGACAGCTCGGCCCGCTCACGCGCGACCAGATCGCCGAGTTGATCGAGGGCGGGGTGATCAGCCGTGACACCTTCGTATGGAAGGTCGGCATGCCAGACTGGGTGCCCGCCGAGCGCGCCCCGGAGATGGCCGCCCTCTTTGTTCAGGCCCCTCCCCAGATTCCCCCCCCGCCTCCCTCGCTGGAATCCACCCGCGGCATGATCTCGCCGCCCGCCTACGGCACCCTGGCCACCCCGCAGTACGCCTACCCGGTGATCCCCAGCGACAAGAATCGGACCACCGCCGCCTTCCTCCAGATCATCCCCGGCTTCGGCCGACTCTATCTGGGCTACGGCGCCTTCGGGGCGCTGCAGTTCCTCCTGATGTTCTGCGGGGGCGTCGGCCTCATCTGGTCGATCATCGACGGCATCCTGATCCTCAGCGGCAACGTCAAGCACGACGGCTACGGCCGCGCCCTAGACCCCTGATCCCGCACTTCCCGCCAAGGTCGGAGAGTCGGAAAGGGTTTTCGTTCGTCTGAACTAACGAATGAGAACGTTGCTCGTCCTTTTCATCCTCGCGATCCTGACCGCTTGGTCGCCCGCGCAGGACTACCGGCCCAAGGCAGGCGAAACCGTGTTGCGCGTGGCCATCGAAGGTCGCGGCAACATCTTCATCAAGCTGTACACGAAGGAGGCGCCCAACGCCAGCGGGCAAGTTGCCCGCCTGGCCAAGAGCGGCTTCTACAACGGCCAGCGCTTCTTCCGCGTGGAGAAGTCTCCGCGGCCCTTCCTCGCCCAGATCGGCGATCCCAAGAGCAAGAGCGGCAGCATCGACGACCCCGGCTTGGGCTCTGGCGGCAGCGGCACCCGCGTTCCGTTCGAAGACAGCGGCTATCCCAACGTCGCCGGCGCGGTAGGACTCAGCACCCTCCCGGGCGACAAGAACTCCGGCGACAGTCAGTTCTATATGTTGATGGCGACATCGCGGTTCCTGGACGGCAACTACACCGTCTTCGGCCAGATCGTCTCCGGCATGGACGTGCTGCGCACCATCGAGAAAGGCGACCGGGTCTCTGCGGTAACCGTGATCACGGGCTAATCTACGGGCCATGCGGCAAGATTCCGGGTTCCTGCTCATGACGGCGGACGAGTTCCGCCCCTGGCTGCACGAGCAGGTCCTAGAGCGAGCGATCTCCTACCTGCTCATTCACCACACCTGGTCCCCTAGCTACAAAGACTTCAACGGGGCCAACCACGGCGCGCTCCAGCAAGGAATGAAGCGCTACCACACCGTGGATCGAGGCTGGGACGACATCGGCCAGCACTTCTCGATCTTCCCGGACGGCACGATCATGACGGGCCGCCCTCTGGAACTCATCCCGGCCTGCACCCGCGGCGCGAATGTCGGCTCTATCTGCTTTGAGAACGTTGGAAACTTCGACGTTGACGGCGATGTGATGACGCCCCAACAGGCCAAAGCCATCGTCGAATGCAGCGCCTGGGTTTGCGAACGCTTCGCGATCCCGGTGGACCGCGACCACGTCCTCTACCACCACTGGTTCGACCTCAATACGGCCCGCCGAACCGACGGGACGGGAACCACCAAGTCCTGCCCCGGCACCGGATTCTTTGGAGGCAACACCGTAGAGGCCGCCGAAGCTGGGTTCTTTCCGCTGGTCCAGCACGTGCTTGAGAGCTGACCCGGGTGGGGTGAATCCAAGACGCCGCGTCTGGTAAAGTCTCTTTGCCCGCCCAGGTGGTGAAATTGGTAGACGCGCTGGCTTCAGGTGCCAGTGTCCGCAAGGACGTGAAGGTTCGAGTCCTTTCCTGGGCACCAAGTCTGTTCTCAGAGGCGGCCTCACATGCTGACGATTGTCGAAATCGCCGCCGCCGAGTCTGAGGACCTCGCGCAACTCTTCCGTTCCAACGACTGCCTTCAGCACTGTGCCTGCACCTGGTTTCTGCAGGCGGTCTCTGCCTACCACGCCAATACCGCTGGGCAGAACTGGGCTCTTCTCCAGGGGCAGGTGGATGGCCGCGGCACGCCTCTTGGCTTGCTCGCTTACCATGACGGGGAGCCGGTAGCTTGGTGCGCTCTAGGGCCCCGCTCCCGGTACGCCCGGGCCTTAAGAACCCCAACCTATGCGGGCAGGGACCCAAGCGAGGACGACGCGGTTTGGCTGGTCCCGTGCTTCTTCGTGAAGCCAGAGCACCCGAAGTTTGAAACGATGTCGCACCTCTTGGCGCGGGCCATCGAAACCGCCCGAGCCCACGGAGCAACCGCGCTCGAGGGCTTCCCATTCAGCGGCTCAAAGCTCAGGACAACCGGCGACACCCAAGTTGGGATCGAGAGCGTCTTCCATGAACGAGGCTTCGAAGTATCCCGGCGGCCGTCCAGCAACCGGGTGGTCATGCGATTAGAACTACAAGGCTAGGGCCTGCCCAAGGCCGCCTGAACCAACCCGAACCGGAACTGGTACCCGCCGTTCTTGGCCTCGATCAGCCCAAACCAGCCGCGATCGTCCCAAGGGGTGGCCGACGCTCCGGCATCCAGCACGGTCTTCGTGACCACGCGGTAGTACTCGCGAACCGTGTCGGAGTTGCGCTCCTCGAAATTGTTGTTGCGCCCGACTCCGTACTCGCCGTAGTTCGCGCCAACGCCCAGCTTTGCGGCGTGTTCCAGCACCGTGGTGATCGACTTCTTCACCGACTCCGCCCCGGGGTAGGCAGCCATCTTGCCGTCCTGCCCGCAGAACGCCCAAGGGTCGTACGTGTGCAAAGTCGCGACGATGGCCGGATCCCTGCCTCCTCCCGGTAGGCTCTCCCGCGTCGGATAGAGGGCAGGGAACATGGAGTGGTTGCCCTGCCCATTCATCCCGAACATCACGATTCGGGTGGCGTTGTTGCCCCCGGTTGAGCGGATAGCGTTGTAACCCACCAGGTTGATGTGACGGGTCTTCTCCAGCGCGGCCGCGTCTTGCGGCTTAACCGCCCCGCCCCAACTTCCGAAGGCATCCTCTGGCTCGTTCAACACCTCGAAGATCAGCTTGGGGCCTTCCGACTTGAACTCGTTGGCGATTCCCTTCCAGAGGTTCGCGAAGATGGCATCGTGCCCGGACCCGTTGTAGGATCGCTTGAGCCAATGCTCGTGGTGGGTATTGACCACCACGTACAGGTTCTTCCGCAAGGCATAGCCCACCGCTGCCTTCAGTTCCAGGAACCTCGGCGACTTCAGGTTGATCTTTCCCGTCGGGTCTGCCAGGTGGTTGCCCCCAAAGCCGTCCATCCACGTGACCGGGATTCGCACATGTTTGGCGCCCGCGCCGGCGTACAAGTCGACCACCTTCTGCACATCCGCCAGGTTCGTTGGGTTAAGCCCAAGATCGAAGGCATTGCCAAGGTTGAATCCGAAGCCCATCGCCTTGGAAACCTCGACTCCGTCCAAGGCGAGGCCTGCAAGTTCCGCAGGCGCGGAGGCGGCGCACGCTCCGAGAAGCGGGGCCGCAAGCAGGACCATGGCGTTCAGCAGTCCGGTACTCATCACTAACCCTATCCTACGCGATTCATTCATGAGGATCTGCGCCGGCCCCCTGGGGCCAGCCCGTACGACCTGCGAAGACGCAAGGTGCCAAACTCCCTGGCATGAGCGCAGACATGTTCGCCTCGCGGTTTGTTCTGGCCGTCCGCAACCTTCGCATCTCCACCGATTTCTATATGAACGTTCTTGGTTTCACCCGCGACTTTGGCGACGAGTCGGACGGCTGGAGCTTCCTATCTCGGGATAGCGTCCGCGTCATGCTCGGCGAGTGTCCAGATGAAGTTCCTGCCAGCGAGTTGAACAACCACTCCTACTTCGCCTACATCAACGTTCGGGACGTCGACGCCCTCTACGCCGAGATCGTAGAGAAGGGCGGCGCCCCTACCTCGCGGCCTTCGACCAAGCCCTGGGGCCTCCGGGAGTTCGGCCTAACCACTCCGGACGGCCACCGGATCATGTTCGGGCAACCGCTTCATTAGCGGTTGCCGCCCGCGCCAATGCTTGGTAGAATCCGGAACCCATGGACGACACGCTAGCCGCCGTCAAGAGCCTCCAGAGCATCTGCCGCATCTTCTTGGTGGACCTCCAAGCCCTCCCCGAGGAAGCCTTCACCCAGCATTTTGGAGGGAAGACCCGAACCGTTGCGGACATCGTTTTCGAAGTGAATCTCGTCAACGACCACATCGGAATGGTCCTTCGAGGAGAGGAGCCTTTCGCCTGGCCCGAAGGCGGCTGGATCACCGCGCCCGAGCGGTTCGACACCAAGGCTGTGGTCATCGCCGCGTTCGAGGCGTCCTCCAAGAAGATTCTCGAAACCGCCGAGGCCATGACTGCGGAGGATCTCGCCAGCACCGTCCAGACCGAGCGCGGAGAGACCACCCGGGCCGAGCGCCTTCGCTTTATGGCGTTCCACATGGGCTACCACAGCGGCCAGCTGAACTTCATGCAGGCGCTACTCGGCGACGATGCCTGGCACTGGTAGAAGCAGGTGGGGATACCTAGTGCCTACGAAGTCCTCTCAGTCGAGGGATTGCCGTACTCACGGTTCGATCGACCCTCAAGGGCCAGAGGTTCCTAGCCGGGCCAACCTCTGGCCCGGCAGACAGGACCCATCTGGTAAGGTCGCGAGCATGGCAACCTCCGTTGAGATAGTCAGTGGCCTCTATGCAGCGTTCGCGGTAGGCGACGTACCCGCCGTTCTAGGCGCCCTCGATCCTGCCATGCAGTGGAACGAAGCTGAAAACTCGACCCACGCCGACGGCAATCCGTACGTGGGACCGGAAGGTGCGGGCGGATTGTTCATGCGTCTCGTGACCGATATCGAGCCCTTCGCCGTCCACCCGGAGAACTTCATCGACGCCGGAGACACCGTCGTGGTCGAAGGCCGCTACCGCGGAACCTGGAAGGCCACCGGCAAACCCGTCGATGCCCAGTTTGCCCACGTCTGGCAAGTGGCGAACGGTAAAGTGGTTCGATTCCAACAGTACACCGACACGAAGCAGTGGTCAGAAGCCTCCACACCTTAGGCCCAGGACCCGTTGCACGGGCGCAGGCGCTCATGTATTCTTGGTGAACCATGAAATCCCTTGCATTGGTTCTGGCCTTCGGCTTCCTCGGAGCGTCTGCATCCGCGGAGTTCCGCGTGATCTCGGCGATCAAGCGTGGCAACGTGACGGTAACGGGCGTACCCGCGCTCTCCGATACCGGTGTTAAGTACGGGAATCTCGTCGGAACGAACCTTGCCACTGCGCTTCCGAGGTGGTCCTCCTTCAGCGTGCCCAGCTTCACGGATGTAACGAGGCCCACGAGCACGACCGGCAAGGCCATGGGCAAGGGCAAGCTCGGCATCAAGATCAGCGCGACCACCTCGGTAACCATCGATGGCATTTTCGGAGCAACGTTCGCCGACTTGAAGGCGGACAACCTCGGCGGGGATACGGTCACCGTAACCTTTGTCCCGCTTCTTGCGGACGCCGACCGGGTCCACCTGCCGAAGATCGGCCTCAACTCGACGACCGGTGGCACGTTCATCAGCAAGCTTGCCAACCAGGCTGGCACCGTCGGAGTCGCTTTCGAGACCAACCCTCGCCTCCACGTGGCCAACGACCTTGCTTCCGTAAGCTCGTTCAGCCTTGTAGACGGCCGAGCCACCGGCGGCTTCGCAATCAACCGCGCCACCAGCATCGTCTGGGGCGGACCTACCGACAACACCTTCTACATCGGCAGTACCGACAATAAGGTCCACCGCCTGAAGCCCAACGGGACCGCGGTGTGGGCGCCGCCCTCCTTCACCAACGATGTAGTCGATATCTTCCGACTGTCGGATGGCAGCATCGGTGCCTTGATCGATGGCTCCGGCCCGGTCTCCACCGTCTTCGCCCGCATCACCAAGACGGCGACCATCACCACCTTCCCCATCTCGACGCCCGCAGGCTATGTTCGCCAGCCGAACGACTTCGCCGTCTTCGGCTCCAAGCTGTACCTGGCCGCGCCGGGCAGCGGATTCCCCATCGCGGGTGGTAGCGCACGAGGCATCCTGCGCTACGACCTCGGGACGAACTTCAGCAGTCTGACCTTCAACTCGGTGATCACGTCGAACGCCGCGCCCAACTCGCTCGGGCTGCTGAACCCCAACGGAGTGGCGGTCGCGCCAAACGGGGAGATCATCATGGTCGACTCGGAGCGCCTCGGCCTGATGGCGTTCAACGGAGTCGGCACTCGCGTGGGGCTACCTAGCCCTCCCATGCCGCTCAACGCAAAGCCCTACCGCGCCCGGTTTGGCCGAGATGGCTACCTGTACGTAACCACCTCAAAAGGCGTGCTCCGTATGAGCTACCTGCCAGGGGGCAAGTTCGCGATCGTGACCTCGCCCGGATCCAACTCGCCGTACTTCACCCAGAGTTCGCTCCGAGCGTACGACTTGGACTTCTCCTACTAGGGGATCAGCCGGAGGGCGTACAGCGCCCTCCGGCAACCTTGCCTAGGCAGCCGCGCCGGCGCGCGCGACCGGGATCAAGTCCTCGATCAGCGCACCGTCCGAAACCCGCTTCAGCCCCGCCGCCGCGTACTGGATCACGTAGGCCTTGCGGATGCCCTTGGAGCGGTTCGGACCGCTCTTGTGCATGGTCAGCGACCAGAAGCAGATCAGGCTTCCCGCCGAGATCGGCACCGGGATTCCCTGATCCGGGTCGTCGTTCGAGTGCCCAACCAGCCCGATCGAGCTGTTCTCGTGTGGGCGCAAGCCGTCTTTGTGGGATCCGGGAAGCACGCTAATGCAGCCGTTCTCCAGCGTGGCATCGGTGATCGCCAGCCACAGGGTGAGGTACGGAGCGGGATCGACCGGGGTGTAGGCGTCGTCCTGGTGCCAGGGGAAGATCTTGTCCCCTTCCGGATGCTTGAACACCGTCTGGTTCCAGTAGAGGTCCGTGTCCGGTCCGAGCAAGGAAGATGTGATCTCCACAAACCTCGGGTCCAAGCAGAAGGATCGCACCGTGGCGTCGCGCTCGGCGATGTGGTCGGTAAAGGTGATCTCGTTGGCCCGCGAGATGCCGTAGTCGCCGCCCGTGGATTCCACGAACTTGTTCATCTCGCGCTCGTGGTCGTCCAGCGCCGCCGCCAGATCGGTCATCTCCTGGGCGCTGAACAGTCCCTCAAAAACCGTGTAGCCGTTCTCATTCATTTCGCGACGTCGCGATTCATCTACCAGTGGCATTCCAGTATTATCGCCCGTCACGAGGGGCGGATTTCAAACGCCTCGGACCAAAGGCGCCCCTCCGTTAACACGATTCCAACCGCGCCCTCCTCGAGGTGGTCGTCCATGGCCGAGATCTCCACTCCGTTCACGCGCCCATAGAACCGTCCTCCTTTCACGCAGAACTCGAAGTCCACTGGCTTGCCCAGCGCCCAGGTTAGGGGCTTTTCCGCAAGCACCTCGACCCCTCGATGGCATCGGACGATCCGCAAAGTCTGATCCCGATGCAGGAGAAGGGCCACGTAGCGTCGCATGCCCTGAACCCGCAACGCGACGCCAAACTCCGTAGCAAGGTCGGTCCTCAACGTGGTCTTGATGCTGACGTCGCGCCAGTTCTGGCGGCCGTAGCTCAGCAAGCCCGTGCCCTCGTTCTGTTGCGGCTCGAACGCCCGAGACCACTCGTTCCATTCCGTGACCCCATTCACCCACGCTTTGCGCCAGGCTTTGCCCTCTACCGGCTTCAGGATCGTGCTCGGCTCCCCTTCGATATCTAGACTGCGGAGCACCGCAGGCCCACCCCGAGTCACCAGTCCGATTCGAGCGATCGGGTAGCCGCCGGTGTCGGGAACTTCGTAGCGGAGGATGCCGGGCAGAGACTGGTACTCCCCGACAACCCGAGTCAACTCGTCCTTCTCGTTGTAAACCTCGACCGCAATCGCGGCCTCCGAACCCGACGCCACGGACGCCACGAGGGTTTGGCCCGAGTTCACCATGGGACTCGCCATCGTGGCATAGCCCCCACCCGTCCAGTGGGAGGCATCCAGGAAAGTTGGAGTCAACGCTTCGCCCTCGATCACGAGGCCACCTGCCGTCCAAGCGGCGGGCTGGAATCCCTGAACCGACCCCGGGTAGCCGAAGTGGAAGCGTGGGCGGGGCTCCGAGTGATCGCCCCGGAAACTCAAAGCGATCTGAACCAGCGAGTCCGCGATCTCAGCGGCGTCGCAAACGCACCGTCCGCCGTCGGCGGTCGGCAAAAGTACGCGGTCAGCAACCGGACCTCGCCAGTCGTAGCCCTCTCCCTCGAACCCGGCCAGACCATTCCGGACCCCAAGGATGCAGCCCACGTTGGCCGAGTTGCAGTCCGTGTCGTAGCCCACGGTATTGACCACCATCATCGACTCCCGGAAGCTGCCCTTGCCATGCAGCAACGCGTGGATCACCACCGCATGGTTTGGAATCATGTGGCATCCTCCAGGGAACAATTCGTAGCCATACTGCTCGCGGATCTTGGCGAACCCCGCCCGCCAATCCAGCCCCTGGGCATGCCAGGCGCGAACGTCTCCGATCATGGTCCGCAACAAGCATTCGGCCGGAATCTGCTCGAGGGCGCCGTCGATTAGCCGATCGATGTCCTTCTCGCCGAACGCGAGCGCGACCATCGCCGCAACCATCTGTGCCCCGTAGATCGCCTCTCCGTCATGGCTGACGCAACAAGCGACCCGCGCCAACCGGGCCGCCTTGGCCGGATCGTTGGGGCAGACCAGCCCAAATCCGTCGATGAAGATCTGGGCTCCGATCTGCTCCGCCACGATCTTCCCGTTGAGGGCAATGCTGCCGCTCTCCGGCGCGGGAACTCCGTGCTTCAGCCTCAGAAAGGCGGTGTGCTCCGTCGAGTTGCCGAGCCCGCCCCACCAAAGGATGCTCCGGTTCTCAATGATGTAGTTGAGCCAGTTCTCCGCCATGTCGGCTGGCTCCAGGTCCCGACCTGGGTTGTCGGCCAGCGCGCGCACAAACGTGAAGGTGCCGCTGATGTCGTCGTCCGCGACAACAAGCGGCTGCCCAACAACCTCGTTGACGTACCCCCGAATCTCCCCGAACTTAGCCTCGATCGCCTCGTGCGACCATTGCTCGAAGGGCCGGCCAACGTAGACCCCAATAACCTTGCCGAGAACCCCGGCATAAACTCGCTCTGCATAGTCCAAGGGCATCGGCGCCATTGCCGCAGTCTATCGCGCAGGCTAGACGCGATAGACGACGAGGGTCGCAAAATCCGTGCGGTAGGTGAAGAAGGTTGGCGCGGTTGCCACTCCCCGGAAGACCACGTCGCCTTTGGCATCGAAGTAGTCCGAATACAGCCCGCGGAACTTGAGGGTCGCCTTGCGGTCGGTCGCCAGAAGCGGCGCCGTGCCAATCGGCTCCTGCAGCCCCGTGCGTCGGTTCAGGATGGTGAAGTCCACCGTCCCTCCGGCGACGCCGCCATACTCGACGACGAAATCGAGTCCCGAGACGCGAGTCCGGTCGCCGGTCACCCGGAAGGTGTAGTTTGCCCCCGCCTTCAACGGGGTGCCTGCGGCGTTAACCTTGTGGTACACGTCGTCCGAGAGCTTCACCGTGAGGCCGTTGCCGAACGCGCTGCCGCCCACCGCCTTGGTGATTCCAAAGAGAATCTGCGAGGCCTTCGTCTCGGGCCGGACGGTGAAGCTGAACACCGTGGTGAGCCACTCGTTGGGCTGCGAACCCACGAAGTTCCCAACCTGGGCGGTTGCCCAAAAAGTGGTGCCGTCGATTGGGTCGGGAACCAGCCCAAAGTAGTCGCCCCACCGGGCCGGACTGCCCGAGGACGTGTTGTTACTGAACCGCGTTCCGTTGCTCGAAAGACGAAGAACCGCTGCTCCCATCGCGCCGTTGGCGTCGGTCGCCTTGCGGCTGGCCGTCATCAGGTCGGCGACGATGCTTGGCGAGGAACGGGTGAACAGCAAAGAGATGTCGCCGTCGCGGTTCGCCGAGATCGCAGGAACGAATACGGCTTGGCCACTGCCGCCGGAGACCGCCCCTCGCTGAATCAGGGTAGGCGTTACTTCCGGGTTGTTCGGCCAGGCGTTCGCGTTAATTTCGTACCAACGCACTTGGCTTCGCTGGTCGGCGGCGGAGATTCGGGCACCGTGCGCCACGTACAACCGGCCGGCCCGGAACCAGCAAGAGGTCAATCGCCCGTCGATCGCATCGAGGAACCGGCCGTTCTTGCTGGGGGCGGATTTCGGCGCCAGCATCTCCGGCACTACCACCACCTTCGGCTTCGGTGCGGGTGGCTCCAGGAGCTTCGTTAGCTTGGGAACTCCGCCAAGGTTTTGGAAGCAGTAGATCTGGAGAGCCGTTGTGAACCGTACGTTCACGCCATAGATCCGGTCCAGCGCTGCCTCGTTGTGCTTTGCCGGTTGGATACCGTAGGAGTTCGGCTCGTTGAAGAACGTAAGCACGGCCTTGGCGCCGGTTAGAATCTGGGTCTTTCGGATACACAGGATTCGCGATCCAAACGACGCGCCATCGGTGAACGGGAACGCGTTTCCGCTGATCACCAAGCCGTCCTTGCTGAATCCCAGCATGGGGAAGTCGGTCCAGTACTTCAGCCCGCTTTGGCTGAACAGGACATTGATTCGGTACAGGAACCACCCGTCCTTGGGGTTCGAAGTCTTGCTAACCGCCAGGTGGAGGTAGCTCTCCTGGGTTGCGTTTCGAACCTCGAGGAGGGTTGCGTAGAACCGGCCGGCGCCGGGGTCGAAGGCAAGCTTAGGATCGGAAAGGTACTTTCCGCCGCCGGGAACCTTAAAGAACGTATCGAGGGGTTGCTCGAAGGTCTGCACTCCGGTGAACTTGTTGAAGAAGGCAATCCGAAGGTTAACCGCCTGAATCACGTCGCGGGGGCCCACCGCGAGCTCGGGATCGGGCGGTGTGCTGAGCGAGTACTTGATTCCCGGGAAGGAGATCAAGGGCCGGGATCCGATCGGCGGCAAAACGCGGGGAGTTGCGCCGGCCAGCGCCGTCACGTCCGGCCTTAGGCTTGGATCGGAAGGAATGGTGAACGGACTCTCGACCTTGATCCCCTCGAAGCGCGGGCTTCGGAACGGGTTGATCGCCGGATCAGCCTTGGCCGGCTCGTAGACCTGAGGCATCTCGCTCAGCGCCGTTTCCGAGATCGGGATCTCCGTCTGGGCGGCAAGAGGGGCCAAAAGGCCCGCCAAAAACACTCCGGTCAAAGCAGCTCTCAACATCGCAAACATCACCCCGAACCATTCCAGTATGCGAGGTTTACTGGGTTTTCGCGCGACTTTTTGAACTCAGCAGCCTCCGGGGGGCGTTCACCATGCGCTCAAACAGGCTCCAGCCATTTCAGAACTTCTGCCAAATGGATGGAACCTCCGTGCGTTTGGGCCAGTAAACTACCAGGGTTGTAGAAGCGTTGCCGTCGCCGGGCTTTGAACAGGCGCACCTACACTCTTTGCATGAGTTGGCTCTCCCAACGTTGGGATTGAAGCCACGCACGACATTCATGCGCGCGCCTGCGGGCGTGCCCGATTTCGGTTAACCCAGGAGGGGACCCCTATGTCTTCAGTTCCGCTCCCCAAAGAGACGGAGGATCGCGTTCCCGCGGGAACCCAGAAGCTGATCGCCCTCGAGGCGGACTTCGCCGAGGACGGCCAGTTTGGCCGTCGAGTGCTGGAAGTCGACTCGGAGCGCGTCAGCGTCCTGGAGCCCAGCGGCGCGGTCTCGTTCACCATCCCGATCGCGGAGATCAAGTCTGCGAGAAACGAGCCGCTTGTCGGCGGCGGCCGGCTAGAGATCGTCACCAAAGGTGGCGAACTCCTTCCCGTGCTGAGCTACTCCCTGACGATCGCCGCCAAGTTCAGCGAAGCCGCGCGCGGCATCGAGCAGCTTGCCAAACGCGAGCCGCTCCTCATCAATCTGAAAGAGGAGAAGCTCCGCTGCCCCAAGTGCGGCCGTTTGCTCCCGGAGAAGGACGGCGTTTGTCCGGCCTGCGTCAACCGCAGCAAGACCATGCTGCGAATCTCCGGCTTCTTGAAGCCCTACAAATGGAAGGCGATCACCCTGACCGGGCTCTCGCTGGCAACCACCATCCTCAACCTAGCTCCGCCCTTTATCCAGGGCGAGCTGATCGACCGTGTGTTGCGCGCGCACAAAGACCTCAACCTGCTCTGGATCCTGATCGGGATCTGGCTGGTCGTGCTGGCGCTCTCCACGGTGGTGCAGGTGCTCACGGGTCGGCTTATCGCCTACCTGGCTGGGAACGTTGCGGCCGACCTTCGCAGCGCGGTCTACCGCTCGATCGAGTTCCTCCAGCTGACCTTCTTCGACAAGAAGCAGGTGGGCGCGATCGCCAGCCGCGTAACCAGCGACACGGACCGGGTCTGGGGCTTCCTCGTAGATGGCCTCCCCTACTTGGCGCTGAACGGGATGCTGATTCTCGGGATCACGATCTTCCTGTTCATGACCAACTGGGTCCTGGCCGCCTGCATCCTGGCCCCGGTGCCCATCGTGGTCGGGATCGGCATGTTCTTCTGGAAGCCGATGTCCCAGATGTTCCACCGGGTCGGCCAGAAGTGGGCACGATTCCACACCCACCTCAACGAGTCGCTGAACGGCATCCGGGTCGTGAAGGCCTTCGCCAAGGAAGACCTCGAGTACAGCAAGTTCGGCATCCGCAACGGCGAGTTGCGCGACGCCGGCGTCAACGCCGACCGGCGTTGGTACACGATCTTCGGCGCGATGACCTTCTTCACCGGCCTCGGCGGCCTCATCAACTGGGGCGTGGGCGGCTACATGGTCTACAACAACCAGCTGACGCTAGGCGATTTCTGGAAGATCAACGCCTACCTCGGCCTGATCTACGGACCGCTCCAGTGGTTCGCCCAGGTGAACAACTGGTTCAGTCGAGCGATGGCTGGCGCCGACCGTATCTTTGAGATCATGGACATGGACGCCGAGAAATACGGCGACAAGGGCCAGGCAAAAGCGATCGAGGGACGAGTCGAGTTCGACAACGTCCGCTTCGGATACGACAAGTCGAACCCGGTCCTTAAGGGCATGACCTTCGTGGCGGAGCCCGGCGAGATGATCGGCCTCGTCGGCAAGTCGGGCGCGGGCAAGTCCACCACCATTAACCTGATCTGCCGCTTCTACGAGCCAGACGCGGGCAGCATCAAGATCGACGGCGTGGACTACCGAGACATCCAGCTCCAGGACCTCCGCAACCAGATCGGCATCGTTCTCCAAGAGCCCTTCCTGTTCAACGGAACGATTGCGGACAACATCCGCTACGGCAAGCCGGATGCTTCCTTCGAGGAGATCATGGTCGCAGCCAAGGCGGCGAACGCCCACAACTTCGTCCTGTCCAAGCCGGACGGCTACGACACGATGGTTGGCGAGCGCGGCGGGAAGCTTTCCGGCGGCGAGCGCCAACGCGTCTCGATCGCCCGGGCGATCCTGCACAATCCGCGCATCCTGATCCTCGACGAGGCCACGTCGTCCGTAGACGTGGAAACGGAGAAGCAGATCCAGGAGGCCATCGGCAACCTGATCAAGGGTCGCACGACCTTTGCGATCGCGCACCGCCTCTCCACCCTTCGCAACGCCAACCGGCTTGTGGTGCTGGACAAGGGCGAGATCGCGGAGATCGGCACCCACGAGGAGCTGATGGAGAAGAAGGGGGCCTTCTACACCCTGGTCGAAACCCAGACCGCGATCAACGAGATCATCGGCCTGGGAGCGGTCGGCTAAGGTGGCAGATGTGGTGTGGGTGGACGGTCTACCGGTCATCCACACTCCTCGCCTGTGCCTCCGCATCGCGCGGCCGAACGAGGGTGGGAAGATCGCCCGCTACCTCCGAAGAAACCGGGAGCATCTCCGGCCATGGGAGCCTCTTCGGAGCGAAGCCTACTTCGAGGACAGCTTCCACGAGCCCGTTCCCGCCCAGGATGCGGATCACGCGCAAACGGGCAAGGAGTTCCGGTTCCGCATCCTGGATCGAAGTGGCGAAGGCGAGTTTCAGGGAACCGTTGCCATCCGCGATATCTGGGGATGGCCCCTCCATATGGCCGTCTTGGGCTATTCCATCGATGCCCAGCACGCCGGCAAGGGCTATGCCTCCGAGGCGGCCGGCGCCGCCGTCGACTTTGCCTTCCAGCATCTGGCGATCCACCGCATCGAGGCGTGCTACATGCCTGCCAACAAGCCCTCGGAGAGGGTGCTCCAGAAGTTGGGTTTCCAGCGCGAAGGGCTCCTACGCGAGTCGCTTATGGTGAACGGCCGCTGGGAGGACCACGTCCTCACCGCCAAGCTCAACGAGAACTGGGCGATCGATTCCCTAAGCTAGGCCCGGGTCAGGAACTCATCGGCTGCGCCGTCGATGTACCACGTCTCCGCCAACTCGTCGGCGTTCGTGCCCATCACGACCAGCCAGGGACGCCCCGGCGCGTACTGAGCCAAGCCCGTGCTGGGCGGCTGGATCCGAGACTCCACATGAAGGCTCCGAGGGTGTTCGCCGTGCAGACGAACCCAGCCCGTGTCCCCTTTGCGGCTCTCGGGGGTGAAGTCCACGTCCGCTTCCCCGGCGAACTCCACCCTTCCCTCCGGGCCAACCACCACCAGCGGTCGGCAGTGCCAAACCTGCGGCGCGATCGCCTCCGGCTCACGAAGCGATTGAAGCCACTTCACAACCGGAGTATGCCCGAGTATCTCAGCGCCAACGAGGGCCTTTCTACCTAGGCGCGAATGCGCCGAGGTGCCATAATGTGGGTGGCCGACTCGCCGGTTTCCGCCGCCGTCGAACGAGTCTCGCCCCACCCTTTGACCTTTGCGCAGTTCCTGCGCCCCGTTCCGCGTCGACGTCCACAAGGAGGGCCACATGACGATCCGTACCCATGAGCCGGCAGACGATCTGCAGGCCCTGCCACTCTTCCTCCTCAATTGGGGCGAGCCCTGGTCGGTCGAGCAGTTCAAGGAGCGGCGGACCCGTTGGGCGCATCGCGACTCCGTGGAGCTAGTGGCCGAGGAGGGAGGGCGGATCGTCGGCTGGTGCAATAGCGTTGCCTCCGGCAACAAGCCCACCACGCACTGGGTGCGTGGGGGCGTCGCCCCCGATGCTCGGAACCGAGGCGTCGCCACCGCGATGCTGCAAGAGATTGAGCGCCGCATGCCCCATGTCGACAAGTTCGGCATTGAGGTCCGGGACAACGATCCCGAGGCTCGGCGCTGGGTGGAGCACCGGGGCTTCGAGGTCAAGAACCACCAGTTCGAGTCTGAGCTGGACCTGCCGGCGTTCCAACCGGAGGCCTGGCAGAGCCACGTCGACCGGCTGCGCGCCTCGGGGCTGACCATCACGACCATGGCCGAACTGGGCGACGACGAGAGCGCACGGTACCGCTTCTGGGAAATCGAGCACCTGACCGACCACGACATCCCCGGCGTAGACGTCGAGTACCTGCTCACCTGGGAAGATGGCCAGAAGATCATCTTCGGCGCTTCCCACTACGACCCGGCAGGCGAGTTCCTGGCTCTGGATGGCGACCGCTTCGTCGGCTTGTCGGGGGTAGGCGAGCTCTCTCCTGGCCGGTTCTACAATCAGCACACCTGTACCCTCCGCGACTATCGTGGGCAAGGCATCGCCTCCGGCCTCAAGATCCTCGCGCTGGAATACGCCAAGTCCAAGGGCGGCCGAATCTGCCGCACCAACAACCACTCCCAGAACGCGCCCATGCTGGCCATCAACCAGCGGCTCGGCTACGTTCCTCAACCCGGCTGGTTCGATGCCACTCGCACCCGCCCCAAGAAGGACTAATGGAAACCGCAACCCTCAAGCTTTTTCACCAGCCGAAAGATCGCCTCCGCCTCACCGTCGGGGAAGAGAAGTCATACATCACGGTCAAGCCCGCGTGGGCCGCGCCGCTCAGCTTCCCAAACCAGTTCCTGGCCCTCCTCGACGGTAAGGGAAACGAGATCCTGACCCTCCACGAGCCCGCCACCGACCTCGAGCCCAGCAGCTACAACGCCCTCATGGAGGAAGTGAAGAAGCGGTACCTAACCTCTCAGATCGTGAAGATCGAGGAGGCCAAGGTCGAGTTCGGAGCAACCTATTGGCACGTAGTCACCGAACGCGGCCAGCGCGACTTCGTGACCCAGAGCCTCCAAGAGAACGCCCAGTGGCTCAACGACCACCACCTGCTCCTCATCGATGTGGACGGGAACCGGTTCGAGATTCCAGACGTGAAAAACCTGGACCCGGTCAGCGTGAAACTGATCGAGACGATTCTCTAGGTCTCGTTGGCCCACAATCTAGCATCGGCATGAACAACGCTCGCCCGTCGCCCTGGTCTCTCACCATCGCGAAGGTTGCCGGAATCCCCATCCGGCTGCACTTCACGCTGATCCTCTTTCTGGCGTACCTCGCCTTTGCGGGAATCCAGAAGGAGGCTCTCGGCGCGGTTGGCCTGGCTATCGCGGTCTTTGCCTCGGTTCTCCTGCACGAGCTGGGCCACGCCCTTACCGCCAAGCACTTCGGAGTAAGCACCCGGGACATCACGCTCTATCCGATTGGCGGAGTAGCCGTTCTGGAAGGGAAGAAGCCGCGCGCCCGCGAGGAGCTCTGGATTGCGCTGGCAGGCCCCCTCGTCAACGTGGTCATCGCGGTTGCTCTCACCCCGCTGGTGTTGGCGGGGCCGGGTCTTCCGCCGGTAGGGGCGGGTCTGGAGAGCAATTCCGCGCTCCAGGCAATCTGGAGCGCCAATCTGTTCCTTGCCCTGTTCAATATGCTTCCCGCGTTCCCCATGGACGGCGGCCGCGTGTTGCGGGCCATCCTGGCCCTAAAGATGCCAGACGCCCGCGCCACCCAGATCGCGGGTGGAATCGGCCAGATGATGGCCATCCTGATCGGCCTCTACGCGATCCTAAGCGGCCAGGCGATCCTCATGCTGGTGGCCTTCTTCGTCTTCCTCGGCGCAGCACAGGAAGTGGCAAGCACCGTTCAGTCCGGCTATCTTGCCGGCCGCCACGTTGGCGAAGCGATGATCACCGATTTCCAAACCCTCTCCAACGGGAGCACGCTGGAAGACGCCTCGCGCCTCCTGATCTCCGGTTCCCAGCAAGACTTCCCGGTGGTGTTTGGCGAGGAGGTCCTCGGCGTTCTCAACCGTACGGCCCTCGCCCAGGGAATCGCCGCCCAGGGCCCGGCCGCCTACGTGGCTACCGTGATGTCCCGAGACACGCGCCGCCTAGCCCCTGGCGAGCCGCTTGAGCGCGCCATCGAGATGTTCTCCTCCGATCGTAGCTCCATCCTTGTGATGAAAGCGGAGTCCCTGGTAGGGATCCTCACCGCCGAGAATCTGAGCGAGTTCATCATGCTCGAACATGCCAGAGCGTCCCGCGCAAGAAGCTAGGCATTTCGCCCCGATCCCGCATGGAAGCATTGACACAGCGCAGTTTCGGTGATAACATTTGGAGAGGTTGATTAACCGGTTGATCAAATGGCCGCAACGATCCGAGATGTCGCAAAGTTGTCGGGGACATCAGTGTCCTCCGTCTCGAAGGTCCTGAACGGAAGCCGGAGCAAGACGAGTCGGATTGGCGAGCAAACTCGTGCACGCATCCTGGCTGCTGCGGCGCAACTTGAGTACGTTTCCAACCCGATCGCCCAGAGTCTTGCGACCGGCCGCGCCGGGGCCGTCGGAATCATCCTCCCTTACGCGGATGCCTTTATTGACGAGAACCCGTTCTGCATGACGATCCTGCAGGGCCTCATGCGAGAGGCCATTCGCCACCACCTCAACGTCACGCTTTTCACCGCAATCGAGGGAGTCTCCGCCCGCAATGCTGCGGAACTCATCGACTCGCGAGTGGATGGGATCGTTCTGGTAATGCCGGACGACACCGGTCCCATCGTCGACCGACTGGCGAAGCTCGGCATGCCGTACGTTTCGGTGCTGCGTAGACCGCGTGCCAACACTTGGACGGTCAACTCAGACGATTACCACGGGGGGAGGCTGGCCGCCGAGCACCTCGTGGGCCTGGGGCACCGAAAGCTCCTCCATCTTGCGGGAAACCCGCGCGTAATGACGGCAACACCTAGATGTGCGGGCTTTACAGACGCCGCTCGCGAGGGCGGGGCTGAGGTCGTAGTCATGGACGCTGGCTTCGACTGGGCACAGGGCTATTCCGCTACGCTTGAAAGCTACTCGAACGGACGTAGGCCGGCAACCGCCATCTTTGCTGCAAACGACCTCTGCGCCATCGGCGCCATGAAGGCGTTGAACGAACTGGGTATCCGCGTTCCTGAGGAGGTCGCCTTAGTTGGGTACGACGACACTGCTCGGGCAAGTCAGGTGCACCCCTCCCTTACCAGCGTCTCGATGGGGGTTGATCATCTCGGCCAGACGGCGCTTGCCGTCTTGGTCGACATCCTCGCCGAACGCCCAAATGTCCTGAGCGACCGCACCATGCCGGTCTCGCTGACGATTCGCCAATCCTGTGGCGCGCTCAAAGCCGCCGATCCGACTGGGCAATGATGCCCCAACTTTCCATCCAATGAGGTACCTCACCGTGACCCGAAACCAAAGAGCCTTCACCCTAATTGAACTCCTAGTCGTCATCGCTATCATCGCGATCCTCGCTGCGATCCTCTTCCCAGTATTCGCCCAAGCGAAGGTTGCCGCGAAGAAGACTGCCGACCTTAGCAACATCAAGCAGGTCGCCCTCGGTGTGCTGATGTACAACGGGGACTACGACGACACGTTCCCCGTCTACTTCTCCGGGCAAGAGGGTCCGCGGGACGCCTTCCTCGAGAGCCACATCTGGTCCTCAACACGGGGAGTAGGCCCGTACATCAAGTCCACCGAGATCTTCAGGTCTCCGGACGACAACTACGCGCTGGGCGACTTTGGCGACTACCCGGCAACCCGGACGCGACCCGCCCGGGACTCCTACATGCCGAACATGGTCCACCCAAGCACGGCTTGGGCCTACCCCACCGTCACAGATCCTCGCGGCCCGTTTGGCTACGGTTCGATCATGGCGGACACCTTTAACAACATGCCTCCGAGCTCGCAGACGGCAGCCACCTCTCCGGCAGAGGTCATCATGCTCGCGCCCGGCCGCTCGGACTGGGAGCAGTGCGCGGGTGGCGCAAACTCGTGGACCAACACGGAAATCCAGTGGTACCCGTACTGGACCGCCGGAATCGGCGGCTGGGGCTGGGACATCCAGGCCCTGACCACCGCTCCGTGGGATACGAACTGCGAGAAGGCATGGCGGCGCTACAACGGAGGCGCAAACTTCGTGTTCCTCGATGGGCATGCCAAGACGCTGAAGATCGGCCAACTGGTGGACGGCGATGGAAACCCGAACGCGAAGCTGTGGGCGATTAATGCCCCGTAGCATTCGAAACCTGCCAAAGATCCAACTTTGGGCAATCCCCGTGGCCTTGTTCGCTGTCGGCATCCTTGGAGGATGCGCAAACGACGACGATGGGCTATCGAAAGAGCAGCACGCCAGCGCGGATCAGTTCAAGGAGATCATGGATCGCACTCAAGGAGACTGGAGTAAGCTGACCGAGGAAGACAAGAAAGTCGTCCTCGACAAAACGAACGGGAACGAGCAAGCTGCTCGGACCATGTTCGAGATGCGAGCTAACCGGATGCCACCCACCACGGGCCCTGCCGGCGGGCCTCCCGGCGGTCCTCGCTAGCACGCTGACGTTCGACAAGGGACCGGTCCTTCCGGTCCCTTTCTCTCACCACGATGTTCCTACCGTCTTTGACCGCCGCCCTGCTCGCAATGTCCCAAGCCCCGGCCCTTCCGCCATATCGCGTCGACCACCAAGGCGACGAGGCATGGCTCGTCGACCCCCAAGGGCATCGGTTCATCGCTAACGGGGTTTGTTGTGTTAACCCCGGCCAAACAAAAGCTGAGTGGACGCCACTCAACCCGGGCTACTCAGGGTCCCACCACTACAAGGACGACCGCGACTGGGCCAAAGACACCGCTTCAAGGCTCAAGTCCTGGGGCTTCAACACGATCGGCGCCTGGAGCGAACATCCCCAGTTCGAAGCCGCAGGCTTGTACCAAACGCCGGTGCTGCACTTGCTCGCGGCTGGCATTCCGTGGCTCGATCCATGGGATCCCGCTATTGTCGACGAGGTTCGAAAGGTGGCCAAACCCCAGATCGAGCGATACCGAGGAGTCAGCGGCACCTTCGGCTACTTCTCAGACAACGAGCTCGGATGGTGGCAAGCCATGCTCTGGGAATTCGCAGGAAAATACAAGGCCGAAGGACCGGGGCGAAAACGCTGGGTCCAGTTTTTGAGGCAAACCTTCCCGACCTGGAAGGATCTCCTTCTGGAATTCGACCCAGAAGGCGCGGACTCCTTTGACTCGCTCCAAAAGGCCGGACGCCTTTACCTAAAGCCAGGCTCCCTGGGCGCGCGGACCGTGCGGAAGTGGATCGAGCAGGTCGCCGACCGCTACTACCAGGTCTGCAAGCAAGTCATCCAGGAGTACCATCCCGGCGCCCTCTACCTGGGCGACCGGTACATCGCCCTGTATTTCCCCGAGGTCGTGAGGGCCGCTGGACGCCACTGCGACGTTGTGTCCAGCAACATGAACGCGGACTGGGCCGACGGCGGCTTCCCGCCGTTCTACCTGCCCGGTCTTTACCAGCTAGCTAAGCGGCCCATCATGGTCACCGAGTTCTATGCCTCCGCAATGGAAAACCGGAGCGGCAACCTCAACGACAGCGCTGAGTTCCCAACCGTCAAGACCCAAGCCCAGCGCAATGCCCTCTTCCGCAAGCAGGCCGAGTACCTGCTGGCCACACCATACGTTGTTGGTGTGCACTGGTTCCAGTACTACGACGAACCTACCCACGGTCGGGGAGACGGCGAGAACTTCAACATGGGTCTCGTCGATATCGAGAACCGACCGTATAAGGGCCTGGTCGCCGCGGCACGCCGATCCCTTGCGACCTCGAAGCGGCGTAACGCGGAACCTGGTCGCGCACAGGGAATCCCCTTCATTCGGCCATCCGACGGGCGGAACATGCAGCTCTGGAACCGAGAGGTGGCCGCCCGAACCCAAACCCTCGGCGATCCTCGTGGCGACGCGTTCATTTCATGGAACGAACAGGGTCTCTACCTTGGCTTCTACTGGAACGAGGATGTGATGGAGCCCTTCTACCGGGATGGTCGAGTGCCAGATTCGGACCTGGCCACCATCAAGATCACCGTGGATTCCAAGAAGGAAATTGTCGCAACCGTTGGCGGAGCCCAGCCCGTTAAGCTGGAGGGCGCAAACCTCCTGTTCCACAAGCTGGGGGTCAGAAACCAAGTCGTCGCCAGGATCTCGCCAGACCGACTTGGTCGCGGCCTCTTTGCGGCTGGGCAGAAAGTCTCGTACCGGATCGAGATGGAGACCAGGTCCCGCATGTACCCCCTGGCTTGGCAGGGAGAAGCCATCCTGCTCCCTGCAAAGCGCTGACCTACAAAGGCCGGGCGTTGGGCCCGAAGTTCGCCTGATAGTAGTTCACGTGGTGCGACCCCGGCGGCACGAGGTCGTCGATCGCCTTCAGGACCTTCTCCGAAAGCTTCACCTCGCAGGCCATCACCGACTCCAGCAACTGCTGCTCCGTCCGCGCGCCGATGATCGGGCTGGTGATCCCCTTCTGGTTGGCGACCCAAGCCAGGCTTAGGGTGGCGAGGGACATCCCGTTCCTTTCGGCCAGCTTCTTCAGCCTCAGAAGCATTGCCCGTGGGGCTTGCTCGACGCGCTTCTGCGGGTCGCTCTTGGAGTAGCGAGCCCCGGAAGCCTTGTCCAAGTACTTGCCGCTGAGGATGCCCCCCGCTAGCGGCGACCAGGGGATCACCCCGTAGTCGTAGGTTCGGCAGAAGGGAAGGAGCTCCCGCTCCACCCGCCGATCCAGCAGGTTGTAGGGCGGCTGCTCGCTGGTGAAGCCGTTGATCCCGAGTGCTTTGGCCACGTAGTGGGCCTCGCAGGCCTGCCAGGCGGCGAAGGTGGAGCAGCCGGCGTAGCGGACCTTGCCCGCGCGGATGAGGTCGTCTAGGGCTCTTAACGTTTCATCGATGGGCACCGCAGGCTGCGGGCGGTGGATCTGGTAGAGGTCGATCCAGTCGGTTTTGAGGCGCTTGAGGGACGCCTCGCAGGCTTCGGTGACGTGCTTGCGCGTGTTGCCCCAGGCATTGGGGTCGTCGTCGTCCATTTTGCCGTGGCACTTGGTGGCCAGGACGATCTTGTCTCGCTTGCCGCCCTTGAGGGCCTTGCCGAGGATCTTCTCGCTGACGCCCCGCGCGTACACGTCGGCGGTGTCGAAGAAGTTGACGCCGAGGTCGATGGCCTTGTGCGTCAAGTCGATCGACTGCTCCTCATGGGACCCCCAATCCTCCGGCTCCCAGCCAAAGGTCATGGTTCCAAAGCAGGCCACCGAGACCTGCATGCCGGTGCGTCCGAGGGGTCGATACTCCATGGCGCGAAGCATATCCCACCCCTCTCCGAATCGGAGAAGAGCTACCGGATGTAGTAGGTTTCCACGTCTTACGCTTCCTAACCGACCGTAGTATCGTCCTTAGCAAGCTCATGAAGGTATCGGCAATAAAAGAAACCTTTCCTGGCGAGCATCGGGTGGCGCTGGTTCCAACCGTTCTCGCCGCGCTGAAGAAGGCTGGGGTCGAGGTCCAAGTCGAAACCGGCGCGGGAGTTCCCGCCGGCTACGCCGACCAGGCCTACGCCGACGCCGGCGCCGAGATCGTTACGCGAGACCAAGCCCTCCAGGCCGACGTCGTCGTTTGCGTACGGTATCTCGGCGGCGACCCGGACGCCAAGGCGACCCTGGCCAAGGACCAGGTGTGGATCGGCCAAGCCGACCCCCTCAGCCACCCCAAGCTCATCCAAGATGCGGCAGGCTCCGGGGCCAAGACCTTCAGCCTCGAACTCGTCCCCCGCACCACGCGCGCTCAGGCCATGGACGTCCTGAGCAGCCAAGCCAACCTAGCGGGCTACAAAGCCGTCCTGCTGGGAGCCGCCGAGCTCGACAAGATCCTCCCCATGATGACCACCGCCGCCGGCACCATCCCGCCGGCCAAGGTCCTGGTATTGGGAGCGGGCGTTGCCGGACTCCAGGCCATCGCCACCGCCAAGCGCCTCGGCGCGGTGGTCACCGGTTACGACGTGCGCCCCGAAACGAAGACTCAGATTGAATCTCTGGGAGCTCGCTTCCTCGAGCTCGGCCTCCAAGCCGAGCAGGGCGAGGGCGGCTACGCCAAAGAGCAAGGCGCAGACTTCCTGGCCAAGCAGCAAGAGCTGATGGGAGACGCGATGGCGGAGATGGACATCATCATCACCACCGCCGCCGTCCCCGGCCGCAAGGCTCCGATCCTGGTCTCGGAGGCCCAGGTCAAGCGCCTACGAGCGGGCAGCGTGATCGTCGACCTCGCCGCCGAGCGGGGCGGCAACTGCGCCCTCACCCAGCCCGGCAAAACGGTGGACATTGGCGGAGTGAAGATCCTGGGGCCGGTGAACGTTCCCAGCACCATCCCCTTCCACGCCAGCGCCCTCTACGCGAAGAACGTCGCGACCTTCCTGCTCAACATGGTCAAGGACAAAGCTCTCAACCTCAACATGGAAGACCCGATCATCGCGGAGTCTCTCCTCACCGACGGCGGCCAGGTGGTCAACGCCCGCGTCAAGGAGCTGCTCGCCTAGATGGAAACCCTCTTTAGCAACCTGTTCGTCTTCCTCCTCGCGACCTTCCTCGGCATCGAGGTCATCAAGCGCGTGTCGCCCTTGCTGCACACGCCGCTCATGTCGCTCACCAACGCCATTTCGGCCATTAGCTTGGTGGGTTCGCTCACCATTCTGGGGCGGGCTGAATCGACCCTGTCCATGATCCTGGGCGGCATCGCGGTCGTCGCCTCCATGACCAACGTGGTGTCCGGCTTCCTGATCACGGACCGGATGCTCAAGATGTTCAAGAGCAAGGACAAGGCCCCCGCCAAGACGGTGGCGGGCTACCTTTTCCCGGTCTTCCTCATCTGGGCCGCCGCCAACCCGCCCGAGGGCGGCTTCGAGGGCATCAACAACCTCGTCAGCCTTGCCTACCTCGTCGCCTCTGGCCTCTTCGTCATGTCGCTCAAGTGGATGAACCACCCCACGACCGCCAAGAAGAGCGTGATCGCGGGCGAGTCCGCCATGGCGATGTCGGTCCTCGGCTCGATCGTCTCCATCCCCACCGTCGACCTTAGCCACAACGTCAACGGCGGGCAACCGGCTTATCTCTGGATCGTGGTTTGCCTCGCGATCGGCGCGATCGCCGGCTATCCGATCTCCCGCGTGGCGATGACCGCCGTCCCGCAGCGGACCGCCTTCTCCCACTGCTTCGGCGGCCTTGCCGTCGGTATGGTGGGAACCGCCGAGTACTTCCTCGGCCAGGGCGTCACCGACCCGACGAACCACCACTTCCTCAGCACGTTCCAGACCTCGGTGATCGGGCTAGAAGTGATGCTCGGCTTCATCACCTTCACCGGCTCCTTCATCGCGTTCCTCAAGCTCGCGGAAAAAATGCCCACCCGGCCTATCGTCTACAAGGGCCAGAACGCGGTCAACTTCGCCCTTCTCTCCGTCGCCCTCGTGTGCGCCGTGATGGTGGTTCGCGACCCGTCACAGGTGCCGCTCTACTTGGCGTTCGCCGCGATCTCCACGATCTTCGGCGTCCTGCTGGTCATCCCCATCGGCGGCGCAGACATGCCGACCGTCATCTCGCTCCTAAACTCCTACGCGGGCCTCGCGGCCAGCATGATGGGCTTCGTTCTCAACAACCCGCTGCTGATCATTGCGGGTGCGCTGGACGGCTCGAGCGGTCTGATCCTCTCGATCATCATGTGCAAGGCGATGAACCGGTCGTTCACCAACGTCCTGTTCGGCGCCTTCGGCCAGGTGCAGACCACAACCGGAGTGATCGAGGAGCGGAGCTACCGCAGCGCCGGAGCCGAGGAAGCCGCTGCCATCATGGAAGCCGCCCAAACGGTCGTCATCGTTCCCGGATACGGCATGGCCGTCGCCCAAGCGCAGCACAAGGTGCGCGAACTCTACGACATGCTAAGCAAGAAGGGTGTCGACGTCAAGTTCGCCATCCACCCGGTCGCGGGTCGGATGCCGGGGCACATGAACGTGCTCCTCGCCGAGGCCGACATCCCGTACGAGAAGCTCATCGAAATGGACGACATCAACAGCGACATGCCCCAGGTGGACGTCGCCCTCATCATCGGCGCCAACGACGTGGTCAACCCCGCCGCCCGCGAGGACCCCACGAGCCAAATCTACGGCATGCCGATCATCGACGTGGACAAGGCCCACACCGTCATGGTGATCAAGCGGTCCATGGCCAGCGGCTTCGCCGGCATCGACAATCCCCTGTTCTACATGGACAAGACTCTGATGCTCTTTGGCGACGCCAAGGGCTTCGTGGGAGAAGTCGTGAAGGAACTCTCCGGCGGCGGCCACTAGACCCACCCGGGCGGAACAGGGCTAGGCCCCTCCCAGATCACCGGGAGGGGCCTCGCTTCGTCTTTCGACGATGGATCGAGGAGCTAGTTGCCCTTCTTGCCGCCGGGCGCCCCGGCTTTGGTGGCGTCACCTGCCGGAGCCGCATTGTTCATGCGGGCGATCTCTTCAGGCGTCAGTTCTCGGCTCAGGTTGTTCCGGAGCTTCGCGTCGTCTTCCTTAGAGAGGTCTGGGCTTTCGCTCCCGGTGCACCCTCCTAAGAGGGCGCACGAGAGAAGAGCCAGCGCAAGGGTCTTTTTGACCAACTACGGCACCTCGGGGGCGGCGTAGGCCAAGTACTTCACGCCGTTGGCGGCCGTGACGGACTTGCTATGCATGCCAATCCAGCTCTGGGCCTTGGAGTGGCCGTCGGTGAAGACGGACACGTTCGTGCCCTTGGGGAACGTACCGATGCTGGTGGGCATTGAAGTGGGCTGAATGCCCGCCTCGATTCCGCCCGCTCCGATGCGTGCGGCCGGGCCGCAGATCGCGTTGTTGTCGCCGTAGAGGTTGAAGACGCCATCGCCCCAGTATCGGAACGCCTCGTCCGGGTTCCAGTCCTGGTGCCACTGCGATCCAAGCGAGTTGGACTGCGTGATCAGAACGGTCTCCGCGATGCGCGCCACCTGGGTCTGGGTGAGCGAGGGATAGCTATCCTTGAAGCCATAGCTGGCCCAGTTCATCCACTGCGAAGTGTCCTTGAAGACGCCGCCGACGCCCTCACGAACCCAGCGCTCGCCCGCCGTGATCTCATTGCGGGTCTTGGCGTTGTAAGCCCCGAACGCGCAGCCGCTCTGGTCGGTATCCACCTGCGGACACCAGTCCGAGGCGGTTCGACGAGAGAGCATCGTCCACTGGCTGTTGATGACGAAGGGGTTGTCGTTCAGCCGGGCGGGGCTGAAGGAGTCCATGACGATGCCGATGCTCTTGATGTAGGGCTCGATCATCACCATGAAGGAGGGCATATTCCATCCGCCCGTGAATCCGGCGGTTGGGCTGAACATGTCGTCGTAGTCGCCGGCGTACATGATCGCTCCCAGGCCAAGCTGCTTGGCGTTGGAAATGATCGTGGCCTTCTTCGCCGCAACCTTCGCCTGTGCAAAGACCGGGAAGAGGATAGCGGCTAGGATCGCGATGATCGCGATGACGACGAGGAGCTCGATCAATGTAAAGGCTCTTCTTTGAGCAGTCATAAGGGCTTATCTCCTTTGCTGGCAGGAACTCCAGCGGTCGCGACTTCGGGAGGCGGACCCGATGTGTTGCGAACAACCAAGGGGGCCTCGAGAAGCACGTGGCGTTTGGGACATTGCGGATCGCTTTGAGCGAGCCGCTCGATGAGAAGTTCGGCAGCAATTTCGCCGATACGGTAAAAATCCTGGTGGGCGCTGGTCAGGTTCCCGCCTCCGGGTACCCAGCGAAGAACCCCGTCGAACCCAACGACGGTCAGGTCATCGGGCACCCGAAGGCCAAAGGATTCCGCTGCCTCGATCGCGGCGAGGGCGAGGTGGTCGTTGATGCAGAAGAGGGCGGTCACGCGGTTTGAGCCCGTGAGCATCGGCCCGAGCACCCGTCGAAGCGTCTCGGCCTCCGCCTCGTCGTCCCACGGGTTGTAGTGGGCGATGCGGGCGTTGTCCGCGTCGAGGTTGCTCTCGGCGATCGCTCGCCGAAAACCTTGAACTCGCTCCTGAGCGCTGGACGCGATGTCCGCGTTCGCCAGGCAACCGATCTCACGATGCCCAAGGTCGACGAGGTGCTGCACCACCTTCCGCGCGGAAGAGCGGTTTTCGGTGCATACGACGTCGCCATCGATGCCCTCGGGTGGACAACGGTCGAGGAAAACCAAGGGAAGTCCGCGCTCGGCGCACTGGCGCAAGGCCGGCGCAATCTGCTGGCCGCCCACCGCCCAAATCAGCACTCCCGCACAGGTCTCATCTTGGGAGACGTTCACCAAGAACTCCTCCTCTTCTAGGAGCACCTCGTCCCAATCGCTGCGTGGCGCGGTATCGATGACGATCCTCAGACCCGAACCACGCAGCCCGGCCTGGATTCCGCGAAACGTTGAGCCCGCAATAAAGTCGTTGGTGCTTGGCCAGAGCCACACCGCGATATGGTCCTTTTTGGTACGAGTGGCGGGCGTGTTCCCGCTTGAGCGGACTACCGGACGGCAATTGGCCTTTCTCCTCAACCAGCCGTCGCGGGTTAGCGAATCGACCGCTTGTCGAACCACTCCGCGGCTCACCCCGTGGGTCTCCGCGAGTTCGCGCTCTGCCGGCAACGCTTGCCCGGCCGGCAAAGACCCTGTCCGGCCGGCAAAGACCCTGTCCGAATCTCCCGTCGAAGGGCATCCGCTAGGGCATCCGCGAGGGGGGAACTCAAGGGACCAACTCCCAGGACCATCGGGGGTCAAAAGAGACCATTGAGCATATATACAACGAATCTCGCCGATTGCCAAGACTTTTCTTTGAGTTTGGTCCGAACTGGTCTGATTGCCTGTTTTGTTGCGTAACCGATGAGGTCATGTATCTGGGATCAGGGCGCCATCGGGCATTTACTGCTCGCGCGTGTAACCGTCTCTCTCGGCGGGACCATGGGCGGTACCCTGAACCCATGAACTTAGTGGAAGTGATCGCCCTCGGCGGCGTGGGTGAGATCGGGAAGAACTGCACGGTGGTGCGGCAAGGCGACGATATCGTGGTCGTGGACTGCGGTTTGTCGTTCCCGAACGAAGAGATGTTGGGGGTCGATATCGTGATCCCGGACTTCACCTACCTGATCGAGAACAAAGACAAGCTGCGCGGGATCTTCTTGACCCACGCCCACGAGGACCACGTAGGTGGCCTCCCCTATCTGCTTCCGCATGTGGACTGCCCGGTGTACGCCACCGAGTTCACCCTGGCGCTCATCCGCGGAAAGCTGGAAGAGCGGCTGCCTAAGGACAAGATCAACCTTAAGGTAATGAAGCCCGGAGACCAGATCAAGGCGGGCGAGTTGGTCGTCGAGCCGGTCCGGATCACCCACAGCATCCCGGAGACCTGCTGCATGGCGGTCAAGACTGTTCACGGCCACGTCTTCTTCACCGCAGACTTCAAGTTCGACTTCACGCCGGTAGACCACAAGCTCACGAACATCAACCGGATCGGCGAGCTCGGTTCCGAGGGCATCGTGGTACTGCTCAGCGACTCCACGAACGTCGAGCGCCCAGGTTGGGGCCCCAGCGAGAGCATGGTCAGCGCCGGCCTTCGCGCCGCCATGGCCGAAGCGCCCGGCCGCATCTTGCTCACCACCTTCGCCTCCAGCATCCACCGGATGCAGCAGTTCATCCAAGTGGCTGCCGAGTTCGGACGTAAGGTCGCCGTCGTCGGCCGCCGAATGGAGCAGAACCTCGAGATCTGCCAGCGCATGGGCTACATCGACATCCCCAAGGGCACCCTGATCGGGCTCACCGAGATGCCGATGTTTGCCGACGAGCAACTGGCCATCCTCACCACGGGTAGCCAGGGCGAGCCCATGAGCGCGCTGGTCCAGATGAGCAAGGGCTCCTACGGCCGCCTCCAGATCAAGGAGGGCGATACCCTCATCTACTCGGCGCGTCCGATCCCGGGCAACGAGAGCGCGATCTGGCGCACCATCAACCGCCTCTTCAACCAGGGCTGCCGCGTCATCTACGAAAGCCCGGCTCCCATCCACGTAAGCGGCCACGCCTATCAGGAGGAGCTGAAGATGATGATCAACCTTACGCGGCCCTTCTACGTGGCCCCCGTCCACGGCGAGCCCCGGCACCAGTACCTCTACAACAAGATCGCGGGCGGCATGGGCTACCCCGAGCATCGCTGCTTCACCATGAAGGCCGGCATCCCGCTGGTGCTGGATGAGACCAGCGCGCACTACGGCGAGCCGGTCGCCTGCGGCCGCGTGCTGATCGACAACGGCGGAAACCCCGGCGTCACCGAGGAAGTCCTCCGCGACCGTTCCAACATCGCCACCGGCGGCCTGATCGCCGTAACCCTGGCCGTCGACCCCGAGCACGGCGAGTGCGTAGGCGAGCCCGTGGTGGTCGCCAAGGGCCTTCACGGCCCAGAGGGGCTCCTAGACCAGGTCAAGGACCACCTCATGGACGCCATCAACGCGATGAACAAGGAAGACATCAAAGACATCGGCCGCCTCCGCCACGAGGTCTCCGACCTCGTCCGGCGCATGGTTCTTCGCCGAGCCGGCCTCCGGCCGCTTGTGTTGCCGACGATCGTCGAAGTCTAGTCGTCGTTGGGGGGTGGGCCGCGCTGGGCGGCCCACCGGCCTACAGGGTCGCGCGAATCCTTAGGTAGGTATCCAGTCTCTCCGGCCGAATCCTTCCTTCCTGAACCGCCAGCTGCACGCCGCAGTCTGGCTCATGCACGTGGGTGCAGTCGCGGAAACGACAGTCCACCTCGCTGAACTCCGGAAAGGAATCGGCTAACTCTTCACGAGTCAACCTCCATAAACCAAACTCGCGGATGCCCGGAGTGTCGATCGCGCGGGTGCCGTTCCCTAGGTCCCATAGGTGGGATGCCGTAGTCGTATGCGCGCCCCGCCGCCATCGTTGCATCAGGTCTCCCACTTCCAGATCGAGGTCCGGTTTGAGGGCATTCAGCAAGGACGACTTGCCGACGCCGCTATGGCCTACGAACGCAACCAGCTTCCCTGCGATAGCTCGCCGAAGCTCGCCCATCCCCTCGCCGGTCTCCGCGGAGCAGAGCACCATCGTAAGATCGAGTCCCCGATAGGCTGCAAGCGTCGCCACTTCGGAAGGGTCCTGCAACTGGTCGATCTTGTTCACGCACAGGATGGGCTGCGCTCCGCCCCGCTCGACCGCGATCAGGTACCGGTCGATGATCCGAGGATGGAGAGGCGGCGAGTTGACCGAGACGGTAATCACCACCGCGTCCACGTTCGCCACGACCACCCGCTCGCGGTTCGGGTTGCCCGGGTCGGGACGCGACAGCTTCGTTTGCCGGGCATAGAAGCCCGTGACGGTGGGTCGCGGACCCGTGCGGTCTACATGGGCAAGGTCGCCCACCGCGAGGCCACCCATCTCCTGCACGGCAGGATGGATCGCGCAGTCCAGCACCTCCTCCTCGAAGAGGACCTCGGCGCTCGTCCGCGCAACCCCGACCACTTGGCCGCTCGGGCCATCGGGAACGGGCGAACCAACCTCCGGCTCCTCGTTCAGGAGCCGCCAGACCACATCGTCTAGGGAACTGGACTTCGGACGCAACCGAACCACCTCAGGGGCAGACTCCTCTTCGTCGATCACTTGGCGTGGGAAACCGCCGCGAAAGGTCGAGGGCTGGGAGGACCGCCGGATTTCCGATGCCCGCTTGTACAGCTTCCGCTGTTCGTTGCGAGTAAGCAGGCTTAGGCGCGCCTGCAGCGCTTTTCGTTCTTGTTCGTTCAATGCCTTTTGGTGTCTCTGGGAGGACGGGAAGGCGCAAGATGGCCTTCAAGTGGGGCGGCGCCCCCGAACGGGAATCTCCCAGCCAAATCGCGAAAAGCGTTAGGCGGTAACGGGGAGGCGCAGGGCAAAGACTTGGGGAACAGTGGCTTTCATCATGGGTTGCACCTCCGGAGAGAACTGAAGTCAGGATAGCAGAGAAGGCTCGCAAATGCAGAATGGTCCTAGGTTTCCCTAGGACCATTTGGTTTCCAGGAAGCTATTCGGAGTCGCTCTTGATGGTGAGGGACTCATCGTCGACTTGGTACTTGACCGTCCAAGACCCCTTGGCGCTGAGGTTCCCCAGCAGCTTTCGCTGCGCGTCGTCGAGGTCGCCAAACCGCAGGAAGCCCTGCTTCTTGTGCTTCTCGCGCTGCTCCGGTGTGAGGCTCTTGGCGAGCGACTTGAAGTCGACGGGACGACCTTCGGTGAAGAGCATTCCCTTCCCGTCGGTCTTGATCTTGAACTCGCGATCCTTGGCCGCCAGCTCCTTGTCGAGCTGCTTCATCCGCAGCTCGATGACCTTGGAGCTCTTTTCCATCTTTTCGGCGAAATCCTTGCCGAATTTCTTCTCCATTTCCTTGGCCAACGCCTCGTGCTTCTTGGCGTCTTTGGCGTGGGCCTCCGCCATGGACTTCTCCATGATGCGGATCTCTTGCCCGTCCTTGGTATGGATCTTCTCCATCTTCTCGGCAAAGTCTTTGCCGAACTTCAACTCCATCTCCTTGCCCAAGGCCTCGAACTTCTTGCCTTCTCTCGCCATCTTCTCGGCGAGTTCAAGGTGGACCTTGCCGTCCTTGCCGAAGGCGTCGGCCATCTTCTCAAGGTGCAGTTCCATGGTCTTTGGCATGGTCTCGCCAAGCTTGGCGCCCATCTCCGCCATGTGCTTGGCCATCTGCTCGATCTCTTTCTGCTGCTCCAGGCTCAGCTTCTCCCCGCCAAGGATCTTGAACTCCTTCAGGTGCTGGGGAGAGATGGCCATGCCCTCGGTATCGATGCCCTTAAGACCCAGGAGTCGGCCTTCCATCATAGGAGCGCCGAACACCCCTACGGACCGGCCAGGCTGGAAAACGCGAACCGATCCCTTTCGAGTCCAGCGTCCGCCAAGCGCGGTCGCAATGGCGTCGAGGCCCTCCTCCGCCGGAACATCCTTCAGGCTAAGGGAGACCTTGCGGTTGGACTTCGAGGTTTCCGCCGGAATGACGAGGTTGAATCCTCGGCCCACCAGCCACTTGGAGACCTGGTCGAAGGTCGCGTTGCGGAAGACCACCGAGATCGTTTCCGGCTCCTCCGCCTCGGGAGCAACGGCCGGAAACTCGCTTGGAGAGTAGAAAGCCGGGCTAAGGGTCGACGCGGTCGCGGTGAACTCGCTGTCGGAAACGGTCGTCGAGGCCTTTGGCGGTTCCTCGGTCAAATAGGGCGTAAGAGCCTGGACGTTGAACTGCGGGTCTTGAGACCGCGCCACCACGACCGCTCCCGCGACCGCAGCCAAACTACAAAGGAGCATCCACTTTTTCATAACCAACTTCCTTTCGGTATGAAGCCGTTACGTAGGGGATGCTCCCAGGGGTTCCGCTCGATCCCATCGATCGAGGCATGTTTTTTCGATAGGTACGGGGCCGGCTTCTAGCGCCCGGCTTTGACGACGGGCCGGTGGGCCTTTTGGGTATTGATCACGCCCTGCTCCTCCCGATGTCGTCGTCGGCGCACCAGCGCTTCGCGTGCCAAATGCAGGTGCTCCAGCGCCTCGGCGTTCTCCTCGCAAGCCAGGTCGCGGCCCTGGAAGGCCAGCAGTTTGTCCACCACTACGTCGAGGACGTCCTCCAACCGGCAACCGTTGATCCCGACCTCGTTCGGGTGCCCGTGCTGAAACACCACTCGGATGAAGGGCCGCTCCACCAGCGCTTCCGATCCGTCCAGGCTCCGAAACTTTTCCATATTCTCGCTCATTCGTTTTGCCCCTCCTTACAAGACCTATCCTACGCCAGATCGCCCCGCTTGCGTGCCCGCAAGATTGGCGAGTAAACCCCATCCAGCGCGTAGACTGAAGGGCAATGGAAGCCCAGGCAACCCGAAATCCCCTGCTTGTCTACTTGGAGATGATCAAGTTCGAGCATTCGATTTTTGCCCTTCCGTTCGCCTTGATCGGCATGATGTACGGCTCGGCCGCGTCGCGCGGATCCGCGTGGCCGGGTGGAGAGATCTTCGGCTGGGTGATCGTGGCGATGGTTTCCTGTCGATCTGCCGCCATGGCCTGGAACCGGATCGCCGACCGCGAAATCGACGCCCTGAATCCACGCACCAAAGTACGCGCGATTCCCGCGGGCCTCATCTCCGTATCCCAGGCCAGCCTCTTCTTCTACGTGTCGTGCGCCCTCTTCTTTGTCGCGGCTTGGCGGCTCAACCCGCTAGCGCTGTCGCTCAGCCCGGTTGCCCTGGGCACCACCCTGTTCTATTCCCACACCAAGCGCTTTACCCCGCTCTGCCACTTCGTCCTTGGCTTGTCGCTCGGCATCGCCCCCGCCGCCGCTTGGATCGCCGCAACCGGCTCTCTGGGGACCCCGGCGCTGCTGCTCGTAGCGGCGGTAACCCTCTGGACCGCGGGATTCGACATCATCTACTCCCTCCAAGACGAGGAGTTCGATCGAGACCATGGCCTCCGATCCATGCCGGAGACTCTGGGCAAAGCGAAGGCTCTCGTGGTTAGTCGACTTTGCCACATGCTCTGCCCGATCGCTCTCGCCGCGTTTGTTGTCCTCGTGGGTGGGGGAGGCTGGGCCTATGCGGGTGTCGCGTTCGCGGCCACGCTCCTGGTTTACGAGCAAAGCTTGGTCAAGCCCAACGACCTAAGCCGCGTGAACTTGGCGTTCTTCACCCTGAACGGCTTCGTCAGCCTGGGTGTATTCGCGTTCTTCCTCCTCGACCTCGTCCTCTAGCCGACGGGTAGCATCCTTGGGTGCCTGGTCCAACGTTCGGTCGAACAAACCAAGTCTTCCCCCCGGTTTGGCTGAGCCTTGCGATCGGTGAAGACCTCAAGGGAATGGTCGCCGCGGCGATCGAGACCGACTTGGTGCTTGATATCTCCGCCGGCCCGGCTATTCTGGGCGGCTCGATGCGGGCCACCGATCGCACGCTGATGCAGGTCGGAGGCAAAGACCTCGAGCGTGCGGTGGACGAGAAGCACGCCTCAGACCTTGTCCAAGCCCACCTCATCGAAACCCTCTCTTCCATCGGACGCGAAACCATCGACTTCTACTACCTGCTGGTTCGCTCCCCCCTCGAAGAGTTCCAGATCAACGGCGCCCTGGAAGCGCTGGAGATGGCCCGCCAAGAAGGGCACGTCCGCTTTCTGGGTCTGGAAGCTCGCGGCTCGGCTCTGGGTGCCCTCGGCTTGTGGCAGTTCCACGACGCGTTCGAGACGGTCTGCTTCGCGACCTCTCCGGAGGACCGCAGCTTTGAGGAAACCCTCGTGCCCATGGCGCGTACCCGGCGCGCGGGCGTCGTAGCCCGCGTCTCGCCCGGCGAAGTTGGCCGAGCGTCCGCAGACGGTTGCGCCCTGGTGCGGGTAGAAAGCGCCGAAGAAGTGAAGCGTTACGCAGGAGCGACGGTTTGACCGTAGGCATCGTCGGGCTCGGGATATCGGGCCTACGCGCCGCCATGCTCCTTGAGCGAGCCGGCGTCGAGGTCAAGAGCTTCGAGGCCCGGCGCAGGGTCGGCGGGCGCATCCACACCATCGAGCGCGACGACGTGATCTACGAGGCCGGCGGAGAGTGGGTCGATGCCGACCACCTCCGCGTCATCGCGCTCATGGATGAGTTCGGCCTAGAGGCATCGCGCGCCCAGCCTTGGCCCTCCAAGCTCATTTTCGACGGTCACCAAACCACCGAAGACCTCGTCTGGTCGGACGCCCTGGAGGACGACCTTAGGTTCGAAGCCGCCGCCCGAGAGCATTGCCGCAACCTGCAGTCGCCCCCCTGGATGAACGTCCACGTGGCCGACCTGGATGACACCAACCTCAAAGACTTCATCGCCCAGAATGCGATCTCCGAACGAGGAGCTTGGTGGCTCGGCGCAAGGCTCCGTAGCGACGAAGGCGACGATCTGGAGAACATCGGCCTCCTGGGCTGGCTCAGCGGCTACATGCACTACTTGGACCGGGAAGGCGACGTGATGAGCGCCTACCGGATTCCGGGCGGCGGGGAAGCCCTGTGCCGCAAGATGGCGGAGACCCTCAAGCACGACCCCCAGTACGGCGTCCCCCTGCGCCGGGTGCACCAAGCCAACGGCAAGGTGATCCTGTCCTTCGACCACGGCGACGAAATCGTCGATCGGGTCATCCTCACCCTGCCTCCTCCCGCCCTTGAACAGGTCGTGTTCGAGCCGCCGATGTCGGTCGAGAAGCGCTGCGCCGTCGAGGCCTGCCGCATGAGCCGCGCCGTAAAGATTGTCTGGCAGTTCACGGAACCCTGGTGGAAAGAAGAAGGCTGGGGTGGACGGATGCTCTGCAATGGCCCTCTCCAACAAACGTGGGAAGGCGGCCAAGGCGACGCTGCCGTCCTCACGTCCTACATCTGCGGAACCGAGGCCGCGGCCTGGCGAGACCTTGGCGACCCAGTGCTGGCCGGCCTGTATGAGCTCGGCCAGATCTTCCCCCAAGCCCAGCACACGTTCAAAGAGGGCTGGTGGCATGACTGGGTTCTGGACCCCTACGCCATGGGAGCGTTTTCCCACCTGGCCCCCGGCTACGTGTTGCAGCACATGGAGCATATTGCCCCCGCCCACGACCGGATCCACTTCGCGGGGGAGCACACCGCCCTCTGGATCGGCTTCATCGAAGGCGCCTTGGAGAGCGCCGAAAGAGTCGCCGAGGAAGTCGTCGCCAGCGAAGGAAGGGAAGCTTGAACCTGGTCTGGTCCCTGACCGGGGAATCCGCCTCCTTCCAGGTCGAGCGGGGAAGGATCTTGTCGAAAGCCGCCCCGACCGGACCCGCCGAAGGCTGGGCCCTGCCCGGTTTCATCGACGACCACTGCCATATCCTCCCCACCGGCCTAGACCTTGCCCGCCTTACTCTTGCCGGCTGCAACTCGCGCGAGGAAGCTCTAGACCTCCTTCGCGATGGCCTGGCCAACGTGCCCGAGGATCGCTGGCTCTACGCCGTCCACTACGATCAGAACCGCTTCCCCGATGGTCGCCACCTGACCCTCGCCGAGCTAGACGCGATCTCGTCCGATCGACCGATCTTGGCCCGGCACGTCAACGGCCACGCCAGCGTCGCCAACTCCGCGGCCCTCAAGCGGGCCGGAGTGCGGCCCGATGAGCCTGATCCCGAAGGCGGGAAATACGGCAGGGATGAATCCGGAAACCTAGACGGATCCCTTCTCGAAAACGCCCATGAGCGGGTGACTGCCGCCGTTCCCTCGCCCGGTTTCGAGGAGATGGTCGAGGCCATTCTTCGGGCCGGCGATGCCATGGCCGCCTATGGGATCGTGGCCGCTTGCGACATGCAGACCGGTCGCTTCGATCTGGACCTCGAACTCCAAGCCTACGCGGAAGCCGGCCGACGCGGCGGCAAGATCGCCACTCGCCTCTACCTCCAGTGGAAGACGGTTCTGGGACCCCGCGCGATCGCCCCCGCCCGGCTTCAGGAACTGGTCCAGGAGCTCCCCAGCGGCCGATCCGGCATGGCGGGAGTCAAGATCTTCGCGGATGGGGCGATCGGCTCCGCCACCGCCGCGATCTACGGCGAGTACACCGGCGCAACCGCCAACGGCCCGAGGGTCGCCCGCCACGGAAAGGACGCCTCCAAGGGCAGGGAAGGGGTCAGCGGCCAGCTGATCTACGCCCCCGACCGCTTGAAGGACATGGTGCGGCTGGCCCACGAGGCGGGCCACGCCGTCAGCATCCACAGCATCGGCGACTACGCCACCGACCTCGTCCTGGACGCTTACGAGGCCCTGGACGACCCAGCCCGCCATCGCATCGAGCACGCCATGCTGATGAGCCCGGCCCAGATCGCGCGGCTCAAGCGTCTCGGCACCCATCTCTCGGTGCAGCCCGAGTTCCTGGTTCGCTTCCGCCACGCCTACCTGCGGCAGCTTGGGCCTGAGAAGGCCTCGAAGCTCAATCCGATCCGAAGCGTCCTAGACGCAGGGATCGAAACCACCTTCAGCAGCGACCGCCCGATCGTCTCCGGAAACCCCTGGGACGGCATCCGAACCGCGGAGAACCGGCCCGAGGGCTTCGATCCCGCCGAGAACTGCACGCGGCTGGAAGCCTTGACCGCCTACTGCCAGACTCCGCTGAAGTGGTTCCCCGAGCTAGCCGACACCATCCAGGTTCTCCCGTTCGACCCCCTCACCCAAAGCCCCCAATGATCGCCTGCACGATTCTCGCCCTCTCCGTCCAAGCCTCCGCCCTCAGCTTCCAGGCCACATCGGGTGGCGGATTGGACATTCGGCTTGGCGGAATCCTGGTCGTCGCAGGCTCCGGATTCCAGTACTACGAGGATGGCTGGACCAAGGGCTACTACAGCTCGCGCTACAACTCGCAGACGATCGAGACGGTGGGAGACGAGACGGTGGTCCGATTCAAGGGTGCCGACGGCAAGGTGTCCGGAAGCCAGCGCATCAAGAAGGTAGGCAACCGCCTGACCATCAAGTACCGGTTCGAATGGACGGGCGACAAGCCCGCCAAAGTTGAGGTCACCGCCGCCCAACTCTGGGCGCCTGCTGTCCTGGGGACGGTTGCCGCCGACGGCAAGCCGGGCCGATCGAGCGTGAAAGCCATCCCGGGGGAGAACCAAAGCCTGGACTGGCGTCAGTTCGCCTCGCCCGCCCGCAACTGGGAATTCCAAGGACCCCTTGGGCCGGTTAAGGTCCGCAGCATCGTGCCCCTCACCGCGTTCGACGCTCGCAACTACAACCAGGATTACGCCAGCGACCGAAGCATCTTATGGGTAGGGGCCGGCGGCCTCGACGTCGCCCGAGGGCGGCCTGCCGAGTTCGAAGTCGAGATGGAGTTCCCCGAGGCCAAGACTGCTGGGCTCGGCCAACCGCAGACGCTGGCTCCGGCTGCCTCGCAAGGCACCCTTCGGGTTCGGCCAGACGGCGAGCGTCCGCCCCTGATCCCGTACCCGCGCGAGGCCGCGCTTCGCTACGACCGTCCCCTGCCCCTAACCGGAAAGTGGAAGTATCCCGCTGGTCGAATTCGCTTCCAGAGCGACTTTGCGCAAACCCTGGCCCAGCGGTTCATCGTCCCCAAGCCCGATCCAAACGGCAAGGCGCTGGACTTCGATGCGGGCGTCTCCAAGCTTGGCCTCACCCCCGGCGGCTACCGGATCGAGATCACGGCAAAGGGGGTCTCGGTGCTCGGCGAGGAAGAGGAAGGCCAGCGTAACGGCATGCGAAGGCTGGCCCAACTCGCCTTCGTCAAAGACGGTCAGATCTGCCTCCCCACCGGTTTCCTGAAAGACTGGCCCATGACGCGCTGGCGAGGCGTCCACCTTTTCGTCGGACCCAAGGCGGAAGGCTTCCAACGCCAACTTTGGCGCAAGGTTCTCCTCCCCCTCCACTTCAACAAGGTGGTCCTCCAGTGCGAACGCACCGCCTGGGACGCAACCAAGGGCACCGAGACCGCCCTGACCATGCCCAAGGAGTCGCTGGCCAAACTGTTCGACTGGTACCGGGCCGAGGCCGTCGAGCCCATCCCCCTCATCCAGAGCTTTGGCCACATGGAGTGGCTCTTCGCCAACGGCAAGAACCGGGACCTCGCCTTTAACCCGGACTTCCTCTACTCGATCGACCCTCGCAAGCCCGAGGCCCAAGCCATGATCGGCAAAATCTGGGACGAGGCCATCACCCTCCTAAATCCCCAGACGATCCACTTTGGATTGGATGAGATCGACATGCTCGGCTGGCCAGACGACGAGATCCTGGTGACCCAGCTCTGGGGCAAACAGCTTCCTTTCCTGGGCCAGATTGCGGCCAAGCACGGCGTGGAGCCGATGCTCTGGGGCGACGAAGCCCTGGCTCCCGGCGAGGCTCCGGACGCCGCGAACGCGGGCACCAAGGAGCACGCGCAGACGCGCCGCTTGGCCATTCCCAAGGGCGCCTGGATCGCGGACTGGCACTACAAGTCGGACCCTAAGCCGGAGACTTACCACGCCGTTCTCAACCTCTGGAAGCAGAACGGCTTCCGCCCCATCGCCAGCGGCTGGTACGACGCCAACAACGTCCGAGGCTTTGCCACCGCCGCCGCCCAACTAGGCGCCGGCTACCTCCAGACCACCTGGTCGGGCTACGAGAGCAGCCACGCCGCGCTGGAAGCGAACTTCGACCAGTACGCCGCCATGGTTCTCGCCGCCGACTACGCATGGAGTGGCCGCAAAGAAAACCCCGACAAGCTGGGCCACGATTACCGCGAGGTCTTCCGCAAGATGTTCTTCGGGGGGCCGGTCTCGGTAGAAGGCGTCCTCGTTGAGCGGTTCCAGGCCACCGCAACGTTGGGCTCCGTGCTCGCTGCCGGCACGGAGTCTGCCGCCTCCGAGGTGGATTTCCCGATCTCCGCCCAAGGCCAGACCTTGGAGCTGGAACTCTCCGCCCAAATCGAGGCCGGCGAGAACGAGGTCGTCGGGCAGCTCACCGCCGCGTACGAAGGCGGAACCCAGGAGGTCGTCCCCCTCAAGTACGGCGTCCACCTCCGCGCGAAGGGCGATTCCCGCCCCACCCGACTCGGCGCGATCGTAAGGCTGGACCCGGCCAAGAAGCTGGCCCGGATTTCCCTGAAGCAGGCAAACTCGTTCAGCGGACTGGAGCTTTCGGGCCTGAGGGTGACCCGCTAGTCCCAATCCGCGTAGACCCAAGGCGATGATGTCCACCGGAAGGCTAGTTGTTGGGATCACCGGGGCCAGCGGGGCCATCTACGCGCAGCGATTTCTGCGGCAAGCGGCCTCGCGCTATCGCGAGATCTACTTGACGATGTCCGACCAGGCCTTCCAGGTCGCGAGCACGGAGCTCAAGATCCCGATGAGCCGTCAGACCTTCGACATGAAGTCGTGGCTGGGCGAGGATTTCGCCAACATCCGTCTTCTCTCGGAGCGTGATTACTTCACCCCGCCCGCCAGCGGATCGTTCCTCCACGACGGCATGGTCATCGTGCCCTGCAGCATGGGCACCGTAGGCCGAATTGCCAACGGAATCTCGAACGACCTCCTCACCCGAAGCGCCGACGTCTGCCTCAAAGAAGGACGGAAGCTAATCGTGGTCCCGCGCGAAATGCCCTGGAACCTGATCATGCTCCGGAACATGACGACCCTCGCCGAGGCGGGAGCGACCGTCCTGCCGGCTTGCCCGGCTTGGTACCACAACCCAACCAGCCTGGAAGACCTCGCGGACACCGTGGTCGCCCGCATCCTCCAGTGCCTCGGCCAGCCCCAAGACCTGGCCAAAGAGTGGATGGTGTCCGAATGAAGGTCGTCGTTGCCGGAGGAACCGGCTTCATCGGCCGCCCCCTCGTGGCCGGGCTCCGCAACAAGGGCCACCAAGTCACCGTTCTGTCCCGCAAGGCGGACGGCGCCGAGACCCGTGCCTGGGACGGTCGAACGCTGGGGCCGTGGGCTCAATCCCTCGAGGGCGCGGACGCGATCCTCAACCTCACCGGCGCGCCCATCAACCAGCGTTGGAGCGAGGAAGGGAAGCGCACGATCTTGGCCTCTCGCGTTGACAGTTGCCACGCCCTCGGCCAGGCCGTCCGCGCCGCCAAAGCCCCGCCCCGTCTCTGGATCCAAGGCAGCGCCACCGGCTACTACGGGGACACCGGAGAGACTCTGGTGGACGAGAGCAGCCCTGCTGGCCCTGGTTTCCTTGGCGATACCTGCGTAGCCTGGGAGGCCGCCGCCGCGCAAAGCGCGGAAGGAATGGCGCAGAGCTTCATCCGAACCGGCATCGTCCTGGGCAAAGGCGGCGGGGCGCTCGACCCCCTCGCCAAACTCGCTCGCGCGTTCCTCGGCGGTGCCGCCGGCTCGGGCCGCCAGTTCATGCCCTGGATCCATCTCGACGACATCGTCGGCATCTTTGCCTGGGCCCTGGAGAGCGGCTACCAGGGAACCGTCAACGCCGTCCAGCCGGAACCCGCCCGAAACGCCGACCTCATGGCTACGATCCGCCGGGTCGTCGGGAGGCCCTGGTCGCCCCCCGGCCCAACCTTCGGGTTCAAGATCGTCGAGGCGGTCGCAGGAATCCCCAGCGAGCTAATCCTTGTCAGCCAACGCGTAACCACCACGGTTCTGCCCGGAAAGTATGACTTCCGCTATCCAAACCTGGAGAAAGCGGTCCGCGCCGCCCTCGCCTAGTGCAGCCTGGGATGGCCTGAGAAGAAAAGTTGGAGCTTCGAGTCGTGGCGGAAAGCCACCGGATACTCCTCCACCAACCACTCGCCCGTTGGCGCGAACGTGGAGTGCGGCGCCCACTCCCCAAAGAACCACCCGATCTTCTTCTTGATATCCGGCAGTCCAAGCGCCTCCACCGAAGCGAACGGGCCCGCCGGGATTACCCAAGCGTCCATCCCCTCCGGAACGTCGCCGCCCGCATCGAGAACGCCCGCCATGTAGTCGAACTCCCCGTCGATCGCCCCGGCCCGACTCACCCCAAATGCGGTGATCGTGTCGTGGTCGGGCCGAATCTCGCCCGCCCGCGAGATGAACAGGCTCCAGAGATCCGTGATCTCGTCGGTAAAGTCAGGGCGTAACCCCCGGGCGACGACTCCCACCAAGCTAATGGCGGGACGCTGGACGACGTGGACGTGAATGCTCATCGTTGAACCTCTTAGCGCAACCATACCGCGAACCCGAATCCATTTTCGTGCCACGTAGGTACCTTCTGGCACGTGGCGATAGGGCTCGGAATCCTCTACGGATACTTCCTTCTGGTTGCGCTTCTGAACTGGATCTTGATGCGACGCCCGAAGCCGTCTGCTGGCAGCAAAGCCAAGCTGGCGATCCTTATCCCCGCCCGCAACGAGGCCCACAACCTGGCGGAGTTGCTGCCTCTTCTCACCGATCAAGGGGCACCGGTTTACGTCTTCGACGACGAGTCCACCGATGAAACCGGCGCGGTGGCCCAGCGCCTCGGAGCCCGCGTGGTTCGCCCGACGGAGCCCCTGCCAACCGGCTGGACCGGCAAGAACCGCGCCTGCCACCAACTCGCCCTCTACGCCATCGAGGAAACCGATGCCGAATGGCTCGTATACCTCGATGCCGACACCCGGCCCAAGTCGTGCTTCCTAGACACCATGCGCAGCCTCGCCGAAGAGCCCGGAGGGCGAATCCCGGTAATCACCGGCTTCCCCCAAATCCGGTCCGGGAAAGGGATCGAGCCCCTCTTCCTGGGCTGGGTTGGCTGGATCTTGCTCGCCACCAACCCGTTCGGCTTGGTCGGGCGCTCGGGCATGGGGCACAACCGCTTCCTGAACGGGCAAATCCAGATGTGGAGGACTTCACGCTACGCGGAGATCTGGCCCAACGAGCGGGTCAAGGACAAGATCATGGAGGACGTTCAGATGGGCCGCGATTTGGCGCGACTGAAGGTGCCGGTCGAGGTATCCAACCTCAGCGACGCCCTCAGCGTGCGTATGTACGAGACGTGGCGAGAGACCCTGGACGGGATGAGCAAGAACTCCTTCGAAATCACCGGCTCCTACCCTGGCACCGCCGCCGTCGCTGCCCTCTTCTTGTTCGCCGGCTGGGGATGGCTCCTTGCCGGCAGTGGGAGCCTGGCGCTTCTCGCCGCCCTAACCTTGTCCGGAGTGGTGGTAGCGCGTACCGTCAAGGCCTCGATGTTGGCCGCCCTGGTCATGCCGCTCGTCCTAACCCTCGGCGCGTTCACGCTGCTCCGTAGCGCCTGGTGGCGCAAGACGGGCCGGGTCGTCTGGAAGGGCCGAAGCTACCCCGGCTAGACCTCGCGCCAGTAGATCACGGTGTCCGCGAGGGAGCCGTCCGCTTGCTTCGAGTAGCGGGGAACCATGCCCGCCCGCTGCCAACCTAGCCGCTGGTAGAGGGCCTCCGCCGGTTCGCCGGCCTTCACATCCAGAATCAGGAGCGTTCGCTTGAGCCGCGAAGCCTCCGCCTCCGCCGCGTTCATCAACTCCGCGCCAATGCCCTTGCCTCGGTGGGCTGCTGCCACAAACAACTTGGCCACCTCCGCCCGGTGCGCCGCATTGGCCTGGTCCGCCAGCCGCAATTGCACCGATCCCACTACCCGCTCTCCATCCAGCGCCGCCAGGATCACCCGCTTTCCGGTCCCGATTTCCCGGATCGCGTCGCGCCAGTAGGCGTTCGCCACCGTGTCCGAGACCGGCGGCAGGAACCCGATCGACGCTCCCCCGGCGACCGCTTCCTGCAAGAGGCCGACCAATTCGGGAACCAGGGCGGCGGCGCGGGCTTGGGAAAGGGTCTCGACGGTCATAGGCCGCAGTTTACAGCGAGCCCAGCGCTGAGCGGGGAGGCCCCCCCATCAGCCATAATCCGATGAAAAGCAAGGAGACCCCATGCCCGCTTTTCGAGACGGCCTTAGCTTCGACGACGTCCTCCTCATTCCTAAAGAAACCCAAGTTCTTCCTAGCGTCGTCGACACTTCGACGACCTTTCTTCCCGGCATCACCCTCAAGGTGCCCATTGTGTCCGCTCCTATGGACACGGTGACCGACGCCCGGCTCGCGATCGCCATCGCCCGCGAAGGCGGAGTCGGCGTTCTCCACCGCAACATCGCCATCGAGCAGCAGGCCGAACAGGTCGACCGCGTCAAGCGCTCGGAATCCGGCGTCATCCACAAACCCTTCAAGCTCGGCAAAGAAGGCACCATTCAGGACGCGGTGAACCTGATGGAACGGTTCCACATCAGTGGCGTGCCCATCGTGGACGAGGACAACCGGCTGGTCGGCATCCTCACCAACCGCGACATCCGCTTCGAGAGCGACTACTCGAAGCCCATCAGCACCCGGATGACCAGCAAGGATCTGATCACCGCCGCCGTGGGAACGACCTTGGAGCAGGCGCAGGAAATCCTCGCCGACCACCGCATCGAGAAGCTGCCCCTCGTCGACGATAAGGGCCATCTCGTCGGCCTCATCACGATCAAGGATATCCTCAAGGTCCAGCGCCACCCGCTAGCCACCAAGGACGCCAAGGGACGCCTCGTAATCGGCGCGGCCATCGGCGCCTTGCGCGAGCCGTACGAGCGGGCAAAGGCCCTCTTCGATGCCGGCGTGGACTTCATCGTCATCGATGCCGCCCATGGGCACTCCAAGGGCGTCATGGACTGCCTTAAGATGCTCAAGCAAAGGCTCCCCGACCTCAAGGTGATCGCGGGCAACGTGGCCACCAAGGAAGGCGTCCGTGCTCTCCACGCCTTGGGCGCGGACGGCCTGAGGCTCGGCATCGGCGCCGGAAGCATTTGCACCACTCGTGTGGTTGCTGGCGTTGGCGTTCCCCAGTTCACCGCCGTCCTGGAGTGTTCGGAAGAAGCAAACCGCCTCGGCATCCCGACCATCGCAGACGGCGGCATCCGGTCGTCTGGCGACATCGTCAAGTGCCTCGCCGCCGGCGCGGGCAGCGTGATGATGGGCAACATGTTCGCGGGCTGCGAGGAGTCGCCGGGCGAAACCGAGATCTACCGCAACCGCGCCTACAAGGTCTACCGGGGTATGGGCAGCATCGGCGCGATGAAAACCGGCTCCAGCGACCGCTACATGCAGGTCAAGGAAGCCGGCGGCGTCATCGTCCCCGAGGGCGTCGAGGGCCGCGTCCCGTTCAAGGGCCAGCTCTCAGAAACCATGGCCCAACTGATCGGCGGTCTGCGATCCGGCATGGGCTACGTGGGCGCGGAGAGCCTTGAAGCACTGCGAGCCAACGCGGAGTTCATGCGGATCACCGGCGCGGGCCTCCGCGAGAGCCACCCGCACGACGTCTGGATCACCAAAGAGCCGCCCAACTACTCCTCGCCGTTTACCAGCGAAGCCGAGTAGCACAAAGCCAAAAACAAACCGAACCCTGGGGCTCCGGCAAGACACTCATCTTCCGGAGCCACAATGCAAGCGATCCAGGAGATTCCCATGACCCGGAACGCGCTCGACATTGCGGAGCTCGCAAACCGATACTACGGAGACGTGTATCGGTTCTGCGGACGCCGCGTCGGGAGCGACCTGGCGGCAGATGCCGCTCAGGAAACATTTCTAACCGCCCAGCGCAGCCTCGCCAAGTTTCGCGGCGAAAGCGCGGCCAAGACCTGGCTGCTCGGCATCGCCAACAACGAGTGCCGACGCCAACTCAAGATGAAACGGCGGGAACCCCTGCCCATCACCCTAACGCCCCCAACCCCCGGGCACGAGAGCTCCAGCGTAGACCGTCAGGTCCTCCAGCAAGCCCTGGACAAACTCAGCCCCATCCTACGGGAGGTCGTCGTCCTGCATGAGCTGGATGAGCTGACCTACCAAGAGGCCGCGGACATCCTCGGCGTGCCGGTAGGCACCGTCAAGTCCCGCCTCCACGCCGCCTTTGCGCAGATGCGCCAATCCCTATTCCCGTCCGTCGGACTGGAAGGAGGACTTCGATGAACGTACGAGAAGAACTCAAGGCTTACGCCGACCGTGAGCTTGCGCCCGACCAGATGGAGTCGGTTGCCAAAATCCTTGGCGAAGAGCCCGCCCTCCGCGAGGAGCTAGGGCAGCTCGAGACCATCGGCGCGGTGATCCGAGAAGCCGCCCCCGCTTTGGAGCCCGCCGGCCTGGAAGCCACCCTTGCCAAACTGGCGACCGCCAAGAAGCCCTCCACCGCATGGTGGACCGGCCGCTGGCCGCGCATCGCCATGAGCGCTCTGGGCATCTTCGTGGTGGGCGGAATCATCCTCCCGACGATGTTCCAGGCAAAATCGGCCGCCAAGAACATGGAGATGCTGGACGGCGTAAGCGCCGCTTCCGTCTCCACTCAGGCCCCCGCCTCGGACATGCCCGCCGAGGCTGCAACCTTGGATGGCGATGCCCTAGCCGGGGGTGGATTCCGAAACCAGACGAAGGCCGCCAGCCCCTCTATGGAGGCCCCGGCGAGAGCGAAGAGCTATGCCAACGAGCGGAGTATGCCCACGCCCGGCTCGCCGGCGGATACTACGGTGGGCATGCCTTCCGCTGGGCTGGTCATCCGAACCGGCACGATGGGCGTTCGAGTAGACGACGCCGAGAAGGCGCAGCAAACCACCATCCGCCTCGCTCGAGAGGTCCTGGGGTTCGTGCAGGACGCAAATCTGAACAAGGCCGACGAAGGCGCGGTAACCAGCTACGTCACCCTCAGGGTGCCGGAACTCCGGTTCGAGATGACGATGGACCGCATCGCTAAGCTCGGCCAGGTCACCCTGCGCCAAGTCACCGGCACCGACGTGACCGCCCAAGTGGTGGACACCGAAGCCCGCCTGCGCACCCTCAAGATCGAGGAAGAGCAGTACCGGACCTTACTGAAAGCAACGCGCCGCATCGGCGACATCCTGATCGTCAAGGACCGGCTGGGCCAGGTCCGCTCGGAGATCGAGCAGATGGACGCTCAGCGAAAAAACCTGCGCAGTCAGGCCGCCTACTCCACGATCCAGGTCAGCTTCGAAGAGCGGGAGCGCGTACCTGGCCCCAAGGTGAACAACACTTGGGAGTCTGAAGCCTGGGCCAACGCCATCAACCGCCTCAGCGTAGTCGGCCAGTTCCTCGGCAAAGCCCTGATCAACGTCTGCGTCTTCACCCCCGTGTGGCTGCCGATGGCGATCATCGTCTGGCTGATTGCCCGACGAAGGGCCTAGGCATTCGCATAGATTCGTGGGTGGGGCCGGTCATCTTGACCGGCCCCACTTCAGGAGCGCGGGATTCATCCCGCATCCCGGGCAGAGGACTTCAGTCCGGGGCCCCATGCGAGTCAACGAACCAGAACACTCATCCCCGCCAAAAGCAGCCCCGACGGGGCGACCGAGCACAGCGAAGGGCGTGAGCCCTGGATGGTGATCCAGGCTCTGGCAGAGGCCCAAAGGGCCGACACAACCCGCCAGATCGCAACGCCTCATCTGGACTCTTTGGAGTTCGGGGGCGGGGGTACCGGAACTTCTCGGCGAGGCCACATCTCTATCCAGGCGAACCCTTCCCATCCCGGACGGGATGGCAGACCTTAGCCGGGCGGTCGAAGACCCCCGGAAGAACCGCCACCGCCCCGACCCCGGCCGAGGGGTCGCAGAACTCATACCGGCAAAACCAGCTCTCCGACCAGTCCAACAAGTCCGAACAACCCGAACAACCCGAACAACCCGAACAACCCGAACAACCCGAACCCACCCGAACCCGCCGGCAAGAGCACCTCACCCCGCGAAAGCCGAGATCGCCTTCGCCACGTCCTCGTCCGAGATGTCCGCATGCAGCACTAACCGAATCCGGTTGGCCGCCACCGCGAAGCACAGAACGCCGCGCTCCTGCAGCTTGCCCACCCACTCCTCCGCCGGAGCGCCGGTCGAGACCAGCACCATGTTCGTCTGCACCCGATCCCAGTCCACGTGGAGCCCGGGAAGCTCGGCGATCCCGGCCGCCAAGTCCCTCGCGCGCCGATGGTCGTCCGCCAAGCGGTCCACCATCTTGGTCAACGAAACGATTCCGCAAGCCGCCAGCAGCCCCGCCTGCCGCATCCCCCCGCCTAGGCGCTTCCTCCAAACGTGGGCCTTTGCGATCATCTCCGAAGAACCGCAAAGCAAGGACCCGACCGGCGCCCGCAATCCCTTGCTAAGGCAGAAGTTCACGCTATCGACCTCGGAAGCGATCTCCGAAACCGGCACTCCCAACGCGGCTGCCGCGTTGAAAACCCGCGCGCCATCCAGATGGATCTTCACCCCGTGGCGGTGCGCAACCTCGCGGTAGGCGCGATGGCTCTCCAGCGGGATCACGGTGCCGCCCGCCCGGTTGTGGGTGTTCTCTAGGCAGAGAAGCGTGGTGCCGGGCGTGTGGAGGCTGCGCTTCAGGATTCGCGCCTCCATGTAGTCGGGGTCTAGAATTCCCTTGTCGGAGGGCAGCGTCCAGGAGATCACCCCGGCGAGGATCGCAGGAGCTCCCACCTCGTAATAGGCGATGTGCGCCTCCTCCTCGATCAGGATGGCGTCGCCGCGGTCGCAGTGGCACGCGAGGGCGATCTGGTTGCCCATCGTGCCGCTCGGTACAAACATCGCGGCTTCCTTGCCCATGGTCTTGGCGGCCAAGACCTCCAACTCCATCACGGTGGGGTCGTCTCCCAAAACGTCGTCGCCCAGACGTGCCTTGGCCATGGCCTCGTACATCTCGGGCGAGGGCCGCGTCACGGTGTCGCTACGCAGGTCCACAAAGGCTTGGCTGTCGAGGAAGGGCATGGGCAAAGTCTACATGCCCGCAACCTGGGTAAACCCGGCACATGGGCAAGCGAGCGCTATTGGTAGGAGCCGGAGGCATGGGCAAGGCATGGGCAAGGAATCTGGAGGCCAACCCCGCGACGGAGATCGCGGGCTGGGTAGACATCATGCCGGGCGCTGCCGACAAAGCCGTCGCAGAGCTCAAGTACTCGGGGATCGCCACCGGAACCGACCTGCGGACGGTGGCGGAAGCGGCTAAGCCGGACTTCGTGGTGGACGTAACCATCCCCGAAGCCCACGCCGCCGTAACCATCGAGGCCCTCGGAATGGGCCTGCCCGTCCTGGGCGAGAAGCCGATGGCGAACTCCATGGCGGAAGCCCGCCAGATGGTGCAGGCCAGCGAACGGGCCGGCAAGCTCTACATGGTCAGCCAGAGCCGCCGCTACGACGCCAACATCGCCGCCTACCGCCGGTTCGTCCAGGCCAGCCTGGGGAATCTCGGTATCGTCAACGCCGACTTCTACATCGGCGCCCACTTCGGGGGGTTCCGCGACGAGATGCCCAGCCCGCTGGTTCTAGACATGGCGATCCATACCTTTGACCAGATGCGCTTCATCACCGGCCTGGACGCGGTGAAGGTCTACGCGGAGGAGTTCAACCCCTCCTGGAGTTGGTACAGTGGCGACGCCTGTGCCACCGCGATCTTTGAGCTTAGCAACGGTGCCCGATTCACCTACCGCGGCTCCTGGTGCGCCGAGGGCCTCTCGACTTCGTGGGAGTGCGACTGGCGCGTGGTCGGCGAGAAAGGCACCGCCCTGTGGACCAAAGACGGACTGTCTGGCGAAACCCTCCTAGAGTCCGGAGGGTTCCACTCCAAGATGGAGCCCCAGGACATCGTCTCCACCCCGGTAGCCGGCGGAATCGAGGGCTCGCTGATCGAGTTTCTTTCGGTGCTCGAATCCGGGGCAACTCCCAACGGGGAATGCCACGATAATATCAAGAGCCTTGCCATGGTGTTCGCGGTCATAGAATCCGCGCGCCGCGGGTCCAAGGTTGCGGTGGAGGCATAGGATGGCAAACGGCAAGGCAAAGTTCGCTTACGAAGTAATGGTGCGGTCCGCCCCCTCGGAGCCCGGCGGGCTCGGTGAGTGGCGCGCCCTGGGCCACGGAGCCGAGGTGCTAGACACCAACCTCTTCGGGTTCCTAAACGCCCTAGGGGCGGAAGGCTGGGAGATCGTCGCCGTCGGTGACATTGGCTTCGGCGGCGCCAACGAGATCCTGCTCAAGAAAACGGTCTACGGGGACGGCGAGGCCGTCCCCGACAAGGCCGTCGTCTAGCGCCGCCGCTTGCCCAGCACCGCCAGACAGGCTCCGAGGACGGTCAGCGTGCCAGGTTCGGGTACCGGGTTGACTTCGACCGAGAAGTTGTCGAAGTCATCCCTGGCCCCAAAGGTTGACCCACTATTGTTGGTCCACGTCCAACCAACGTAGAGCCCCGTCCTAATGGTCGTGCCGATTGCACTGAAGTCCGGGGTTCCAGGTTTGGTGACTTCGGCGATCGGGTCCCACTCCTGGAAGTCCACCGCCCCTGCCGACTTGCCGAAGGTTAGCCAAGATCCAAGGTTGTACGTTAGCGTGTTGCTTGTGTAGAACATGCGCGACCCTTGCAGGACGGTAAAGACCGCAGTCGCGCCGAGGTAGTTCCATGACCCTTGGGTCTTGGTCCATCGCCGATCAATGGAAAAGTCTATCGTTGAGATTGCGCCTTGGGTACCTGGGTCGTACTCAAATCCCTTATAGGTGAGGAACTCCCGGACCCGCGTCGTGCCCGACTGTTGCGTGGAGTAGGTCGCGGTGAGGCAGTCTCCTGGGTTTCCCAAGGTTGGGCTGTTGGACCGACCATAGCCAAAACCTGCCGACTGGAAGAAGTAGTCGCTCGTGTAGTCGTCCAAACTCAGCGACGTGTCGAGGAAACCAGCACCAAAGCAGTTCCCAGACGCCAAAAGAGCGAGTAGTCCAAATGACTTTTTCATGCGTCAAGGGTAGTCCTTGACGTACACAACTGCAGGTAGCACTTACCTGTCAGTAGTTTTGCTAGAGCAAGATGGCAAGGTACTGACCGTCGTCTAGCGACGCCCGAACAGGTACGTCAGCATGCTGGGCATCCGGGCTGCCCACGCATCCTCGTTGTGCGCTGCGCCCTGCTGGACCACGTATGTCACGTCGCCTGGGGTCTTGAAGCCCTGAGCCACAAAAGCCTCGAAGAGCGCCTTGCCGTCCGCCACGCCGCCCGGACCTTCCTGGGTTCCCATATCGATCCAGACCTTGGGCTTTGGGCCGACAAACGCCTTCACCCGCTTGAGCATCACCCGGTCGTCCCACCAAACCGAGGGCGAAACCACGAGGAGCTTCCCAAACACCTGCGGATGCGTGAGCCCGATGTGCAAGGTGACGATCCCGCCAAACGACGATCCCCCGACCGCAGTATTGCGGCGGTCCGGCTTGGTGCGGAACTCGCGATCGATGTGCGGCTTGATCTCGGTGGCCAGCATCTGGGCGTAGAGATCGGCCTTGCCTCCCATCTCGTTGCTCCCCATCTTGCGGCGAGTCGGTAGAAACTCGTCGGCGCGCTCGGCCCCCATGTTGGGGATCGCCACCATGATGATCGGCTCGATCAGGTTGGCGCGGATCAACATTTCTGCCGCTTCGTCCGCCCGCCACTCCCGGTTGGGAAGGTAGGAAGTGAATCCATCGAACACGTTCTGCCCGTCGTGCAGGTAGAGCACGGAAAATCGGCGACGCGGCTCCGACTCGTACTGGGGAGGCAAGTAGACCATCAAGTCGCGTTGGTTTCCCAGAACCTTGCTCGGGAAAGCCGGGATGCTACGGAACGTCCCGGAGAGGCTGTGCGTCCGTTCCGGCGGCGTGGCAGACTGCGACCCTAACCCAACGATCGAAAGGCCAGCGAGAAGAGCAATCATACGGCAATCTTACGCGGATTCCTTGGCGAATGGGGGGGTGCTCGTGATATAGTAAGGGTGCTCAGGGGAGAAGGTGGGCGGTCGTTCGCGGCACGCTCTCCATCCAACCCTTCCCTCGAGTTTAGGCCGACGCAAGAGCGGCGAGTTTGCGAACGACACAACAACAACCTTCTCGCCCGACCGGAGAATCATCCGGCGGGCGTTTTTTTGTGTCGCCGCCTCTCTCGGGCCCTGGGGCCGCGGCTCGGGTACCCAGTTAGCCCCAATGGGGCAACCGAAGATAGCGAAGGGCGCAGCCATGGTACCGCTCCCCCCACGATCCCAAGCCCCAGCGGGGCGGCACAACGAATCCACCTCACCGCCGGGCCGCCCATGCCACGGAACCCGGAGCTACTCCTCGCCGGCTTTCGGGAACTTGACCTCACAAACCGTCCAGCCCAGGACCTCGGTCATCTTGAACTTGCCGCCGAGGGCCCGCGCCAAACTGTCCACGATCTGCAGACCCAAACTGCCGGACTGCGCCGGCACGAAATCCGGCGGAAGCTGGTCGCCGCTGTTCGAGACCCATACCGTAACCTCCCCGCCCCGATCCTCCACGTTGACGTGGATCTCGCCCTCCGTGGTGTGCCGGAACCCGTGCTCCACCGAGTTCTGGATCAGCTCGTTCAGCACCAGCGCAAGCTGGGTCGCTTGCGTCATGTTGAGCCGCACGTCGTCGCCGCGTACGTCGAACCGGATCTTGCGATCCGGCATCACCAGCGAGGACTGTTGGGTTTGCACCAGCATCTCGGCGATGCTCCGCACGCCCACGTGGTCCAGGTCTTCTCGGCTAAGCAAATCGTGGACCGCCGCAATCGCCAGGATTCGGGAGAGGATGTCGTTGAGCGCCTCTTCCAGCGACTTGTATTGGCTGTGCCGCATCTGTAGCCGCAGCAGGGAAGCCACCTGCTGCAGGTTGTTCTTCACCCGGTGGTGCATCTCCTGCATCAGGGTGTCGCGAACCTGCAGCTTGGCGTGTTCGATGGCAACCGCCGCCTGCTTGGCCAGGGTCTCGAGGGCCTCGATCTCGTCCGAGGCAAACTCGCGCACCTCGCTCGTGTAGCAACTGAGGACGCCCACCGAGCGGTCCTGGATGGTCAGGGGTACGCAGATCATCGACCGAAGACCCTGCTCGACCGCGAGGTCGTGGCCGATGTAGTCCTCTTCGATCTGCACATCCCTTACGATGATCGGGCGGTTCTCCGCGATCGCGCGGCCCGCGATGCTCTCGCCCAGCTTGATGGCGCGCTTCTTCTGGTAGGCCTTGGCGGGGCTCTGCGTGGCCCGCAGAACCAGCTCGCCCCTGCGCTCGTCGAGGAGCCTTACCGTGCAAACCGTGTAGTTGAACTGCTGCGCCGTAAGGTTGACCAACAGCTGGAGGATTTCCTCCAAATATGGGCTGGTGGTCAGCGTCTTGGTCACTTCGCTGAGTGCGCCTAACCGGTTGGCCCTAGCCCCTACCTGGTAGGCCGAATCGAACCCCGCAATGAGGCCCGCCACGATTCGGGCCAGTTGCTCCAGGGCGGCCTTCTCGCGCGGCTTGACAGTCCAGTGTCCGGAACGGCAGAGCATCACGACGCCCAGGTCGGGGCCGTCTGGCTCCGTTCTCAAACCAAGGGCGGCAACCGCCTGCCCGTCGTGGTCGTCAAGGCCCAGGTACTGCACGTACGCCGGATGCAGCGTCGCCTTCTCCGGAATGTACACCGACTTCCCGGACCCCAGGACTCTGCCCACGATCCCGACTCCCTTGCCGAGTCGAAGCCGGTAGATCAGATCGGGAGCTTCCGTCGATCCCCGGAGCAAGAGGGCGTCGTTGGGCTCACGAAGCAGGATGTCGCACGTCTCCGCCCCGGTGACCGTCCGAAACCGGCTCGCCAGCTCGTTGAGCAGAAGGTCCTCCGAGTCGGCGACCCGCAACGCCTCGATCAAGTGCGGCGCGGCCATCTCTAAGGACCAGATCTCGGCGGGTACCTCGGCCATGGGGTTAGCCGTCGAACCTTCCGATCGCCGTCGTGCTGATGCGGTCCTGGGCAAGGATTCGGTTGGCAAGCTCTCGGATCATCGCGTTGTCCACCGCCTCGATCTTGCCGAGCGTTTCCTCGACCGGGATCTCCCTGCCATGGTGTAGCTCGTTACGGCTCATCCGCATCATCCGGGCGCTCATGCCTTCCAGCCCCAGCACGAGGTGGCCCTCGATGTGCTTCTTTGTGCGCGTGAGCTCGCCCTCGTCGAGGCCCTCCGCCATCACTTTGTCGAACTCTGCCCGCACCAGTTCCTGAACCAGCGGCCACTGTTCCGGGCTTGTTCCCCCGTAAACGGTGTAGGCGCCGCCCGAGCCGTAGCTCAGCGTGTAGCTGCCAACCGAGTACGCCAGGCCCCGCTTCTCGCGAATCTCCTGGAAGAGTCGGCTGCTCATGCTGCCGCCAAGGGCAGCGTCCAGCACTGAGAGGGTGTAGAGCTCGGGGTCGTACAGGCTGGCGCCATCCGTACCGATGCAGAAGTGCACCTGCTCGGCGTCTTTGGAAACCAAAGTCGTGCCCGGCTCGCCCACTGGCCTTGGCGGCTGGGCGTCTTGGCTGCCGGTTGGCAGGCTGGCCAGTAGCTCCTCGGCGGCGGCCAAGATCTCGGCCGGATTCACGTTCCCGGCAACCGCCAGCAGAACGTTCTCTCCCCGGTAGCGGCGGTCCAGGTAAGCCAGAATGTTGTCCCGCCGGAACGACTTGACCGATTCCGAGGTCCCGATGACCGGCTTGCCCAACGGGTGCCCGGCCCAGCGGGCCTCCAAATGCAGATCGTGAACGTGGTCGCTAGGCTCGTCGTAGCTTCGCTTGATCTCCTCGAGCACCACGCCTTCCTCCCGCTCAAGCTCCTCGGGGTCGATCAGCGAGTGGCGCATCATGTCCGAGAGCACCTCGATCCCGTGCGAGGCGTCCTCCGCCAGCATCCGCGCGTAGTAGCAGGTCGCCTCTTTGTCCGTGAACGCGTTAAGCCCGCCACCGCGGCCCTCGATGGCCTCCGCGATCTCCTTGGCCGTCCGCTTTTCGGTCCCCTTGAAGAGCATGTGCTCGATCAGGTGGGTGATTCCGGCTTCGTTGTCGAACTCGTGCCGGCTGCCGGTCTTGCACCAGAGGCCGATGGCGGCGGACTTGACGTGGCCGACGGGCTCGACGAGGACGCGAACCCCATTCGAGAGGGTGAACTTTTGTTGGTTGCTCATGGTGGAAGGAACGTGGGAGGCTAGAGGGCGAACTTCAGGGACAGGGCGCCAAGGTGCTCGACGGCTACCTGAACCTCGTCTCCCGGCTCAAGGCGGGTGGAATCGGGCGCGGCCACCGGGCCGGCCAGGATGAGGTCTCCGGGCTGCAGCTCGGCGCCTTCGCTGGCAAAGCTCAGTAGCTGTGAGTACGGATAGGGGTTGTCCGAGACGTTGCCCTTGCGCTTCTCTACGCCGTTCACGCGGGCGCTTACGCTCACGTGGTAGAGCATGCCCAGATCGGTGTCCTCGGAGAAGGGCACGAGGTCGTCGGGGGTTGTGATGACCGGGCCCACCGCGAGGCCTAGGTCGTAGGCTCGCCCAAACTGCATGCCAACCGCCTGATCCCGTCGCTCGACGTCCCGGGCGACCAGCGCGATGGCGATCGTGAATCCGAGTAGGTACCCGTCCGCCTCGTTAGCGGGGATGTTGCGTCCGCGTTCGGCGACGACGGCGGCCACGTACGGCTCGAAGTCCACCTCGGCGCTGAACTCGGGGAACTGGATGAGCTGGCTCGGACCCAGAATCGCCGAGGCGTTGGCGTAGAAGAACGGCGCGGCCTCGAGGTCGGTTGGGCTCCACCGGTCGACGTCGCGAAGGCCGGAACTTCGGTAGACGCGGACGCAAGGGGCAGCGACAGGAGTGAGCGGGCGGACCTGATCTGCTTCGTGGACGGCAACCGGGTCTTTGCCATCCGTCTCGTAGATTTTGCCGCTATACACGATGCCCGAGCGCAGTTGGCCCGGGGAAGACTTAAGTTCGAAGCGGCAGAGCTTCACTGCCAAAGGGTACCGCAGGCCCAGGTTAAGGGGGCTCCGCCGTCGTTGACAGTCCCGGGGGGATCAGGTAGCATCCTTGCACGCTACGGGTAGGAGCCCAAAACACCGAATATGCCCATTAAAGTTCTTGTGTGTGACGACGAGCGACACATCGTCCGCTTGATCCAGGTCAACCTTGAAAGACAGGGTTACGAGGTCGTCACCGCCTACGACGGCAAAGAAGGGCTTGAGAAGATCAAGTCTGAAAAGCCCAAGCTCGTGGTTTTGGACGTCATGATGCCCTACATGGACGGCTTTGAGGTTCTCAAGAACCTTCGCAAGGAGCCCGAGACGGAGAACATTCCCGTCATCATGCTGACCGCCAAAGCCCAGGACGCCGACGTGTTCCAGGGTTACCACTACGGGGCCGACATGTACCTGACCAAGCCCTTCAACCCGATGGAACTGGTCACCTTCGTGAAGCGACTTCTGGACGGCAACACCGATTCCGGTAGCAGCAAGCGGATCGACCTCTAGGTACCGGCCGCACAATTCCTCGCTCGCCTGCGAATCGCTTCGCAGGCCGAAGCGTCCGAACACCATCATGCCCGCAATCTCCGTTGCCCTCTTGCCCGTGCTGGCTTCCCTGACTCTGGGACAAACCGGCGCGCGGCTTACGGAGGAGCAGGTGATGGAGCGCCTTCGCCCCATTCCGGTTTTCCTGGCTCTCGGAGACAAGGGAGCCCCCGTGACCGCGACGCGGTCCGGAAAGGCAACCGTCGGAGTGTTCTTCCGCAAGGCCGAGTGCGAAGCCTTTGTGGCTGCCCTCAAGTCCAAACCGGGCTTCTCCAATGTGCAGACCGTCCCGATCAGCCTCGCGGACCTCTACGCCAACCGGACCAAGCTGGCCGCCCTCGCCTACCAACCCATCCCCCAGGAGAAGGCCAAGGCCCTCTCCCTAGCCAAGGCGGATAAGCCTGCCCTCAAAGACTTCGCCAGCGTGGCCCTGTTCTACGTAGTCACCAAGAAAGGCGTGTACGTGACGATCACCCAGAACGATCAGCCGCGGGTGCCCCTGTTCTTCTCGTCTGAAGAAGCCGAAGCCTTCCTCGCCCGCGCCAAGGGAACTCCGGGCGCGGCCGACATCGCGATGAAGGTCACCACCCTGGAGAGCGTCCTATCGCTGTTCCTGTCGGGCCCGGCAAAGGACACTGCCCAGATCCTTCTGGTGCCCCATCGCGGCGCCCTCGCCGAGATCGAAAAGCCCAGCGGCCAATAGCCTCCCAGACCCAGGCACCGTTCGCGGTAACTTGTAGCCTGGAATTGGAGGATTCGACATGCAATATGTGAGACTCGGCCGTACCGGCCTCAAGGTAAGCCGCCTGTGCCTCGGCACCATGAACTTTGGCCCGCGAACCACGGAAGCCGACAGCTTCAAGGTCATGGACCGCGCCCTCGACCTGGGCATCAACTTCTTCGACACCGCCGACGTTTACGGCTGGAAGAAGGGCGAAGGCGTCACCGAGCAGATCATCGGACGCTGGTTCGCCCAGGGCGGCGGACGCCGCGAGAAGACCGTCCTGGCAACCAAGCTCTACGGAGACATGGGGGACTGGCCCAACGAGTCGCGCCTCTCCAAGCTCCACATCAAGCGCGCCTGCGAGGCCTCCCTCAAGCGCCTGAACACGGACTACCTGGACCTCTACCAGATGCACCACATCTACCGAGACGCGCCCTGGGAAGAGATCTGGGAGGCCTTCGAAGTCCTCACCCAGCAGGGCAAGATCCTCTACGCGGGTAGCAGCAACTTCGGTGGCTGGCACATCGCCCAAGCCAGCGAGCGCGCGAAGGCCCGCAACTACATGGGCCTGGTCTGCGAGCAGTCGCTTTACAACCTGAACGCCAGAACGGTCGAGATGGAAGTGGTCCCCGCCTGTGAGGAGTACGGCCTGGGCCTAATCCCCTGGAGCCCCCTTGGCGGCGGATTCCTGGCCGGGGTGCTAGATGGCCCCACCGAGGGCCGACGAGCGGACCAGGGTTCTCGCGAGAACGTCCAGAAGAACCTCGGCAAGCTTCGCCGCTGGGAAGGCCTCTGCGCCCGTCTAGGCGAAAAGCCGGCCGACGTGGCCCTAGCCTGGCTCCTTCACCAGAAGGTGGTCACCGCCCCAATCATCGGACCCCGCACGATGGAGCAGCTCGACGGCTCCCTCCGAGCCCTAGAGATCAAACTCAGCGAAGCCACCCTGCGCAAGCTGGACGACATCTTCCCCGGCTTCAAGCCCAGCCCCGAACACTACGCCTGGTAATGCCCCTCTACGAGTACGAACCCCTGGATCACGACTGTCTCATCTGCGATGGGCGGGTCGAGGTGATCCAGGGGGTAGGGGACCCCGTCTTCAAGTTCTGCCCCTGGTGCGGCCTAGAAGTCCGCAAAATCATCAGCCGGGCGTCCTTCCAAATGGACAAGGCGCCCTCCGCTGAGGAAGCCGCCAAGAAGGGCTTCACCACCTTCCGACGCGCTGAGAAAGGCGTCTGGGAAAAGGTCGCGGGCGAAGGCCCCGACTACATGGTCGGCTCCAAAGAAGACATCGCGGCGGTAGATGCTGAGAAGGCACCGAAGACCCCGGTCCTGGATTTCGATCAGGAAAGCTGAGGCCTTGCGAAGTAAAGGAGCGCGGCATTCATGCCGCATGGAGAGCGTCGGTCCCAATGTTCTGTGCATGCCGCAGAGCTGCTAAGCCTCGGAAAAGGTTGACGAGGCCCTCCACCATCCCCGAACAAACCGAGCCACGCCGAACGCCCCGAACCTTGCCCAACTTCACATCACGACGAAAACCTTGCACGGAGGTCGTGATGATGAATTGTTGGAGAGCCCTTCAGGCCCAACGGGCCGAGAAGAGAAAGCCCAGGGCTACGACCTGGGACAGGACCCGATGATCCCGCGCCCTGACGGGGCGCGACGACGCACCACGCACCAACATCTGCGACCCGAACGGGCCGGAACAATTACGTCCTGTCCCGGCCGAAACCTTGCACGGACGGCGGGACGGGACGTAATTCCGGCTCAAGCGTTGGCTGGATTCGGAAATGGTCAATCGTCAATCGTCAATCGTCAATCGTCAATCGTCAATCGTCAATCGCTATACGACCAGCTTCACCGTAATGATCTCGAACGGCTTGTACTCGAACAGCAAACCGTTGTCGGTCAGCTCCAGGTCGGCCAGTTCGTTCTCCTCGAGGTCGCAGAGCACCGCGCGCTGCACCGGGCGGGCGCAGCTCAGCACGGTTCGCCCGCGCGAGTTGTGGGCCTCGTAGAGCCGGACGATCAGGTCGTTGGAGTCCTCCGCTTTCTTGACCGCCTCGATCACGATGTTCCGATCCTCGCAGGTGAGGAAGGCCGGGAGCACCCCGTTCTCGCCCCGCGACGGCTCCAGTTCCACCGCGCGCGGCGCGGCGTTGAGGGCGTAGGCGGTCTGCACCACCTGCCCGTACTGGTACTGACCAAAGTGGGGGAGGAGCACGTACGAGAACCGGTGGACGCCCATGTCGCACAGGGGATCCGGAGCCTTGGGCGAGCGCAACAGGCTCATCCGAACCACGCTGCCCTGGATGTCGTGGCCGTACTTGCCGTCGTTCAGAAGGGCCACGCCAAGGTCGCCCTCGCTAAGGTCCACCCACTTCTGGGCGCAGACCTCGAACTTGGCCATGTCCCAACTCGTGTTGGAGTGGGTGGGCCGCTCGACGTTTCCGAACTGGATCTCGTAGGTGGCGCGGGCGGCGTTGATGTTGACCGGGAAGGCCACCTTCAGCATCTTGTCCTCCTCGTGCCAGTCGATCTCGGTATCGAATCGGATGCCGGGAGTTGGGCCGAGGGAGATGCGCTGCCGAATCGTGGACTTGCCGAATCGCTTGACGATCTCGACCGCCACGCGGACCGGGCCCTTCTCAACGATCTCGAAGCTCTCGCTCTTGAGAAGGTCCTGGGTGGTCTCGTTGGCAAAGATGTCGACGTCCCACGCCGACCAGAAAAGGGGCTTGTCGTCGAGGAGCTGGAACAGGTTGGCCAGCTTGCCTGGCTCCACGAACTCAACGCCTTCGTCGTCCAGGCTCTTGATGCTGGTGATGTTGCCGTTTGCATCGAAACGAACCGACCACTCGCCGTTCTCGATCCGGCGGTTGCCGGTCTTGAGCTTGCCCGCCCGGGCCGGAGCGTCGCCCAAGTCGCCAACGGCGACCGAACCCAGCGCGGAAGCCGGGGCGCCGAAGATCAGGTTGCGCTCGCCGAACTCTTCGACGAGCTGCACCGGAAGCGCTTCCTCGGCGGTGGCGAACGAGGTCGGAACGATCTCGTGTGGCCAGGGCAAAGTGACCTGCGTTCCCACGAGGGCGTTCTGGAACACCGCGATGGGCCGGGCGAACTCCGAGGTGTCGTGCTTGGAGCCAATGCGCCGCAGGCTCTCGGCGATGATCCGGTTGCCGATCTCCTTGACCTTCGCGTAGTCCCGGTCGCTGTCCTCGTAAACCTCGCGGACGGACGAGCCGGGGATGATGTCGTGGAACTGGTTTAGGAGCACCAGCTTCCAGGCTTCTTCGAGCTCCTTCGACGGGTAGCCCTTGGGGAAATCGTTGCGGAAGCATGCAAGCAGCTCGGCGTCTCGAAGCAGGAACTCGGTCTCCCGGTTGTTCTTCTTGTTGGCGGCCTGGCTGGTGTAGGTTCCACGGTGCAACTCAAGATAGAGCTCGCCCACCCAGGTGCTCAGGTCCTTGGACTTGGACTTGGCCTCGCTGAAGAAATCGAGCGCCTTCTTCTTCTGGGCGATCTCGGGATAGTTCGGCGCCATGCGGCCACGGCGCAGGAACTCCAGGTGGCGCTCGGTGGGGCCGCCTCCGCCGTCGCCGAATCCGAAGACGTAGAGCGACTGGTCGCTCCGGGCATGGTCCTTGTAGTTCTTGACGCCGAACACCACTTCCTTGGGCTCGCAGCTGCCGTTGTAGGTGTCGGCAGGGGGGAAGTGGGTCCAAACCCGGGTCCCATCGATGCCCTGCCACCAGAAGGTGTGGTGGGGGAACTTGTTGAACTGGTTCCAGGAGATCTTCTGGGTGAGGAAGTACTTGATGTTGAACTTCGCCAGGATCTGCGGAAGGGCGGCGCTGTAGCCAAAGACGTCCGGCAGCCACATATCCTCGGTCTGGTAGCCCAGCTTCTCGCGGAAGTAGCGTCGTCCGTACAGGAACTGGCGGATCAGCGACTCGGAACCGGTCAGGTTGCAGTCCGCTTCAACCCACATGGAGCCGACGGGCTCCCACTGCCCCTTGGCGATCGCCTCCTTCACCCGGGCGAACAGGGCCGGGTACTCCTTCTCAAGCCACTCGTACTGGCTGGCCTGAGAGTGGACGAAAACGTACTCTGGGTACTTGTCGATCAGGTGAAGCTGGTTGGCGGTCGTGTGCGCCATCTTCTTGTGGGTGATGTGCAGCGGCCAAAGCCAAGCGGTGTCCAGGTGGGCGTGTCCAACCGGAGTGATCGTGTGCTTGAAGTTGCCGTCCACGGACATCATCGCGTCCTTGACCAGGCGGCGGCAACGGCGGATGGTCTCGCGATTGTCGGCGTCGAAGAGGTTCACGACGTCGTTAAGCGCGCGCATCAAGATCGCGTAGGCGGGATCCTTGTCCTCGAAGGTCCCGAGGAGGTTCAGCGCGAAGTCCACATCGTAGAAGAGGTCGTGCATCTCCCGGTCGACGACCACGAGCTCCGCTCGGTCGACGACTTCGGTGGTTGCGGACCGGGGCTTCTCCTTGCCGTGAACCGTGGTCTCGGAGTTCCGCGTGTAGACCTGGACGTAGACCTCGACGTTGTCGTCATGGCCGTCCACGACGCCCGGCCAAACCCGGCCCCCGCTCAGCCAGCCCATCATGGTGTGCTCGTGGTCGATGCCGCAGTACGGGGAGTTGTCTCGCCAGACGGTGCGCTCGCCGCCGACTTCGGCGATGAGCCCGATCTCGCGCCCTTCGAAGTGGGCGGGAATCTTGCCGGTAAGCCGAAACCAGAAAACGGTGTAGGCCGGGCCGTAAGCAAAGCCCTCGGAAACCTTCTCCCAGGGGCCCTTCTGGGCTTCGGCCTGGGACTCGGCGGGGGTGCGGTTGATCTCGATCTGAAGTTGGGCGGAGTCGCCGGTCAGGCGGGGCTTCAGTTGGGCCTGGAGGAACTGTTCGATTCGGCGTCGCGTGATTTCGGGATGCTTAAGCATGGCGTGAGTCCGGCGTCCCGAGCGTACCCCCGCCAACCTGGGGGTGCTTGCGATAGAGTATATTCATACTCATGAGGATGATTGAGGAGCAAAGGGCGGGCCTTGTGGCGGACGGGCTGGAAGACGCCCGCCTGGCGATGGCGGCCCTGTATCTGCCGATGCCTGGCCCGTGGGGGCAAGGGTTGCCACGCCTTGGTCGGGCCGGGTGGAGGCTACTTCGGGACGAGCTACGCCGGTCGGCTCCAAAGCTCCCAGCAATCGAAGGGTGGCTCCGGCGGGCGGGGTTCCTGGATGCGGCCGCGATGCTGGCCACGCCAGGAAGGCTCTCGTTGATGGAGGAACGGGGAATGTCGTTCGGGTTCCTAACGGCTCTTGATCCCGGATACCCCTACCGATGGGAGTGCATTCTGCGGGACCAGGCGCCGCCCTGCGTGTGGGTGGCGGGAGCCCCTCCGGGTGGGAAATCGCCAGATTGCGATCTGGGTACTCCTTGGGCAGCGGTGGTTGGAAGCCGGCAGGTCGGCGAGGATGTCCTGGCCCTTGCCCGCCGGGCGGCCGCGGCGGCGGTGCGCCAGGGCTATACGGTGGCTTCGGGCGGAGCCAT
>JBGSIJ010000073.1:0-70335 GCA_041742595.1 Fimbriimonadaceae bacterium | reverse complement strand
GGCGGATTCGGACGCGGGCAGGGTGGACCGGGAGGTCCCGGCATGCAGCGCGGACCGGGTGGCCCGGGCGGACCGGGAGGCATGGACCCGAGGGTAGAAGCTCAGGTGAAGACGATCCTCACGGAGGGGCAGTACAAGCGCCACCAGCAGATCATGCTTCAGATGAGAGCGCCCCACGTCATCACCGAGCCCGACACCGCCAAGAAGCTGGGAATCTCGGACGAGCAGCGAATGCAGATCCTAGACTTCCTGGTCGAGAGCCGACCCGGACGTGGCCTGGGCGGACCCGGCCAGGGCGTACCTGGACAGGGTGGACGCGGACAGGGCCAGGGCGTACGCGGCCAGGGTCCTGATCATCGAGCCGAGATGATGGCCAAGGTGCTGGCCAAGCTTAGCGCCGGGCAGAGGTCCAAGTGGGCCGAGCTCGCCGGCAAGGAGTTCAAGATGCCCGCCTTCCAGCCCGGAAGGCGCGGACAGGGCGGCCCGGACGGTCCTCCTCCGCCCCCCGAGGACGGCGGCGGGAACCGCTAAGTTCCACCTCGCGGCCCCTTCCTGCGCAAGCAGGAGGGGGCCTCTTTCGTTACGTGCCCCTTATTGGCGCGGGCTTCGGCTTGGCCAAACCCAGCAGCGCCCGCCGTAGCTCCGCGTTCGGACGCGCGAACCACCGATCCTTGCCGCCTCCTAGCGCAAGCCGGTTGAGAACCGGGTCGAACTGCACGCGGAACCAGAGGTTGCCGTAGCCGAGCCAGAATGGCGCTGAGCCACGGAATCCGGCAACGCCGCTCGTCCGGTGAAGCTCACCGGCCCCACACTGTCTTATGCTCTGCCCACGAGAAATCGTCAAGGTAGGTCCAAGCGCCTGAATAAAGGGTGCCCGGGCAGACACGCCTCCAAAGGAGGAATTGGCCAAGTCCACACGGTAGGCCATCAGGACCCTCTGATCGAACGGGTCGATCCACAGATCCCACAGCACTCGGCCACTCCCCTCAACCTCTCGGAGGAAGGAGAACGACCAAGCCAAACGCGCCCTTCCTTGGTTACCCTGGGCAACCTCAGCCAAGCTTAGCTCGCTGAAGTGAGGGGGCGGCGGAAGGCGGAGAGTTCCATCAGCCTCAAGTTCCCATGCTGGCTCGAACCACACCAACTCGGGTGACCGCACAATCCTTCCATCCATTACGTCTTGGCGCAGCAGCACCCGATCCAACGCTAACCCTACCGCCGATACCGCACTGACTTGTGGTGCCCGATTAGGGCCATAGGCGCTCGGGGGCTTGGGGAAAGAAAGCTGTGTGATCACGCCGGATCTGGCGTCGATGGTAAAGGACAACTCGTGAGAGATTGATCGGGGGATTCCTCCGATCAGCTGCCTGGCAAAGCCTTCGAAGCGTTGTGGGCTGCCATCGAGAAGCTCCACCGAGTCCGCCTTCACGGAAATCCCGACCCCTTCCAGTCGTTCCCTGAGCAGATCCTCGGCCTCGCGCACGGTGAGCATGGCCTGACCTGAAGCAGTCGTCTCTAGCAACATCGGGGGAGTGCAGATCACCCACGCCATTCGGTTATCTGTTCTCCCAACACTGATGGAAAAGGACCCAGCCTGGTACCGTGTGATCGTTGTTCCATCTCCGGACCGAATCTCGCCCAGCCGGACCATCTGCCCCGCATACGGAGCGCCTCGTCCCTGCGCCATTGTCCGTATTATTGCCTCCTCCCACGTGTTCAGGTGCTGGCTAACCCCGAGAAAAGCAGTTGTAAAGAGTAGCAGATTGTTCATGGTGCCGGCTCCACGGGAGTCCACAGGTACCAGGCTTGTGCGTTTCCTCCTTCGTAGACACTCCAGAGACGTGCCAATATGTCACCGTCATAGACCATGCTGATCTTGCCGCCGGCCAGAGCACGCGGGGGAAACTTCGTATTGGCTTCCAGAAGAGCCTCACCGATTGTTGCTCCCTCGGCGAGGAGGCCGAGCAGTTTCTTCGCGTGGAGGTCAAGCGATCCTGGTGCCGGCTTGCCAGCCGAGTAGAGCTCAGGATAGACCGGAGACCGGAAACCAACGAGTGCCTTTCCAGGCGCCATAACTTCGCCAGCCCAGACCCCGAAGTTGCGGGCGACGCTGGGATAGCACATCTGGCAGGAGTACAGAATGGCCATATTGAACAGTGGCACCGTCCGCCCGTCCTTAACGGCTTCCCCGAGTTCGGAGGCCGTCTGGCCACAGCTGATGGACTCTGCAGCAATCTCCGTGCCGGGCGGCGAACCGGACGACCGGAACGAGGAGAGCTCCCCGTGCGTCGAGAAAATCGCGAGAGTGGCCACTTTGAAAACGGGCAAGAGTTCGGCCTTCAGGATCTGGTTCGCTGGCGAAGGATTCAGATTCACATGGTTCATCTCCGTCGCCTTTGGGATGGCACCGCCTGAATCAATTACGATCCGCCGAGCAACTTCGGGCACCGAGTTGGGACCTGGATTGGCTGGAATCGAGTATGCGCCCGACTCAAACACTTCCCTAGTAGCAATGAAGACTCCCTTGTTGTAGATCGTCACCGCAATCTCATGGTGAACCACGAGGTCCTGGCCCTCGATTATGGGGGCAGGATCCGGAGCAACTACGGGCCCAAACCTCTGGAGGCGGTAGGTGCTGGTGACCTTGATTGGAAACGATGAACCGTCCGCAAAGTGAGTGCTCGCCCAGCGAAACAAAATCACCTTCGAAACCGCAGGAGCAGGGTCTGGATTTGGCTCGGTTGGCGCAGCCTGGGAGTAGAGTTCGATCGTGCCAGCCTCTGGAACGTTGATGACCACCTTTGTAAGGGTGGCGTGGGACCACGTTTGGAGCGACGTCGGCAAACTCATTACCCGGGACGCCGTGAGGGTTACCTCACATTTGGTTCCAGAGGCCTTACCGCCATTAGCGAAGCCCTGGATTTGGACGGTACTCCGGACATTACGACTGTCACCGTAGGAGGACGAAGACGGCACACTCTCGCAGGGAGCTAGCGACGTAGACACGACTGCAAAGAGAAGCAAGAGTGCTCTCATGTCGCCAGCTATACCAGCCCAACCACGCCCCTACCCTTGCCTGTAAGGCAAAACCATTACAAGAATTCGCGCGGGTCCGCGAAGCGTCCCTTGAGCGCAGTCGCCGCCGCGGTGATGGGACTCACAAGGTGGGTTCGGGAGCCCGGACCCTGCCGGCCCTCGTAGGGCCGATTGGACGTAGACGCGCTCCGCTGCTGCGGGCGCAGGATGTCTCCGTTCATGCCCAGGCACATCGAGCATCCGGCCTGGTGCCATTCAAAGCCCGCGTCCTGGAAGATCGTCTGCAGCCCCTCGTGCTCGGCTTGCGCCTTCACCGCTTGGCTTCCGGGCACCACCATCGCCCGCACGCCCTCCGCGACTTTGCGGCCGCGCACAATGGACGCCGCCTCGCGTAGGTCCTCGATGCGGGCGTTGGTGCAGCTGCCGATGAACACCGTGTTCACCGCCAGGTCTTGCATGGCCTGGCCCGGCCGAATCCCCATGTAGCTCTGGGCCCGCGCCTCCGAGGCGTCGGCCGGCTCCGGCACCGCTTGGTCGATGTCCACCGTCATGGCCGGGGTGGTTCCCCAGCTGACCTGCGGCTTGAGATCGGATACCGGCAAGTCCACCAACCGGTCAAATCCGGCCAGGTCCTCCGTTCTCAGCGTCGCCGCGTCGTCCGCGAGGCGCTGCAGGGCCTCGCCCTTGGGCGCAAACGGCCGGTCTTCGGCGCCGATGTAGTCCATCGTCGTCGCGTCCGGCGCGATCAGGCCCGCCCGGGCGCCCATCTCGATGCTCATGTTGCAGATGGTCATCCGCCCGTTCATCGGCAGCGCCTCGATGGTGGGACCGAAGTACTCCACCACGTAGCCCGCGCCGCCGCCCGCGCCCATCTTGCGGATGATCGCCAGGATCACGTCTTTGGCGGTCACACCCTTGGCCAAATCGCCCGAGATTCGGATGCCGCAGTTCTTGGGCTTGCCCGAGACCCTCAGCGTCTGGGTGGCCAGAACATGCTCCACCTCGCTGGTGCCGATGCCAAACGCCAGCGCGCCAAACGCGCCGTGGGTAGAGGTGTGGCTATCGCCGCACACGATCGTGAGCCCGGGCAAGGTGATCCCCAGCTGCGGACCGATGATGTGGACGATGCCCTGACGCTCCTGACCGTAGCCGAACAGGGGAATCCCGAACTCCGCGCAGTTGTTCGCCAAGGCCGCCAGCTGTTGGCCCGACACGGTGGACTCGTCGATCGGACGCCCGTCGGTGGGAACGTTGTGGTCTACCGTGGCAAAGGTCAGGTCGGGCCGTCGTACCGGTCGGTTGTGCTGGCGAAGACCGTCGAACGCCTGGGGCGACGTGACCTCGTGCACCAGGTGCCGGTCGATGTAGAGAAGCGCCCCGCCGCCCGGAACCTCCGCCACGAGGTGTCGATCCCAGACCTTGTCGAAGAGCGTGCGCATGCCCGCAGTTTATCTCCGGTTCCCAAACCTGGCGAGGAAAGGCCCCGCTAGGGCATCCTCCAGCTATGTTGGCGGCAACCCTCCTCCTCAGTGTCGCGATCTCACCCGTCATGGCCCAGAAACCCACCTACTGCAACCCCATCAACCTGGACTACGGCTACTGCCCCATCCCGAACTTCGTGAAGTCCGGCAAGCACCGAGCCACCGCCGACCCCGCGATCGTGATGTTCAAGGGCGACTACTACCTCTTCTCCACCAACCAGTGGGGCTACTGGTGGAGCAGCGACATGTCCAAGTGGAACTTCGTCCCCCGCAAGTTCCTCAAGGACGACGCCGTCGGGATCTTCGACGAGCTCTGCGCCCCCGCCATCTGGGTGATGAACGACGAGCTTTACGTCCTCGGCTCCACCTACACCGACAAGTTCGCGATCTGGAAGTCCAAGAACCCCCGCAAGGACGAATGGACCATGGCTCAGCCACAGTTCAAAGCCGGCGGAGCCTGGGACCCCGCGTTCTTCCAGGATGACGACGGACGCCTCTACCTCTACCACGGCTCCGGCAACGACCATCCGCTCTGGGGCCAAGAGGTCGATCCCAAGACCCTGACCGTCCTCGGTGCCCGCCAAGACCTGATCTCCCTCAACGAGAAGCTCCACGGCTGGGAGCGGTTTGGCGAGCACCACGACAACACCTTCCTCAAGCCCTTCATGGAAGGCGCTTGGATGACCAAGCACAACGGCAAGTACTACCTGCAGTACGGCGCCCCCGGAACCGAGTTCAGCGGCTACGGAGACGGCGTCTACGTAGGCGACCATCCCCTCGGCCCCTTCACATACCAGGCCCACAATCCGTTCTCCCTCAAGCCCGGAGGGTTCGCGCGCGGAGCCGGGCACGGCGCCACCTTCACCGACGCCTTCAACAACTACTGGCACACCAGCACCATCGGTATCTGCGTCAAGAACAACTTCGAGCGCCGCAACGGGATCTGGCCCGCCGGATTCGACAAGGACGGCGTCATGTTCTGCGACACCGCCTACGGCGACTACCCGACCTACCTGCCCACCAAAGCCGGAGCCAACCACCAAGCCATGTTCACCGGCTGGATGCTGCTGAACTACATGAAGCCGGTCCGCGCCAGCAGCACCCAAGGCGGCTTCGCTCCCAACTTCGCGGTGGACGAGGACATCAAGACCTACTGGTGCGCAAGGAGCGCCAACCCCGGCGAGTGGCTGGAAAGCGACCTCGGAGCCGAGGCCACCGTCAACGCCATCCAGGTCAATTACGCCGACCAGGACGCCAAGATCCTCGGCAAGCTCCCCGGCCTCTACCACCAGTACCGGATCAAGGCCTCCCTCGACGGCCGCCGGTGGAAGACCGTGGTGGACAAGAGCCGCAACAAGACCGACGTCCCTCACGACTACATCGCCTTCGACCAACCGATCCGAGCCCGTTACATCCGCATCGAAAACCTCCACGTCCCCACCGGCAAGTTCGCGCTCAGCGGTCTGCGGGTGTTCGGCAAGGGAGATGGGGAGCGTCCCGCGCCCGTGCAGGAGTTCATCGCCCTCCGAGGAGAGTCCGAGCGCCGCAACGCCTGGCTCAAGTGGACCGCCAACGACAACGCCACCGGCTACGTCATCCGCGCAGGCGTCGCCCCCGACAAGCTGTACACCAGCGTCATGGTCTACGGAGCGTGCGAGTTCTACTTCCGCTACATGACCGCCAACCAGACCTACTACTTCCAGATCGAGGCGTTCAACGAGAACGGGATTTCGGAGAGGTCGGCGGTAATTAAGTCGGAGTAGGAATTCCCCTTTCCTTTTCTCCCAGATGATCGTGCCGGCAGAAAGGGAGAGGGCCGAGGGTGAGGGTTCTGGCAGGACGAGCCATCCTCGAGCGTCCTCCGGACTTTGTGCAGGAGGGAGGCAGTCTGCACCATCCCGGATGGGATGGCAGAACTTAGCCAGGGCGTCGAAGACCCCTGGTATAGACGCCGATCAACCCACGACCCCAGTTGGGGTCGCAGAGGCCCGCTCTAGCCCAGAATGTACGAATCAAATGGGAGCCCTGCCAACCGAAGAAGCTCCTCGTACTCTTCGGCGAAGGTCTGGCGGGCATGGTGGGTCGCCTGGTTGGCCACGTAATGGTCAACGGTTGAGAGATCTTGCGGGCTCACGCTGAAAGCGGCGTACCCTTCCTGCCACGAGAAGTCCGAAACGGATGTCCTCATCCACGCGGTGGATGCCTTCTTAACCTCTCGAACCAAATCAGACACAGAGTGCTTCCCTCGCAATCCCACGAGCAGATGCACATGGTTACTCACGCCCCCGATCCGCAACGGAACTGCCTCCAACCCCCGAACGGTTCCGCCCAGGTAACGGTGCGTGTCGTCCATCCGGTCGGGCGGGATTAGGGGAGCGCGATGCTTGGTTCCAAACACGACGTGCACGTTCAAGGCAAGGTAAGTGGACGGCATGAGTGCAGGATACAGCAATGTTTCTGCGACCCCTGCCGGGGTCGTCGGGCTTCGCTGAGCTCTCCAGGGGTCTTCGACCGCCTGCCTAAGCTCTTCCATCCCTACCGGGATGGCGGGCCGGAGCTAGAAGGGAACGTCGCCTGATGTCGGTCGCGGTCCGACGCGTGACACTGCGTCGGAAGGTGGGATAAGGGTCCTCCTCCAGATCAGCATTGTAGGCCCCCGTGTCGGCGGAATCCTGCCCCTTCGCGTGGTCCGCGAATCGCCCAGGGCCTCTGCCGGGGCGTCCAAACAGGCAGCGTCCTGCTCCCGGACGCCCCGTACCAAGGTAGGCAGCGAACTCAGGCTAGGGCTTGATCTCTCGGAGCAGGGACTCCACCCGCTCCGGGCCGGTGCGATCCGTGGGCGGGTTGGGATGTTCCTCCGCGAAGGCGAGGGCTTCGGTGAGAGGCATCCACTCCAAGACCCCGTCCGGAGCCTGGCTCCGGCCGAACGCGGACCAAACGTTCAGGGCAACCGGAAGCTGCCGAACGCTGCCGCTGCCTAGGATTGCGCAGAACTCTGCGGGCGAGGTCACCAGATACTCTCGGCATACGAGGGGCCGATCCGGGTGGATCGAGCAGCTCTCGTCCTCCAGGAACGGGCACGCCACGCCCTGTCGAAACGTGGCGAGACCGAATTCGCGGTAGGTCTGCTTGTCGAACTGAGGGTGCCCGCGCGATGGGAGGTCTGCCTGGGCGAGCCTCTGCCGTGCCTCGGCAAACCGCGCCCTCACCGCCTCTCGGCGCTCCGCCGGCATCTCCTCCACCAGCCGGTTCAGGTGCCGGGCCTCCGTCGGAGAGATCGGAACCATCTGCCGGCAGCACGCCCCGCAGCCCTTGGCGCAAGACACCTTCTTGCCCGAGGCCACCGCTTCGGATTCGGCCAGGTCCACGACCTGGTTCGCGAGGCGCTGAACGTCTGGGAGCAGCGCCTCCGCGGCGCAACGTCCCGCCGGCACGCGGAACGAGATCTCGATCTCCTCTTCGCCAGCCTTCAGCCGGCCCGAACCCTCCACAAACTCCTGCTGCATTGCGTTCGGTCAGTTTGCCTCAAACCACTTCCTCGCTTTGGTGGTTGTTCCCCTATAATGATGCAATGGACCGCCGAGGCGGAGACCGGCTGATGATCTTCGCCGTTGTGCTGGCGGGCGCGATCGCGCTTGGGGTGGCGAGACAATCTCAAGTCGTCGAAGTCGGTCCGGAGCGGGTCAACGCGAACGAAATCCTGCGGCCAGACCTTAAGCCCGGGAGCCCCATGCCTCCTTCCGTGCGGAAGGCGATTGGCAGCGCTGGAGCTTTTCTGATCTTCAAGACCTGCCTCACGTGTAGCTCCATCGACATTGAGGCGATTGTCAAGGCGTCGGGCATTCCCAACCTCCCGGTCCTCGTTCCGCAGATGCCGGATGCGGAGTTCCGCAAGGTCCAAGCGGCCTCCCCAGGCGTCAACATGGTCCGCGTTGCGCTAGCGGACGTCGAGGCTCTGAACCCTTGGTTCGACCCGCGAGCGTACATCGCGGATCCTCAAGGCAAACTCACGGCGTTGCAGTCAGAGCCGCACCCCGAAGAAGAGCTGGGCGCCTGGATTCGATCCAAACTGCCGGAGCCAAAGCCATGAAGAAACTCGCATTCTCCCTCCTCGAGCTATTGGTGGTCATCGCGATCATCGCGACGTGCGCGGCCATCTTGATGCCCGTGGCAACCGAGGCCAAGAAGAAGGCGCAGATGACGGGATGTGCCTCCAACCTGCGGCAGATCTACTTGGCCCTGAAGCTGTACCAAGAGGACTTTGGCGACTATCCCAACCCCGAAGGTGCGGCCTTCTGCGAGACCCAGTACCTTGGCGGGCGGCTGAGATGTCCGGCCGCCGATCCAAGGCTCAGCGGCCCCAGCACCCTCTTTACCTACCTTGCCACGAAGAATGAACTTCCCACAAAGGAGTTGTCCGAGAAGCGAGAGGAGTGTCGCGAGAAGCGTGGGGGTGACTTCCCGCTTGCCGCAGATACCCACCACGGCCAGAAGGCAATCACCCTGATCGACTGGAAGTTCCAGAAAGTTGGGTGGACCGCCCTCGTGGCTCGTGAGAACGGGGCGGTTCAGGTGGTTCGCGAAGAGTGGCTGATGCGCTGCTACCTGAAGGGCATGGATAAGCCCGAGCTACTGCCGTGCGACGCGCGGTTCTACATGCCGAACCTATGACCCTGGATCGCACCGCGCCAAGCCTCGACGTCGCCTTAGAGGACGCCGCCGTTGCCGGCACCGTCGTCGCCTTGGCCGGCCCGGCGTTCGTCGAGTTCCTGTGCTTGCTCTCCGTGCATGCCAAGCTCCCGATGCGCGCCCCGCTCCTCCTGAACCGCACATGGCTTTTGGTGCCGATCATCCTCATCGGAGTGGCGATCTGCCTCCCCCTCCGCTGGAAAGGAATCGCGGTTGCCGCAGTCAGCCTGTACCTTGGCACCTTCGCCATCAACAACTCGATGGGGCTTCTTCCGTGGAACGGCACCTTCAGCGCCTGGGTCTGGGGTCGCGACGTGTACACCGTTCCCATGCTGGTCGCCGCCCTAGCCTCCATCGGAGTCGGGTTCTGGCGCTGGGGCAAGCCGCCGATTTCGCTCAAGGCGGTGGACGCGGCCCTCGCCTTCCTCGCCCTCACGGCAGTGGCCTGCACGTACGGAGCCCTTACGTTCGAGCAAACCCATCGCGAAGTGCCGAACCGCCACCTCGTTCTGATCGCCGCCCTGATCCTCCTGGGCGCGGCCCGCGTACGGCGCGCGATGGTCCGCTAGGCGGAGGGCGGCGCCTGGGGCGCAGGACGCTTGCGGAAGTGGTTGACGAACTCGCTGAACAGCTCGGGGCCTTCGGCCACCCGCTCCGGTTCCGGCTCACCTTCCGCGTACGCCAGGCTGAAGATGAGGGGCTGCCACGCCACGTGGCCGTCCTTCACGCCGTCCAGCTTGGCTAGGGACGTCCACAGCGGACCCGCCATCGGCACCATGTTGATCCGTCCCGGGCCCGGATTGCGGCAATTCGCCGCCGGAGAGGTCACCAGATACTCGCGGCACGCCAGCGGACGGTCCGGGTGGATCGAGCAGCTCTCGTCCTCCAAGAACGGGCAAGCCACCTGGGCGGCAAAGTACCGCTCTCCCAGGTCCCGCGCGGCGTTTCGGTCCACGCCTTGGTCGAAGCCCGGCTCGATCCCGACTTCCGCCAATGCCGCCATCCCTCTCGCAAAGCGGGCGCGCACCGTTGCCTGGCGCTCCCAGGGCATCTTAGCCACCAGCGCGGCGAGGTGCAAGGCCTCCGACTGCCCCACCGGCACCAGTTGTCGGCAACAGGCCCCGCACCCTTTGCGGCACGAGACCTCCTCGCCGGCCTCCCGCACCGCTTCCTCGCTGCGCTGTACCATCCGGTTCGCGAAGGTTTGGAAGACGAGAAGCATCTTCAGCGGAGTTGTCGCCCCCTCGGGCAGCTCCACCTGCAAGTGCACCAGTTCGCCCAGCGCCTCGATCTTGAGGTTCGCGCGCAGAAGGGATTCCATCTGCCCTGAATACCCGGTTTCCTCCCTGAGGCGGGCCGATTCCCCCGAGAAGTTGCGGCCAGGCCAGACGCCGATGCCCAGAATCTGGTATACATTGCTCTCGGTCTGGGTAGATGCCCGAGTGGCCAATGGGAACAGACTGTAAATCTGTCGGCGTGAGCCTACGCAGGTTCGAATCCTGCTCTACCCACCAGATCACGCCTTCGTAGCTCAGCGGCAGAGCATCCCCTTGGTAAGGGGAAGGTCACGAGTTCGATTCTCGTCGAAGGCTCCACTCCCAAAGCGTGGCATGGGCGGCCCGCCCATGAGTATCTCGGGCAACTTGCCCGAGTTCCGGCCCCTAGCAATCCCTCAGGACGCTCCTTCACATCCCTTCCTCCGAGGCAAAGCAAGAGTCCTGAGGGTTTCATCCACCAGCCTCCGCCGCCTGAATCCTTTGTGCCCTAGCCGGTCTCTGATACCGCAATGGCCCACGTGATCGATGCAAAAACCCTCAAGGCGAAACTAGACGCCGGCGACCGCCTCCAACTGGTGGACGTCCGCTCTATCGGCGAGTACGCCTCCGGCCATGTGCCGGGCACCTTCAACCTTCCGCTGGAAGAAGTCGAGTCCCGACTCGACGACGTCCGCTCCACCGAGCCGGTCGTCCTGATCTGCCAAAGCGGACGCCGCGCCGCGATCTGCGCGGAGCGCCTCTCCGGGCACCGCACCGAGGTGCTGGTCCTTGAAGGCGGAACCGCCGCCTGGTCCGCCGCCGGCCTCCCCGTCGTCCAGACCACGTCCAGCACCTGGGCGCTCGAACGCCAAGTTCGCCTCGCCGCCGGATCGCTGGTGCTTTTGGGTACGGTCCTCTCTGTGGCCGTCAACCCGGCATTCGTCTATCTCGCCATGTTCGTTGGCGCCGGCCTCACCATGGCCGCCATCACCGGGCTTTGCCCCATGGCGTCCGGCCTCGCCAAGCTGCCCTGGAACCGCCCGAAGGCGTCGGCAAACCCCACCGACAACGCCGCCTGCTGCTCCTAACCCAACCGGAAACCCAAGATGATTTTCAAGCGATTCTACGACGAGAAACTGGCCCAAGCCAGCTACCTGATCGGATGCGCCGTCACCAAAGAAGCGGCCGTCATCGACGCCAATCGGAACCTAGACCAGTACCTGCAAGCGGCCGACGAGGAAGGATTCAACATCGTCGCCGTCACCGAGACCCACATCCACGCGGATTACGTCTCCGGTAGTCGCGAACTGGCCGCCCGCACCAACGCCCGCCTCTTCCTGAGCGACGAAGGCGACGCCGATTGGAAGTACGCGTTTGCCCACGAGCCGAACGTAACCCTCATCCGGGACAACGACACCATCCGCATCGGCAACCTCCGGCTGGACGTCTGGGCAACTCCTGGCCACACCCCGGAGCACCTGAGCTTCATCCTCACCGACGAGCCCGCCTCCGCCGAACCGCTCGGTGCGTTCACCGGAGACTTCGTTTTCGTGGGCGACGTCGGGCGCCCCGACCTCTTGGAGCGTGCCGCCGGGTTCGAAGGCACCATGGAGGCCGCCGCCCGCAAGCTGTTCCACTCGATCCAGCGGTTCAAGACCCTCCCGGATGCCCTGATGGTTTGGCCGGCCCACGGCGCGGGAAGCGCCTGCGGCAAGAGCCTCGGCGGGGTCCCGGTATCCACCCTCGGCTACGAGAAGGTCGCCAACTGGGCCCTGCGCGTCGAGGACGAGAGCTCCTTCGCCACCCAGGTCCTAGCGGGCCAGCCCGAGCCCCCCTTCTACTTCAAGGAAATGAAGCGGATGAACAAGATGGGGCCGGCGTTCCTCTCCGAACTTCCCCGCTTCGTGCGCATCGCCGGAAGCGCCGCCGCCCAGATGCCTGCGGGAACCCGCATTCTCGACCTTCGACCGGTGGAGTCGTTCTCTGCGGGACACATCCCGGGATCGCTCCACATCCCGATGGGCAAGGGGTTCCCTACCTGGGCGGGCTGGTTCACGCCCTACGACGAGCCGTTCTATGTCCTTGCCGCCAACGAGGCGGACGCCCAGCAGGCCGCCCGCGACCTAGCTTCCATCGGCCTGGACAACCTGGCCGGTTGGTTCGGCTTAGACGCTTTGCGTGCCCATGGCTCCCCGCTCTCGACTCTAGACCGCGTGAGCCCAAGCGAGGCCGCCCAGCGCGTTCAGTCCGGCAAGGCTGAGCTGCTCGACGTGAGGGGTGCCACCGAGGTGGCCGAGCGGAGTCTGGCGGGATCGCGAAACATTCCTGTCGGCTTCCTGTTGCGCGATTGCGACATCGACGTCGATAGGCCGCTGGTCGTCCACTGCGCGGCGGGCGCTCGCGCGGCCATCGCCGCCTCCGTGCTTCAGCGGGTAGGGCACGAGAAGGTGTCTTGCGTCGCCGGGACGGTAGACGATCTCGCCGTGGCCGGATTGCCCGACAAGGGCTAGCCCAGGCGGGCGACGTTACGGTTCATCTCGGCAACCGCCTCGTGCATAAGCTGGGTGTACGCATCCAGCTTGCGCACGAGGGATTCGTCGTGGGCGGCAAGAATGCGAACGGCCAGAAGCCCGGCGTTCTTTCCGCCCCCGATTGCTACCGTGGCGACCGGGATTCCGCCCGGCATCTGCACGATGCTGTAGAGCGAATCGACTCCGGAGAGCGCCTTCGTCTGGACCGGTACTCCGATCACCGGAAGCGTCGTCAGTGAAGCCACCATTCCGGGCAAGTGCGCCGCCCCGCCCGCTCCCGCGATAACCACCTTAAGGCCGCGCTCACGGGCGGCCTGGGCGTACTCCACCATCGCCAGCGGCGTACGGTGCGCGCTTACCACGCTCATCTCGTAGGGCACGCCAAACTCGGCGAGGATCTCGGCCGCGGGCTCCAGGGTGTCCTGGTCGCTCTGGCTCCCCATGATGATTCCAACCAACGGCGTAGACATGGCTAGTCCTCCTGGGAGAGGAGATGTAGGACCTCTCCGATGGTGCGATGGGATTCCAGCGGGTGCCGCAACGGTCGAGTGATCTCCACCGCGTACCGGTTTCGGCGTCCTTCCCTCGTTCTTTGGATGGCGCCCGCTTCCTCAAGGTCGCTGACGATCCGCTGGACCGCGCGCTCCGTGATCCCCACCATCGCCGCCACCTCGCGCAAACGGATATAGGGCTCCCGGTATAGGCAGAGCAACACGTGCGAGTGGTTGGTCAGGAAGGTCCAGCCCACGAGGGAGCGTTGCGGATCGGAAACAGCGGCAGAATTCATGGCAATGGAGCAACCGAGACGTGGAGCGCCCGGCAAAGGTCCTCTTCTCTTGAAGTTACCAATAGTTGGCCCTACCTCGCCAGGATTAGCTTGCCGTAGGGTTCAAACCGTCCCGCGATCGGTTTTCCCAAAGAAGCATCAGCATCGCGGCGATGAGGCCCGCGCAGGCTCCGCCCAGCACGTCGGTTGGCCAGTGCACCCCCCGATAGATTCGGCTAAGGCCCACCAACGCGGCGAGCACCATGCTCGACCAGCCCATCCATGCGCGAGGCGTGCCCCAAGTGATCGCAAGGAAATAGAACCCCAGGGCAAAAGCGGTGGTCGTGTGGCCGCTGGGGAAGCTGCTGCTGCGCCATTCCTCCTGGGTTACCGACCAAGGCAGGTTGCTCGGCCGGTCGCGGGGAAGGAGCTTTTTGCCCAATTGCGCGATCAGCGTTCCGCTCAGGACGACAAGCCCGATCAGCCGGGCGACCCGGAACTGCGAATCCTTCAGGCAGCTGCGGTAGGTGGGCCAGAAAGGCTCGGGCCGCTTGCTCGCGACCGACGCTGGATAGGCGAGAACGAGGATGCACTGAACCTGGCCAAGCCCCAGGTAGCTGAAGACCAGAAAGAAAACGTCTGCAAACGGAGAGCGCCAGCCGAGGTTGATTGCCCGGAAGACGGACAGATCGAACTGCCAGAGGTTTTCCACCCCTATGCCGACGTCTCGAAGCGTCCCATTGCCCGGAACTTCGCATAGCGGAGTTCGGCCAAGGTCTCGCCGTCCTGTCCCTCGAGTTCCGAAAGGTGCCTCTCCAGCGCGGCCCGCACCAGCTGGGATGCCTCGAGCGGCTCCCGATGGGAACCGCCCTTCGGCTCGGGCACGATCTCGTCGATCAGGCCAAAGCCGAGCGCAGACTGAGCCGTGAGCTTCAGCGCGGTCGCGGCATCGGAGCCCTTCTCCGGCATCCGCCAGAGTATCGCTGCGCAACCTTCCGGCGGGATCACCGAGTAGACCGCGTGCTCCTGCATCAAAACTCGGTTGGAGGCCGCGATGCCGATGGCACCCCCGCTTCCGCCCTCGCCGATCACGATCGAGACGCTCGGAACGGTGAGTTCGAACATCTTGGCCATGCTGGCCGCGATGGCCTCGCTGATCCCTCGGGACTCGCTCTCCACGCCCGGGTCCGCCGCGGGGGTGTCCACAAACGTGATGACCGGCATGCGGAACCGCTCGGCCATGTCGAACAGACGAATCGCCTTTCGGTAGCCCTCCGGCTTCGCCATCCCAAAGTTCCGGAACTGGCGCTCCTGAATATTGCGCCCCTTCTGGTGGCCCACCACCATCACCGGCCGGCCGTTGAACTTGGCCGGACCGCCCACGATGGCATGGTCCGCCCCGAAGCGCCGATCGCCGTCAAGTTCCACGAAGTCCGCAAACAGCGCGCCGATGTAGTCCAGGGTGTAAGGCCGCTTGGGGGCGCGCGCCACCAGAACCTTCTCCCACGGACCAAGCCGGGAGTACATCACGTCGATGTAGTTGTCGCGACGCAGCTCGAAGTCCGCGATCTGCGCGTCTAGCTTCTGCTTCCTGCTGAGGTCGCCTTCCTTCCGGGCGAGGTCTCGCAGTTTGGCAATGCCGTCCTCAAGCTCGAGAAGCGGTTTCTCCCACTCGTTGTAGTCTCTAGCCACGGAGTGCGCCTCCCAGCATGTCCACCAGTTTGGAGAGGGTTGGACGCATCTCCTTCCGGGGCACCACGCGGTCGATCATGCCGGACTTAAGCACGAACTCGGCGGTCTGGAAATCGTCGGGCACCTTGCTCACGCCGGCTTGCTTGCTGACCCGCGCGCCGGCGAACCCAATCAATGCGCGAGGCTCGCTCAAGATCACGTCCGCGATGCTGGCGTAGCTGGCGAGGACGCCCGCCATCGTCGGGTCGGTGAAGACCGCGATGTAAGGAACCCCGGCCTGGCGAGCCTTTACGCAGGCCGCCGTGGTCTTTGCCATCTGCATCAACGAGAGCAATCCCTCCTGCATGCGGGCCCCGCCTGAGGCGCAGAAGATGATCGCGGGAGCCCGGTCGTCCGCCGCCCGCTCCAGGGTCCGCGTGATCTTCTCCCCCGCGACGCTGCCCATCGAGCCACCCATGAAACTGAAGTCTGCGACCGCGACCCGAACCGGGTGCCCGCCAAGGGTCGCTGCTCCGCTCAGAACGGAATCCTGAGGCCCGGCTTTGGCAAGAGCGGCCTGCAGCTTCTGCGCGTACTCGGGAAACTCCAGCGGATCGCCGGAGCGCAGTTCGGTGTCCATCTCCGTGAACGAGCCCTCGTCAAAGGTCCACGCAATGCGGACGCGAGCAGGCACTCGGTGATGATGGAGGCAGTGGGGACAGACCCTCAAATTCTCCTCGAACTCAATCGAGAACAGGATCTTCTTGCAGCTCTCGCATTGAAGGAACGCTCCCCCGGCGGATTCTTGCCCCTTTCCCAAAGCTCCCGGAGGATACCGGATCGGGAGGACGGACGACCATTTGCGCCGCTGAGGACGTAGTATTGGGCAATGCCATGGTCAAAGGTGCTGTCTTGATATTGTTCGCCCTCGCAGGGCTGATCGCGGTCGGTTGCGTCGCGGCGCTGCCCACCCCTTCCTCGCCCGGAGAGTCCGACCAGCCTTCCCAGAAGGCGAAGCCCCTTCCCCCCGGAACCAAGTCGCTGGTCCTCGGCGGAGGCTGCTTCTGGTGCGTCGAGGCCATCTATCGCGATCTCAAGGGCGTCCTCGCCGTCGAGAACGGGTACGCCGGCGGCCCCAAGCCGAACCCAACCTACGAGGAAGTCTCGGGCGGAGGCTCCGGACACGCCGAGGTCGTTCGCGTGGACTTCGATCCCAAAGTGATCTCAGAGGAAGACATCCTCCACATCTTCTTCACCGTCCACGATCCCACCACCCTCAACCGCCAAGGCAACGACGTGGGCACCCAGTACCGTTCGTCGATCTTCTACGACGGTCCGGAAGAGAAGGCGCTCGCCGAGAAGGTCCTCGCGGAGGTCGTCAAGGAGAAGATCTGGCCCAACAAGATCGTCACCACGATTGAGCCGCTGAAGAACTACAAGCGAGCCGAGGAGTACCACCAGGGCTACTTCGACCGGTACGAGAAGGCCTCCTCTCTAGAGAGGATGAAGATGAACGCCGGCTACTGCCAGGTGGTCATCGAACCCAAGGTCCGGAAGTTCCGCGAGAAGTACGCCTCCAAACTCAAGAAGTCGGGTTAGGCCCGCCCCCGCGGATGTCCGCGAATCGGTAGACCTTTGAGATGCCTCCGGCTCGCAATGCGAGCCGGACTTCTCCCTGAGCCCCCAGCGGAATCGCAAACCGAACCACCGGGCCCGCCTGGTTGCGGTTGGGTTCCAGATTGGCGGGCACCCAGGCCGCGACTTCAACACTCCGGTCCCCAACGAAAAGCTCGGCCCAAACTGTGCCTATCTCCACCGGCTCCAAGGTGGAGTTGTGGGCCCACAGTTCCGCTTCCAGCACCTCCCCCGCCCGCCAGGCAAACTTGGCCACCCGGGCCGAAATCGTCACGGGAGCGAGCGCTTCCGTCACCGCGTGGAGCGCGGGCTTGGCTTCGGCGGGCCAACTCACTAGGGAGTTGTTGGCCACCGTGGGCCACGGCTCGTTGAAGCACCACGCCAAGGCCATGGAAGCCTCGGGCCACTGCCGACGCGCCTCTTCGTACAGATGGCGCATCCCCTCGGTCTGCAGAACCTGCCCGAACTCGATCAGCCTCGCCAGTTCCTCCTCCGGCCCGGGTGGCCAAGTGACGTCGAAGTACTTAGCGATGGTGGCGGGGCAGAGCCAACTCTCGGGATGGCCGTCCCACGCGCCCAGCCCGTTGTGCCACTCCCAGTTGGTCCCCCGCTGAGGAGGCCAAAGCTCGGATTCCGGCATCAGAGAACGGATCGTCTCCGAGGAGGCCGGGCCGGACGACCCGAACTCGGTGTAGGCGGTTGCCCCCGCGCCCTGGAACCGTGCCACCGCCTCGATCCCATCCTGCTCCAGGAAGGTGTAGCTCCCGTGCTTCATCCCCATGAGCGGCGAAGTAGCCAGGAACGGCCGCGCCGGGTCTTCCTCGAAACACACCTTGTTCAGGAGTCGCAGCGCAAGGTCCTGGTCGGTCATCCCGGACCACGAGTTGAAGAGTTCGTTGCCGCCGCACCAGAAGGCCAGGCTGGCCCGATGCCGCAGCCTCCGCACCACCGCTCGCGAGTCCGCTTCCAGCGCCTCCATGTACCGAGGCTCCGGCAGGTACTTGGCGCAGGCAAGCGGAAACTCCTGCCAAACCAAAATGCCCAGCTCGTCGCAAAGGTCGAAGAAGTCGTCGTGAGGCACCCCGCCCCCGCCCCAAACGCGAATCAGGTTGAAGTGCGCAGCGTGGGCCTGCTCCAGAAGCGCAGAATAGTCTGCCCTCAGCAAGGTGCCCGGAAACATGCTGGCAGGAACCCAGTTCGCGCCCTGGCCGAACATCGGGACGCCGTTGACCTCCAAAGTGATGGGCGGAGTACTCCGGGATTTCGGCATCTCGCTGGGCTTCGCCCAAGCGCCCTCGTTCATTACGAGACGCACCGACCGGAACCCGATCCGCTGCTCCTGGATTTCGTCCCCCATCTGCACCCGACTGGTGTAAAGGGCAGCCCGACCCCGGCCGTTCGGTTGCCAAAGCACCGGATGGTCTAGCCGAGCGGAGACCGCGCTGGTGCCCTCTAGCACTACCTGGCCGTCCGGATCGATCAGCGTCCAATGAGCCGCGTCGGGCGCATCGAGCTGAATATCGGCGAAGCCGTCGCCGAGCGCGTAGCTCAGGTCGGCGCGCCATGGCGCACGGTCCCGAACTTCCAGCCAAGCCTCGTCCCAAAGCCCCAGGGGAACCAGCCGGGGCGCAAAGTCCCAACCGTTGAACACCGCCGGCTTGGCGGTCGCCGCCAGCCGCTCGCCCTCGCCAAAAGTACGCTGAAACTCGGGCCCTTTCGAAACCACCACTTCGAGATCATCGCCCGGCTTAGCGCACGCCAGGTGCAGAGAGATCGGCAGGTGGGTGCCGTCTTGCTCCCAGAGCACGTGCCCGTTCAGCCGAACCTCGGTGCGGTAGTCCGCGCCCTTGGCCCGAAACCAAAGCTCCCCCTCGAAGTGCGGCAGTACGGTTCGGTAGGTCCAGAACGCGTCCTCCATCCACCGGTACCGACGGAATTCCTCGCCGTACCACCACCTCGGGTCCCATCCCTGGGCCTGAGCCCAGTCGAGTTGGACCGCTCCCGGTACGGTTGCCGGAACGAACCGCTCTGGCGGCGCCTCTCGGTTGTGGGCGTGACCAACAACCCACTGGGGCTGGATGCGCAACATGGCCTAGTTTAGGCCGGACCGACAAACAAAAGAACCCCGCACCCTCAAGGGTGCGAGGCTCTTCTTGCCAAGGAAGGCTACAGGCCCTTGTCTTCCAGGAAGTTCAGGATGTCCGCGATGCGGCAGCTGTAGCCCCACTCGTTGTCGTACCAGCTGACGACCTTGACCAGGTTGCCCAAGCCAACCGTATCGACCGCGCTGAAGATCGAGCTGTGGGTGTTGCCCTTGAGGTCGGTGCTGACCAGTTCCTCCTCCGTGTACTGGAGGATTCCCTTCATCGGGCCGTCCGCGTAGCTCTTCATGGCCGCGTTGATCTCTTCGACCGACGCGTCCTTGGAAAGCAGAGCGGTGAAGTCCACCACGCTGACCGTGGGGACGGGCACGCGGAAGGCCATGCCGGTGAACTTGCCCTTCAGCTCAGGAATGACCAGCCCCACCGCACGAGCCGCACCTGTGCTACTGGGGACGATGTTCTGCGAGGCTGCGCGAGCGTCTCGGAGGTCCTTGGAGGCGGTGTCCTGTGTGCGCTGGCTGTTCGTGAAGGCGTGCACCGTGGTGAGCAAGCCCTTCTCGATACCGAAGGTCTCGTGGAGAACCTTGGCGACCGGAGCCAGACCGTTGGTGGTGCAGCTGGCGTTGCTGATCACGTGGTGCTTGGACGGATCGTACATCTCGTCGTTCACGCCGAGCACGATGGTCACGTCCTCGTTCTTGGCCGGAGCCGAGATGACGACCTTCTTGACTCCGTGCTTGCGGTGGTCGGCGGCTTTCAGGGCGTCGGTGAAGAAACCGGTGGATTCGACGACGACGTCGACGCCATGGTTGTCCCAGGGAATGCTGCCCGGATCCCGCTCGGCGTAGACCTTGATGGCCTTACCGTTGACGTGGATTTCGTCCGTGTCATGGCCGACTTCGCCGTCGAAGGGGCCGTAGGTGCTGTCCCACTTGAAGAGGTGGGCGTTGGTTTTCGTGTCGGTGAGATCGTTGATCGCGACGACTTCGATGTCGCCAGGATGCCGGGCCAAAATGGCTCGCAAGGAAAGTCGTCCGATACGTCCGAAACCGTTGATTCCAACTTTGATTGCCATGGTTCTTGTTCTCGAGGCTTGAGGCCAGAGTTTACCGGGCAGGGGGTTCTGGGGTCCGTCGGGGATTTCGGGGACGCACCCGCGGCCGAAGCATTTACTTGGTCATCCCGGGCCCCGTGAGATACGATAGGCTGTGTCTGCCCACGAACTCATAGCGCAACACCGGGAGGAGATCGTCGTCGCGTGCCAACGCTTTGGCGTGGTTCGACTCCGGCTCTTTGGCAGCGGGGTCCGTAGCACGTGGAACGAAAGAACCAGCGACCTCGACTTTCTTGTCGAATACGGCCCTGACCGTCGCAAGCTTCCTCCGCTAGACCAGGTCGTTGGCTTGCCAATGGCGCTGGAGCAGATTCTAGGTCGGCCCGTAGATTCGGTTGACTGGGGTGCCGTCAAGAATCCGTACTTTCGTGAGAGCGCCGAACGTGACGCGGTAACCGTCTATGCAGCCTGAAACCCGATCGAACTTGCATGACATCCTTGCCGCAGGCCGCCTCATTCGACAGGCCGTCGATGGCGTATCTCTGGGCGACTACCTTGCCAGTTGGGAAAAGCAGTCGGCCGTGGAGCGCCAATTCCTGATCATCGGGGAAGCTCTGGTGCGCATCAGGGATGGCGAACCAAGCGTATTCGCTCGCGTGCCAAACGGACCTGCAATCGTCCGTTTCCGCAATATCCTGGTTCACAGCTACGACACCGCGGATCCAGAAGCGGTCTACGGCATCACCGGAGATCCACTCTTGGAATTGCTCCGCGAGGTTGAGTCCCTGATGCCCCACGGGTAGCGCCGCGAATCCGCGCTATGCTTGGCCCATGTTTGGCCTCATGGGCGCCGCTGCCCTTCTGCCCCTCTCCGCGCCCGTCTTGGTCCCGATCACCCCACCAAGCAAGGTCGGCGTTCCCGCCGAGTGGGCGGTCCGAGGTCTTCCCGAACCAACTCGACCGTTCGACCCCAGCGATTGGAACCTCTTTGGGGCCGCCACCGGCAAAGACGGCAAGGCCACCACCATCCGCGGGTTCTGGTACGTGCCCCAGCAATCCGGCAGGGCCGCCGACGGCAAAGTCGTTTTCAAGGCGACCGGCCCCGGCGAGTGGCGAATCCGCGTCGCCCCGACCATCGCGGGCCCCTACAAGCTGAACCTGACGGCCACCCAGTCCGGGCAAACCAGGGCTAAGCTGGCGACAACCTTCAAGGTCAAGCCAGGGCCCCTCAAGGGCTTTGCCCGAGTCAGCAAGGCAAACCCGCACTACATCGCCTTCGCGGACGGCGCCCCGTTCATCCCCATCGGCTGGAACGTGTGCTGGTGGGACAAGGGCGGACTCCAAGACTACGACCGATGGGCCGAGCGCATGCAGGCCGCCGGAATGAACTTCGCTCGCCTCTGGATGGGGCCCTGGAGCTTTGGCCTAGAGAGCGAGCCCAGCACGCTGGGCAACTACGACCTCGGCCGAGCCTGGGCCCTCGACTACGTCCTGGAAGTCTTCCGTAAGCGCGGTGTCCACGTGATGCTGTGCTTTGACTACCACGGCATGCTCAACCAGACCAAGGACTTTTGGGGCTCCAACGACAACTGGAGGATGAATCCCTACAACGCCGCCAACGGAGGCCCCGCAAAGAACCAGAACGACTTCTTCACGGACAACGCGGCCCGCAACGCGTACAAGCAGCGACTCGGCTACATCGTGGCCCGCTACGCCAGCTTCCCCAACATTGCCGCTTGGGAGTTCTGGAACGAGATCGACAACGTCGGCTCGACCTTCAAGGAAGCAGACATGATCGAATGGCACCGGATCATAGGGAAGGAACTGCGAGAGCTCGACCCTTACGGCCGACTCGTGACCACCAGCCTCACGTCCGACGTCTATCCCACCCTCTGGTCCAAGGCCAAGCTAGACCTCGTCCAGTCCCACGCCTACAACACCAGCAACCCCGGCCCCGACTTCGCCGAGCGAGCCCGCAAGTTCCGCAAGTCCGAGGGCAAGCCCTACCTGGTCGGCGAATACGGGGTCGACTTCCGTGGCCCGAACATCGAGAGCGACCCCAAGAGCCGCGGCCTCAAGCAAGCCCTCTGGGGCTCCTTGCTCGGCGGTGGAGCCGGGACCGCCCAGAGCTGGTGGTGGGAAACCCTGGACGCGATGAACATCTACCCGATGTACAGGTCGGTGGCCACCTTTGCCAAGGCCGCCCCAATCGGCAGCAAAGGCTGGGGACCGATGGACGTCTCCGCGCCCGAAGAACCTACCGACCTGCCGCCGGTGCAGGCCGGCGCCAAGCCCTTCGACGTCCGCATCCCGCTGGTCGCGGCCTGGGGAGACAAGAACCGAAGCCTCATGCTCCTTACGGACCGAGACTCCGCACCAGGGCAGGGAGTGCACGTGAACGGCTACCTCCACGGAACCTCCAAGCCAGAGATCCGCCGCCCGTTCCGGGTGGCCGGCCACTTCGGTCCGCGCGCGGGCCTAACTTTCAAGGTGAACTCGGTGAGCAACCGAGCGGAGATCAAGGTCCTCGTGAACGGCCAGCCCGTCTACTCCGGCAGCTTCCCGGACAAGGACGGCAAGTACGAGATCCGGGACGAATACTCGCAGGAGGTTCCGGTTTCGATTCCCGCGGGGCGGCACCTGATCGAGCTCGTCAACGAGGGCCCCGACTGGGCGGCGATCGACTGGATCGAGTTCCGATCCGTGCTCCCAACCCAGGCGCGCAAGGCAGAAGGAATCCCGCTTCGGGCCGTAGCCTCCGGCACCGCAACCGCCGCCGTCGTCTGGGTCCTGGATCCCGCCTACAGCTACCCCAGCAACGCCAAGCAACCCGAGGCCCGGCTCCTTGCCGGCACCGAGGTCCGGCTCAAGGGCCTTCGCTCGGGCGCCTACCGCGTGCGCTGGTTCGACACCGCCACCGGCAAATGGCAGAAGGCGGAGCAAGCGCAAGCCAAGGCTGGATCCCTCGTTCTGAATCCGCCCGCGTTCCGCGAGGATGTCGCATGCCTCATCGAGGGGGTCTAGGGTCCGCGAAGTCCAGCAGCAGGACGGCGAATGTCGCGGCTGTAACCTGGGTTGCGGAGAGATAGCCCACCGGCGCAGGAGTCCCGCTTCCGCCTCGCGTCGGAATCGGGACGGGGTTGGGTGGGCAAGGCGTCGGCGGACCGGGTATCGCGACGATGTGCACCCATGACACCCTCCTCATGTCTGATTTGGGCTACGGGCTTAAGCCCGTAGCCCAAATTACCGCCCCACTTTTAACCGAGCCAGGGCCGACCGTTCGGATCGTTGCTCCCAGAGGCGTCCCACCCCGCGGCCGTGAGGAATGGGCGCGCGGACTTGAAGCACGCGGGCATCTCGCTCCCAGTCCCAACGCGCTGGGCTATGTTGAAAGCCTTCAGGTCTGTCTCGGTTTCGGTTGTGTTGAGAACATAGTTGCAGACATACTCCTCCCCGAAACGCTCACACATGTAGTCCGAGGTCGCCTTCCGGTAGGTTCCCAGGAGAGTCTGATCCATTGCCCGACCCCGGCCCACCCCCAAGCCGCACCACTTGGCCAACTGGCTTGATTCACTGATGACCACGGGCAGGTTCTGGAACCAACTGCCCTCTTGGGCACGGATGTAGTCCATCACGTGGCTCACCTTCATCTCCACCCCGTTCAGGATGGCCCGAACGTTGACATTAGTCGGGTATCCCCAGCTGTTAACCGGCGACTCAGGGGACTCTGGAATGTCTCCCAGTGGAGCGTAACAGTTAAGCGAAATCGCATCAAAGAGGCCGTGCCACCCAAGGTTCGCTGTCTCATCCCGCCATTCGTCGATTGCTCTGAGGCTCTTTGGGGTTTCACCCCCAAGCCTCGTCGTCGGGTTTATCTCCTCGGGAGCGTAGGGCCATGGGTTGCACGATCCGTACCAGGCTACTAGAGTGCTCGCGATCAACTTCCGGCGTCCTCTTCCATCGGGATTCAACTCTAGTTGTCGGGCGAAATAGTCCAACATCGGAAGCATGTCATCGTCGAAAGCCCAAGGCGTGCCATCCACGCCCTTTCCTCCGACACCGGAAGGATTCGCCTCATTCCAGAGCTCCACCCACTGCTTCCCGACCGGCCAGCCCGCATCCTCCGCTAGGTAAGAGTAGATATAGTCGATATGCTCGTTGAACCGCTCGAGCATCTTAGGCCAGAGCGATTGCGGAGGGCGGGCAAAGTAGCGCTTATCTCCGTCGTACCCAGGGTAGACCTGTTCCAGGAATGAGTCTCGCATCGTGGGATCGGCATCCGTCCAGTCCTCTTCTATTCCCTCGAATCCAGCGAGTTGCGCCCACAAAAAGCCGGTCGGGGTAGCCGCAAGTTCCGGCCCGTACCCGATCACCATCTGCACGTGCGGATAATAGTCCAACTTGGGAGGCGGGTTGGAGCCTTCCGAGGAGATATCGTCCACCAGACGGTGGAGTATTTCGCCATGTAACCCTAGCCCGCCGGCGGCACTCGGAGTTCCTTGGAAGCTTGGCAGGTCGCGATGGAACCGGAGCCTCGCGGGTCTTAGTGCGCGTAGAATCCGCACCAGCCCCCGCTTGTTTGCATCCGAAGCGTTTGAACCGTCGATGATAAAGTTCCAGCCAGCTGGCATAGTAACTCACTCCTTTGTTCTGTGATATCGACGACGAAGCACAAGTGCGCCAAGGGCAACCGTCAAAAGTGTCCCGGGCTCGGGAACGGGTTGCCCAACCTCGATGTCCGTTGTCCCGGAGAAGCTCTTGCCAGGATTTCCAATATTTGTACCCTCGTGAACACCCAAAATCTCGTAAACGTGCGAGTCCTCAAGGTCTACGCTGGTGGTGCCAAACGCCGGAGTGTTACTGGTTTGCCATAGGTAGTCTCCGGTTGTCAAGTCACGAAGGTGAGCAGAGTATGTCGTAGGCACCCTAAATGCTGAAATTGTTGTAAAGACCCTAAGGTGAAGCCGCACGGAACCAGATCCTGATGCGGCAAATCGATAGGCCAAGGAGTTTGCTCCGGAAAGATCATCGTCATTTCCGTACATGATGAACTTGAGCCTGGCACCTGCATCGGAGATCGTGTTGTCACGACGAAAATGCACGTCGCTGTAGAGAATGTCCTCCACATAGTCTGAATGGGGAAGGCCTCCCAGGTTCTGGTTGAAGAGGGGCCCAGACTCCGTCCCCGAAGGACTAGTCCCTGTTTCGGCGATAACCTCGTACTCCAGAGGGATGAGAATCACGGCGTAAGACATTGAGGCCACGAGGGCGAGGGCGGCGGTGACAATCGGTTTCATAGGGGCTCTCCTTTGTACTTGAGGTGGAACTAGTAGTTCAGGGCGACGTGAAGTTTTGGAATGAAAGACAGAAAGTGAGGTTGGTTGACTACCATCGCGGAGCTGACGACTAGCGGAAGACTCTCAGAGAACGAAGCCAGGGCCATCTTGAATTGGGAGGCTCCCACGACGGGCCGAGACACCAGAGCTTCATTGGTGCCGGTAGTCGTTACCCATGTGGGCGGGTAGCAGACGCACAGAAAAATCCGGCGCGGGTATCCAATAAAGGAAACGGGCTCGGCAAACTCGCAGAAGATCGCTCGGGGCGAGGCGCCCTCGTTGGCCATGGCGGGGTCGGCCACGACCACGTTGGCATCGGTGAGACTGAACTTTTGACCTGCAAAGATGTTGGTCGTGCTAGGAGATTTGTAGCCGGTATCCTCGACCAACCCGGCAAAGATGTCCGCGCTCCCGCTGAATGACGGTACTTTCGTGGTCGTAAAGTAGAACCCCGAGACCAGCCAACCGGGATCGGCCAGGTCGAAAGGATAGTACATGGCGCACGGACTGCCACCCCCTTCATAGGTCGACGCACTGGGAACTCTGGCCGTTGGCCCCAACAGGGTGCCCGCTTGCTCCACGTACTCGATGCGGGGATACAGCGGATACTCGGGCTCGGAACAACAGCAACACGACGCACTGCTCATGGGCGCACCTCCCTATTGAACGATCGAAGCCGCTGAAGGCAGACTGCAAGCCAGGAAACGAGGCTGATCGGCATACTTAACACACCTACTCCACACCCCTATCATACGTCCGCCCCGCAAGAACCCACGCACTACGAGGGACGTGCGGCGCGATTTGTAGTGCTTTTTGGGGACACTCGGACGGTCTTCCCGGGCCAGGCCCTGGTCCGTACTCCCTAGCGCGGTGCCTGCCGTAGCAGTCCAAAAAGCCGCAACCGCGGAGGTTGAATGGCGGCAGCCCGGAGTCGCAGCCTCGGGGTCCCCACGGACCGCCGACGCGGGAGTCCCGAATCCGACTCTCGTCGGAACCGGGACGTGGGTGGGTGGGAAAGCGGCGGCGGTCCGGCTAGGCTCGTCGCTTGCGCAGAGCGAGAGCTCCTAGGCCCAGCACCAACAGGGACGCTGGCTCCGGAACCGGATCGACCGTCGCGCTCAGCGAGTACCTCCGCTGTTCCCCTGCGCCGAGGAGCGCCGAACTGGCGATCTCGCCGCCGATTGGAACATCGTTTGCTCCGCCGTCCGGCCAGTTAGTGAACCGGTAAGTGCCGCCCTGGTTCTGGTCGAACGCAATCACCCGATTGCCGAAGAAGGTCTGGTTGTATCGAAACCCGATTACGTCTCCCGCCTCGATCACAATCTGCTGGGCAAAGGAGATCGCGAGGTGGTTCAAGCCCGCCGTCGAAATCGTGACGTCGTTCTCGCCGATCAGCTGGTAGCCCGACACGGTCGGTCGGAACATCTGCAACGTCACGTCGCCCAGATCGGCTGCGTAGAGATCCCAGCTCGTGATCCGACCAGCCGACGGGCTGACGATCCCCGAGTCGATGTACGAGATCTGATAGGCCAGGTCGAGCGAGCCGCGCGAGATCGGGTCATATCCGAATGTCTGCGCATTCGCGCTTCCGATCAGCAGAAGAGCAAGAGGGGCAAAGGCGAGCCGTTTCATTCAGGCTCCATTGTATCGCTATTGCGCGACTAAGTGCATTTGCCCTAAGTCCCCTTCGGCAGATCTGGGAGCGGAGCAATTGACGATCTCGGCCCCCGATAGCAGATTCGGAGGGGTCGCGTGACTCATACAGGCGAACGCACTCTTCCTACCGCAGCGTGTGAAGTGTCAGAGAGGGATTCCTAGACCCGCCGACACCAATCCGCCAGTCGACGTACCCGCTCGATGCCCTGCTCCCCGCAGCCTTCCGGAATCTCGTCCGAGATCCCCAGCACCAGGCGCTTGCCCAGGCGAGACACCAACTCCTCGGCGCAGGCGTAGATCGTCTCCTCCGGATAGGTCTCCATGAAGAGCACCGCCGGAATGCCGTCCAGCAGAATCTTGTCGCCCAGGGCGTCGCACATCTCCGAGACCTCCACGTCGCCCTGGGGCTTGGGTGTCAGCGCCTCGATCGCGTCGAAAGGTAGGTCTGCCAGGTACGGCAGCAGGTTCCGGAAGAACCCGTCCATATGAATGTGCGTGTAGATGCCCGCGGCCTTGAGTTGGCCCATCCGACGCGCGTACCAGGGGATGTAGTACTCCTCGAAGATCGGCGGAGAGATCAGCTGCTCGTGCACGTTCTCGCCCAGGTTCAAGATCTTGAGCTTGGGGCACGCGGTGAGTTGCTCGTAGAGCTGGTCGTAACTTGCGTCGACCGCCTTGAGAACGCCCTCGAACTCCTCCGGCTCGTCCTCCCGAGCAAAGACCACGTCGGGCAGCGTCATCCAGGTTTGGAGAAGCGCCTGGTAGGGGCTCTTGGGCAAGTAGAACTGTGGCACCCCGCGGTCGCCCACGTAGGCATCTCCTACGTCGATCGCCGCTTCGTCGAACCAGTACCGGGTCCGAAACAGCAGCCACTGAAGCGCCTTGAGATCCTCCGCCTTGGCCGGATGCTCCACCTGTCGCCACGTGTCGTCGACCGTCTTCACCGACCGCTCGTGCAGCTCGCCAAACGGCGTCTCGTAGATCCGTACCGACTCGTCCACCCCCGGCACGTCCCGGATCACGACCTCGGGATCAAACTCCATCCGCACCGGCGAGGGCATCCCGGTGTAGTAGTCCACGTACCGCATGGAGCAACCCAAGTCGTCGAACAGGTGGTGCGGCAGCATCTCGCGGTACCGCGGCGACAGGTCGCCAAACTGCTGGTTCCACGCCAGCCAAGGCTCGATCCGTGGTTGGAAGAACACCCCCGGATAGGGAGTCCGGTCGAACACGGCGAGGTTCTGCTCGCGAAAGGTCACGGACCGAGGTTACACACGGGTGCCTATCGGGAGAGGTCGTGGGAAGTAGGGACAACCGTAGCGCGGCATCCCTACCCCTTGAGAGTCGCGGGAAACGATCCGAGCGGCAGCAGTCGAGCTTCGCTACCCCGACCCACCTGTAACTGGACCTCCAGCTTCTTTGCGGTTCGCGGCAAAACGAAGAACGCGTACGGCGTGCTGGCCACGTTCACCGTGTTGCCACGGGCCGCGATGGGCGCGAGGTTCAGGCGGACGGCGTCCGTCTCTTCTTCGAACCCCGCCACCTGATAACCGTCGGTCTGCGCTCGAACTCCCAGCACCACCACCAGCACTACGTTCTTCTTGAAGTCCACCGTCGGCACCTCGAAGTACGTGGGCGGCGGCCCAAACGGCGAGATCTCCATGTGCTCCATGTAGGTGGATCGCCACTTCCGGGCGTCCTGAACCAACTCCACTCGGTTCCCTTCGATCTTCGTGTCCGCGCCGGTGTCGACGTCCAGAACCTTGAAGGGCTCCCCCGTCAGGGCGCCCGCCTTCCAGAGGGCGAGGGCCAGAGCGACGATATAGTAGACGGGGGCTGCCATCTTCGTTAGACGCTAGATAATGCTCTTTCGGGCGTGTTCCTCCCCACGGTTTTGTCCAATCGGCTTCACTGCGGCCACATTCTCCGGCGCAACGTCCAGCAATTGCAGCCAGTCCTCCTGGGTGTCGGTCTTCGGGAAGATCTCATTCTCACGGTATTCCTGGTCGATCGCCGCGAACAGGTCCTCGGTCGAGATGCCCTGGTCGCTTCCCGGGTCCGCGATCGCCCGGCGAATCGCAGAGTCCTTGGCCCGATCGACCACCGATTTCAGCAATGCCCCGCTCACCAAGTCGCGCCGGTAGAGGGTGTCCGCCGAGCCGTTCCGGAAGAAGACCTTGAGGAACTCGCTCTCCTTGCCGGCTCGCCAGAGGTGCTCGACCGCCGCTTCCACCAGTTCCTTCCGCGCGCAGTCCGGTTCCCCGCCATTGCGCGCCAGAACCTCGGGGTCGAACGGCAGCCCAGCATGCAGGTAGATGCCTAGAATCGTCGCGGAGGCCGCCTTGTCCGGGCGGCTGATCTTGATCTTTCGGTCGATCCGCTCCGGTCGCAATACCGCCGGGTCGATGTAGTCCGGTCGGTTCGAGGTCAGCATCAGAACCACGTTGTCGAGCGACTGAAGCCCATCCAACTCCGCACAGAACTGCGGGACCACCGTGTTGCTGATGTTGAGGTACCGCCCGCTGGACCGCGTACGCAAGACCGACTCGGCCTCGTCCATGAAGATGAAGACCAGCCGGCCCTCCTTCGCCCGCTGGCGCGCGGTGGCAAAGATCTCGCGCACGATGCGCTCGGTCTCGCCGAGCCACATGTTCAAGATCTTGGGTCCGCTGATCGCCATGAAGTACTCCTTCACCTCGTGGCCCACCTGCTTCTCGTACTCGCGGGTCAGGTTGTATGCGGTGGCCTTGCCCAATAGGGTCTTGCCGCACCCGGGAGGGCCGTAGAGCAGGAGCCCCTTGATAGGCTTCTTGTCGAATCGCTTGAAGATCTCCGGGTGCAGGAGGGGCTGCTCGATCGTTTCCCGGATCAGCTTGATCGCCTCGTCCTGCCCGCCGACCTTCTCCCAAGGGATTTGCGGAACGTCCTCCAAGAAGTAGTCGCGGCTCTCCTTCTTCTCGTAGTGCTCGAGCGCGATTCGCCCACTTTGGTCGAGGCGGACGTCGTCGCCTTCCTGGATTCGAACGTCGGCAAGCCCGGCCGCGCGAACGACCAGGCGTCCGCCCGCGGACCCCGGGCCTTCGGCCCCTACCTTGAGGCGTCCGTCGGCAAGGGCCTCGCCCACTCGGATCAGGCTTCCATGGGGGCTCGGAGGCATCGCGCCAAGAACGGCGTAAGCGTCGTTGACTTTGACCCGCGTCCCGGTGACCAGTTGCTCCCGCGGGACCTTCGGGTCGATCTCCGCCACGAACTCCTGATCGCCCAGTGCGATTAGAGCGAGGTTCTTCTCGGCGTTCGCATCGTCTGCCCACTCGAGAAAGACCGCTAGACGGTTGGCCGGAGCGGTCAGCTTCTCGTAAGCCTCCTGGTACTGCTCGAGAACCTTCGCCGCCTCCTCGCGTTCCTGGATCTCGCCGTGAAGCGCCGTCCGGAGCGCCGAGAGTTGGTTCATCAGCCGGACGTTGTCCCGCGGCGCGTTCTTTTCTAAGGCGTCAAGAATCTCAAGGGATCGCGAGGAGGTCGAATCCATGCTCATTCCTACGCGGAAATTCTCCCCGCGTGCTTGAACCCTTACTCACGGGCGAGACTCGCCACGAGTTGCTCCACGCTCGAGTCCAAATGGTCCCGCAATCGGTCGCACTCCTTGATCCGGTTACGGACGGCCGAGCAATGGGCGTAGGCCTGCGAGGGCCTCACCCCGAAGTAGCGTGCAACGTCCGCCTCGCCGATTCCTGCTCTGCGAAGCATCACGTAAATGCCCAGTGCATCCGCATCGATGTCTCCGTACCGAGTCGCGGTTTCCCGCATGGCATTCCGAATCTGGTGCTTCAGATCCAAGACGCCGTCCTCGGCCAAATGGGGCTCGAGAATCCCGCAAGCTTTGAGGGCGGCCGCCGGGGTTTGCCATCCGTTTCCGTGCATCTTCAAGCGCTTCAGGGCGCCATTCAGAGATCGGCCGTCGCCGGGAATTCTCCGAGCCAGAAGGGACCGCAGTTCGGGCAAAAGGTCCAGTCCTTCGGCACTCGCCATGTGATGGATGATCGTGGAGCGCTCGTCGAGATTCGGCTCGGCAATATGCGCCACAAGCCACTCGCTCGCGCCAGGGATGTAGGTTCGGAACTGGCGCTCCGACCCGGTGGGAGCGATGGCGAGCATCGTGGGCTTGTGCGCTCGGAGACGCCGCTCAAGGCCAAGGCGCAGTTGGATGCGACTTCGCGTTCTCGACAACACTTCCTGCAGATCGTCCAGAACAAGGATGTCCGGCTGCTCGTGCACGAAGCCATCTCGAAGCCATTCCGAGGCTAGCCTCTTTTGGTGGGTGCGGCCCGGGTTGCGCTCGGCGGCAACGTCGTAGGCGCTGTCCAGAAGGTGGGTCTTTCCCCAACCCGTCGGGCCGATGAGCACAACAAAGGGGGTCAGGCCCCGGGCAAAGTGGATCGCCGCGCTGGTGGCCTCTGCGTTCGAAGGCACCTCCGCAAACTCGGCGAAGCTGCGCCCAGACCCCTCGAACAACACCTGCGACAGGCGGGGAACAACATCGGATACCTCACCTAGACTTGCCACTCTTTAACCAATCCCCTCGGCAAGGCTCCCCGCCTTGCGCTCCCGGCTATTCGAAACGCTTCGGAGCCATCCAACATTCTCTTAACAGGCTCGCCCCCTGTCAACGGAGAATATGGGCGAATCTGACCACTTTTCTCGCGATTGCTCCTCTTACCGTCGCCAATCGCGTGATTAGCTCTGCCCAGCAATCCTAGTCAATCGTTGGGCAATCCACAGGTTTCCCCCGAAGCCCGTTAGGAAACCTAGTGCGCGATGCTCCGCCAGTAGTCTTTGAAGTTGAATCCCGGGCTGTGCTCCGGCTCGTGGCAGGGCTGGCACGAGGCCTCGCCAACCTTTCCCATCCGCACGGTTGCCGGAGAGTCGGCGTGCGCTTTCCCCGGACCGTGGCAGCTCTCGCAGCCTACGTTGGCCAGTTGCGCGGTCTTCGCAACCGACTCGAATCCGCCCTTTCGATCCAACCCGACCACGTGGCAGGGCACGCACTCTGGGTCTCGATCATGGCCGGCTTCGCTCAGGCTTGCCAACGCGTGAGCGTGCTCGGAGTTCTTCCAGACCTTGGCCGCCGCCCCATGGCAACTGGAGCAGGCAGCGGTCCCGGCAAACGCCTCGCTGGGTCGGCGGTCGACCCGATCCAGAAGCCCCGACGCCGCAACCCGCTGGGTGTAGCGGGAGTAAATGCGGGCCACCGCCGGGTCGTCTTCAAAGTCCGGCGACAGATCGACCACCCGGTAGCCGTCCGGCTTGCCGTTCAGCATCCGCACTTCGACAAGGCCTTTGCCGCTGTCGCCCGCGGTAAGGAGCCATGTCTGGCCCAGTTTCTCCGGTTTGGAGGAGGCGTTCCCGGACTGGCGGTAAACCACGATCTTGGCCTCGGGTCGATTATGCGCAACTTGACGGGCGGCATCTAGGCCGCCGTTCAGGAGAAGGACGTCCCCCGGCTCCGCCGGGTCCACGCTGACGTCAAGGCCGTGCAACGTGCGACTTCGGGACCAGCCCAGGGCTCCGGGGTCGGCCTCGGAAAGGATGCGGCCGGGCAACAGGTTCTCTGCGGCCACCCAGTCCGCCAGATCGAGTTTGAGCTCAGGAGCGCTAAAGTGGACGGCGTCCACTTTTAATGTGGACAGTGTCTCCAGAATCGTCGCGAACTTGATTCGGGACTGCTCACCCGTGTCCGCAACGAGTCCGCAGTTCTCAAGGGCCACGACTTGCCCCTTCTTGCGGATCGCCGCTAGGGCAGTTCCCCGCCGTTTGATTCCTCCGATCATCGGCTTGGTGCAGCCGCATGGCGACAGGTAGCCCTGAAGGTCCCCGCCGATCACCACGTACACCGGCTTCGGCGCTGGTTGTCCAGGAAGGAACGCCAACAAGCTCCCGGCCAAGGCAAACCCCGCCAAGCCCAGCTTGATCAACGGCGAGCCGACTCCGAGGGAGGGATAAACCCCTGAACGGGAATTCGGAAGACCGGCTGCAAAGGATCGTCCGTCTGGATCTCCACCAGGGCGTTCAACTCCGGAGCCTTGGCCTTGCCGTCGTAGATAACCCAGACGCGGTAATCCCACCCGTCCACTCCGGGCTCTACCCGAACGGTAACGTTGGCGGAGTTGCTGGTGGCCTTCAGAATCTTGAACGGCTTCTGCGGCCTTCCGATCAGAACAAAACCCTCGCGCGCTCCCGAGACGTCCCCGAAGTACACCTGGCTAGGCACCATCGCGATGCCCTTTTGAACCTGGATCTGCTTCCGGAAGTAGCCAAACTTCGGGTCATCGGTGTCCACCACGATCGAACCCACCGTCCGCCCCGGACGCTGGTTCGGAGGAAGGAAGGCTCGGATGCGGTAAGCGCGGTCGGGCTGGGGCTTGAAGAGGTTGAGCGCTCCTGGCCACTCGGAGACCTCTGTTCGGCCCTCAAAGCCTTCGAGCCGAACCGTCGTAGGCTTCGGTGCGTTGTCCCCGTACGTCGCCAGGTAGAAGTCGATGGCGACCTCCGAGTCCTCGATCAGCTTGGCCCCTTGCTCGGCCGCCTCGAAGAGAACTCTCGGCGCAATATCGAGCGAGATCGGAATCTCCTGGACGAGGGCCCCCGGAGCGTTAGTCCAGACGATCGCCTTGTGTCGAAACTCGCCGGTGTAACGGGTCGTGTCGACCCGAATCTGGAAGGTCTTCGTCTGCCCTGCCAGAACCTCCATTTCGCTGGTGACCGTGATGCAGCTGCAGTCCGGCTGGGCAAAGAGCTGGAGGGCGCCTGCGCCGGGGTTATGAACACGGAGCTCGGTATCCAAGACGTCGCCCTGGCGCACCGATTTGTTGACGTACTCCCGGCGGTCCAGCTCGAAACCGGCTTGGGCGTCCGCGACCCGCTTCTTGGTCCGAACCAGTTCCCGAGCCTCCGCCACCGTCTGCAAGGTCTTGCGCGCCACAAAGACCTCTCGCCCAGAGGGAGCGGTCGGTCGGATCACGTTCCGATCCGACTTGCCCATGGCTGTGCCAAAGATCGGAGAGTCCGCCAGACCCAGGTAGGCGCCGATCGCGCGCAACACCTCGGTCTGAACCGTCGGACCGTTCACCGGCATCTTGGGCTCGCCCCGCTGCAAGGCTATCTTGAGGGTTACCCGCGGGCCGGAGTCCTTGAACTCGATCAGACTCGGGGCGCTATCGGGAAGTTCGCCAACCACCTGGATCAAGATCGCCGGCTCTGCGGACTTCCAATCCGCGGTCGCCTGAATCCGGGGAAGCCAAGCCTCAACGGCCGCCTCGGCAGATTCCCGGTACTCGGTGCGCCTTTCGGCAGGCGCTCCGGCGGCATCGAAGCGAATTCGAAGCTCCCGCGATGGCAACCGCCGTACGGCGGCTTCCGCCTTCGCCCAATCACCGGCCTCCAAACCCTTCGCCACGTCTCGGAAGGCCTGGATCGCCTCGGGCCGCAGCCCGGGGGAGATCGGCGGAAAGGCCTCTGGGGCCACCGCCGTCAAGAGGACCGCAAGCGCTCCCCAGATCATCGTGAAATCCTCATTCCTAACCTCAGACGTTCCGGGCAACCCGATTATTCGACGTAAGCATCCTCGTCCGGCTTCTTCTTGAGGAACGCCTCGATGAAGCCGTCGATCTCCCCGTCCAAAACGCCGGTGACGTTGGCCGTCTCGTGAGCCGTTCGATGGTCCTTCACCATGGTGTAGGGCTGCATCACGTAGCTCCGAATCTGGCGTCCCCACTCGGCCGGACCGGTGTCGCCTTTGAGGGCCTTTAGGCGCCCTTCGCTCTCGAGCCGCTCCCGCTCGGCAAGCCGAGCGGCGAGGACCATCATCGCGCTGGCCCGGTTCGCGTGCTGGCTACGCTCGTTCTGGCAAGACACCACGATGCCGCTGGGCAGGTGCGTGATGCGGACCGCGCTCTCCGTTTTGTTGACGTGCTGACCGCCCGCGCCACCCGCGCGCAGGGTTTCCACCTTCAAATCCTGGGGATCGATGTTGATCTCGTTCTCCTCGATCTCCGGGAGCACCTCGATCTTGGCGAAAGAGGTGTGACGCCGGGCCGCCGCATCGAAGGGCGAGATCCGGACCAGGCGATGCACTCCATGCTCAGCCCTAAGGAACCCGTAGGCGTTCAGGCCGGAGACCTTGACCTGGATCGACCGGTATCCGGTGACGTCGCCCTCGGTCTCGGTAATCACTTCCAGCTTGAACCCGTTGCGCTGGGCCCAGCGGGTGTACATCCGGTACAGAATGGCCGCCCAGTCGCAGGCTTCGGAGCCCCCGGCTCCGGCGTTGATTTCCAGGAGCGCGTTGCTTGGGTCGTGGGGTCCGTTGAGGAGGGTGGCTAGCTCGTACGAGTCCAAGTCCTTCAGGAACTGGATCGCGATCTGGTCGGCCTCGGCCTCCATCTCCTCGCTGGGCTCCTCGCGCAGCATGGTGTAAAGCTCCTGGATGTCTTTCTCGGTTTTGTTGAGCTCTAGAAACGGGTTTGCGATGCCCCTCAGGCGCGAGAGGCGCTGAAGGAGTTTGTTCGCGGCGGCGGGATCGTTCCAGAAGTCGGGCTGGCTCGATTCCTGCTCTAGAGCATGGATCTGAGGTTGCAGTGAAGGTAGGTCAAAGATGCCCCCAAATAGCGTCCAGGCGCCCGCGAGCCTTGGACAGCGCTTCCTGCTGTTCTTGATTCAGCATCTAACCAGGGTACCTGCGAGGGGCTACAAGGTCCGGATGAACTGGATGCACTCCGCCATCACCTTGCAGTCGACCTCGTTGTACGCGATCACCTCCTGGAACAGGAAGTGCGCGCGCTCGGCCCGATCCAGCAAGACGACGCTCTCCACCGGAATCCCCTGCTCCTTGGCAATCCGATAGCAGGTCCAAGATCCGCTCATCGCCGCGAGCCCGTCCGCCGGCCCCTCGCCCCATTCCGTCTGGATGAAGCCGTGCTTGTGGAGAGACTTGCCGATCGCCTTCAGGCCGAAGCCCCAGGCGCCCCTCACGTGGAAAGCGTTGGAGCACCCGGAGGGTTTGACCACCTGGGCCAGGAAGTCGTACCAGTTCGGCATCGGCCACTCCGAAGGCTCGAGGTGGCGGACGAACGCAGAGTCCGAGCCCATGGAATAGGTGCGCGTCTCCGCGGGCGACCAGTGGAACACTCGCGGCCTCTCCGGCGCTCCGGGCGTACTTGCCCGAACCTCCTCCATGTACTTCGCCCACTCGAACACGATGCGGCGCTCCTCCGCCTCAGACAGATCCTTCGTGCAGAACACCTTGAACTTCCACTCCCGGCGCGCCGGATCGAGGTACCAGCCCGGCTGAGCCCCCTCGCCCTTGGGTACCCAGTGTCCGCAGCCGATCATGAAGATCAGGGGCTGCCCACCCGCCTCGGGCAACTTCGAGAAGTCGTCGTCGAGGTTGCTCGTGGTCTCGAAGTCCACGAAGAACTCCAGCGCCTCTGGCTCCGCCCACTCGTCGCGAGACCAGTCCACCCGGCTCGGGAGCCAGATCGGGCCGTCTGCATCGCGGTTCAGGTCGAGCATCGAACGAATGCGTTCGCCGATGTCCTTGCCCTTGCTCGCCGCCAGCTCCACATCAAATCCTGGCTCCCTCCAGGCGGGGAATCCCGTTTCCACGAGCCGGTTCCGAACGTCAACCGACACATGCCAAATCCTGGTGGGCTCTCCTAGCGCATCGGCGATCTGACGCTTTGCCGAGTGCCAAGGCGCGTCTTGGGTGTTCTTCATGTTCGGACGAAGCTCCCTAACCGAGGGGACGGGCAAGGGCGACCAGTTGCGGCCCTCCATCCGCACCCGGCGGATCCAGGCGACCGCCTCGAGCGCCCTTTCCAGCCAGTTCGTAGGTCCACCCCGATGCTGTGGCTGCGCGGGCAACGAGCACGGAATCAGCCGATCCAAACAATTGGCGACCGACTCCTGCTTGGCCCCAGAGCCTTTTTTCCAGCCTCGGCCCAGAAAGAAGCCCACGGGAGGCGCGTAGCCCTGAGACTCAGCAAGTGCAGCGTGGTAAATCGCCAGTTGCGCTCGATGCTTGTCGCAACTTCCGGCCTCGCCTTTGGCGTTGACCTCGAACGTCCGGAACTTGATCTCCAGCGGCACGTAGTGGACACCGGCCAACCCCAGCTTAGGCGCACCAGCCCTCGCCGGTGGGTACGCCGGTTCCGTGGTCGTCAACAACCCGAGAAGATCGGAGCGCACCAGCAAATCCGCCACTCCGTAGACCTCAAGAACCTCATGCCACAGCACGGCCTGCGCTACCGCCGGAACCCCCTGGCGCATATGAAAGAGGGTCCGGTCACGGCAATCTTCTGAAAGACCGTCTTTGGGGCCGTCGGCCACCTGCACAACTTCGCCGTGCCCGGCCAATCGTTCCCGAATGAGGCCCAGAACCCGGGCCTCGAACTCGATCCCCTTGGCCACGATGAACTTGCCGAAGTCGGCATCGGGGATGGTGGACTCGTCCTCGCTGTCCCGAACGAACCCGTTTTCCTCTCCGTAAAGGTCCAGCCAATCCAGAAGGGGGTCCTCCTCCATCCAGTTGCGCGTCTTGGTGGCAGAGACCCATCGGGTGGTGTCGTCCATACCAAGTTATCGCAGAATTCTTCGATTACCCGCTCCGACCCTGCCCTGCGAATGCGTGAGTAGACTCGCGGCATGTTCTCCGCCCTTGTCGCCGTCGCTTCCATGCCAGGCGCCGCCATCGTCGACCGGCCCCCGACGAAGGGCGCGAACGCCCACTACGCCCCCAACCGAGCGCCCCTCCAAGCGGCTCCGCTGATCAAGCTCCCGATCAGCGCCTTCTCGCCGGGAGGCTGGCTGAAGAAGAGCCTGGAGCTTCAGCGCGACGGCCTCGCCGGGCACCTCGGAGAGATCTCGGTCTGGCTCACCAAAGAAGGAAACGCCTGGCTGAGCCCGGATGGCAAAGGCGAGTACGGCTGGGAGGAAGTCCCTTACTGGCTTCGCGGCTACGCCCGAATCGGCTTCGCCCTCCGCGACCCCGCCATGCTGGACGAGACCAAGTTTTGGGTCGAGGGCACCCTCAAGAGCCAGCGTCCCAACGGCGACTTTGGCCCGGTCCACAACCACCGCAAAGGATTCCGGGACCTCTGGGCCCAGATGCTGATGCTGCAGGTCCTTCAGTCCTGGTACGAGTTCCACGGAGACGCCCGGATCCTCCCCTTCATGGCCAGCTACTTCAAGTGGCAGCTCGCCATCCCGGAGGACCAGTTCCTCAAGGACTACTGGGAGAACAGCCGAGGCGGAGACAACCTCGCCAGCGTCTACTGGCTCTACAACCGGACTGGCGACGCCTTCCTTCTGGAGCTCGCGGAGAAGATCCATCGGAACACCGCGAACTGGCGTCAGCTGGGAGACCTCCCGAACTACCACAACGTCAACATTGCCGAGTGCTTCCGCGAGCCGGGCACCTACTTCCTTCAAAGTGGGAACAAGCAAGACCTGGAGGCCAGCTACCGCAACTTCGATTTCATCCGCGAGAAGTACGGCCAGGTCCCCGGAGGGATGTTTGGGGCGGACGAAAACGCCCGCCCGGGCCACGACGACCCCCACCAGGCGATCGAGACCTGCGGCATCGTCGAGCAGATGATGTCCAACTACATCCTCATGGAGATCACCGGCGACCCGAAGTGGTCCGCGAACACTGAGGACGTGGCGTTCAACTCAATGCCCGCCGCCCACACCGCGGACTATCGTTCGCTGCGCTACCTCACCGCGCCCAACATGGTGGCGAGCGACGCGCTCAACCACCACCCGGGCCTCGACAACCCTGGGCCCTACCTCCTCATGAACCCGTTCAGCAGCCGCTGCTGCCAGCACAACCACACCAGCGGCTGGGTCAACTACCTGGAGGGAACCTGGATGGCGACCCAGGACAACGGCTTGGCCGCGCTCCTCTTTACCGAAGGGAAGGTTACGGCCAAAGTCGGACCGGGCAACGAGGTCGAGATCAGCACAACCACGAAGTACCCGTTCGAGGGGACGGTCCGGCTCACGATCGACCCCGCCACCTCAACGGAATTCCCGCTCTACATGCTTGTTCCCGAGTGGGCCAAAGGAGCAACCGTCAAAGTTGCCGGCGAGACCATTCGGGCCGTGCCGGGCAAGTACGTGCGGATCGCCCGCACCTGGAGTCGGGGCGATGTCGTCGTCGTCAAGCTTCCGATGAAGCCCAAAGTGCGAGTCTGGGACCAGATGAAGGACAGCGTCAGCGTGGACTTCGGCCCCCTGACGTTCAGCTTGAGGATCGAGGAGGAGTTCCGCCAACTCGATGGCCTCGAAACCGCCCAGCACGACTCCGGTTGGAAGCCCGGCGCGGACCAGACGAAGTGGCCCACCTACGAAATCCTGCCGAAGAGCCCGTGGAACTACGGCCTACAGGCCAAGCCCAAGTTCAAGGTCGTTCGAAAGCCGTGGCCCGCCAACGACTACCCGTTCACCCTGGAGAACGTTCCGGTTGCCCTCCAGACGACGGGCCGAAAGCTACCCGGCTGGGGAATGGACGAGAACGGACTGGTGGCGATCTTGCCCAAGAGCCCGGTCACGGTGGACACCCCGGAAGAAGCCATCACCCTGGTTCCCATGGGTGCCGCCCGGCTGCGTATCGCCTCCTTCCCCGTCGTTCGGACCCCTTAGGCGGGGTCTGCAGTTTCGGGCTTCATGACGAGGAGGCAGAGCAGCGCCATCGCCAGGATCCACGCGCCCGGCAGAATCCAGATGAAGCTATGGGGGTAGTCCGGCGGAGCGATCCGCTGGGCAGCCGCCTCCAGGAAGGTCTGTTGGATGCGCAGATAGAGGAAGATGCCGGTGCAGAGCGCGCTACCCACCGCACCGCAGGCTCCGGGCAACCCGTACTTTCGAGAAACCACGATCCCCACCGCCGCAGCCGGCACGAACCCGGCGGCGCTGGCCTGAAGCAGGACCGAAAGCAACTCGGCCTTCTGCCAAGCGAAGAAAGGCCAAACCGAGAGCAGGTAACCCCCGACGGCGGACACCAAGAACCCAGAGCAACCCATGATCATCTGGTCGTCCAGATCCTTGGTCCGCTTCGCGGGCGCGTCCAGCTTCTCGTCGGTCTTCAGCGGCTCAAAGGCCATGGCTCACTTTACAGCGTTTGGCGCAAGCCGAGCGCGAACTAGCCCACGCTTGCTTTCGCTAGAATGACCTCGGTGAAGCCCTATCTGCTCCTGCCCCTAACCATCACGTCCAGCCTAAACGCCATGGAAAGACAAGACCTGAAGCTTTGGTACGAGAAGCCGGCCGCACGCTGGGAGGAAGCCCTGCCGGTTGGCAACTCCCGAATCGGCGCGATGGTGTTCGGTGGAGTAGACGTCGAACATCTCCAGTTAAACGACTCCACGTTCTGGGGTGGCTCACCGGTCGAGTACTCGAAGCCGGCACCTCCAGGCACCTTGGAGGCCATCCGAGCCCTGATCTTTGCCGGCAAAGAGGAAGAAGCGTCGCGGTTGGCGGATCGCGACTTCATGGGCAAGCCGAAGTTCCAGGCGGCGTACCAGCCAATCGGAGACCTCTTGCTCAGGGCCCAGGACGGCGAGAAGCCCACCGAGTATCGCCGCGAGCTGGACCTCCGCACCGGAGTCCACCAGGTCCGCTACCGTCGCGGAGGGGTCGAGTTCAAGCGCACGACCTTTGCCTCCTATCCCGATCGCGTTTTGGTGGTGCGAATCGAGGCGGACCGGCCCGGCGCGGTCGGCCTCGAGGCGATTCTCGAAAGCAAGTTCCCCGGCACGGTTCGCGCCATCGGCCAGAACGTGGCCGTTCGCGAGGGCCGCTGGCAGGACGACGGGCGTCGCAAAGACTGGATCTCCCATGCGCCCGGCCCCGGGATCGGGTTCTCCATTGCCCTCCGCGCCATCTGCCAAGGCGGCAAGGTCAGCTCCAGTCCTGAAGGACTCAGGATCTCGAACGCTAACTCGGCGACCCTGATCCTCGCCACCGATACCAGCTTCGTCGACTACCGCAATATCGCGGGGTCGCCATCGGACGAATGGCCAAAACTCCTCGATACCGCCGCTAAGAAGGGCTACAAGCGGTTGCTGGCGTCTCACCAACGGGATCTCGGCAAGATCCTTGAGCGCGTGGAGCTTGACCTGCCTGCATCCGCGACCTCTTCCCTCCCAACGGATCTTCGACTTAAAGCCGCCCAGGAAGGCAAGGAAGATCCCTCGCTGGCTGCGCTTTACTTGCAGTTCGGCCGCTACCTTCTAGCATCGAGCAGCCGGCGCGGAAGTCAGCCCGCCAACCTTCAGGGGATCTGGAACCAGGACGTATCGCCCGCCTGGGGGAGCAAGTACACCACCAACATCAACCTGCAGATGAACTACTGGCACGCCGAGGTAGCCAATCTCTCTGACTGCACCGACCCTCTCTTCGCGATGATCGACGATCTCCAGAAGACCGGCGCAAAGACCGCGAGCGACTTCTACGGCGCACGGGGCTGGGTCCTCCACCACAACACCGACCTATGGCGAGGCGCTGCGCCGGTAGACGGCGTCTGGGGAGTTTGGCCAATGGGTGCGGCCTGGCTGGCCCGGCATTCCTGGGAGCACTTCCTGTTCACCCGCGACCGCCGATTCCTCTCCGCCCGCGCCTGGCCCGCGATGCGGGGTGCCGCCAGATTTGTCCTCGACTTTCTGGTCGAAGCTCCGGCGGGTTCGCCCGTCGCCGGCCGGCTGGTCACCAACCCCTCGCACTCGCCCGAGAACGGCTTCATCAAGCCAGATGGAACCCGGTCCGTGTTCACATATGGGGCCACGATGGACCTTCAGATCGTGCGCGATCTCCTCCAGAGCTGTCAACTAGCCATGGAGGAGCTACGCCTCGGCTCCCGATCTGAGGATGGGGCCCTGGCGAAAGAGATCCATTCTGCGCTTGAGCGCCTGGCCCCGCTTCAAATCAGCCCAAAGACGGGTCGGCTCCAAGAGTGGATCGAGGACTTCGACGAGAGCGAGCCGGGCCACCGGCACATGTCGCACCTCTTCGGGCTCTATCCGGGAACCGAGATCTCGCCGAGCCGAACCCCCGCCCTTGCCGCGGCCGCCCGTAAGAGCCTTGAGACCCGGCTCGCCAACGGCGGCGGAGGAACCGGATGGAGCCGAGCTTGGCTCGTCAGCCTCTTCGCCCGGCTCCAGGACGGCGCCCAGGCAAGCGCGCACCTACAGGCGCTTTTCGCGAGGAGCACGCAACCGAACCTATTCGATAGCCACCCTCCTTTCCAGATCGACGGCAACTTCGGAGGCGCTGCCGGAATCGTCGAGATGCTCCTGCAGAGCCACGAACTCGCACCCGACGGCGCTCCGCAGATCGATCTCCTTCCCGCCCTTCCAGATGCCTGGAGCGAGGGCAAGGTTCGCGGGCTCCGTGCGCGCGGAGGATTCGAAGTCGACTTCGAGTGGCGGAACCGCCGCGTGACGGCCGCGCGAATCCGTAGCCTAACCGGCGGTTCGGCAACCGCCCGGGTCAACGGAATCCCCCACCCGATCCGCCTCGCAAGAGGCGCGGTCTGGGATTTCCGCCAGCCCTGATTCACTGCACCTCTTGGGGACTCCCCGAACCTACGGGGAGTCCCCGCAAGCCCTAACGGCGACGGCGCGCAAGCGCCGCTACGCCGGCCAGCACTGCAAGCAAGCTGGCGGGCTCGGGCACCGCTTCGATGTTCGCATCGAGCACCGTCGAGTCGTTGAAGAAGCTTCCGGCGTTGCCCACCATGAAGTCCAGCGTGTCGCCCTGGGCCAAGGTTCGCACGGTATCGAAGGTGACGTCTGCCACGGTGGAGGTCTGAGTCAGCAGACTGGCAGCGTTCTCGTAGACGTAGACGTCTACGGCCCCGCCATCCCCGGCCCCAAACTTGCCGAAGACGCGATAGTCCCCGGCAACCGGAGCCGTCCACCGTGCCGTCGCGATCTCGTTGTTCGCGCAAGGGTGAAGGTTTCCCTCGCCCGGGCCGATCCCGTTGATCCAGTTGGAAGAGATGTTGACCGCCGTAGCGGGCGCACCAAGGCTTGAGTGCGCGACATCCATCCAGTAGAGGAAGGTGCCGCTGTTCCCAGAGTCAGGGAAGAGATTGAGAGACCCGTCCAAAGCGGTCGGAGCCTTGATCCCGTAGCTCCAAGCGCCGTTCGGGTTGCCATTGCCAACGCTAAAGTCGGCGACATAGCTCCAAGAGGCCTGGGCCATCGGGCCCAGGATCGCCAGGATGGGAATCATCCAGCGAAGTCGTTTCGAGGTTTGCATCTGAGCACTCCAATTCATCGATTGGCGCAACTCGTGCTTACAGGAGCGCGAGTGCGCTCACCTCGCAGTCTAGCCTGGAACCAGCCTGTAATCGCTGTCGCACATAACAGGTTCGCGGCGCATCCCGAATCGTTGCCATGAGGAGCAGATTGGGTACACCCAAGCCAGACAGAGGAGGATCGAATGCCACTACTGCCGACTCTCGCCTTGGCCACCGCCCTCATGGCGTCTGCGCTGCCTGCCGCCCAGACGATCCCCCCGAAAGACTGGTTGAAGGCATGGCGAAGGGGCAACCCGGTGTGGAAGGGCGTCCACCTGGGCGCCGGGAACGATGCCAACCTCGCGGAGTTGGAAGCGCAGGTTCCGGCCCTTCGGCTTGCCGGCGTCAACGTCCTGATCGTAGAGGTCAACTACTCCTATCAGTTCGCCAGCCGTCCCGAGTTGCGCGATCCCAACGGGATCAGCCGATCCGGCGCAGAACAGTTCGCAAAGCTCTGCCGAGCCAACGGAATTCGGCCCATTCCCATGATCAACTGCATGGGCCATCAGTCCTGGGCCGAGGGGACCTTCTCCCTTCTCAACAAGCATCCGGAACTCGACGAGACCCCCGGGCAGTTCCCGGCGAACAAGGGCATATACTGCCGTAGCTGGTGCCCCCAACACCCCGAACTCGAGAAGATCGTCCTTCCGTTGATCGATGAACTCATCGAAGCCTTCCAAGCGGACGCCTTCCACGTGGGCCTGGACGAAGTCTTCCTCATCGCTTCCGAATTCTGCCCCCGATGCAAAGGCGAGGACCCCGCCAAGCTGTTTGCGAAGCAAGTGAACGACCTCCATCGCCACCTCGTCAAGAAGCGAAAGCTGGAGATGCTGATGTGGGCCGACCGGCTTCTCGATGGCAAGGCGACGGGCTACGGCGAATGGGAAGCCGCTACCAACGGCACCGCCCCTTCGATCGATCGAATCCCCAGAGACATCATCCAGTGCGATTGGCACTACGAGCAGCGCCCGGACTACCCAAGCCTCAAGATCCTCACGGACAAAGGCTTCCGCGTATGGCCATCGGCCTGGCGAGACCCGGTCGCGGCGAAAGCCTTCGCCGGTCAGGCGGCCGCCATGAAGCACAAGCGGATTCTTGGTCATCTGGCAACCACTTGGGGCGAGGTCAAGACTCCGGATCTCCCCACTTGGCGTCCGCTTCTGGAGGCCTTTGGAGCTTGGCCGGCCCGCCGATAGGCCGTGCCGCACGAGGGGCTTGCGGTATGATCGCCCGGTTCATGGAGCAAGTGGTCGAAGGTCAGGCCGAACCCCACGCTTGGCGCAATCCGCGTCACGGCATCGGCCGCTTGGGCGTTCTCCTGGCGCTCCTTCTCACCAGCCTCGCAAGCTCGCAAACCAACAAACTCCCTCTCCAAGTCCCTACGTGAACCGGATGACCCGGAGAGGGTGGCTTCCTCAGTTCGGGGGAGATAGATGGGCAATGGGTTTTCAGCGCGCGGTACGTGGATGTCGACGTTAAGCGGGCCCGCTACCGCCTGACCGCGACGTACCGCTTCACCCCGAAGCTCCAAGCCGGGCTCGAGTGGAATCCGATGGCGCGTGAGGTCGGCTTCATCGGGAACTACACGCTGGCGACCGAAACGGAGACCCGCCCGATGGTGAACTTCGGAACGAGCTCCGATCGAATTGGGACGCCGCCCGGTCCCCACGCCTACTACTTCACCTTCGCCAAGAGCTTCCCGAAGCAGAAGCTCGCCCCTTACGTCTCCATCAACTACTCAGAGTACGACCGGCGGCTGAACCTGCCGTTCGGGGTGAGCTATCCCGTTGCCCCACGGCTCACCACTCTGTTAATGAACGATGGGAAGCGGAGCCACCTGCTCTTGACGTACACGAAGGAGAGCTGGAGCGTGTCGGCAATGCTCATCTGGATGAAGCATCCCGGCATCAGTTTCAGCTTCCGGTTGTAGCCATGATCCTCCAAACCTTGATCCTCACCGTTTCCCTCTTCGGAGTGCAGGACGCCCCTCAGGCGATCGCCAAAAAGGACCTGCCAAAAGCCGCGATCTGCACGGCATGCAACCTCGCGGGCGAAGGGCATGGCGAGGAGAAGCCGGCGGGCGGGCTGCTCTACAAGGGCAAGACTTTCTACTTCTGCAACCTCAAAGAGGTCGAGGCCTTCAAGAAGGATCCCGAGGCGTACATCCCCCTTCCCTTGCCCCGGTCAACGCCCGAATTCTCGCTGAAGGACGCCTCCGGCTTCTCGTGGAACCAATCCTCTCTGGAAAAGAAGGTGGTGCTCATCGACTTCTGGGCGACCTGGTGCGGCCCCTGCAAGGAGATGTTCCCCATTCTGGAGCGACTCAGAAGCAAGTACCAGCCGCGCGGATTCGAGCTCCTTTCGGTGAGCGTGGACGAGAAGAAGGCAGACTTCGACAAGTACGTGCGCGCTCGTCCGTTCAAGAACCCGGTGCTGCACGACCAAGTCGGAACATTCGGCAAGTGGGGGGTCCGCAGCATCCCGGCCGCCTTCCTCGTGGCGAATGGCCAGGTGATCGGGCAGTGGACCGGCAAGCAATCCGAGAAGACGCTCGACGCCGCGATCAGGGCCGCGCTCGGCGACTAGCGGTCTGGGCGGCTACCCTCGAGGAAGAGACGAGGCGCACCTCCCGGTCCGCCGGGAACACCATCCGGAACCATGCTCGGCGGATAGGCCTTGGAGAGCTGCAAGATGTCCACCGAGATCGGCATCATTCCCTCCTCCGGGCGGTAGCCCATGTGGAAACTCTCGGCGCGAACCCGCGCGAGGAAGGGCTCGATGTCCAAGTCTCCAGACACGTAATCGCGCGCGATGTGGGTCAGCATCTCCGCGAAGAGCGCACGCCGATACGTGAAGTCGACCACCACATCGGCGTTGTGCTTGGTGGGCGCGACGAACACGTCGTAGGCCGGACGCACGTAACGCTGGTAGCGGTCCACGATCTCCGCGATGCCCGAAGCCCGCTCGTTCAGGTCCCGAAGGATTCGCCCCAAGAGCCGCTGGTCGGAGGCAACGTCCAAGTAGCAGGTTAGGTCGAACAAGTGGTGCATCGGGTCCGAGAGCACAAAGAGCCCCTCCACGATCACCACCGGCCGGGCCGGCACCTCGACCGCTTTCGGCACGCTCTTCATCGCAATGAACTCGTACCGAGGCGCCATCACGGACTCGCCGTCCTTTAGGGCCTGCAGATCCTGGAGCATCTGCGCGAAGTCGATGTGGGCGGGATGGTCGAAGTTGATGTTCTGGCGACTCTCGCCCGCCAGGCTCTCTTCGATGAAGTACTGGTCCATGCTCAGGACCGAGACCCGATCCGGGCCCGCCCCAACCTGAACCTGGTTGGCAAGGTGGGTCTTTCCGCTTCCAGATCCGCCGGCGATCCCGATGAGGACGGGCCGCTTCGTAGGCCGTGACATGCCCCAGTATGGCCCTCTAGAATGCCGCCCTCCGGGCAGGTTTTAGCGCGGGGTCACCGCAAATCCGTAACCTTGCCTCATGTTCGCGTTTCTTGCGCTCGGCCTAGGGATCTCCGGCCATCCCTTCCAACTCCACGACGGGCGGTCTCTGGTCGTGCGTGGCGAAGCGGGGGCAATCGGGACCATCGCCACGAGCCAGGAGCCGAGCAAGCCGATCCACCTCGGCTATCCGCACGGCCCGAGCGAAGCCCCTTACGTACCGCCAGGCGCGACCCGCACCACCACCCGATTCGCCGCCGCCGGAACAGGCACGTTCTCCTTCCACATCAAAACGAGTCCGGACCGATTCCTCTGCGAGGCCGGCCCTTCCCCGCTACTCGGGAGCCAATTCGGCGAAGCCTCCAACGCCAGATTCAACGCCGTTTACGACCGTAAGTCGGACCGCCTGGTCTCCATCGAAGCCCCGCGTCTGACCCTGGTCCCGGAGAAGGGCGGATTACGCGCCGAAGGCGACGGCCCCCTCGCGATCGAGATCAAGCCCAACTACATCAAGCAGCACCTCGGCTACTTCCTCTGGGAGCCCAACCCACTCTGGACCAAGCCCGTCGCCGGATGGTGCAGCTGGATGGCCCACCTGCAGAACGTTCGCGAAGAGGATGTGCGAGACGCCGCCACCTTCTTCTCGGCAAACCTCAAGGACTACGGGTACGACGTGATCCAGATCGACGACGGCTACCAGCGCGCCAGCCAGTCTGGCGAGCCGCCGCTCAAACCCGGCGAGACGTTCGCCGAGTTGTGGACCCGCCCCAACCCCAAGTTCCCCGGCGGGCTAGAGAAGCTGGCCAAGGAGATTAGCGGCCTGGGCATGACGCCCGGCATCTGGGTGGGACTCTTTATGCCCCTCGGAATCAAGCACGCCGAGGGCTACATCACCGCTCCCGACGGGAAGCCGATCAAAGGCCCCTGGGTCAACTACGCGGTGAACGGACTCTCCCGTCCCGCGCTCGAAGAGGCCTACGTCAAGACCATCCGCGACATGAAGTCGATGGGCTGGCGGTACTTCAAGATCGACACCCTCCGCCACGTGATCTACGACAACTACTACCGCGCGCCGGAGTACTGGGCCAAGCGAGACGAAAGCCCCGAAGAGGCCTTCAGGAAGATCATGAAGGACATCGGCGCGGCGGCCGGCAAGGACATCTACGTCCTTGCCTGCTGGGGCACGATCCCCGAACTCGCGGGAGTCGCCGACGGAGCCCGGATCGGGGAGGACGTAGGACCAGACTACGACAGCATGCGCCGCTCCGCCAAGTACATCGCGCAGTTCCACCACCTGAACCAGGTGGTCTGGCGCAACGATCCGGACTACATGTGCCTGCGTCTCCCCACCGAGCAAGCCCGAGCTTGGGTGACGATGACCGCCCTCGCGGGCGGGCACCTAATGGTCAGCGACCCCGTCGCCGACTACGGCGCGGACCGGGTGGAAATGCTGCGAAAGGTTGGCCCGGCCATGGTGCTCAAGCCAACGGTCGTTCGTCCGATGGCCCCGGATCAGGAGTGGATGACCCTCAACGCCGCCAAGGGCGACGAGCAGTGGACGGTGGTAGCCCGGATGGCCTGGGGCGCCAAGGCAGCCGCCACCGTGCCGCTAGCCCAGTTCGGCCTCGAGTCCAATCGCGACTACTTGGCGTTCGATTTCTGGCAGGGCAAACCCGTGGGCATCGTCCGGGGTTTGGCAGAGTGGCACGTCCTGGCGGAGGGCACGACCCAGGTGCTCGCTTTCCGGCCCCTCCTTGACCATCCCCAGGTTTGGGGAACCGACCGCCACATCGGGCAAGGCGTGGTCGAACTCGATCGCGTCTCGTGGAACGGCTCGACCCTCTCGGGAATTTTCCGGCGGGGCAAGGGTCAGACCTGGAAACTGGTGCTGCACGTTCCGAACGGCTGGTCGCCGAACTCGGTGAGCGGGGCCTCCATGCAGCGCAAGGGCGAGAGCATGACCCTCACCTTCCCCGAGGGCTCCTCCTCCGTTCGTTGGCGCGTCGATTTCGTCCGGGCGTAATCCAAACATAACTCGAGAGCATGGACCGAGCATCCGCTTGAACCCGCCTGGCAGAACCTTGTCAAAGGGATTGCCGGTTGTGAGGTGAGTCGCCGCCCGCTAGGGTTATGGATGGATCCAGGTTCCAAACAGACTTGGAGTTTCACGGGTGCCCATGCGATTCTCAGCGCACCTGGGGAGTTCGTCGGACGCTACCGAGACGGCTTTGAGAGGCCCCAACATATGGCCGGCTTGTCATGGACAACCGCACGTTTGCCCATATCGAACTGGATGTCGTGATCGCGACGATGCGATCCTCGCCGCGATCCTGTTGCCCGTCTTCGCCCTTTCGAGCTGGGCTCAACGCCTAGTCCCGCCCCGAAAATGGAGTGTCCGACTCGGAAACCACGCGAACGGCGACCCCTGAGCCCTTCTTGGACTCAAGGCGCGCGAGGGCCGCCTTCGCGTCGGTCAGCCCGGCCATATCTCCGACCTTCTCGAAGCCTGCTTTGCTGGCGGTCAGCAGCGCGGTTGCCTCCTGCCGGTTCCCGGCGGCCGCCTCGCAGACGCCCAGCTGGTACTGGGAGAGTGCGATCCAGCGAGGATGCCGCCGGGCTACCCAGAAGCCTAGGCATCGCTTCAACAAGTTGCGCGCGTCGCCAATCCGGCCCATCTGTTGGTAGACCAGGGCTTGGCGTCCCCGCACGTCCATCTCGATCTCCGGCTTGGCGAGCCCCTTGACCGCAAGCAAGCTTTCCTGGAACCAGTGTTTGGCCGCCTGCAAGTCTTTCATCCCGTAGTAGAGAGACCCAAGGTTTCGACTGGCCATGGCAACGCCGACCCGATCGTCGTATTTCCGGAAGCCGACGAGGGCCATATTGAGGCTCGCTTTCGCGTTCTTGAAGTCGCCGAGGCGAGTCTCGACGTCCCCGAGCGCCTCGAATAAAGCCGGCACGGTCGGACCGTCCGCAATCCGAACCCGGATCCCGGCCGCTTCCTTGTACCCCTGCCTTGCGGCATGCAAAGAGCCTCGAGCCAAGTCGAGGTCTGCCGCCAAGCGCAGCGCGCTCGACAGGCTTGACGCCGAGTCGTATCGTCGAGCGATTTCGATCGCCGCATCGAGTTGTTTTCGGGACTCCGCGTACCTGCCCGCATGAAACAGGTCCATGCCCGCGCTGAATGCAACGTTGAATTCTTTCGCCCACTCTCCCCGGACCACCGGCGGAGCCGGCGCGGGCAGCTTCCACGCCGCCAGGCCAAGCGCCCCGGACACGGCGACCACAAACAAGATCCCGCTACCCCAAGTCTTTAGTTCCTGGGCGGCGCGATGAGGCGACTTGCGGGAGGCAGCCGGCGAGACAGGCTCAGGCACGGGCGAAGGAGTGTCTTTCGGCTCTGGCAACGGCGGCTTCACGAGAGGCTCGCAGCACGATTCGTCCCAGGCCAGTCCGAGGCATCGAAACGCGTGGGAAAGGGTCGAACGGTCGACGCCCTTGCCGGCCAAAATCCTCTCCGAGGTTGCGACGCTGACTCCGAGGTATTCAGCCCGAGCCTCGCGGGTCAGCTTCCCAGGCTGGCGGTCATCCTGCCACTTCTCCACCAGACCCCGGTTGAGGAGGATCAGAGCCTCCGGGGTGAGCCGCACGGCACGCTTTCGGTGTGGACCTGCGTTTCCCATAGCTGATGGCGAGTACCGACCGCAACCGAACCGCGGCTCGACCTTGGGGACCTGGCGCCCAAGAGTTTCTCGCCGGTCAGGTGATTCTACCAAGCGCAGCCATCTGCTCGGCAACCTGCTCAAGCTCGAACGCAGGCACCCCGGAGAAGCCTATCCCGGGCCGCAATGGCCTAAGTTAGCCGATCTTTCCTTGTAGTGGACCCAACTCCTTCGACAACATGGTTTCCATGAATCGCTCCCGATCGGCCCGTGGGTCGGCCCCCGTGGTCATTCCGGCCCTCGTCCTGGCGGCCGCCACCGTTGTGTCCTGGCAAGCCGGGTCGAGCGCAGTAGGGCGTCCGAAGGGGCACTCGGAATCGGGGGGGACCGCAACGGAATTCGGCGCAAGGCTCTGCGAGGTTGTGGGGCAACCCAGGGAAAAGCTGATCGAGGTCTTCGGCATGCCCCTCGTAGAGCGCGCAGCCGGCCCTGAGTCCAGGGAGTTGGTCTACGCCTTGCGCGGATTCAGAAGCCTCGTCACCTTCAAGATCCACAACAGTCCGACCGCCAGCAAAGTTGGAGCGATGCTGGAGGGCTCCGCTCCGGGAAGTTTGACGGAGGCCCAAGTCTTCGAGCGCCTCGGCCTCGACGCCTCGAAGTGGGACTGCGCCGATGTCCAGATCACGAACGCTTCCGGCGGTAGGCCCGAGGTTGTCATGTACGAGGAGCGGCACTGCAAGAACAACGGCATCCAGGTGCGGGTCCGCTACAGCGACACCAAGACCCGTACCTACTTTGAAGTCGCGAGAACGAGGTTCGGCAACTAGGACCTGCTAGCCGGCAGGCCGGTCCCCCGTCTTGACGATTTTCCACCGGCCGTTGATCTTCTTCCAGCGGTCAACGCACTTTTCCTCGGACTTGGTTCGAGTGCCGTCCGGAAAGAGGATGCCCATTCCCGGCGCCCGACCTTCGCGGATTGCGGTCGTATCATGCTCCCATGATCACCGGTTCGACCCCCATCTTCGCCACGAGCAACATCCGGGCAACGCTTGAGTTCTACGAGAGGGTGCTCGGCTTCCAATCCAGCTGGACCTGGGGCGATCCACCGACCTTCGGCTCCGCCTCCTGGGGCGCGGCCACCATCATGTTCAATCTGCAGCCCGAACTTGCCCAGCAAGTGAGCGGGCACCAGCACTGGATCGACGTGGACTCTGTAGATGAGCTTTACAAGCAGCATCTCGAGCGGGGCGCTCCCATCGTCTCGCCCATCGAGAACAAGCCGTGGGGCCGTCGCGAGTACACCGTGGAAGATCCGAGCGGCTACCACCTGCGATTTGCCGGCGATCCCACCCAGGAGGTTCTTCCCTCCAAGCCATTTCCAGCTGGCGTGCAGATCGTGCGCCGCATACCAAGCGTGGACGAACACCTGAAGGTTGCAGGATCGGTCTTCTACAGCGGCAAGGCATCGCCGGAGGTCTTGGTGAAAACCTGGCAGGGCGTGGTTGCCCTGTCTCCCGAGGGGGACGCGATTGGAACCATGCGCATCATGTGCGACGCTCCCGGCTGGTACAGCATCTGGGACGTTGCGGTGCTACCCCATTGGCAGGGCCAGCGGATCGGGGAGGCGATGATGAAGGAAGCCATCGACGCCGTCCGCGAAGCCTCGCCCGGCGCGTACGTATTCCTGTTCACCTACAAGCACGGTTTCTACGAGCGCCTAGGCTTCACGAAATCGACGATCAGCATTCTGAAGCTCTAGGCAAAACAAGAAGGCGCCCCCCGCCGAAGCGGGAGGCGCCACAGGAGCGACGTCCTTCTTAGAGCCGCGTGATGCGGAGCTTCATGTAGACACGAGCGTCGGTGTTCCACCAGATCCAGTTGGAGTTCAGGATCTCACCCGACTGGCCGTTCAGGTCGCCCATGATCCGGTTGGTTCGAGTGTCGAAGTAGAGGTACATCGAGCTCTGACCCTGGGTCGGGCTGACCACGCAGAGGTCGTTCGGGTCCGGCGTGTCTCGCTCGCTCACCGCGATTCGGATCGGGATGATGCTGCCGGCGTAGTTGGAGAGGGTGAAGGCCGGGATTCCGGTCACCGTCTGGGTGTTGTCCTTGAGGTTGATCGCCTGCTGGACGGCGCCAACCCGGAGGCTGAGGGTGAAGTCGGCCTTGGTGAGCGTGTCCATCTTGTTGTTCTGGTCGTGCACTTCCAGAACTTCAACCTTGATCTTGTTGTTCGGGGTCACCGGCACGTCGGAGTTGCTCCAGACGCTGCGGCGAGCGCCAAGGTAGACGAAGGGTCCAGCCTCTCGGATGAGCTCGTTGTGGATCCAAGCTCCGTTACCCGGGTTGAACATGATCGAGCCGTGGTTGTCGTTGTCCCAAGGAAGCATTCCGCCGTACTTCGCCTGGTCGTAGACGCGGTAGAAGTTGATCGCCGGGATGTGGAGCCCATGACCGGAGTCCCAGGCCACGAAGCCGTCCGAGTCCCATTCGCCGTCAGCCTTGCCGAAGGTGTAGGGAGTGCCCTTGAGGAGCACGTCCACGACGCCTCGGATGGTTGCCGAGGTCGGGAGCCAAGGAGTCGATACCGCTCGAGCATTGGTGGGGCCGAGGCCCTTGAACGGAGTGGACATGCGGTCGCCTTCGGCGATCTCCGCCTGACCCCAAGGCATCTTGCCCTTGCGGCCATAGCCTTCCAGGTGGAAGAGACCCTGAATCAGGTTGAGCGCGCTTGCTTCCTTGGCCGGACGGGTGCCCTTGAGAAGGTCGAGCGTGCTTACCGGGTTCCACTGGTATCCGCCCAGGAAGAAGACGCTTCGGCTCTGGTCGTAGTAAGTGCCGCCCGGATTGCGTCCGGTCGAAGTGAAGATGGGCACGAGAGTGCCGCCCGGGGCTCTTCGCGCCGTGCTGGCCTTGAGGATGCCGTTGTTGTACTCGCTCATGCGGGTGAGGTCCGAAAGGCACTCGCGCTTGCCGGCGACGGCATCGAGCGCCAACTTGACGTACTCACGAGCCTTTGCCTTCATCTGCTCGGCCGTCATGTCCTTCCCGGCGAAGAAGTTGTACGTGCTCACACCCGCCAGAATCTGCGCGTACCCGTACTTGGTGATGTAATCCGCGATGTCGGACGAAGGGTCCTGGACGATCGTGCCCTCGTGAGGCGAGGAAAGCGTGTGGACCAGCACGACGCGTCGTCGGAGGTAGTCCGCGCGTAGCCGCTGGTTGATGGTGAGCTTGTTGTTCCAAAGGTCGCCAACCGCGGGGTTGGCAAGGATGGCCCGGGCGATGATTCCGCCAAAGCTGTGCCCGACCAGGTAGATCTGCGGCTGCTGAGCCTCCGGCAAGTGGCCGAACGCCACCGAGTAGCTCATGTAGACCTCGTCGATGGTCTCGCCGACTTGCGGCATCAGGTGCTTGGAACCGTTGCGGGTGTTCACCATGACCATGGTGGTGTTGGCGCCCGAGGCTTTGGTCATGAGCCGGATGTGCTCTTTGATCAAAGTCTGGTTGGTCTCGATCCCGGTCGGCAGAACGGTGTTCCAGGAAACGGGGAAGCAAATCGGGGCATAGTCCCAAACCGTCGAATCGGTGGTCGTCGGCACCCAGTCCGCCTTAACCGTGTTCTTCAAGCGCATCGTGCCACCCACCTTCGGGGTGATCACGCGCATCTTCGTCTCGTCGGTTCGTCCCTGGAGGCCCTTGATGAAGTCGAAGCCCCAGTAGTAGCGAGCATGGCCCGACTGGCCGATCTTGGCGGCCGGATCCTGAAGCGGCTCCGGGGTCACGCCATGAAGGAGGACGACAAGACGGGGACGAGTCTTGCTGAAGCCGAACTCGGTGGGGGTTTGGGCCTGGGCAAGCCCGGCGGTGAGGGCGAGACCGCAGAGTGCGGGAAGAGTTTTGGTGAGGATGTGATTCTTTTTCATGATGACGCTCCTGTGCGCTTGAGAGTGATGTTAGGGAGCCGCCATTACAGGCGCAGCGGACCTGCGTTACAAGAAGCGTTACAAACCAAAAAGCCGTCGGCACCAGGCTCAAGGGCCTTCGATCAGGAGGCCAACGCAAGGTCGACCGCTTGCGAGACCGTCATTGCCCGACCCCTCGCCCAGCCTGCGGCAAACTCCTGCTCCCCTAGGGCAAGGCGCGCGACCTCGACGATCGACTCCTGGGCGGCGGCATCGCCAGGCGTCAAGGGTGTCCCCAGATCCTCGCGAATGCGCTCGAACCGACCAAGCAGAGCCACCGCCGTGGATGGAGTGGCGTCGGCCGCAAGCCCCTGCAGGAAGAAGCCGATCGCGTAGTCGTCGCGGATGTCGGCGCTCAGCTGAATCCCTTCGCGAAACTGGGCCGATGCCGATTCAAGATCCCCAAGTTCACGGCTGAGCCATCCCAGGTTGAGAAGCGAGTACGCAACGCCCGCTGCGTTCCCCAACTGCCGCCGCATCGCGAGGCACTCCAAGTAGAGGCCTCGCGCCTCCTCGGGGTTGCCCCGGTACGAAGCCACATTGCCCAGGTTGTCGAGGGTTGCCGCCAAGCCCCTCAGATCGCCAAGAGCCCCTTCCGCCTCGAGCTCTCGCCAGAGGGCCAAGCTCTGCTCCCAATAGCCAGCCCCCGTCTCATAGTCGCCCTTCGACCCGTAGACGTTCCCGATGTTGTTCAACGACATCGCCTCGAACCATCGCGCTCCGCGTGAGCGGCTGATCTCCAGGCTTTGCTGGTGCTGGGCCAGCGCAACCTCGTAGTCGGCCTGGTACTCGGCCAGGACGCCCGCGCCGTTGAGAGCACGCGCGCGATCCTCAGGTTCGGCGTCGGGATTCCGAGCAAGGGCCGCCGCCAACCACGCGCGCCCCTCTACGGCGTGCCCCCGCTGGTACCAAAAGCGCCAGAGGTCGCCTGCCAGAGACAGCCCGGCACCCGTTCCGATTCCCCAAGCGAGCGCGGCGCGGAAGTTGTCGAGCTCCGCCTCAAGCCTCTCGAACCAAACCTTCTGCAAAGGACCCCGCAGGTGTGGCCGGGCCTCGGCCGACATGGCAAGGAAGCACGCAAGGTGGCGGTCCTGGTACTTCTCCAGTTCCCCAGCCTCGGTCAGCCGCTCCTTCGCGTACTCCCGAACCGACTCCAGCAGGGAGAATCGGGGCACCCCAAGGTGCTCCTGGGCAACCACCAGACTCTTGTCGACCAGCGCCAGAACGAGGTCTGCCACCTCCCAGCCCTCCGTCTCCTCGTCCTGGCATACCGTCTCCGAGCAGTCCAGCGTCCAGCCGCCCGAGAAGACGGAGAGCCGCTGCAGGAGAACCTGTTCCTTGGGAAGGAGGAGGTCATAGCTCCAGTCGATCAGTGAACGCAGCGTCTGTTGCCGGGGCAGGGCCGCCCGGGATCCCCCGGTGAGCAGCCGAAAACGCTGATCCAGCCGGGCATCGATCTGCTCGACGGGCAACGACCTCACCCGAGCCGCCGCCAGTTCGATCGCAAGCGGAATCCCATCCAAGCGGCAGCACAAAGAAGCCAGCGCCGGCGCACTCTCGTTGGTAACGGTGAAGGTCGATTCCGCCTGCACCGCTCGGTCGATGAAGAGACGCACCGCCTCGAACTGGGAGAGGGTTGCCGGAGTCTGATGCGCCTTTAGGTCGGGAAGGGTAAGGGGGGGCACGCGGAACGTCGACTCGCCTGCGATACCCAACGCCTCGCGACTGGTGGCAAGAACCTTGAGCCTGGGACAGGCGCGGAGCAGGACGTCGGCAAACTTCGCGCAGGCTTCGATCAGGTGTTCGCAGTTGTCGAGGATCAGAAGCATCGCCTTTGAGCCGATGGCCCCCGCTACGCCCTTGGCCACGTCCTGTCCTGGGCTCTCGGGAACTCCCAGAACGTCGGCAACCGTCCTCGCGACCATGCCCGGGTCGGTCAGCGAAGCCAGTTCGATCAGCCAAGCCCCCTCGGGAAATTGGTCCAACTCATCGGCCGCGATCTGCAAACTCAGCCTCGTCTTCCCAGAACCGCCCGAGCCCGTCAAGGTTACGAGCCGCGATCGGTCAAACAAGGCTTGAACCCGTTCGATCTCCGCCTGCCGCCCCACGAAGCTCGTGAGCTGAAGGGGGAGATTGTTCGGCTGATTAGATAGCGAACGGAGAGGAGGAAAGTCGTACTGAAGGGCGGGATGCAGGAGTTGAAAAACCTGCTCCGGCCGCGCAAGGTCCCGAAGTTGGTGGGAACCCAGATCCTTGAGCACAACGCCCGCCGGCATGGAATCGCGCACCAATTCGTATGTCGTGAGGGTGAGCACGCTCTGCCCGCCGTGCGCCGTGGCGAGCAGCCTGGCCACCCGGTTGACCGGAGGCCCAAAATAGTCGTTGTCCCGGCTCTCGACCGCGCCGGTGTGCAATCCCATGCGAACCCGAATCGGAGTCTCCCCCGGCCAAGCTTCCGCCGCCAAGGCAACCTGCGCGTTAATGGCCGCCTGAACCGCTTCTTGCGCTGTGCCAAAGGCCACGCAGAACGCGTCTCCGATGGTCTTGAAGACGTACCCGTTGGAGGACACGACCGCCGCGCGCATCAGGGCATCGTGCCGGGCGAGGGCTCCGCGCATCGCCTCCGGATGGGCTTCCCACAGCTTGGTGCTCCCCTCGATATCGGTAAACAAGAAGGTGACGGTTCCAACTGGAATGTCCGTCCGATGCATTCCTCATTCTACATACGCCGCCAAGCTCGCAGCGAGATTGGAGGAACATGCCCACGGTGGAACGGCATTCGGTTGCGAGAGCACCTCCCGCAAAAACCTAGCTCGGTACGCGGCAGAACTATCGGTATGATTTCCTTGACTTGGTTCTGAAGCGCCGGGTCCAAACCAATCCCATGAATAGAAGCCTCGTCTTGCTCGTGATGCCGCTGGCGTTGGTCGGCGTGCCCTTTGCCTTCGGCCACAGCCTCAACAAGCCCATGTCTGAACCCACCCCCTCTCAATCAAAGACAGAAGCCCTGGCGCCGCTCAAGGATTCCTTCAAGCGCAAGTTCAAAATCGGCGTTGCCGTAGGAACCGCCGTCCTGAAAGGGCAAGACGCGGTTGCTGAGCAAGTAATCCGACGGCACTTCAATTCCTTGACTGCGGAGAACGCAATGAAGCCCGACGCCATTCAGCCTCGGGAGGGCGAGTTCACCTTCGCCGACGCAGACCGACTCGTGCAGATCGCCAAGGAGACCCGGTCAGAGGTGGTGGGGCACACCTTGGTTTGGCATGCGCAGACTCCGCGATGGTTCTTCGAAGGCAAAGGGGGACAACCCCTGACTCGGGAAGTGGCCCTTGCGCGAATGCGGGCGCACATCAAGACGGTGGTGGGCCGATACAAAGGCCGCGTCAAAGAGTGGGACGTGGTCAACGAAGCCATCAACGACGGTCCCGGCGTACTTCGCCAGACCCCGTGGCTCAGGGCCATCGGCGAAGACTACATCGCCGAGGCTTTTCGCGCCGCGCATGAGGCCGACCCGAAGGCGATTCTGGTCTACAACGATTACAACATCGAGCTGGACTACAAGCGCCCGAAGGCCGTTGAGCTTCTGAAGAAGCTGCTCGACCAGAAGGTTCCGGTCCACGCCGTAGGCATTCAGTCGCACTGGCGGATCGAGAACCCTCCCCTTGCCGAAACTGAGAAAGCGATCAAGGAGTTCTCTGCGCTGGGCCTCAAGGTGATGATCACCGAGTTCGATATGGGCGTGCTGCCCACGCGTTACCAGGGCGCGGACCTTTCGCGCGTGGAGACCATGACGCCGGAGCAACTGGCCGTCATGAACCCCTACACCAAGGGGCTTCCCCACGAAATGGCCCAAAAGCACGGTGAGAAAGTCCGCGAGGCGTTCGAGCTGTTCCTGCGCCATCAGAAGTCGATCGGCCGGGTCACGCTCTGGGGCCTGGATGACGGCCGCTCCTGGCTGAACAACTTCCCCGTCCGCGGTCGCACCGAGTATGCGATGCTGTTCGACCGGGAACTCAAGCCAAAGCCGGCGTTCTTCGCGGTGCAGAAAGCTGCTCGGTCAAAGAGCTGAGAAGCATCGCGTGCGCCATTCTGAGCCCGAGTAACCTGTTGGAGTGAATCGACAACAAATCGGTACTTCGGGCATTGAATCGTCGGAGGTGGCCCTCGGGTGCATGCGAATCGGGGGGATGGAGCCCGCCGCGCTTGACGACCTGATCCGGACTTCGTACGACCTCGGCATCGACTTCTACGACCACGCCGACATCTACGGCGGGGGCCACTGCGAGGTGGTATTCGCGGAGTCCATCGCCCGGCTCGGCCTAGATCGCAGCAAGCTGATCCTCCAGAGCAAGTGCGGCATCCGCCAGGGGTTCTTCGACTTCAGTAAGGAGCACATCCTGGACTCGACCGACCGGATCCTGGACCGCCTCAAGACGGACTACCTCGACATCCTTCTCCTTCACCGGCCCGATGCGCTGATCGAGCCGGAGGAGGTCGCCGAGGCGTTCGCGACCCTTAAGGCCAGCGGCAAGGTCCGTCACTTCGGAGTCAGCAACTTCAACCCCGGGCAGATCGAACTTCTGCAGGCTTCCCTGCCGGACGCCCTCTGCGCCAACCAGCTTCAGCTCAGCATCACCAACACCGGCATGATCGATCGCGGCATTGCCAGCAACATGAAGCACGAGAACTCGGTAGACCGCGACGGCGGGGTGCTGGACTACTGCCGCCTCAAGAAGATCACCATCCAAGCCTGGTCGCCGTTCCAGTACGGGTTCTTCGAAGGCGTCTTCATCGACAGCCCCAAGTACCCCGAGCTGAACAAGGTCATGGACGAGCTTGCCGACAAGTACGGGGTGACTAAGACTGGCCTAGCGATCGCCTGGATCCAGCGCCACCCGGCGAAGATCCAGTCGGTTCTGGGGACCACAAGCGTGGACCGAGTGAAGCAGGTAGCCGATGCAGTAAAGATTGAGCTTTCGCGCCCCGACTGGTACGCGATCTATCGCGCGGCAGGAAACGTCCTGCCGTAGAGTGCGACAGCCGGATCGCTCCGCGCGCTGTAACATACGCCCTGTGTTCCTCAGCGCAACGGTCGCCCTTGTCATGTCGTCGAAGGCCGTGGCCCAAGGCGGCGTGACCTCGCACGGCCAAGGGCTCCACGGCTACATCAGCTTCGGCCACGAACCTCTCCCACCGGACGGCAAGTTCACCGCCGGCATGGGGTTCTACGCCGCGGTCTGGTCCCTCACGGATCAGCCCTTGGCCGACTTCCAGATCGGCTTGCCGAGCTCATGGATCCAGCCGGACAACTCGGACAACAAGGACAAGCCCCTGGCCCCGGTGGGCACCCTCGCCAGACAGTGGAAAGAGCGCGGGCCAACCTGGAGCAGCGTCTTCCAAACCGTGGAGGGCGGCTTGGGCTACTGGGCCAGAAACCACTTCCGCTACGGCCCGCCGAAGTTCAGCATGAACGCAACCCCGCAATGCTACGACTATGAAGTCGGCTCACCCGGTTGGTCCTTCTTCTACAGCAACACGGCTCTTCCCGACAACCAGCTTGGGATCGCCCAACTCAGCAATCGCCTCCTGATTCCTCCAGATGGACTGCCGTTCAAGGGCAAGCCCAACGGGGAGTTCCTTGGCTACAGCTGGATGGCCCTTCCCTTCACCGACACAACCGACGGAGATCCCCCCACCGGCGATCAGAGCTGGACCTGCTTCCTTAGCGCCGCCAACTTCAAGGGCCCGATCGCCTTCTACATCCCGGAGACTTGGAGCAAGATCGGCAAGCTGTTCAATGAGCCCTTTCTTCACGGCCGAGGGCTCGACGCTCGCCCAGGAATCATGGGAGGTGGGGCGATGGAGATCAACACGGTGCCGCGCTTCGATGCCAACGACGCCCAAGGAACGACCTATTCAAAGCTTCCCAATCTCCAATTCCCCGTGGACAAGCAGGGTCGTGCCTATCTCGTGCAGGACGTCACCTACTACTCCAAGGCCGCTCTCTACGATGCCTTCAAGTCTTGGCGAGACGGCGGTCCGGAGTCCCAAGGAGAGTTCGCATCGGCCGGAGCCTTCAAGCCCAAGCTCAGCACTCGGACCACAAGCTACGACCAAGCCGGCAAGAAGATCGTTGGCATCGAAAAGACCTTCAACACCCGCATCTTCGATGGCAACGTGTGGGGACTCGAATGGTTCGCCAAGGCAGACGCCGCGAAGGGGCGCTTCCCGCAGTTCTTCAAGGAAGTCGGCAACGAACGGCACGCCATTCCCGCGAAGGCTGTCCCCGTAACGTCCGGTCTACGAGCCAAAGAGTTCAAGCAGGCCGCCAAGGGAGCCGCCTACGCCTCGCCGAAGACTGGCGCTTGGACGAATCCTGGCCCGAAGGTTGGGCCGTTTTCTGTTGCCCTTGCCGATGGATCCGTGGTGACCTACTCCTGGTACCGGTTCGTCGATCAACCGTCGTTCCAGCAATACAACTGGACCGCCGAAAAGACCGCTCGGCTTCAAGCCCTGGTGGAGAAACTGCACGCGCGATGGCCTTCAAACCGAGACTACATGGCCCCGCCGACCCGCGGGAAACGGGTCGCGCTCGATCCGGCTCTACTCGTCACGCCGCCAATGGGACTAGAGGTTGGCTACGTCCCCATCGTCATCGGCCAATCCGCCGGGAACTAGGTTCGGGGACCCGATAACTGCCCAGGAACTCTTCTTCGCGGTGTGGAGATTGGTGGACGAAAGTCGAACTGGTGGGAGATGAGTCCACGCTGGAACCGTCGGCGCGGCCGGGTCGTGTGCAACGCCTAACCGCCCTGTCGCGGCCGTGCTGCTGAGTGAGTTTTGCGATTAGCAGCCAGCCACACCCATCACATCTACCAAGGAATTTTTGTCCGATAGTTGCCTACAACCTCAACTTGCCTGTCTTGAAAATCGATCGTCACCGGACGGTTCGTCGAAATCGAGACTTCGCGCGTCTGTCCTTTCCGCGTCCAACTCACATGTAGCAAGCCGCCGTTGGCAAAAGGGATGGTCCCTGACGCAGCGTGAAGTCTCGTTTGCATTGGTTTAAACGTGAACTCACGGGGCGACTTGTGGAACGCGTGTTCAATTCCCAAGACATAGCGCGAAAGTTGCCAGGTGGGGCAGCCGGACCATTCGTGGCAATGCGACCAGCGGGTGTCGAAGACTTCGAGCCAGGTTGTGGCTCCGGTGCTGAGCGCCCAGCCCCAGCATTTTCGATACTGATCGAGGGTGAAATCCGCCTCACCATTCTGCATGAGCACCGCCATCGCCCAGTGTCCGAAGTACGGTGTGATGACCTGAGAATTGCTCATCGAGGGATCGGAGAGTCGCGGACCGCGAGGGTTGTTTGGGAAGCAGTTCAACAGGTGCCGCTTGATGCGTTCGACGCATGCGGCCACCTGTTCTTGTGGGATGAGATGATTGTAAAGCGCGAGGACGGCGGCGTGGTAGCCGACGTTATCCCAGCCTCCAGGGTGGCTCCGCTGCTCTTCCAGCCAGCGTTGCACAATCGACTGAACTCGCTTGGTCGCGTCTTGCGCCTTGGCGAGGGCGGCGCTGTTGCCTAACGCTTGCTCCCAAACTTCCATCGCGCGTAGGGCGCTCAGATAATGGAGGTTTAGAGCCATGTCGCTGGCGCCGGCGTTGCCGGTGTAGCCCCAATCGACGAATCCCCATCCGAGGTTGCCATCGAGACCGGTGGGGTGGAGATGGCTGGCGAAAGCGTCCATGTTTCGCTTCGCGGCATCGTGAAGCTCCGTGATCAATGACTTATCGCCGGTTAGCTGCCAATAGTGGACGCATGCCGTCGTCCATTGGGCAGCGTAGGTGGAAAGATATCCCGGGTCGCCCGGTCCGACTCCGGCGACTAAGCCGCTCTCGTTTGCGGCCTGGGCAGCTTGAACCAGCGCGCGGCGAAGGAGCGTGAGGTCGCCCATGCCGTACGCGGTGATGTCCATGGCGACGCTCGCGATGTCTCCGGTCCACTGGCCGCGCTCACGAGTTGGGCAGTCGACCAGCGTGTCGTCGGCGCAAGCGCGCACGGTTTCGACCCCGGTCTTCCATATCTTGTTCAGGAGCGGGTCGTCGCAAGTGAAGCTCCCTTGTGGATCGTCGAACCACGTGCGTTCGAGGAACTCCTCGCGGATGAATTTGACGGGGCGGTCGCTCTTGATGTGGACTTCGATGAACCGTCCGCCCTTTGGGGTGAAGGGCATGATGGTCTGGATTCCGCCGCTCGAGACGATGTGGTCCAAATTGCATGTGGTCGAGCCGGAGAGGGTGATCCACGGGGCCACGCGCCCGTGCCGGAGTTGCTCGCTGGAGCCGAACTCGATGATGGTTCCGGGTGCGCAATCGAGAGTGAGGCGTGGGCGGCCGAGTCTTACACGACCGAGATCGTAACGTCGCCAAAGGCCTTGCGGAGGCACTTCTTTGGGGTCGAGGTCGTCGAGGAAGAACCGCGCGGCGATTTCGTCTTTCTCGTATCCGTAGGCAGATGCCAATTTCCCGGTCGCGATGCGCTTCATCGGGAGGGTGTTCATTCGAACAGGGCGCGCCGGGCATGGCTTGATGGGTCCGATTCCGGGATCAGTCTGAACGGGCGCGACCCAACTTGGCGACGACTGTCGGAGGTCCGCCCAGTCGATCCAGCCTAGGATGTCGCTGATGCGGTGCACGCGAGGGCTGTACTCGCCCATGCGTTGGCAGGTCCAGGTGATGGGTACTTGCGTGGAGTGTTCGGTGATTCCGCACCAGAGGAAGGGCGGAATCTTCGGGAGAATGCGGTTCGACACTCCGGTGTTTCGCACTTGCGCCGTGATGGTATGGCTTCCGGGGGCGACTTTGCAGAGAGTCGATTGATACTCTGGAAACGCTCGGCTGTAGCGCGCGGGACCGTCCATCACGAGCTTTCCGTCTAGCCAAATGAGATATTCGGAGGCGCCGACGGCGTTGAGCGTTACTTCGGGTGCGCCCGTGGTGAACGAGCCTCGGAATGCCACGAATGAAACTGCGTCGTCGGCGAGGCCGGGTGGCGCCCAGATCGGCGATGGACTCGAGCAGACGAATTGCGAGCCGAGGGCGAGGGCCGTGATGACGAGCATACTGGCCTCTATTATCGTCGCTTTGGGATTTGGTGGAGGATAGGGGACTCGAACCCCTGACATCCTGCTTGCAAAGCAGGCGCTCTCCCAACTGAGCTAATCCCCCACAGAAGAAGAAAGAGGATACCAGACGCGCTCTGGAATCCAGCGCTAACCTAGCCGCTTGCCCCAAATCAACCGCGCCTCGTCCAGATCCGGGCCATACGCATCCGCGTCCGCGAAGAGAAGATCGCATCCCACCGACTGATAAAACCGACATGCCGGAACGTTGACGTCCTGCGTCTCAACCCGAATCTCTGCCGCGCCACGCTCCTCTGCCCACCTCTCGGCCGCACCCCACAGCATCGTCCCGATCCCGCCGCCCTGGAAGTTGGGAAGAACCCTGAGGTCCACAACCCAGACCAGATCGTCCCGAGAATCCAACGGCTCGAAGCCCGGCGTTCTCCAGGCCAACACCATCGCTCCAACAAGCAGGTCCCCTGATCGCGCCAGCAGAACGCCCCAACAACCCACGTCGTACCGGAGAGGCAACCGATCCGGGCGATCTGCCTCGAAGAGGTCGTAATCCTTGATCCAAGCCAGGGCCTCTGGCACGGAACCAAGCGTCTCCGGCACCAGCCGCTCGCAAACCACGAACCGAGACGGGATCGTCAACACCTCGCCAAGCATCTCCGGCCCGGCAACCACGATCTGAACCTCGGCCAAGATCACCCTAAGGAGCGAGAACCGACGCCTTCTTGAAGCGGTCTCCCCGCTGAATCTGGCCTACCACGTCCATGCCCTTGGTCACCTTCCCAACCACGGCGTAGCTGCCGTACAAGCGTAGAGCGTCCTGCTTGATGATGAACAGCTGCGAGTCGCCGCCAAGTTGAAGCCCTTCGCTAGCAATGCCCACGACGCCTCGTCGAAAGTCGACCTCGCTGCGCTCGAAGGGTAGGGTGATCCCGCTTCCGCCGTCGCCCACTTCGTTCGAATCCAGCGGCTTATTGCGGCTGGCCGGCGCGCCCCACTGGGTCACCCACCACTCCACCCGATGGACCCGCTGTCCATCGTAGAAGCCGCGCTTGACCAGCCCCAGAATGTGTGCCACCGTTCGGGGCGACGATTTGGGGTCCGTCGTGATCTCAAAGGATCGCCCACTGGAGAGCGTGAACTGAATCCGAGGGCCCGACGGACGGTAGTCGGGGGCCACGGGTTGCCAAAGGACGCAAGCGGCGATCAGCGAGAGCATGCCAATAGGGACGACCAGGGCGCCTCCCTAGACGCAAGAAAGGCGGAGCAAACCTGCTCCGCCTTTCTCAGGCACTTCATCCTAGTTTGGCTTACGCCTTTCGTCGTCGTCGAGCCATCGCGAGCGCGCCAACGGCCAATGCCGTCAGAGTTGCCGGTTCCGGAACCGCGTCGAACTGAACGGTGTCCACGCCGATGTAGTCGGCGTTCGCTCCGCCGATACCGGCGTCCGTCACGAAGTAGCGGAAGCCGAAGCGGCCCACCGTGGGGGCGCCAAGGCCAGCAACGGTCACGGAGAACTTCGTCCAAGTATCCGGGTAGAGGAACGGGTCAAGCGTGGGGTTGATGTCGACCAAGAGAGTGCTGAAGTCGGCGGCGTCGCTGCTGGCTCCATTCAGGCTCATGCGGAGCTGAAGGCGATCCGGGAAGACCGTACCGGCGGTTCGGGTCCAGAAGCTGATCGTGTCCCCGTTCTTCATGCTGACCGTAGGGGTCATCATCCAGTTGTCGATCGTGCCGAGGTTGTCTACGTTCTCGTAGTTCGCCGCGATGTAAGAGTCGGTCGGGCCAGCCTGGGCGTTGAAGATTCCGTCGAGGCCCTGGAACCAGTCGGTCGTTCCAATGGGCGAGCTCGCGTTATTGAACGACCAGCCTCCAAGGGTGAGCGTCGAAACGTCGTCGAATCCCTCGTCCACGAGAAGAACGGCATGAGCCGAGCCGATGGCGGCCACACCTGCGAATACAGCAAACAACTTTTTCATCTTTCCTCCAAGCAATGCCTCAGGGGGCAAAATCCCCATATCATTACCAGGATAACACATGTCTCGCGATTTGAACAGATTTTCGCCCCAAATTCCATCACGCGGTATCTTTAGAGCTTGAACTTTATGGACGTCTCGGCGGTGCCGAACGTCGCTACGGGGGAACAAACCATGAACCGAGTCGCAGAACTAGACGTCATCATTGCCCAGTACGACCTCAACGCCCATCCCTTCTACCAGGACTGGCGCATGGGCACTCTGCCCTCCTCCAAGCTACAGGCTTACGCCTCCGAGTACGGCCGGTTTGTGGCCACCATCGCCAAGGGATGGGAAACCCTCGGCGAGGCGCACTACGCCGAAGAAGAGCGTGAGCACGAGGTCCTGTGGGGCGACTTCAAGTCCGACTTGAACGCCCAGACCGTTGCCGCCAACCCCCAGACCGCCACCTTGGTGGCCGCCGCTGATTCGCTGTTCGGCTCCAAGGCCACCGCCGTCGGCGCGCTCTACGCGTTCGAGGCCCAGCAGCCCCACACCTCCCGCAGCAAGCTCGACGGCCTAAACGAGCACTACACCAGCATCTCCGAGAAGGGCAAGGAGTACTTCCGCGTTCACGCCGACGACGTGGCCGAAGCCGAGCTCCTGCGAAAGACCGCCGCGACCATGTCGGACGCCGAGTTCGCCCAGACCCGAACCGCCTGCTCCGTAGTCTGCGCCTCCATGTGGGCCGCCCTGGACGGCGTCTACTACGCCTAGAATCCCGGACTCCGAAGGCTCCGCCGCGGGGGGAGCCTTCATGCCATTTCATAGACCTGGATCCTATTAGCCATGCCGGGACCCTGCCGATTCGCGCTTGCCGCCGCCAAAGTGCCCAGCAAACGGTGGCGGACCCGCGCCGAGCTTCTGATCCTTCTAGAGCAGGTCCATCAGGACGTCTCCGAGGGAGGCTGCCCAGACCTCAGTGCCCTTTCCCTTAAGGCAGGCGTATCCCCGTCTCACCTGCAGCGCCTGTTCACTGCCACCTACGGGGCGTCTCCCAAGACCCTTGCCGATCGGCTGCGGGCCGAAGAGGCGGCGCGGCTCCTGGCTGCGGGCGCCAAGCCAATCGAAGTCATGGCCGCCTTGCGGTACTCGGAACTGAGCGCGTTCTCAAGGTCGTTCAAGCGGCACTTCGGGGTTTCTCCGCGCGATTTCTGCAAGAACTGTCAACCTCGCACGGTCCAGATCGGTTGAAACTAGTCGAGACATGAACACCGTCTGCCATATCGAAATCCAGACCGTCGACCTCGACCGATCCGAGGCCTTCTACAAGGGGGTCTTCGACTGGACCTTCCGCAGTTTCATTCCCGGAATGCGCATCTTCGGCGTAGGCGAGACCCACGTTGGAGGGCTGATGCTAGTCGAAGAAGTCCTGCCCGGGAGGTCTCCCTCGGTTTGGATCCAAGTCGAGGACCTGGACGCGATCCTAGGCAAGGCTTCCGCTCATGGAGGCCAGGTCGTCAGCCAGAAGTCGGAAGTCCCCTCCGTGGGCTGGTCCGCCGAGATTGGCGACCCCGAAGGCAACATTCTTGGCGTCGTCCAATACACCTAGCCACCCTCAAAGTGCCGCCATTGGACAAGATTCCCGACAATTGTCCGGGATAGCGAAACGTTTCGCATCCAACTCCCTATAATGAAGGGGCCAATGGCGGCCACGATCAAAGACATCGCGCGAGCGCTCAATATCTCGGTCAGCACCGTAAGCTACGCGCTCAACGGCGGGCCGCGCTCGGTGCCAGACCACGTGAAAGAAAGCGTGCATCGGGTTGCCAAGGAGCTGGGCTATCGACCCAACCGGCTCGCGCGGTCGCTGATCACGCGCCGTACCCACACGATTGGCATTGTTCCCAGCACCACCCACCGCGACATCGTGCTCAGCCCTTTCCTCCAAGGTGCCCTCAACGGCATCGTCAACGAGGCCGAGGCCCAGCACCACGACGTCCTGATTTTCACCCGCTGCGATCAGCTCGAAGTCTCGACCCTCGCCGACCAGTTGCTCGACGGCCGCGTCGATTGCCTGATCTTTGTGGCCATCCCCTCTAACTCGCCGCTCCTAGACCTAGTGCGCGAGTACCGAATCCCTTACGCCACGATCTCAAGCGCCAACTTCGACGACGTGCTCCAGTTCAGCTGCGACAACGCGCAGGGCGTTGGCCTAGCCATCGAGCACCTCGCCGGTCTGGGGCATACGCGGATTGCCCATCTTTCCGGCATCCCCCTCCTCCAAGACTCGATCCTTCGTGAGCAGGCCTTCCGAAGCGAAGTCACGTCACGCGGGCTGTACTGCCCGGAGGACTGGATTCGAGAAGCCGGCTTCGTCTGGCACAAGGGTTACGACCAAGCCATGCAGATCCTTGGGAGCGAAGATCGGCCGACCGCCATCTTCTGCGCAAACGACGAGATCGCGTTCGGCGTGCTTCGCGCCGCCAAGAGTTTGGGCATCTCCGTTCCGGAGGAGCTCAGCGTCGTGGGCTTCGACGATGTCACCGTCGCCGAACTGGTGACCCCGGGTCTCACCACCATCCGACAGCCGATCAGTGAGCTGGCAACCCTCGCCACGCGCGCCGTGGTCGAGATCGTGAACGGGAGCATCGCGGGCAACGGGCAAACCTTGCCGAACCGCCTCGTGGTGCGCAGTTCCACCGCGCCTCCCTGCCGCGAACTGATCGCGAGTTCCTAGAGAGTTGGTGCCGGGGGCGGGACTCGAACCCGCACGGGTTTGACCCCAATGGTGTTTGAGACCACCGCGTCTACCATTCCGCCACCCCGGCGAACCCTAAGAGGATACCGCTTCTACTCGAAGCTGAAAACGACCTTGCCAGCCTCGCCCTTCGTCATCAGCTCCATCGCCCGCTGGAACTCGGTGTAGTGCATGGTGTGCGTGATCACCGGATCCAGGTTCAACTTGCCCGATCGCAGCAACTCGCCCATCTGATCCCAGGTCTCCCAGAGCTTCCGCCCCACGATTCCCTGAAGCTGAATCCCCTTGAAGATGACCCGGTTGATGTCGATGCTCTGAACCGAGTTCGGATAGACGCCGAGGAGACTGATCCTACCGCCCGGTCGTGTGTGCTCGACCGCCAAGGCCAGCGAGCTAGGATGCCCCGACATCTCCAGCGTCGCGTCGAATCCCTCCGGCGCAAGCTGAGCGAGGCACTTCGGCACGTCGTCCTTGGCTGGATTGAGCACGGTCTCGATGCCCATCTTGTGGGCGATCTCGATCCGGAACGGGCTGACTTCGGTAGCGACAATCTGGCTTGCGCCCATCGCCTGGCAAACCGCCGCCGCAAACTGGCCGATCGGCCCCATCCCCGTTATCAGCACCCGCTGATCCTTCAACGGGCCGGCCATGGCGGTGTGCACCGCGTTGCCGAGGGCATCCTGGAAGCAAGCGTACCGGTGGGGGATGCTACGGTCGGTGGGCCGAGCATTCTGGGCTGGGATCACCACGTACTCGGCAAATCCGCCATCCACGTCCACTCCAAGGATCTTGGTGTCGGGGTCCACGTGGGCTAGGTCCGCCTTGAACCACCAGCCGTTGGGGTCCACGATATGGGACTCGCTGGCGACGAAGTCGCCGACGGCACGGTCCGAAACTCCCTCGCCGACCTCGACGATGGTCCCGCAGAACTCATGCCCAATGATCCGCGGTGGGTGGATCCGAGACGCCGACCAGGCGTCCCAATTGAAGATATGGAGGTCGGTGCCGCAAACGCTGGCGGCTTCCAGCTTGAGCTTGACGCTTCCAGGAACGACCTGAGGTTCGGGAGCTTCGATGATCTCGACACCGGGTTCGGGACGCACCTTCGCGATGGCTTTCACTTGCTCGAAGTTTACCGGGGCCAGCGAGGGCCACCCGGGGCCGAGCCCACGTGGAGAACGTCTGGGCCGGGGGACAGATTTCAAGCCGTCCGTCCCCGCACGCTCGCCCACAACCTCCACCCCCACACCAACTCCGCTCAAAGACCCGCCCCAGAGCCACGCCTCCGCCCCGTCCCGCGGAACCCCACGAGCCAACCTCCCGAATCCTTGAGCGCCTTAACCGCCACTTCTCCGACCCCGGAAGGGTCGAATCCAAAACAGCCCGGCGGTGTCTGCGTCCCCATCCCTCGGCCCTGGAATGGTCGAATCCGAATTGCCCGGCGGTCGAAAACCCTGGGTCTACGATCCCCGCACCTCCCCGACTCTGGAAGGGTCGAATCCGGATGGCCCGGCGGTCGAAGCCCCCGGGTTTTAGGTCCCCATCCCCCGGCCCTGGAAGGGTCAAATCCGAATATCCCGGCGGTCGAAGACCCAGGGTTTACGGTCCCCCGCGCCTCCCCGACCCTGGGTCGAATCCGAATTGCACGGCGGTCGAAGACCCGGGTGTACGATCCCCACACCTCCTCGACCCTGGAAAGGGTCGAATCCGAATAGACGCTGTCCTAGACAGTCAAGGGGGGTCTCTTCGAATAGAGTCGCTTTTGCTTTCCCGTAAGGTCGGTGTAGCGGAGCTTGTGGCTGCTGTAGACGGGTTGCTGCCCTCGAAAGTGCGCTTTCA
>JBGSIJ010000072.1:0-3020 GCA_041742595.1 Fimbriimonadaceae bacterium | reverse complement strand
CTGCGCGTGGATGGCGGAATGGCGGCGAACGGCTTCTTGATGCAGCTTCAGGCCGACCTCAGTGCGGTTCCGGTGGTTCGCCCGGCGATCACCGAGACGACGGCGCGCGGGGTAGCCCTGCTTGCCGGCCTCGCTTGCGGGCTCTGGTCGGAAGCGCCGAGCATTCAAATCGACCGGGTTTTCGAGCCGCGCATCAGCGCGGACGAGCGTAGCTCGATGCGAGCGACCTGGGCCAAGGCGGTCGAGAAGTCTCGGGGCTGGACCGACTAGGCGAAAGCGCTCTTGAGCGGGTCTCGGTAGTCCCAGACCGCGAGGATGTCGCTCCAGTGGAACCAAACTTTGTAGACCTCGATGGAGGCGTCGCCGTCGGGCCGGTCTCCATAGACGCCCTGGAAGACGAGGAATTCCTCGGTGGCCTGGATGAGGTCGCGGATCGGGAAGCAACGCTCCTCCGAGGAACGCATCACGACCACGATGTCTTCGACGCCCCGGTAGGCGGGAGCCAGGCGGTCGGCGGCGATCCACCCTTGCTCCTGGAAAAGGCGCTTCCAACTCTCGGCGGACATGCGCGAAGGGTACCGCCCAACGTCAGAATGGAGGAATGAGTCTGGTAGGGAGGGTTGGGCGGAAGCGGCCGCGCGCTCGGTTGGCGCTGTTGCTGCTCTACGCCGTCCTCCTGCTTGGCGCGGCGACGACGGTGCTCCCCTTCCTGCTGATGCTGTCGACGGGGCTCAAGGGCCCCACCGACCAGAACGACAACCTCCTGATCCCGGCCTACCTGCAGGACGCGGACGCCCTTGCGGCCAAGCACCTGGACGACCGGTACTCCGGAGATGCGCGCGAGATCGCGGCAACCCGGGCGCTTGGCCCGGACGGAGTTCCTGCCGACGGCTACCGGCGATTTCTCAAGCTCTTGACTCCCGATATGTGGCGGGCCGCCTACCGAACCGCTCCCCTGCAGTCCACCGGCAGGTTGCAGGATCTATACCAAGACTGGCTGCGGCTCCGATTCCCCACCGTGGAGGCGCTCAACATCGCCTACGGCGAGGAGAACACCGCTTTCCAGACCTGCGTGCCCCCGGCGGAACTGCTGGAGCGTAAGACCTGGCGTCCGCCCACGACCCGCAAGTACCAGGAGTGGATCGGGTTCAAGCGAACTTTGCCGCTCGAGTACCGGCTTCCGGTTTTCGAGACTCGGCTCTATCAGGAGTACGTTCGCAGCAAGTACCGGAACACCTTTGTGGACGTGCCGGCAGCCGTGGCGCAGGGAGGGTCGAGTTTCGAGAACCTGAAGCTCCCCAACGAGTCGTCCTCGCCGGAGGCTTTGGCAATGGCCGCGGAGTTTCGCGCGAAGGGTCTGCCGGACCAGTATCGCGACATCACCCCGGAAGGGATCTGGCTCTGCCGAGACTTGGGCGACAAGGCCACCCCCGATGAGTTTGAGGCCGCCACCGAGGCGGGGCGGCGGCGCGGCTACGGGGACCTTCCGGTGGCCAGCTACGAGCGCGAGTTAGCCGCTAAGGGCGCCCCCCAGATTCGGGCGGAGTTCGCAGGACGCAACTTCCGGTACATCCTGAACTACATCCTGCTGCACGGGAACGCGCTGCTCAACACGGCGATCTTCTGCCTACTGAGCATCCTGGCCCAGCTCACCGTGAACCCGCTGGCCGCGTACGCGCTCTCGCGGTATCCCATTCGGCAGTCCGGGAAGATCCTGATCTTCCTGCTCGCCACCATGGCGTTTCCGGCGGAGGTGGCGATGATCCCGTCGTTCCTCCTGCTTAAGGACCTTGGGCTTCTGAACACCTTTGCCGCGCTGGTTCTGCCGACCGCCGCCAGCGGCTACATGATCTTTCTGCTGAAGGGGTTCTTCGACTCGCTGCCTCAGGAGCTGTTCGAGGCGGGCCAGATCGACGGGGCGCCCGAGACCACGATGATGATGCGAATCGCCCTCCCGTTGTCGCGGCCCGTCCTGGGCTACTTGGCGCTTCTGGCCTTCATGGGCGCCTATGGCGCGTTCCTCTACGCTTTCCTGGTTGCCCAAGACCAGAAGGTGTGGACGCTGATGGTGTTCATCTACCAGTTGCAGGGCAGTGCGCCAAAGGCGGTGATGATGGCCGCCCTCACGCTGGCGGCGCTGCCGACCCTGCTGGTGTTCTTGCTCGCCCAGCGGGTGATCCTGAAGGGGATCGTTCTGCCGGGCGAGCGCTAGAAGACGATCACGCTGCGGATCACGTTGCCGGTTTCCATTTCGTGGAAGGCGGCCTCCACGTCTTCCAACGCGATCCTTCGCGTGACCATCGAGTCTAGGTTTAGCTGGCCTTTCAGGTACAGATCGGCCAGGAGAGGGAAGTCCGTTGCCGGAAGGGTGTCTCCGCAGTGGCAGACCCGGAGGGCGGCCTTGTTCCAGTACACGCCGGTGGCCATGTCTCCCAGGTTGAGGTTCACGCTGTCGGTCGAGGCGGGGAAGCCGATGGTGGTGGCGGTGCCGCCGTAGGCCAGCATCTTGACCGCCTGCTCGGTGCAGGCGGGAATGCCGGTGGCCTCGAAGGCGAAGTTGACGCCGCCGTCCCAGCCGTCCTCGGTGATCCGGCGGACCTCGGCCACGGGGTCGGTTTCCTTGGCGTTGACCAAATGGGTCGCGCCGAAGCTCTTGGCCCACTCCAGCTTCACCGGATTCACGTCGACTGCGATGATCTGGCTGGCATGCTGGAGCCTGGCCCCCTGGATCACGCTCAATCCCACGCCGCCGCATCCGATGACCGCGACCTTGGCGCCCGCGAACACCGGCGAGGTGTTCATGCACGCCCCGACCCCGGTGATGACGCCGCAAGCGATGAGGCACGCCTTGTCCAGCGGCATCTCCTTGGGCATCTTGATGGCGGCCTTTGCGTGGACCACGGTGTGGGTGGCGAAGGTGCCGCAACGGAGGACTTGCGAGCACTGTGCGCCGTCCTTCTGGCGCTTGATCCTCGGTTGCGCGCGGAGTGCGGCGTAGCAGCGGCGAGGGTCGCCGCGCT
>JBGSIJ010000071.1:0-7606 GCA_041742595.1 Fimbriimonadaceae bacterium | reverse complement strand
GCGACCACGCGGCGGCCGAGGGCGCATTGGGGGTTGCCGATGCCCAGGGCGGTCCACTACTTCCGTTAGTCGAAATCCTTGCGCGGGGGCTGACCCCGATGGACGCCCAACCGGGCCGCCTGCGGTTGTCCGTCTGTTCCCCCGGGGAGCCGTTCTCGCGGGCAGCTGCGATGGAGCGGAACACCTTTGTGTACGCGGGTGCAGAGGCGGTGTTCGTGGCCCACGCCCGGTACCGCGAGGGAGGTTCGTGGCACGGGGCGGTGGGCGCCCTGCGCCGCCGGCTGACTCGCCTGGCGGTTCCAGAAGACGGCTCGGTGGCTCTACGTGTCCTGGCGTCCCTAGGAGCCGCTCCGGTTCCTAGGCCCGAAGCCTGGCTTCAGGCGGCCCTTGGGATGGCTAGCCGCGGCCTCTTGGATGGCCAAAACGAGCCATGATCCCAGTATGCGAATCGAGGATCTCAGCCAACCTCTCCGACCCTGGATGGACGCGTTCAAGATCCCATGGAACGATCCCGAGTTCTCCCGGCGCATGCTGCGCGAGCATCTTTCGCAGGAGCACGACCTTGCCAGCCGGCGCACGGAGAAGATCGAGTTGGCCTGCAAATGGATCCACGAGGTGGTGCTAGAAAGGAAGCCGTCCTCAATCCTCGACCTCGGCTGCGGCCCTGGGCTGTATGCGAACCGGTTGGCCTCGATGGGCCACGACGTTCACGGGATCGACTTCTCGCCGGCATCGATCGAGTACGCCAACGAGAATCGCGTCGAAGGCGCCCGGTTTGCCCTCGCCGACGTTCGGTCTGCCGAACTCGAAGGGCCGTACCACCTGGCGATGATGCTCTTTGGGGAGGCCAACACCTTCCCGGTTGAGGAGGTGCAAGCCATTGTACGGCGCGCTGCCGATGCCGTGGATAACGGTGGAGCCCTGCTCTGGGAGGTCAGCGTTCCGGATGGGATTCGCTCCGGAAGCCGGCCCCAAGCTTGGCGTTACCTGTCTCAGGGGCTGTTCTGCCCGCAGCCGCACCTCCTGCTGGACTCAGCCGTTTGGCACGAGGAACAGTCGACGCTCCTTGAGGAGTACCTCGTCGTGTCTGACGGCGGGGTCGAGCGGTTTGCTCAGTGCACCCGTGCAACTGCGTTGGAGGAGTGGGATACTTGGTTTGCCGACGTAGGACTGCCGGTCGTCTCGCGCGGACCGTCGTTCGGCGGCGATGGCTTAGCCACCCTGCTGGCCCAGCCGAAAGCCTAAGTCCGGACCAGGAGGGCCAGGTCGTTCAGGTTGCTCCCGGAGGGTCCAGTTGTGATGAGCCCCCCGCAGGCTTCCAGAAAGCGCCGCGAGTCGTGGCGGGCCATGCCATCCTCCCACGCAACTCCATTCGCCAACGCGCGACTGACCGAACCCCCGTCCACCACCCCGCCGGAGGCCTCGGTTGGGCCATCGGTCCCGTCGGTGGACCCGCACAGGAGGGCGACTCCGCTCTGTCCGTCGATCGCCTTTGCTCCCGCCATGGCGAACTCCTGGGCGCGCCCCCCTTGGCCGAGGAAGGAAGCCTCGACGGTGCGAAGGTCGACTACCGTCTCCCCCGTGCCGATCCCAACCTCGCCCGGTGCCAGCCTTGACAATCCTTCTGAGACGAAGCTTGCCGCCCGCTCACGGCACTCGCCCGACAGGGGTTTGGGGCCAACCACCGGACGAAGGCCCCGGGCCTGAGCCGCCGCGGAGGCCGCACGCTCTACGGTCGTGCGGTCGGCCACCAAAAGGTGGGGAACTTCTGGGCAATAGAGTGGGCCGGAGCCGATGGTCTCGGGGGGATTGCCCTCCACGTCGCTCATGACCAACGTGATCACCAGGGCCGGGGCAAACAAGGCCGCCAGTCTGCCGGCTTTGAGACGAGAGACCGCTCGCCTTTGGCGGTTCATCTCATGGATGTCTACGCCGGACGCCAGGAGGCGCTCGTTCAGGTCCCGGAGTTGCGCGAGCGTCCAGCCCGCCGGCAAGTCCTCTAGAAGAGCGGAGGCTCCGCCGGAGAGGCACAAGACGACCACGTCCTCCGGACCGCAGCTTTCGGCAAACCCGCGCATCGCGGCGCCGGCCAAGAGCGATCGCTCGTCCAGCAGGGGGTGGCTGCTCTCCAGGATTCGGCAGCGGGCTAGGTTTCCCGGGTCGCCGGCCTTTGTCACGATCAGGCCGTCCGAGATTCGTGACCCGAGCACCAATTCGAGACCCTGGGCCATCGACACCGAGGCCTTTCCGGCCCCCGCAAGGCGAAGGCGTTTGCCCTCGAGGTCGACACTAATCGGGCCTGAATGCCACGGGGGTGGCGCGGCCAAGCCGGGGCGGAAGGTCAGCAAGCGCCCATCCCAGTCGACGAGTGCCGCGATGAGGCGATTGCCACGGACCTCGCGCAGGACCTCCGTGTAGATCTCCTTTGCCAGACGGGCTGCTTCGGTCATGGCATGCTCCCGGTCACAACCCGCAGAGGAACTCGAAGATAAGGTCGTCGTGCCCGCGGAGCCCCTCGTGGCCGTAATCCGGGTAGATCACCGCCTCCTTCTTCGACGGAATCCGATTGAACGCTGCGAACTGGGACGAGGGCGGACAGATGGTATCCATCAATCCGATTCCCATCATCACCTCGGCGCGAATCCGGGGGGCAAGGTGCTGGTTGTCGATGTAGCCAAGGCGAGAGAAGACCTCTTCCTCTCGGTGGTGCCGCGGATCGAAGTGGCGGAAGAAGGTCCGTAGCTCGGAGTAGGCATCCTTGGCGAGGTCCATCTCCCAAACCCTCTGATAGTCGCAGAGGAAAGGGAAGACGGGCGCGGCGCGGGCGATCCGGGGCTCAAGGGCGGCGCAAGCCAGGGTCAGGCCTCCCCCTTGGGAGCCGCCAAAGGCGCCCACCCGCGTCGGATCGACCTCGGGCATGTCCATCACGATGCCCGCGAGCTGGGCGGCGTCCAAGTAGATCTGGCGGAACAGGAGTTTGCGGGGATCGGGATCGTCCAGCCCGCGGATGATGTGCCCGTTCAGGGTGGTGCCCTGCACGCCGCCAACGTCCTGGCTTCGACCGCCCTGCCCCCGGCAGTCCAAGCTCGCGACGACGAAGCCCTGCGCGACCCAGGCGAGTTTGCCAAGCCAGTCACCTGAGTGTCCGCTATATCCGTGGAATTCAAGGAGCCCTTGTCCCGTCGGCCGCTTGGGTACGAGGAGCTTGGCGTAAACCCGGGCGGAACCAACGCCCTCGAAGGTGAGGTGGTAGAGATCCGCGAAGTTGCAGGGACTAGGGACGGTGATCCGCTCGATCTTGGGATCCAGGCTCCGCACCTCGGCCAGACCCTCATCCCAGTACGCATCGAAGTCGGTCGGCCGCGGATTTCGGCCCGTGTAGGTGCGGAGACTTTCGAGGGGCATGTCTACCAACGGCATGGTCCGGTGTTACCCGATCCGCCTTTTGGCAATGAACTTGATTCTTAAAGCTGGACTTGGCTATAACTCGCGTATGTTTTGTGGCCTGGTTCTGGGGTTGGTACTCGGGGGCGCCCAGTTGGCGGCTCGGGGTGGCGGGCCGCTGTACGGCGACCAGGCAGGCGACTGCATCACGCCAGCGGAGCGCATCCGGGTGCAGGCAGACGTCGCGCGCTACGAGAACTTCGCTGGCCGCGGGCGCCTGACGCCTGCCGCTGAGCCCTACCGGTTCTTTCCCCAGGGCGGAAATCTGTGGCGAGACCTCTTCGTGAACAACTTCGCGGACATGGACCCTACTGCGGCCCACAAAGACTGGGACTGCACCAACTTCACCTACAACGGGCACCAGGGCCACGACGTGGACCTGCGGAGCTTTGGCGAGCAGTCGATCGGGGTGCCAATCTTTGCCGCGCTCGATGGGGTCGTCGTCTCCCGGGCCGATGGCAACTTCGACATGAACACCGCCGCCACCGGGCAACCGGCCAATTACGTGGTGGTCCGGCACACCGGCACTCACTACACGTACTACTGGCACATGCGGAACGGAAGCGTGGCCGTACAGGTGGGCGACGTGGTGCGGGCCGGGCAGCAGTTGGGGATGACCGCGAGCAGCGGCAACAGCACCGGGCCTCACCTCCACTTCGAGACTTGGTACGAGAGTCAGTGGGTCGAGCCCTCAGCGGGAGCCTGCAACCCGGGTCGAAGTAACTGGGTCTCCCAAACTCCGATTCGGCGAGACGCGTACCTACGGGACTTGAATGTGACCAGCGCGCTGCTGGAGAACTACCAAGGGTTGCCGTACGACATGCCTCGAACGGGAACCTTCGTGGCCGGCGTACGGGGCGTGTCTTGGTGGATGAACCTGCACAACGTCTCGGCGATGGCCACCTGGCGGGTCCAGTTCTTCCGCCCGAACGGCACCTCGGTATTCGACTCGGGAACCCAGAGCCTCAACAACGCGGGCGGATACCGCTGGTCTTGGTGGTGGTGGCGCTACAACTTGAACCTGGACACCGTGGGCACCTGGAAGGTCCGGGTGACGATGGGGGGCGTAGAAACGGAGGCTCCCTTTCGTGTGGTGGCGGGCGAGGGGGATCGCACGAACCTTCCACCCAACCCGGTCTCCGGCTTCCTGGATCCTCCCAACCCGAAGCCGGGCGAGGTGGTGTTCTGCCGTGTGAGCACGGACCTGGTGCTGGACGACCCGGACTACGACATCGTCCGCTATCGCTACCGCTGGTACCGGAACGGAGTGCTGGTGCGGGACGTGATCACGGCGGGCCAGGCCGACGCCCTCCCGGGAACCCGACTTGGAACCCAGAACCTTCAATGCCGGGTGGACGTCGGAGACGGGACGACCTGGGTCCGGGGCTTCGTGGCGACCCCATCCAGCCGTGGCGGCAGAGACTTTTGAAATCTTCTTTGCGAACCCTTGACATTCGCGAAGCCCGCTGGTACTATCTTCTCTTGCCGCTGGCCCACAGAAGTGGAAAAGAGGCCGCGAGAGAGATCTTTGAAAGTTGCATAGAGTCTGATCTAGAAAGCGCATCGAGCACTCGATAAAGCTGATAGCTTAGTGAAGCTACAGAGGGTGCATGGTGAATGCCTAGGGACAAGTCGCCGACGAAGGACGCGTAAGCGGCGAAACGCTCAGGGGAGCTGCACAGAAGCGTAGATCCTGAGATATCCGAATGGGGAAACCCCGTCAGGGTAATGCCTGGCGACCTATCGCTGAATACATAGGCGGTATGGAGGGAACCGGCTGAACTGAAACATCTAAGTAAGCCGAGGAAAAGAAATCGAAGAGATTCCGTAAGTAGCGGCGAGCGAACACGGAGGAGCCCAAACCAATTGGCTTGCCAGTTGGGGTTGTAGGGCCACCACCACCATCCCCCGAATCGAGCATTAGTGTTCGATTCGAGGTTGGTGGAAAAAGGTACTGAATCAGTTAATGGAAGAGTTTTGGAACGAACCGCCACAGAGGGTGACAGCCCCGTACATCCAAACTTGATTCAGATTTAGGTGGTACCTGAGTAGCGCGGGGCACGAGGAATTCCGCGTGAATCTGCCGAGACCACTCGGTAAGGCTAAACACGACTTGTCACCGATAGCGTATCCAGTACCGTGAGGGAAAGGTGAAAAGAACCCCGGCGAGGGGAGTGAAATAGAACCTGAAACCATGCGACCCACAAACAGTCAGAGCACTATGGCGGGAGCAATCCCGTGACGTGTGATGGCGTACCTTTTGCAGAATGAGCCTGCGAGTTGTTAGCGTTGGCAAGGTTAAGCGTTTCAGACGCGTAGCCGGAGGGAAACCGAGTCCGAATAGGGCGTCAAGTCAGCGTTAGCAGACCCGAAACTGCGTGATCTAGCCATGGCCAGGTTGAAGTGGTGGTAACACACCATGGAGGACCGAACTCATTGATGTTGAAAAATCTCGGGATGAGCTGTGGTTAGTCCGGTGAAATGCCAATCGAACGCAGAGATAGCTGGTTCTCCCCGAAATGCATTTGGGTGCAGCGTCTGGTGTTGTTCTTTGGGGGTAGAGCACTGAATGGGCTAGGGGGCTTACCCGCTTACCGAACCCAACCAAACTCCGAATACCATTGAATTAGCCAGGCAGTGAGACGGCGAGTGATAAGATCCGTCGTCAAAAGGAAAACAGTCCAGATCGACAGCTAAGGGCCCTAAACGTGGACTAAGTGTGAAACGATGTGAGATCGCGTAAACAGCCAGGAGGTTGGCTTGGAAGCAGCCACCCTTTAAAAAGTGCGTAATAGCTTACTGGCCGAATGTGATCTTGCGCGGATAATGTAAGGGGGCTAAAGTCCACTCCCGAAGCTTCGGGATCATCGTAAGATGATCGGTAGGGGAGCGTCCTGATCAGCAGTGAAGCTAGAGCGTAAGCACTGGTGGAGCGTTCAGGAGTGAGAATGCAGGCATGAGTAGCGATAAAACAGGTGAGAATCCTGTTCGCCGAAAACCTAAGGTTTCTCCGGCTATGTTCGTCAGACGGAGGTTAGGCGGTCCCTAAGGCAAGGCCAGAAGGCGTAGCCGATGGATATCCGGTAGAAATTCCGGACCCAGGTATGTGGACTATGGAGGACGCTTTTCGATGTCCAATCCCGCACTGTTGGTAGTTGCGGGCTAGGCCGAGGCTGGGCCACTTGAAAGAGTGGCGTAAAGGCTGGAGCCGGGGAAAGGAGCCCTTCGGGGCGAATGAACTTGGACTGAGGAGGGCCTAGAAAATCCCTACGGTATTAAGCATATCTGACCGTACTGCAAACCGACACAGGTAGGTGAGTCGAGGAGACTAAGGCGTTCGAGAGAACTCTCGTTAAGGAACTAGGCAAACGGGCCCCGTAACTTCGGAATAAGGGGCGCCCCGCAAGGGGCCGCAGCGAAGCATCCCAGGCGACTGTTTACCAAAAACACAGGTCTCTGCCAAGACGAAAGTCGAAGTATAGGGGCTGACGCCTGCCCAATGCCAGTAGGTTAATCGGAGATGTCAGCGCAAGCGAAGCATTGAAGTGAAGCCCTGGTGAATGGCGGCCGTAACTCTAACGGTCCTAAGGTAGCGAAATTCCTTGTCGGCTAAATACCGACCCGCATGAAAGGCGTAACGACTTGGGAACTGTCTCAACGAGAAGCTCGGTGAAACTGTAGTGCCCGTGAAGATGCGGGCTATGCGCAATAGGACGGAAAGACCCCGTGGAGCTTTACTACACCCTGTCACTGCGAGTTGGGTAACCATGTAGAGCGTAGGTGGGAGCTTCGGCATCAATGGAACACCACCCTTGCTTATCTGGTTCGCTAACCCGTGCCATTATCTGGTACGGAGACAATGACTGGCGGGTAGTTTGACTGGGGCGGTCGCCTCCCAAAAGGTAACGGAGGCGCCTAAAGGTGCACTCAGGCTGGTTGGAAATCAGCCGTTGAGCGTATAGGTATAGAGTGCGCTTGACTGCGAGACACACAGGTCGAGCAGGGACGAAAGTCGAGCTAAGTGACCCTCTGGTGGTGCGTGGGCACGCCAGGGTTCATCGGATATAAGCTACCCCGGGGATAACAGGCTGATCTTGCCCGAGCGCTCACAGCGACGGCATGGTTTGGCACCTCGATGTCGGCTCGTCGCATCCTGGGGCTG